>JAJFGK010000100.1 GCA_021776195.1 Kiloniellaceae bacterium | reverse complement strand
GTTCGGTGCGCTGGCGCAGCTCCTGGTCGAGAGACTGGGCGCTGCGTTGGGCCTGCTCTATGGAACCGCTGAGCTCGCCCAAGCCGGTCACCGCCCGGTGCTGCAGTTCGATCAGTCCCTCCCGGGCCTCCTGCTGCAGCGTGCGCATGGCCTCCATCTCGCTGCTCGAAGCCTCGAGATAGGTCTTGGACGAAGCCGCGCTGGCCTCCGAGGCCGCGGCGAGAAGTTTGGTTTGGGCCTCGAAGCGAACCGCCAGACTTTCGAGGGTCCGGTTCAGCTTCTCCTGCAATTCCCCGGCGGCCTCGGCCTCGCTCTCGATCGTGGCGCGAAGTTGATCGGCGGACCGCTGGGTCGCGCCGAGGATCTGGTCCATCTGCGCCCCCTCGGCGGTCAGCCGCCTGAGGGTCTGCTCGACCGCGGCGCCAACCGACTGGGCCGTGGCCGCCATGGCTTCGCTCCGGGTCTTCAGCGCGGCGTCCGTGGCTTCGATCTGCTCGACAATGGTCAGGTCCTTCTCGGCAAAGACCGCCTGCAATTGACTGTAGGCCGAGCGCGCCTCTTCGGTCTTCAAGACCGCCGCCTCGCCCGCCGCGGCCAGGCGCCGGCCCTGATCGTCCAGCGCGCTGCGCGCCCGAACCACGGCCGCCTCGACGACCTGGACGGGCTGCGTCCCGCTCTCGGCCAGGGTCTCGACAAGGTCCGAACAACGCGCCTCGAGCGCGCCGATCCGGGTCTCGGCCTGGCCAGCCAGCTCCGCCAGTTGCCGGACCAGGGCCTGACCCGCCTTTTCCACCGCCCCTTCGATCGCCGCCACCGAGGTTTCGCCGGTCTCGGCCAGCGACGAGAGAAGGCCTTGGTTGCGCGCATCCAGCGCCGCGACCCGGGCCTCCGCCTGTCCGGCCAGGTCGGAAAGTTGCTCTGTGAGAGCCTGGCCGGCCTTTTCCACCGCCCCCTCGACCGTCGCCGCCGAGGTTTCGCCGGTTTCGGCCAGCGACGAGAGAAGGCTTTGGTTGCGCGTGTCCAGCGCGCCGATCCGGGCCTCTGCCTGTCCGGCCAGGTCGGAAAGTTGCTCTGTGAGAGCCTGGCCGGCCTTTTCCACCGCCCCCTCGACCGTCGCTGCCGAAGCTTCGCCGGTTTCGGTCAGCGACGCGAGAAGGGCTCGGCTGCGCGCATCCAGCGCCGCGACCCGGTCCTGGGCCTCGGCCTGCGCGGCGGCGAAAGTCTCGGCCAGGACGCGCTTGGTTTCGGCGACCGCATCGGCCAGCGCTTGGACCTGGCCCGCGCTGTCGTCACCCAGACTGACGGACAGAGCCTGGCAGCGCTTTTCGAGCGCCGCCATGCGGGACTCGGCCGCCGCCGCCGCGCCCGCGAGCTGACTGTCCAACGCCTCGCGGGCGCGATCGAGCTGTGACACCAGCCCTTCAACCCGTTGCTCGGCCAGGGCCTCGACCGACCGCAGGGCGTCGCCGGCCCGGGCCTGAAGGGCCGCGATTCTCGCGACGGCTTCCTTGCCGGTGTCTTCCAGTCGCGCCGAGAGGTTTTCGCCGGCGGCGCCCAGCGCTTCCGTGGTTGTGGCGATGTTCTGGCGTGTCTGGCTCGCCAGCGTTTGCGCCATGTTTTCCCCGCGCGTCGCGATTTCGCCCAGGCTGGCGACGGACCTCGCGGCGGCACCGGTCACGCGCTCCGCCAGGCTTTCGCCGGCGGAATCGATCTGTCCGGCAATCGCCCCGCTCTGCTCGATCATCTCCGCCGAAAGGCGCTCCAACCTCTTGCTTTCGCCGCGCAGGCTTTCGCAGAGAAGCTCGCCGTCCGCCAGGCTGCGCACCAGCCCCTCCGCCAGCAGCTTTTCCTGTTGCTGCAGCCGCTCCACCGCTCCGGTGGTGAGTGCCGCCATCTGCTCGGCGACCCGGGAGAGGTCCTGGGCCTCTTGCTTGACCGATCCGCTCAGGGTTTCGCCGACCCGCTCCAGGCGGTCGAGTTCGGCGGCTAGCTTGTCCTGCCGCGCCGCCAGTTCATCCAGCAGGCTGTCGCCCCGACCCGCGGTCTCGGCAACCTTCTCGCCGAGACCCTCGAACAGGCCGGAGAAGCTTTCCTGCAGGGACGCGACGAGCAGTTCGGCCTCCTCGCGGACCTCGTCCAGGGCCTTGCTCTGCTTGCCGACGATGGCCTGGTTCTCCAGCAACAGGGCCTTGAGGGCCTCGCTGCGCTGGGACAGATCGCTGGTCTTGCCGTCCAGCTCTGCCGAGAGGCCCTGCAGGGCGTCCCGTGTCTTGCCGCTCACGAGAGCCAGCCCCTGCTGCTTCTGTTCAAGAGCATCGAGCAGCGGCCGCAGTTTTTCTGTCGCGGCGCCGCTGGCCGCGGTCAGGGCGTCGGTTTCCTGCTTGAGCGTCTCGGCCAGGCGGTTCTTGCTGGCATCGCCGCGAACGGCGCTCGCCAAGAGGGCCTCGACCCGGGTGACGATATCGCGGGTCTGCTCGCTGCGCGCGGATTCGCGACCGATGAAGAAGAGCCCCAACCACAACACGAGCAAGGGTGCGCTGAGCCCCATCGCCAGCTGCGCCACCTCTTGCGGCAGCAGATAGACCAGGGCGCGCCAGCCCACCGCGTTCTCGATGTACCAGGCGCCGCAGGCCAGCCAGAGTAGTGTGACGGCAATCCCGATGACCACGGAAGGCCTGGGCCGCAGAGCGCTCATCATGAATTGTTTCCTGCTCAAGCGGCGGCCCGGCGCTCGCGGATCAAGCCGAGGATCTCGCGCGCCGCCCGTGGGATATTGGTGCCCGGCCCGTAAATCGCCGAGGCCCCGGCCTGGCGCAGCGCGGGGTAGTCCTGCGCCGGGATCACCCCGCCGCAGACCACCAGGATGTCGCCGCCGCCCGCGGCCCTCAGGGCCGCGATCAGCTGCGGCACCAGGGTCTTGTGACCGGCCGCCTGGCTGGAAACGCCGACCACGTGAACATCGTTCTCGATGGCCTGCCGCGCGGCCTCCTCGGGCAACTGGAAGAGCGGTCCGATATCGACGTCGAATCCGATATCGGCAAAGGCGGTGGCGATGATCTTGGAGCCGCGGTCGTGCCCGTCCTGGCCCAGCTTGACCACCAGCATGCGCGGCCGGCGTCCCTCCTGGGCCGAAAAGGCCTCGATGTCCCCGCGGATCGCCTGAAACTCGGCGTCGTCCTCATAGGCCGCCCCATAGATGCCCGACACCGAACTGGTGAGGGCGCGATGGCGGCCGTAGGCCTGCTCCAGCGCTTCGGAGACCTCGCCCACGGTGGCGCGGGCGCGTGCCGCCTCGACCGCCAGGGCAAGCAGATTGCCGGTCCCGTCCCGGGCGGCCGCGGTCAGCGCCTCCAGGGCGGCCTGGCAGGCCGTGGCGTCCCGGCTGTCACGGATCGTTTTCAGCCGCTGGATCTGTTGCGCGCGCACGGCGCTGTTGTCGATGTCGAGAATTTCCAGCGGCGTCTCCGCCGCGGCGTCCCGATCCGACTGGCGGTAGCGGTTGACCCCGACCACGACATCCTCGCCGCGGTCGACGCGGGCCTGGCGGCGCGCGGCGGCCTCCTCGATCCGCAGTTTGGGCAGACCCGCCGTCACCGCCGCCGTCATGCCGCCCAGCGCTTCGACCTCGTCGATCAGCTTGCGGGCCTCGCCCACCATGGAGGCCGTCAGGCTCTCCAGGTAGTAGCTGCCGCCCAGCGGGTCGGCGACCGCCGTGATGCCGGTCTCTTCCTGCAAAATGAGCTGGGTGTTGCGGGCGATGCGCGCCGAGAACGGGGTTGGCAGGGCCACCGCTTCGTCCAGGGCATTGGTGTGCAGCGATTGGGTGCCGCCGAGCGCCGCCGCGAGCGCCTCGAGGGCGGTGCGGATGACGTTGTTGTAGGGGTCCTGTTCGGTCAGCGACACGCCCGAAGTCTGGCAGTGGGTGCGCAGCAGCAGGGAGCGCGGATCCTTGGGATCGAACAGCTCGCGCATCAGGCTGGCCCAGAGGTAGCGGGCGGCCCGCAGCTTGGCGATCTCCATGAAGAAGTTCATGCCGATGGCAAAGAAGAACGACAGCCGCGGCGCGAACTCGTCCACCGCCAGCCCTTGGCTCAGCGCCGCGCGCACGTACTCCAGCCCGTCCGCCAAGGTGAAGGCGAGTTCCTGAACGCAGGTCGCGCCGGCCTCCTGCATGTGATAGCCGGAGATCGAGATCGAGTTGAAGCGCGGCATCTCCTTGGCGGTGTAGGCGATGATATCGGCGACGATCCGCATCGACGGCTCGGGCGGGTAGATATAGGTGTTGCGGACCATGAACTCCTTGAGCACGTCGTTCTGGATCGTGCCGGAAAGGGCGGCCCGGTCCACGCCCTGTTCTTCGGCGGCGACGATGAAGCCGGCCAGGACCGGCAGCACGGCGCCATTCATGGTCATCGAAACCGACATCTCGCCGAGCGGGATGCCATCGAAGAGAATCTTCATATCCTCCACGGAATCGATCGCCACGCCGGCCTTGCCGACATCGCCCTCGACCCGCGGGTGATCGGAATCATAGCCCCGGTGGGTTGCCAGGTCGAAGGCGACCGAGAGGCCCTTCTGACCGGCGGCGAGATTTTCGCGGTAGAAGGCGTTGGATTCTTCGGCGGTGGAAAAGCCCGCATACTGACGCACGGTCCAGGGCCGGCCGGCGTACATGGTGGCCTTGGGGCCGCGCAGGAAAGGCTCGAAGCCGGGCAGGGCGCCGCCGGCGCCGCGCAGGGTTTCCAGGTCCTCCAGGTCGGCCGCGGTATAGAGCGGCTTGACCGCGATCCCCTCGGGCGTCTGCCACGCGAGATCCTCGGGGGCCGCCCCCTTCAGTTCGCGGCGCGCCAACGCCTCCCAGGCGGCCAAGTCAGGTTCGGTCCGATCAGACTTGTCGTTCTTTGCCATGGTCTTGCGCCCCGTATGCCGCGCACCGTAAATCGCCTTGCAGTCCTACCCCATGGCGGCGGCAAACCCAAGCCCTACGGCACCGATCGGTCCGGTATCTGCCTAGACCCGTCGTCGCCCTTTTCAAGGACCGCGCGGTAGAAGCCGACCGGCGAATCGAAGCCCTTCGGCGTGGTCTGTTCGCGCTCGACCCGCCAGGCGGTCAACCGGTCCGAGGCGGTGCTCGCGTCGGCGAAACTTTCCGAAAAGACGATGTCGCCGCCCTGACTCTCGCCCTGCAGGCGCGCCGCCATGTTGACGGTCTGGCCGAAGTAGTCGAGCTGGTCGTTCAGGGTCACCGCGATGGCCGGGCCCTCGTGAAGACCCAGCTTGATGATCAAGGCCTCCTCGGGCCCGGGGCCGGCCTCGCGATCCCGCCCGTCGGCGAGCCCGGCGTTGAACTCGGCGACCCGTTCTTGGATTTCCAGGGCCGCTTCCAGAGCCTTTTGCGGGTCGACGAAGCTCGCCATCACCGCATCGCCGATGGTCTTGACGACCGCGCCCTCGTGGGCCCGCACGATGGCGGCGAGATAGGCGAAGTGCTCGCGCACCAGGTGATAGGCGGCGGCGTCGCCAACCCGGGTGTAGAGCGCCGTCGAGCCCTTGAGGTCGCTGAAGAGCAGGGCAATGCGGCGGATCGCCACCTCGTCGCCCGGCCGCAGGACCTGGTCGGAGAAGAGATCGCGAAAGGTCTGCAGGGAGGTGACCCGGTCGGCGGTCAGGGCGTCGCGCGCCCAGGTCAACTCCTCGAGGATCGCGGTGAGGGGCCGGCCGCTGCGGTTTTCCAGAAGGATCCGGCCCGGCGGCGCGGCCTCGCCGAGCGCCACCTCGTCCTCCAGCAGCAGCAGGCGAGGCACCTCTGCGCCATCGGTCGAAAGTTCGGTCTCCGGGCCGGCCTCCAGGGTGCGCCAGCGATAGAGGCTTTCCGGCAGGGTCATGGCGACCTCGCGAACCTCACCTGGCGCCAGGGTCAGGTGCAGCAGGATATGCGGCGTGCTCAAGGGGCCAAAGAGGCAATACTCGCCGGCCTGCACCGGCCGGATACCCGGGGCCGGCGAAAAGCTGAGCTCGACGTTCTTCGAAAAGTCGCTGTCATAGTCGATGTTGCAGGTCCCGCAGTGGGCGCCGTGGGGCAGGGCGTCGAGGCGCGCCGCGGTGGCCTTGGGCACCCGGCAGCGCGGACAGAGCAGATCCCAACGCATATCCAACAGTCCCTCGCGGGTCGCCTCGAGAAAGAGCTCGATCGCCTGCAGCGCCGCCAGGCCCTTCTCGCGGGCGAAGGCCAGGGGCTGGAGGTGGATCAGATCGACCTCCTGCCGGTCGAAGAGCTGGCCCAGCAGGTCCGCCGCCCTGCCGTGGCCGTGACCGGTCGCCTCGATCCGCGCGACCGCCGCGGCGCCGCGCGCCGCCGCGCCCGGCCCAGGCTTGGGCGCCACATAGGCGAAAGGGTCGGGCCGCAGGCCCTTGCCGTGGTCGCAGGCCTGAAAGATGCGGTCGCCGTACATCTTCTCGCAGCCGGTCCAGAACCGCGTCTTCAGCATGACCCAGCCGGCCAGGTTGCGCGCCGCCGCCTCGACCTCGACGGTGACCCGGCAGCCATCCTCGGTGGGCTCCAGATAAAACCGCGCATAGAGGCATCGCAGGGGCCCGTTGAAAAATTCCCGGCGGTGCTCGAACCACTGCTCGCGCACCCAGTTCACGGGAACCTCGCGCCAGCGCAGCAGCAGCGGCCCGACCCGGCCCTCGGCGAGGTACAGAACCGAGCCGTCGGGCTGCGGATGCTCGGCGATCTCGTGCTTGGGCAGGCCGGCGGCCTCGTTGAAACGGGCGGTGTCGGCCATGGCCTGCCAAATCGCCTGCAGGGGCACGTCGACCTCCCACTGCCACCTTTTGATCTGTGTTTCGCTCATGAGAAACCGACTTGCCCGATCGCCAAGGCGCTAGTACCGACTATCACAGAAGGGTGCATCGTCTGATCGTCTCGGCGTTCGATCCGGGAAGGAAGCGTCGCGACAGCGATGCGAGCCATCGGTGAGCGGCGCTGACGCACCCGGTCGGGCGCCGAGGCGACCCGCAGGGCCACTTGGCGAGGCTTTCGGCTCCTGGGGCATTGGGCGGCAGACCGGGCCGCTCGTGATGCCGGGCATCATCTCGCCCCTCGTTCCTTGCCGAAAACCTTGCCAAGTCGTCATACGACGCACCTTTCTGTGATAGTCGGTACTAGCCCCAGCGGATGCGAAAGCGCACCACCGTGACGCTCAGCAGGACCATCAAGAGCGAGGTGGCGACCAGCACGTCGGCGATGTAGGTGGGAATGTTGACCGCCCGGCTCATGGAATCGGCCCCGACGTAAATGCCCGAGAGGAACAGCGCCGAGGCGATGACGCCCAGGGGATGGAGCTGCGCCAGCATGGCGACGGCAATGCCGGCGTAACCGAAGCCCGGCGACAGGTCCAAGGTCAGATAGCCCTTGAGGCCCGCCACCTCGGAGACACCGGCCATGGCCGCGAAGCCGCCGCTGAAAAGCGCCGTGCGAACGATCGTGCGGTCGACCCGGATGCCGGAGAAGGCCGCCGCCGCGGCGTTGTGACCGACCGCCCGGATCTCGTAGCCCCAGACCGTGAAGTTCAGGACCAGCCAGGCTATCACGGCGGCGGCAACCGCGATCAGCAGGCCCAGATGAAGGCGGGTCTTGGCGACCAGCTTCGGCAGCACCCCCTGATCGATGATCGGTGCGGCCTGCGGCCAGCCCAGCGACATGGGGTCCTTCCAGGGCCCTTCCAGCAGGTAGCTGACCACCAGCAGGATGACGAAGTTGAGCAGCAGGGTGGTCACCACCTCGTCGACCTTAAGGCGGCTCTTCAGGATCACCGGCACCACCAGGGCCGCGCCGCCGGCCAGGGCGCCGGCGAGAAACAGCAGCGGGACCATCAGCAGCGCCGGCAGTTCGACCAGCCCGGTCCCCAGCCAGGTCGCCGCCAGGGCACCGCAATAGAGCTGACCCTCGGCGCCGATGTTCCAGAACTTGGCGCGAAAGGCGACGGCGACGGCCAGCCCCGTGAAAATCAGCGGGGTCGCCCGGTTCAGGGTTTCCGTGAAGGCGAACTTGGAGCCGAAGGCGCCCTTCAGCAAAAGCCCATAGGCCTTGAAAACCGGCTCGCCGGTCCAGAGGATGAGCACCGAGCAGAGCGTCATGGCGACCGCGATCGCCGCGACCGGCGCCGCCAGGACGAGGCCGAGGGAGACCCGTTCGCGCGGCTCAAACTGCACGACGCAGCTCCCCTTCCCCGACGCCTTGACCCGCCATCATCAGGCCGAGGTCGCGCACCGTGACCGCCTTGACGTCGTAGGTCGGGCCGAGGCGGCCGCGATAGATCACCGCGACGCGGTCGGCCAGGGCCAAAATTTCATCGAGATCCTCGGTGATCAGCAAGATGCCGGCGCCGCGCTGGCGTGCCGCCAGGAGCTGTTCGTGGACATAGGCGATGGCGCCCTCGTCCAGGCCGCGAACCGGCTGGCTGGCCAGCACCAGCTTGGGCTCGCGCGACAGGGCGCGGGCCAGGATCAGCTTTTGCATGTTGCCGCCGGAAAGCAGGCTGGTCTCGGCGTCCGGTCCCTTGCAGCGAACGTCATAGGCCGCGATGAGGGCGGCGGCGCGGGCGCGTGCCGCGCCTTTCTGCAGCAGGAAGCCGTGGCGCGAAATCGGCGGCTGGCGCAGGTCTTCGCTGGCCAGGTTCTCCCAGACCGTCATGTCGCCCACGACGCCCTTGGCATGGCGGTCCTCGGGGATCCGGCCGACCCCGGCCGCGACCATGGCCTGGGGGGTCCAGACCGCGGGCGCCGCCCCGTAGAGCTGACCCGTGCCGCTGCTGGGGCGCAGCAGGCCGCTGATCATGTCGGCCAGGGGCGATTGGCCGTTGCCGGCCACGCCGGCCACGCCGACGATCTCGTGGGCGCGCACCGTCAGGTCGATCTCGTCGAGCAGCGCACCGCCATCCGGCCCGCGTAGCGAGACCTGTTCCAAACGCAAGATCTCGGGACCCGGCGCCAGCGGCTCGGCCTTAGGCCGTACCACGCTGCGGCCGACCATCATCTCGGCCAGGCTGTCGCGGTCGGCATCCCCGGTTTTCACCGTGCCGACGATGGCGCCGCGGCGCAGCACGGCGATACGGTCGCTGATCCGCAGTATCTCATGAAGCTTGTGGGAGATAATCACCGCCGAGCGTCCCTGGGCCACCAGCAGCCGCAGGGTTTCGAACAGGCTGTCGGTTTCCTGGGGCGTCAGGACGGCGGTCGGCTCGTCCAGGATCAGCACCTGGGCATTGCCATAGAGCGCCTTCAGGATTTCCACCCGTTGGCGCTCGCCCACGGAGAGGGTGCCGACCAGGGCTTCGGGATCGACCTCCAGGCCGAAATCGGCCGCCAGCTCGCGAATGCGCGCCCGGCCCCGGGCCTTGTCCTGGCGCCAGGACCAGAGGCTCTCGCGCCCCAGGATGACGTTCTCCAGGACGCTGAGGTTATCGGCCAGGGTGAAGTGCTGGTGCACCATGCCGATGCCGGCGGCGATGGCGGCATCGGGAGAGCCCGGCGGCAGGGGCTCTCCCCGCACCATGATCCGTCCCTCGTCGGCCGTATAGTGACCGAAGAGGATGTTCATCAGGGTGGTCTTGCCGGCCCCGTTTTCGCCCAGCAGAGCCAGAATCTCGCCCTCGGCCAACGACAAGGAGATCTTGTCGTTGGCGAGGAGAGACCCGAACCGTTTGGTGACGCCGTCGATTTCCAGAACGGTCATGACCGGCAGGCCCGCTCGGGCGCTTAGTAGGTCGACTTCGGTTCGTCGTCGATGATCTCGACCGTATGGCTGCCCGCCAGGATCGCGGCGCTCACCTCTTCGACCTTGGCCTTGGCGTCGGCCGGGATCTTGTCCTCGAACTCGTAGTAGGGGGCCAGGCTGGCGCCGCCCTTCTGCATCATGGTCCAGACCTTGTAGTCGGCGGCCGTGAACGTGCCGTCCTTGACCTCCTGGACGGCGTTGCTGATGGCGGCGTTCATGTCCCAGAGGGCCGAGGTGACCACGACATTCTCGCCGTTCTCTTCCTTGTTCATGTCGTTGACGTTGCCAAAGGCGATGATCTTGTTCTCGCGGGCGGCATCGACCACGCCGGCGCGCTCGGCGTAGAGCACGTCGACACCGGCTTCGACTTGGGCAAAGGCCGCCTCCTTGGCCTTCGGCGGGTCGTACCAGGAGCCGATGAAGGTCACCTTGAACTGAACGTCGGGATTGACCGAGCGGGCGCCGTTCATGAAGGCGTGGAACAGGCGGTTGACCTCGCCGATCGGATAGCCGCCGACCATACCGATCTTGTTCGACTTGGTCATCGAGCCGGCGATGATGCCCATCAGGTAGCAGGGCTCATGGATGTAGTTGTCGAAGACCGCGAAGTTGCTGCCATGCGGCTTGAAGGGGTCGCCCATCAGGAAGGCGATCTCCGGATAGTCGTCCGCGACCTTGCGGGCCTCGGGGCTGATGCCGAAGGCTTCGCCGACGATCAGCTTGACGCCGCTCTCGGCGTATTCGCGCAGCACCCGGATGTAGTCGGTGTTCGAGACCTTTTCCGAGAAGACGTACTCGATCTCGCCCCGGTCCTGGGCGGCGTTCAGCGCCTGATGCAGGCGGGCGTCCCATTTCTGCTGGATCGGCTGGGTGTAGATCCCGGCCACCTTGATTTTGTCGGCCGCCGCGGTCCCCACGGCGAGCAGTGTGATCGCGGCCGCGGCGAGCAGCGACGAAAAGAGCTTGAATGTAGATTTCACCTTGTAGTCTCCCTGATGCTGGATCGTGGATTGCTCTTGGCCGCTCGTTCGACGGCGGCTTTCCGATGGCCTGGAAGGTACCCGAAAGTCGCCCTCCAGACCAAGCCGTAGAGGTCTCATACCAAAGTTCACTGATCGTGATCCTTGGATTGCGCTCAAGCGCCGCGCAGGCTGCGCGCCTCAACGACGCTAGTCCTTGATCTCATAGAACCTTTCGGTTCCATGAGAGCTTCG
>JAJFGK010000099.1 GCA_021776195.1 Kiloniellaceae bacterium | reverse complement strand
TATCGACAGAAATATTGAAGGCCGGGACTTGCCAAACTCCGCCAGCGTGCCCTTCGCCGCCGTCCCTCCTTTGGGGCGGGGACACAGGTAGGAGTTGTTGTCGGCTGGCCGACTCAAGGGTCCGCTTCTTAGTTGGTTTTTAAGGCTGTTTGGCGCTAGGCTATGCGCTTCCAACTTCTCAATCCCGCGGTGCGGTCGCCACCGGTCGCGGAGCATCGCGGAGACAAGGTCATCATTATCGTGGCCGTCTTTCGTGCCCCCTGACGCGACCGGAGGAGACATCCATGGGTCAAGATAGCCTGAAAACACGCCGCAGCCTCAAGGTCGGCGGGCGCAGCTACGACTACTACAGCCTGGCCGCCGCCGCCGAGACCATCGGCGATATCACGCGCCTGCCCTTCTCGCTGAAGATCCTGCTGGAGAACCTGTTGCGCCACGAAGACGGCAGCAGCGTGACGGTGGCGGACATCAAGGCGATCGGCGCCTGGCTCGCCACGCGCAGCTCGGATCGAGAGATCGCCTATCGGCCGGCGCGGGTCCTGATGCAGGACTTCACCGGCGTGCCCGCGGTGGTCGACCTGGCCTCGATGCGCCAGGCCATGACCGCCCTGGGCGGCGACCCGCGCAAAATCAATCCGCTGTCGCCGGTCGATCTGGTGATCGACCATTCGGTGATGGTCGACCAGTACGGCACCCCCGATGCCTTCGCGCACAATGTCGAGATGGAGTTCCAGCGCAACAACGAACGATACGCCTTCCTGCGCTGGGGCCAGACCGCCTTCAACAACTTCCGGGTCGTGCCCCCGGGCACCGGAATCTGCCATCAGGTCAATCTCGAAAACTTGGCCCAGGTGGTCTGGACCAAGGAGGAGGATGGCAAGACCGTCGCCTATCCCGATACCCTGGTCGGCACCGACAGTCACACCACCATGGTCAACGGCCTCTCGGTGCTGGGCTGGGGCGTCGGCGGCATCGAGGCCGAGGCGGCGATGCTCGGCCAGCCGGTCACCATGGTGCTGCCCGAAGTGGTCGGCATGCGCCTGATCGGGCGTCTGCCCGAGGGTGCGACGGCGACCGATTTGGTCCTCACGGTAACCCAGATCCTGCGCGCCAAGGGCGTTGTCGGCAAGTTCGTGGAGTTCTTCGGCAAGGGCCTCGACAACCTGACCCTGGCCGACCAGGCGACCATCGCTAACATGGCCCCGGAGTACGGCGCCACCTGCGGCATCTTTCCGGTCGACGAGGAAACCTTGCGCTACCTGCGTTTTACCGGGCGCGACGAGGAACGGGTCCAGTTGGTCGAGGCCTATGCCAAGGCCCAGGGCATGTGGCGCGACGCCGCCAGCCCCGATCCGGTCTTCTCCGACACGGTGGAACTCGATCTTGCCACGGTGGAGCCGAGCCTGGCCGGACCCAAGCGGCCGCAGGACCGGGTCGCCCTGTCCCACATGGTGACCTCGGCGCGCGAGACCATCGCCGATGCCAAGGCCGGCGGCGGCGCGGTCACCGCGGTCGCCGGGGCCGACTACAGCCTCGATCCCGGGGCCGTTGTGATCGCCGCCATCACCTCCTGCACCAACACCTCCAACCCCAGCGTCCTGGTGGCCGCCGGGCTGGTCGCCCAGAAGGCGCGGGACCGGGGCCTGTCGGTCAAGCCCTGGGTCAAGACCTCCTTTGCGCCGGGCAGCCAGGTGGTGACCGACTACCTGGAAGCGGCCGGCCTGCAGGAACACCTCGACGCCATGGGTTTCGATCTAGTGGGCTACGGCTGCACCACCTGCATCGGCAACTCAGGGCCCCTGGCCGCGCCCATCGCCCAGGCCATCGACGACGGCGAACTGGCGGTCGGCGCGGTGCTTTCGGGCAATCGCAACTTCGAGGGCCGGGTCCACCCCCAGACCCTGTTGAACTATCTGGCCTCGCCGCCCCTGGTGGTGGCCTATGCCCTGGCCGGCAGTTTCCTGATCGACCTGCAGAACGACCCGCTGGGCCAGGACAGCCAGGGCCAGGCGGTCTATCTGCGCGACATCTGGCCGAGCAACCAGGAGATCCAGGCGGTAATCGAACGCGCGCTCACGCCCGAGATGTTCCGCCGCCGCTACGCCAACGTCTTCGAGGGGCCCGAGCAGTGGCGCAAGATCGCGACCTCCGCCGGCATGACCTATGGCTGGGACGACGGCTCGACCTACGTGCGCTACCCGCCCTTCTTCGAGGGCATGACCGCCGAGCCGGGCGGTTTCAGCGATGTCCTGGGCGCGCGTCCCCTGGCGCTGCTCGGCGATTCCGTGACCACCGATCACATCTCGCCGGCCGGCTCGATCAAGCGCGACAGCCCCGGCGGCGATTACCTGACCGGCCATCAGGTGCGGCCCATCGACTTCAATTCCTACGGCTCGCGCCGCGGCAATCACGAGGTCATGATGCGCGGCACCTTCGCCAACATCCGCATCCGCAATTTGATGGCGCCGGGCACCGAGGGCGGCGTGACCCTTCATCAGCCGGGTGGCGAGGTCATGCCGATCTATGACGCCGCCATGCGCTATGCCGAGGAGGGCGTGCCCCTGGTGGTGATCGGCGGCAAGGAATACGGCACCGGCTCGAGCCGCGACTGGGCGGCCAAGGGCACCCGGCTGCTCGGCGTGCGCGCGGTCGTGGTCGAGTCCTTCGAGCGTATCCACCGCTCCAACCTGGTCGGCATGGGGGTGTTGCCCCTGCAGTTCACCGAGGGCGCCAATCGCGAGAGCCTGGGCCTGACCGGCGAGGAGATCTTCGATCTCGAAGGGATCGCCGGCGGCATCACGCCGCGCATGGCGGTGGCCTGCCGGATCCGCCGGCCGGACGGCAGCAGCCAGGAGATCAGCCTGCTCTGCCGCATCGATACCGCCGACGAGGTCGAGTACTATCGCCACGGCGGCATCCTCCACTACGTGCTGCGGAATCTGCTGGCGGCCTAGCAAGTTCTTAACGAATTATGACCGGGTGAACTCCTGGCGTGCGGCTCCATCAGGATCCGCACGCAATGGGGGCGTTCCACGTAAATTTCACCGGAACGTGATTCGCAAGGGAGTGCGAAAGGCTCCTACCTTGAGGTCATGATGATAAGCAAGCGGATCCTGACAACTGGTCTTGCCCTGGCGGTTATCGCGGGAATTGGCCTTTCCATGATGCAAGCGCCGGGCTTCCTCCCGGGCAGCGGTGGCCCGATCGTTGGCCCGGCCCAGGCGCAGTCCAGCCTCGGATCCGCCGGCCTGCCCCAGGGCGAGCGCCCGGTGGTGGTGGAGCTCTACACCTCCCAGGGCTGCAGTTCCTGCCCGCCGGCCGACGCCTTCCTGGGCGAGCTGTCCGATGTCGAGGGCGTGCTGGCCCTCTCCTTCCACGTCGACTACTGGGACTACATCGGCTGGAAGGACACCTTCGCCGATCCCGCCCACACCGACCGGCAACGGCGCTATCGCGAGGCCCTCGACCTCAACTACGTCTATACGCCGCAGATGGTGATCGACGGCGCCTTCGACGCGGCCGGTTTTCGCAAGCGCCAGGTCTTCGCCGCGGTGGAAAAGGCCCTCGCCTACCAGCGTAGCGTGCCGATCGGCATCGAGGACGAGGGGCGTCTGGTCAAGGTCGCCGCCGGCGAGGCGCCGGCCGGCGGCGCGACGCTCTATCTCGCCATGTTCGACGAGGAACGGCCGGTGGCCATCAAGCGCGGCGAGAACAGCGGCCGCGAGATGATCTACCACAACGTGGTGCGCGACTACCGCAAGCTCGGCCAGTGGACCGGCGAGGCCCTGGAGATCGCCCTCGATCCGGCCTGGGCCGAGGGCCGCGACGGCTGCGCCGTGATCCTCCAGGAGGGCACCAGCGGGCGCATCATCGGCGCCGCCATGATCCCGCTCCAGGAGGGCTGAAAGAGCGGGAGGGCCGGTTCCCGCCGGCTCTAGGCGACCTTCTGCACCTTCTCGTCGGTCATTCCCTTGATCAGCTTGTCGGCATAGTCGATGCCGTTTCCGGTGTTCGCGGTATCGAAGGCCGCGATCGATTTTTCGATGCCGAGGATTGCCTTTGCAAGTTCGCCATGCTGTTCGCGGCCCTTCAGGGCCGCAGCCTTTTCCTTGAGATCCGGCAGGCGCGCCGCCAGCTTCTTCAGACTGCGCAGGGCGCTCAGGTGGCCCGGCACGTCCGCCATCTCGAAGGTCTTCAGGGACGACTCGGCAGCGGTCAAGGACTTCTGCCACTTGGATAGGGACTCGCCCTGCAGGGTGGCCGCGCCGAAATTGCCCAGTTCCACGATCTCGGCTTCGGTCTTGCGGTAGTCCGACTGGTCGCCCAGTTCGGCAATATCGAGGCGCGCGGTCAATTCCGTGAGCTCCTTTCTGAGCCCGTCGAACTCGGCCCCTTCGATCTTGTCCTTGGCGCCCTGCAACCGCTTTTCGAACTCTCCCCGGAACTCGCCGAGGATGGTGCGATCGATCTTGCTCAAGCGGCCCTCGATCTTCAGGACCATGTCGTTCAAGACCTTGTGCTGCGTCTCCTCGCTGTCGATGCGATGTGCCACCTTCGGCCCGAAGTACATCAGTTTGGCCTGGGCTTCGTCGGCCTGGCCCTTCTTCACCAGATCCTTGAGGCCGTCGAGGTTTTTCTGGAATTCTTGCTTCTGGTTCTTGTTGCGCACCTTCTTGATCAAGGTTTCGGCCTGGCCCGTCAGCTCCGACAGGTGCTTGACTTGGCGTTTCGACAGTTGGTCGTCATCGATTGCCAGGACCGCCTTGCGGCTCGCGACTTCGCGTTTCAGTTCCGCCAGCCGCCTGACCACGAACTCGATCTTGTCCTGGTGCTCGCCGCCCAGCTTGAAATAGGCCTCTAGGCCGCCCTGGTCCTTCAGGCCCTTCCAGTAGACGAGGTGCTGGACCTTATTGGCCAGCTTGTCCGGGTCGCCCTGGATGGCGAACTGCTTGACCGCCTTTTCCAGTTCCCCGTCGCCGCCGAGCACCTTGTATTGGGGCAGCAGGGCGTCGTCTTTGCTGCCATAGGGAACATGCTTTTCCCAGTCGTAGGGGGCTTTCGATCTGACGATCTCAAGCTGGCTCCTGATGGTCTCGCCCTTGATCTCGTCGAGCAGCTCGGGCTGGCCGATCATGTCGGCGCGGTCGCTGATTTCTTTCTTGGCGCCGGGATTGGGGATGCGTCCCTTGATGATCTTGGCCGCCAGGTCGGCGTTCTTGTCGAGCCAGAATTCCAGCTCCTGGCCGGCGACCTCCAAGCACCAGCCCAGGTCCTGGATCGGTTTCAGGTAGTTTTTCTTGTCCTTGGCTTCGCTCGCCTGGGTCCAGAGCGCGAAGACCTTGCGGCCCTCCTCGCGCGGACCCGATTCCCGCAGGACCTGATCGACGATCTTCTGGAAGTCCTTGGGCGTGCGGGCCTCCTGGATGTCGTAGGCGTGGATCGCATTGGCCTCGTTGAGCTGCTTGACCGTCAGCTTGTCGCAGGCGAACTGGAGAAAGGCGATGCGCCGCTCCATCATGGCCAGGGCCTCGTCGGTCACCGTCCCCGCGGTCTCGGGATGGCGCCTGGCCAGGTCGTCGCGCGACTTGCGCATGCCCTCGACCAGGTCCGTCGGGTTCATGGCCTTCAGGTTTGCCTGGACGTCTTTGTGCAGCAGTTCTTTTTTCTGCGGGATGTCGGCGCCCATCAAGGTGTTCTGGGTCTCCAGCAGGCGGCCGGAGTTCATGTAGAGGGTTTCCTTGTTGGGCAGCCCCAGGCCGTGATCGATCGGGATCAGGGGGACCTTGCCGGTCTCCGGGTCCTCCTCGCCCAACAGCAGGTTGCCGCTGTGGCGATCCATGTTGAAGTAGATCATGTCGAAGACCGCGATTTCGCCGAAGTTGCGCGAATCGATCTTCTTGCCGAGATCCGCGCCGCTGTCCTTCAGGGTCTTGAACTCGCCCTTGTTGCTCGCCAGGGCCTGCATGGCGCCCAGGGTGCGGCCGCCGTCTTCTTCCCCGCCATATTCTTCCCTGCCACCGAGCTTGGCCGTGTCGACCCGGGTCATGGTGGTCGGGCAGACGCCGATATCGAAGCCGTACTCCGCCAACTGGTCGTTCATCGACTTGGCCAGCACCTCGCGCGGCGCGCCGTGGCCTTTGGGCATGCCGTAGATGCCGCCATCCTCGGTTTCGCCGGGCTTGAAGATGTAAAGGCGCTCGCCCTTGCCCTCGTGCTTGCCGTAGCCGGTCTCGGCGCGCTTGACCCAGAAGGATTCGTTGACGCCGCCTTCGCCGCCCAAGGGCGACAGCCCCATGGGGGCGCCGTCGGGCCCGCGCTTGACGGCGGCCTCCTCGAACAGGAAGGCCATCTGCAGTTCCGAGACCTTTTCCGACGTCTCCTCGTCCCAGGGCGGCGGCCCGAAGGCCTTGTACTCGGCCGAAAGCTCCATCAGACGGGTCTGCTGCAGGGCCTGCTTGGCGATCTTCTCGCGCTCGCCGATCACGGCCAAGGCCTTCTCGTCGCCGCTTGCCAATTCCTTCTGTTTGGCGATCTCCTTCAGGTAGCTCTCGCACTCTTTGGTCAGCTTGGCCTGGGCCTTGGGCGATTTGTCGTTCTCGAACTCCGCCATGGCCATCACGACCTTGGTCAGGCCCTTGTCGGCCTGCAGTTCCTCCTTGCGCCGGGCGATGGCCTTGGCGCCGCCCTTGGGAAAGGCGGCTCTGTCGACGAACTCGAGGTTGTCGGTCATGTACTGGTACTGATCGCTCTGCTCCTGGGCCTTGCGTTCCTTGGCCTCGCCCTTGTGGCCGATCAGCCTCAGGGCCTCGGCGACGCAGTCCAGTTCGCGCTGGCGGTCTTCCGGCGACAGAAGCTTGTCCTGGGCGGCTTGCTGTTGGACCTGCTTGAGCTTTTCCGACAGCAAATGCAGGCCCTGCTCGCGTTTTTGCGGGTCGAGCTGTTGGATCTTTTCGATGCGGCCTTTCCAGACGTCGAAGGAATCATAGGGCGCGGGTTTGGCGGGCGGCTTCTGCCCGCCGCCGAGGGCCTCCGCTCCGACCTTGCCGCGGCCGATCAGGTCCGCCTTCTGGCGCACGCTGTCGAGCAGCTTTTGCTGTTCGATCTTTTCCTCGGGGCCGAGAGTTTCGTCGGCGACCAGCCGTCCCTCGAGAAGCTTGACCTGGCCCAGGATGCCGGAAGAGGCCTCGCCGCGGAGTTCGGGCTTCACGTTCGCCAGCTTCTGCAGGCGCTGGGTCCAGACCTCGCGGCTCGGGTAGTCGACCTTCGAGGCGGCGGGACCCTGCTCACCCTCGGTACCGACCTCGTCGAAGTCCGCGTCGTCCTCGTCGGTCACATCGATGCCGGCGCCGCGCACCATAACCTTGATGTTCATCTCGGCGTGCAGCTTGGCGGCAAACTTGATGCCCTTGGCCAGCCCCTTGGGCGGCATCTCCTCCAGTTCGAAGACGTAGCGGCCCTTCTCGGTGTAGCAGAGGCCCGAGAAGAAGGGGCCGGCCTTGCCGCGCAGGGCGAGCGCCGTCTTGCGGTCCTGGGCGGTGATATCGCGCTTGGAGAGGACCAGGCCGCTGGAGGGCTTGCCGGGTGCCGCGATGAACTTCCAGGCGCCCTCGCGGTCGAGCTGCTTGAGCCGCATCAGTTGGCCGACCAGCGGGGAGTCCACCTTCTTGGCCGGGTTGGCTTCCTTGTCCTCGCCGACCTGGACCTTGTTCTTGGCCGCCTTGGCGTCGCGGATCATCGAGTCGAGATAGCTGGTGAGGGTCCCGATGTCCTTGTACTTCTTATCCTTCTTCAGCTCCTCGGCCTTCTTGACCAAGGCGTCGTAAGCCTCGATCTGCTTGACCGAATCGTTGGCCTTCTTGGCCTTCTCGATGGCGTCGATCAGATCCGAAACGCCGGTCTTCTTGACGTTCTTGTGTTCCTTCAGGTTCAGGTGTTTGCGCCAATCCGCCTTGGAAAGATAATCGGCCATCGTTGTCTCCCAGGTTCGAGCATCCGTGGAGCGGCGAGGGGAGGGGCGAGGACTCTTGGGGGCCCTGGTCGGCCGTCACTCTCGCACGCAACTAAAACTAGTGTATAACTTGGGGATATAGGCGGCAGTTGTGAAATACTTGCTGGTTAGTAATTCCATGCACGTTGGTTATGGCAAATTCGGGGGTTATGGCAGTTTTGGGGGTTATGGCGCTCTGGTGGCTGTCGCGCGCCGTGGACCTGGCCGTCAGAATTCGCTCAGGCACCCCACTCGTGGCTGCGCGCGAGCCGCACGAAGGCAGCCACCGCCGGGGAGTAGCGCCGGCCCGCGATGGTCGCCAGCCCGACTTCGCGGGAGACCTTGGGCTCGATCACGACCCGGGTCGGCAGGCCGGCATAGATCGGCAGGAACTCGGGCATGAAGGAGCTGCCCATGCCGGCCAGGACCATGGACTGGATCCAGTCTTCCCGTTCGCTCCGGTAGCGGATGTTGGTCTGCGCCCCGCGTTCGCGCAGCAGGCTCACGATATGGGCGGTGTACTCGCAGTTGAGGCGCAGCAGGTATGATTCTTCATGCAGGTCGCGGATACGCACGGCGTTACGTTCGGCAAAGCGGTGGCCGGGCGGAAAGGCGAGAACGAAGCGTTCCCTGTAGAGCGGAATGAAATCGAGCCGCTCCGGCAGTTCCTCCGGCGAGGCCAAGAGGGCGACTTCCAGGTCGCCCGCCAGCAGGCGTTCGGTCAGCTCCGTCAGTTTGCCCTCCTGGAGCGACAGATCGAGTCCCGGAATATCGCTCTGCAGCCGGGCCATCAGGCTGACCAGCCGGTTCGGTCCGATCGTGCACATGACTCCGAGACCGAGCGGGGCGTGGTCCAGGCTTTGCAGATCCTCGGCCTGGTTCTTGGCCGCTTCCAGCGCGGCCAGCGAACGCTCCAGATGGGGCCGCATCAGCCGGCCCAGTTCGGTCAGGTGCGAGCGGGCGCGCTCGCGGCGAAACAGCGGTCCGCCCAATTCCTCCTCGAGCTTCTTGATCGCCCGGGTCAGGGCCGGTTGCGACACATGGCAGTTCTCGGCCGCGCGGGTAAAGTTCAGTGTCTCGCAGACCGCGAGGAAATAGCGTAGCTGGTGCAGTTCCAACTTCCGGCCCCCCGATAGCTCACACTGTGCAACTGGCGGCCCTACTCCTATTCCTAGCCGCTCACGTGTCTTGGTTGCAGCCTAACATGGAGCGGGGCATCCCCGGCAAGCGGCGAGCCATAACACCTGCGCGAGCGGGATCAGGCTACTCCCAGGCCTTTCTCCAGCATGCTGGCCATGCGCCGGGCGAAGGCGGCCGGGTCGGGCAGGGGCTCGCCCTCCACGATGCGGGCCTGATCGAGCAGCAGAAAGGCGATGTCCTCGAGCGCCTCGCCGGCGCCGGGCTTGTCGATGCCCTCGGCCAGGGCCTTGATCAGCGGGTGGCGCGGGTTGATCTCGAGCACCCGGCTGCTCGCCTGATCGAGCTGATTGTGCTGCTTCAAGAGGCGCTCCAGGTGGATATCCATGTCGCCCTCGTCGGCGACCAGACAGACCGCGCTGTTGGTC
Source organism: Kiloniellaceae bacterium (assembly GCA_021776195.1). The sequence continues at coordinate 54,937 of JAJFGK010000099.1, read as the reverse complement.
AGGCGCTCGGAGGCGCGGACGTCCTTGACCGCGTCCTTCAGCGCCAACTTGATGAAGGCCAGGACACCGTCGACCTGGCTGTCCTTGGCCGTGTCGTCGCCGTCGTCCTTGTCTTTGTCCGCGTCGCTCTCGGCGGCCTTCACCTTGTCCAGATCGGTGCCCGCCTTGGTGACCGACTTGAAGGCCTTGCCCTCGAAGTCGGGGACCATGGTGATCCAGAAGTCGTCCACCGGATCGGTGAAGTAGAGCACCTCGACCTCCTTGGCGGCGAAGCCTTCGAGCTGCGGGCTGCGGGCCAGGGTCTCTTCCTTCTCGCCGCTGATGAAGTAGATCGTCTCCTGGCCTTCCTTCATGCGCGCCACATAGTCGGCGAGACTGGTCAGACCGGCCTGGGTGGAGGAGCGGAAGCGGAGCAGCCCGAGCAGCGTATCGCGCTGGTCGTGGTCTTCGTAGACGCCTTCCTTCAGCACCGGGCCGAAGGTCGTCCAGAAAGCCGCGTAGTCGTCGGGCGCCTTTTCGGCCTTCTTCTTCAACTCGCCCAGGACCCGCTTGACCACCGCGCTCTTGATCTTGGCCAAGAGGGGATTGTGCTGCAGCAGCTCGCGCGAGACGTTGAGCGGCATGTCCTCGGAATCGATCACCCCGCGCAGAAACCGCAGGTAGGAGGGCAACAGCTCCGGGCAGTCGTCGGTGATGAAGACCCGCCGGACGTAGAGCTTCACCCGGTTCTTGCGGTCGGGATGGAACAGGTCGAAAGGCTGGGTCGAGGGGATGAAGAGCAGCCCGGTGTACTCGATCTTGCCCTCGGCCTTGAAATGCAGCCGCAGCCAGGGCTCGTCGAAGGACTGGCCGACGTGGTGATAGAATTCCTTGTACTGCTCGTCGCCAATCTCGGACTTGGGCCGGGTCCAGAGCGCCGAGGCGGCGTTCACCGAGGCCGTCTCCTCGGGCGCCGCGCCGTCCTTGCCCTGGGCGGCCAGCTTGATCGGGATTGCGATGTGATCGCTGTAGGTCTTGATGATGTGGCGCAGCCGGGAGTCTTCCAGAAACTCGCGTTGGTCCTTCTTGATCTGCAGGGTGATGCGGGTGCCGTGCTCGGGCGTCTCGTCGCTCTCGGCGATGGCATAGGAACCCTGGCCATCGGAGGTCCAGCGCCAGCCCTTGTCCTCGCCGGCCTTGCGGGTCTCGACGGTCACCTTGTCGGCCACCATGAAGGCGGAATAGAAGCCGACGCCGAACTGGCCGATCAGGCCGGCGCCGTCCTTCTTGTCCTCGAGCTGGCTCATGAAGGCCGCCGTGCCGGAACGCGCGATGGTGCCCAGATTCTCGACCAGTTCGTCGCGATTCATGCCGATACCGTTGTCCGCGACGACCAGGGTCTTGGCCTTGCTGTCGGGCTGGATCGTGATCGCGAAGTCGCCGCCGTCGCCGGCCAATTCAGGTTGGGTAATGGCCAGGTAGCGCAGCCGGTCGCAGGCGTCCGAGGCGTTGGAAATCAACTCTCGGAGGAAGACTTCCTTGTTGGAATAGAGCGCGTTGGCAACGATATCGAGAAGCCGCGAGACTTCGGCTTGAAAGGAATGGGTTTCTTCCGGCATGGTGGTCTCAGTTCCTTTGGAGTCGCTGGTCGGGCGAGCGAAATGGCCCGCGTTGCCAGTGATATGTGTCAAGAGGCGGCCGGCTGCAAGACCCTTGGTCCCCGTCGGCACCCGCGGCCCGGAAGGGCCGGGCCCGGTTGTTTCGGAGAATCGGCGCCTTCTTAACGAGAGCAGGAGAGCTCGTGCACCGATGAGCCGCTTTTCGCAAAGCCGCGTCACCGCTGTCCTGGGCCCGACCAACACCGGCAAGACCCATCTCGCCATCGAGCGCATGATCGGCCACGACAGCGGGGTCATTGGCTTTCCCCTGCGCCTGCTGGCGCGCGAGAACTACGACCGGATCGCCAAGGCCAAGGGCCGCAGCCGGGTCGCCCTGGTGACCGGCGAGGAGAAGATCGTCCCCAGCAACGCGCGCTATTTCTGCTGCACCGTCGAGGCCATGCCGCTGGACCGCGATTTCGATTTCCTGGCGGTGGACGAGATCCAGCTCGCCTGCGACCCCGAGCGCGGGCACGTCTTCACCGATCGCCTGCTCCACAGCCGGGGCCGCGAGGAAACGCTGTTCTTGGGCGCCGACTCCATGCGCCCGGTGATCGGCAAGCTGGTGCCCGAGGCGGAGTTCATCGCCAGGCCGCGCTTCTCGCAGCTCACCCACGCCGGCCGTCAGGGCCTGGGCAAGTTGGCGCCGCGCACCGCCGTGGTCGCCTTTTCCGCCGCCGAGGTCTACGCCACGGCGGAGTACGTGCGGCGCCGGCGCGGCGGCACGGCGGTGGTGCTGGGCGCGCTCAGCCCACGCACCCGCAACGCCCAGGTCGCGCTCTTCGAGGCCGGCGAGGTCGACTATCTGGTGGCCACCGACGCCATCGGCATGGGGCTCAACCTGCGGCTCGACCACGTTGCCTTCGCCGCCCTTTCGAAGTTCGACGGCGACCGGCTGCGCCGCCTGACGGCGCCCGAGGTGGCGCAGATCGCCGGGCGGGCCGGGCGCCATTTGAACGACGGCACCTTCGGCACAACCCTGGACGCCCCGGCGCTCGACCCGCAGACCGTCGAGTCGGTGGAGAGCCACCGTTTCGAGCCCCAGTACCAGGTCTACTGGCGCAATCGGTCGCTCGACTTCCGGGCGCCGGCGCTGCTGTTGCGCAGCCTGGAGGAACGCCCGCCGCGCGCCGAGCTGCGCCGGATCAAGGGGACCGAGGATCACCAGGCCCTGGTTGGGCTGATGGCCGAGGCGGAGATCATGGCCCTGGCCGACAACCGCGACCGGGTGCGGTTGCTCTGGGAGGTCTGTCAGATCCCCGACTTCCGCAAGATTCTCTCGGACCACCACCTGCGGCTTCTCGGCCGCCTCTACCGCCTGCTGGTGGCGGGCGACGGCCGTCTGCCGGCCGACTGGATCGCCGGCCAGTTGGCTTATATCGACCAGACCGAGGGCGACATCGACCAGCTTTCCACCCGCCTGTCCCAGATCCGCACCTGGACCACCATCACCCACAAGGCCGACTGGCTGGACGACGTGGCTGACTGGCAGGCCAAGGCGCGGGCCATCGAGGACAGCCTGTCCGATGCCCTGCACAATCGCCTGACCCAGCGCTTCATCGACCGGCGCACCACGCTCCTGGTGCGCCGCCTGCGCGACAAGGGCCAGTTGATCGCCTCGGTCCGCGACAGCGGCGCGCTGCTGGTCGAGGGCGAGGAGGTCGGGCGTCTGGAGGGCTTCCGCTTCCAGCTCGACGAGGCGGTGGCCGGCGAGGCCGCCCGTCCGCTGATGAGCGCCGCCCGCCGGGCCCTGGCCCTGGCCGTCCCGCAGCGCCTGAAGCGCCTGGAAGAGGATGGCGAAGAGGCCTTCGCCCTGGACGGCCGCCGCCTGCTGTGGCGCGGCGAGGCCGTGGCGCGCCTGAAGGCCGGCGCCTGGATTCTGACCCCGGAGGTCGAGCCCCTTGCCAGCGAGTTCCTCGAGGGCGCCGATCGCGAGCGCCTGCGCCGCCGCCTGCTGGCCTGGCTGCGCCAGGATCTGCGCCAGGCCCTGGCGCCGCTCTACCGCCTGGAGGAGGCCGGTCTCGGCGGTGCCGCCCGCGGCCTCGCCTTCCAGCTCGCCGAGGCGCTCGGGACCCTGCCGCGCCGGCGCCTGCAAAAACAACTCGCCGCCCTGACCAAGCGCGACCGCAAGGCCCTGACCGCGCTCGGCGTCGTCGTCGGCGCACAGACGGTGCGCCTGGCGACGCTTGCCAACGACGAGCGGGCCCTGGCGCGGCGCGCCCTGCTCTGGTCGCTGGGGCACCGCAAGACCCAGCCGCCGACGCTGCCCGGCGAGGTTCGTTGTTTCACGCCCCGGGAGGGACAGAGCGAGGCTTTTTGCCTGGCGCTCGGCTTTGCGATCCTGCGCGGTGCCGGCGGGGCCAGGGTGGCGCTGCGCGCCGAGCTGCTCGACCGCTTCTGGCAGTCGGTCCAGGGGTTGGCCGCCCAGGGTCCGTTTAAGGCCAGCAGTCGTTTGGCCCGGATGCTGGGTGTCGAGCCGGCGCAGCTCCGCGTCGTGCTGGAGGGCCTCGGCTTCGCCGCCGCCGAAACCGCCGACGGTCTGGTGTTTCAGCGTCCCGCGCGCCGCAAGGCCGGTGCGGCGAAACGCAAGGGCAGGCCAGCCGCGCCGCGGCCATCGGCCGGCCGGCCCGATTCGCCCTTCGCCGGTCTCGATACGGCGCTGGGACTGACCGGGACCTCCGACAGCAAGCCGCCGCGCCGGCGCCGGCGCAAGCAGCCATGAGCGATCAACTGAGCGGAACCGATCAGCCAGCTGTGGCCGAGCAGACGGGCCCCAGCTTGCGGCTCGACAAGTGGCTCTGGTATGCGCGTTTCTTCAAGAGCCGCTCCCTGGCGACCCAACTGTGCAATGCCGGCAAGCTGCGGCTCGGCAGCGAACTGGTCAAGAAGGCCCATCAGACAGTGCGGCCGGGCGATGTCCTGACCTTCCCCCAGGCCCGTCAAATCCGCGTCGTCAAGATACTGGCCCTGGCCAGCCGCCGGGGCCCGGCCAGCGAGGCCCAAATGCTTTATGAGGATCTCGCGCCGCCGGACGCCACGACCCGCCAGCCCAAGGGCACGCAGCCGCCGGTCGCCCGCCGCGACGCCGGCGCAGGCCGCCCCACCAAGCAGCATCGCCGCGCCGTCGACCGCCTGAAGGGCGATCTGTGAGGATTCGCATCTAATCTTTCGAAGATCCCTTGGGGGTGGCACGGGCGCAGGCGCCGATAAAGTTGCAGATCAAGCGCTCGGCGTGAACCAAGGTGATCTTGCCGTGGTCGTGGCTGGGGGCGATTTCGACGAGATCCATGCCCAGGACCGGGCCCTTATCGAACAGGCCCCGGACCAGTTGCCGGATCTGAAGCCAGGTGAGCCCGCCGGGCGTCGGCGACATGACCGCCGGCATGATCGTCGGATCCAGGCCGTCGGCGTCGATGGTCAGGTAATAGGGGCCGCCGCCGGGAATGCGGTCCAGAACGGCGGCCATGCCGATATCGTGCATCTCGTAGGCCGTTATGATGTCCGTCCCGCTGGATCTGACCTCCGCCACCTCGGCCGGCCGCAAGCTGCCGCTGCCGCGAATGCCGATCTGCACGATCTTGTCGATCCAAGCCATTTCGGAGGCACGGCGAATGGGACTGCGGAAGCCTTCGCGCTCGCCCTTCGACTGGTCGCGCCAGTCGAGATGCGCGTCGACATGGACCAGCGTGATCCCCTCCGCCACCTCTTCGAGCGCGCGCATGACCGGAATGGGAACGCCGTGGTCGCCCCCCAGGGTGACCAGCGTCGCTTGGGCCCGCAGGATCTTCCTCGCGGCGGCCTCGGCCCGGCGGTAGTGCTCCCGATGGTCCTTCCTGTCGGCGGTGACGTTGCCGCAGTCCACGACCCTGATTTCGCGGTCGCCGCCCAGGGGGCCGTTCAAATCCCAATCGAAGCATTCCCGCGAGTAATGCGATTGATCCGAGGCCTGACGGATCGCGTCGGGCGCGCGGCTCTGGTCGTTGGCCATCTCCGCGGGGCCGTAGGGCATGCCGTAGGGAATGCCCAAAATCGCCACCTCCGCATCCAGCGCATCGAGATCCAACGCCAAGGGAAAGCCGAGGAAGGTCTGTGCCGGCCCGCTTGGCGCCTGGGTCAGAGCATGGGTCATATCGCCAACCTCGCATCGATTGAGTTGCGGAAGATCTCGAGGAAATCGACTCTGCAGTGCGCTATAGAGGCCCGGACCCTGCCCTCGATTCGCCTGTGCCGCAATTGCGACCGCCCGACAGGGAAACTTCGCCCGGTCGAATTGGCCTTGACGACCCAGCGGCCCGAAATCTAGCTACTCCCACCGCCATCTCTTTGCGCCTTTTCGCGCGGGCGGCGGATTGACGGAGGCAGCCAGGCGGACATGACGGAGACGATGGAGGAACGGCGCGCGGCGTGGGTCTATGGCTGGGCCGGGGACGAAGGCCTCGCCGTCCTCGAGCGCGATGCCAGCCGAACCCTGCATCAGGCCAACAACCGGCCCGGCTACCTGGCGGTGCGCAGGGCCGAGGGCAGCTTCGTCGAGGACCACGCCGGGCGGCGCTATCTCGATCTTCACGGCAACAACTGTCACCACATCGGCTATCGCCATCCGGATCTGATTGCCGGCCTGGTCGATCAGCTCTCCGTCCTTCCCTTCAACATCCGCGGCTTCACCAACGAGGTTTTCGTCGAACTGGCGGAACGGCTGGCGGTCCTTTGGCCGGGTGAGGACGGTCGCACCTTCCTGGTTCCCGGCGGGGCCGCCGCCGTCGAGTTGGCCCTGGCCTTGGCGCGGGTGCACAGCGGGCGCCACAAGTCGATCTCCTTTGCCGACAGCTATCATGGGCGCAGCCTGGGGGCGGCCGGGCTGACGGCGGTTGCGCGCCACCGCTCCCCGCGCCTGGGCCCGCTGCTGCCGGGGGCCTTGCACGTCGCCTCCTTCAAGCCCCGGTCGGAACCCCCGTACCGGGGTCCGCCCGATCCCGAGGCGGCGGCCAGGACATCCCTGGAGGCCATCGAGGCTACGATGAAACGGGAAGGCGACATCGCCTGCGTTATCGCCGAGCCCATCGGCAACGGCGGCTATCGGCCGCCGGACTGGTACTGGCCGGAGGTTCGCCGGCTCTGCGATGCGCACGGCAGCCTGCTGATCTTCGACGAGATCCCGGCCGGCCTCGGAAAGACTGGCGCGCTTTTCAACAGCCAGCACTTCGGAGTCGTCCCGGACGCGACCGTGCTCGGCAAGGCCCTGGGCGGCACCGCCCTGCCGGTCGCCGCCGTGATTGCCGCCGGCCGGCTCGATAGCGCGCCCGAGCTCGATCTTGGCTACTTCACCCACGAGAAGAATCCCTTGATGGCGCGCGCCGGCCTCTTGACCCTGGAGATCCTGCAGAGGGAGAAGCTGGCGGCCCGGGCCGCGACCCTGGGCGGCCGGCTGCTCGGCGGTCTCGAGGGCCTGCAGGGCCGGCACCGCGATGTCCTTGGCGCCCTGCGCGGCGCGGGGCTGATGGCCAGCCTGGATCTGCGGGATCCGTCCGGCGACGCCGCGGCCGCCGAGCGCTTGGCCCAGGCGGTTTTCTTTCGCTGCCTCGAGAAGGGCGTCATTCTCAACTACCCGAGCTATGGCGCCAGCCTCGGCCTGTCCTTTCCGCTCAATGTCGCGCCGGACCGGGTCGACCTTGCGATCGCCGTGCTGGACGAGGCCCTCGGCGAAGCGGCCTGATCCCCAGTCGCCGCCTCCTTTGCGCCTATCGAGCGGGCCTTTCCTGTCGGATTCTGGTATTCATCGTTGATGACAAGCTCAGAATTTCAATTCCGACTAAACCTCCCATGGCGTGACCCGGCCAACCGCGGTGGAAGGGATTTGACCAGAGGGGGTGATCGCGATGGCGCATCTTGACGATGACAGGCTCGAACTTCTGGAACGCCAGCTTGCCGAACGGGTGACGGAGCGGGTTCGCCCGGCGCTGTTCCGGCTCTACGCGTCGGTCGGGGTCGCGGTGATCGGCGCGCTGGGATTTGTCAGCTGGGACATCGTCGAAGACATAAAATCCGAGATCAAGTCGGACATCACCGCCGAGATCGATCGCGATATTCAGTCCAAGCGCACCGAAATCGCCGAACGGGTCACGGAAACCAGGATCCTGGCCCAGCGCGCCAGCAAGATCATCCAGCGTGTCGAACAGCAACTGGACGACTTCCAACCTCAGGCCGAGAACCTGGACGAGACCATCGAACGGGTCAAAACGCTGAACGTCACCTCACAAGATCTCATCGTGGCCTACACCCAGGAACTGCAGCCTCTGGTCTCGAACGTCGAATCGCTTTCGAACCAGCTCACCGTTCTGGCCGAACAGGTGAACCAGCTGAACACCCTCGCCACGGCCGGAGGGGTTGCCCCGGAGGACCAGCCGGAACAGACCTACCAGGAACGGGGCGACGCCATTCAGTCCGTCATCTCCGACACCAAGGAGGCAGAGGAACAGCTGGTCAAGGCGCGCACCAAGACGACGGTGTTCCTCCAGTTCGCCGGCGGCAGCCGCAAGCAGGCCGAGGCGCTGGCGGCGGCGCTCAAGGCCGAAGGCTATGTCGTGCCGGGCACGGACCGGGAGGGCGCGGCCGCGGGAAGACACGAGGTCCGGTTCTTCCACGAGGAAGACGGCGAGGCAGCCCAGCGCCTGGCCGGAGATACCGATGACGCTTTGAATAGCCTCGCCTATGAGGATTCCAAGGCGCCCGCTATCGCTGCCAGGTCCTTCGTCTCCTATGGCGGCAAGAAGCCGCGTCCCGGCGTGCTCGAACTCTGGCTGGAAATCCCGCCCCGCTAGCACGGGCGAGGCGGCGACTGGCGTCGCACCTCTATCGCCAGCACTTGTGCCAATGCAGCCCTTGCAATGGGACCATCTGCCCCTATCGTTTTGCCGCAACGATGGGACGGGGCCCGCGGCAATGCGCATTTCCGAGATCCACATCTTTCACAAGACCCTGCCGGTGGTGGGCGGTCCCTACACCATGGCGTTGTCGAAGGTCGACGCGCTCGAGACCACCGTCGTCAAGCTGGTCGCGGACGAGGGTCTGGTGGGCTGGGGCGAGACCTGCCCGCTGGGCCCGACCTATCAGCCGCAACACGCCGGCGGCGCGCGTGCGGCCCTGGTGGAGATGGCACCGGGGCTGATCGGCAGCTCGCCGCTCGGCCTGGTCGCCTGGGGCCGCCGCCTGGAGACCCTCCTGAGCGGGCATCTCTACGCCAAGGCGGCACTCGACATCGCGGCCCACGACCTGGTGGCCCGGCATCACGGCATCCGGGTGGCCGAGCTGCTCGGCGGCGTCGCCACGGAAAGGGTGCCGTCCTACTATGCCAGCGGCATCGGCGCGCCCGACGAGATCGCCCGGCTGGCGCGCGAGAAGCGCCGCGAGGGCTATCCGCGCTTTCAGATCAAGGCCGGCGGCCGTCCGGTGGAGATCGATATCGAGACCGTCCGCAAGGTCTGGGAGGCGGTCGGCGAGACCATGGCGCTGGCCGTCGACGCGAACCGGGGCTGGTCCAGGGCCGAGGTGCTGCGGGTCAGCCGGGACTGTGCCGCGATCCCCATGGTGATCGAGCAGCCCTGCGATACGATCGAGGAGATTGAGGCTGTCCGTGCCAGGCTCGGGCATCCCCTGTACCTGGACGAGAGCGCCGCGGATCTGCCCACGGTCCTGCGCTGCATCGGCGACAATCTCTGCGACGGTTTCGGGCTGAAGGTGACCCGGGTCGGCGGCCTGGGGCCTATGCGGACGATCCGCGACATCTGCGACGCGCGCGGCCTGGCCCACAGCTGCGACGACACCTGGGGCGGCGACATCATCGCCGCCGCCTGTACGCACATAGGGGCGACTGTCCGGCCCGGACGGCTCGAGGGCGTCTGGATCGCCCAGCCCTACATCGAGGGTCACTACGACCCGGAAAACGGCATCGCGGTCGAGGACGGGCACATCGCCCTTCCGACCGGCCCCGGCCTCGGCATCACCCCCGATGAGGCATTGTTTGGGGAGGCGGCTCGCTCGTTTGGGTAGGTGAGCGGGTGCGGTCTTTTTTGTTTCAGCATCAAACGGGCAGGAAAATCAAACGCATCCTTACTGATCAAGGTGACCAAATAGACCGTGTAGCCGGGCGCTGTTCTGACACTTCAACAGGGTCGCCAAATTCGCGTGGTCAAGGTGTTGGCCCTGGTAAGCTGCCGCGACGCCGGCGCGAGCCGGCTGACCAACAAACACCGCTCCACTGTCGGCCACCTGAAGGGCGAATTGTGAGTTGGATTAGCAGGAAGTCATAGGACCGTTTGCTGGATTGGCAAGCGCTGATGTCCCTACACAGGTCCACAGCGGTCAGCCGTAAGGGCCTTCGCGGGTCACCAGGTTCGACTCCAAGCGGATTTAAAGAGGAGCACGAGAGGAAGCAATCAGTGTTTGGTTGGAAGCCACAATCCGATTATCCTGACTCAATGCGCGATTGTGAAGCTTGGCTTAGTATCTCAACATGAGTAATTCCCATTCATCAAAATCGCGTCATTTGGGGCAGTGAAATCGGGAGTCTATCCCGAGAAGAATGGCCAAGAAAAACGAGGACAGCATGAGCGATCTAGACGATTTGGATGACGCTTTTGAGGAAGCTGAAATCAGTTTGCCGGTTGTGCCATCGGACGCCACTGATAAAGCGATTGAAAAGCACTTTGAAACAGGGCGGCTTAGTGTTGTTCAAGATCGGAACGATTTCTTTTTGCTTCATGTAGTTGACTTTATTGAAGGTCGAAAGTGGGGCAATTTGCGCCCTGAGTACCAGCGTCGACTCAGATGGGACAATAATAAAAAATCAAAGCTGATAGAGAGTTTCATCATGAACGTTCCCGTACCTCCAGTATTTCTTTACGAGAGAGAGCTTGGTTCATTTGAAGTAATGGATGGGCAACAAAGATTAAGTGCCATCGTGGACTTTCTCCAAGGTCGATTCGATCTTACCGGTCTGAAGATTTGGCCGTCATTGAATGGGCGCGGTTTCGCGAACCTACCGCCCCTAATAAGACGGGCCCTAGAGCGAGCGAAAGTTTCGGCAATAACCTTGATGTCTGACGGCTCGATGTCCCAATCCAACAATTTAGATCTCCGTGCCCAAGTTTTTGAACGGCTGAACACAGGCGGCGAACGATTGAACCCGCAGGAGTTGCGCAACTCAATTTCCTCAGGCTCTTTCAATCGACTCATTATCAAGTTGGCAGGCATGCGACAGTTTACGGATGCTTGGGAAATACCTCCCCATGAGGAACACACATTGAGTGATGGAAGTCCTTCTGATTTGTTGAAAGAGAATAACCTGTTCAAGCGGATGCTCGATGTTGAAATCGTCTTGCGGTTTTTCGCTTTTATCGAGCCAGAGAAAGTCTCAGGCTCAGTCCGATCAATGCTCGACAATACGATGAAGGAGTATAGACACGCGGAAAAAGACCAAATCGAACAGCTAGAATCAGATTTTGTGGGAACGTTGACTCTCGCAACACAGGTTTTTCAAGCTGATGTATTTCGCTTGCCACCTACAAATAGCAAAGGTCGTGGCAGGCTATCGCGACCCCTCTTCGACGCTGAGATGATTGCACTTCATCGATTGAGGGATAGGTCTACGGAGATCGTGGCAAAGAAATCCTGTGTAAAATCTGCGGTAATGGAACTAGCTAAACCGGAAGCAAAATCCTACGAGTTGATTGTTGGTCGGGCGAACACTGCAACAGCTATCAAGGGTCGAATTTCGGCAATACAAGGGGCAATTGCCGGAGAGCTGTGATGGATGCAATTGAGCGCGCGCGATCCACCGCACAAAGTCAAATTGATGAAATTTTGACAAACGCACAAATTCGCCAATGTTTCACAAATTTTTTTGTAGCAAATGCGCTCGAGATTTACGCATATGATAATATGAGGACTGAAGTCAAAACAGAACTGATTAAAATTCTTAAGTATAAGGCGTCTGATCCAGCAGCAACATACCGAGGACTTTTGTTGCAGCTGAACGGAACTTTTGAATTATTTGTCCGACATTTGGTTAGTGCGGTTCTGCAGGACCACAGCTCAAAGGTGAAGAAATATAGCGAACTAAGCGATACAGTTAAAAATGCTCATGCGGTCTGCTCTGGTGCGATTTTGGCAAAAATGCACGATGGAACCATAAACGGCGTGAAGTATAATTTCGATTCCCTCCAGAGAAATTTGGGCGAGTGCTTCCAAGATGTTAGGGGATTCCATCTAAATACGGACGCATTCACACTACTGATTGGGAATTGCACGCCGGCTCGCCTCGAAAAGCTGTTTCAGACTGTTGGCCTCTCACCTCCATTTGACGATGCTACTGGCAAGAACAAAGCGGTCAGAAAGTGGGCCAATGGAGCTCGCGCTCGCGAAGCCGCTAGTGGTGCGGCGAAAGAACTGGGCTTACAATTGGGCAAGCGAAACGAGATTGCCCACGGCAGCAATGCGCTAACCGTGCTCCCAGCCGATGTAGAGAATGCCGCTGTGTTCTATTCTGCGCTAGCAGATGCATTCGTAGAAAAGGCCCGAGCTGCTATCACCTAAAGCACGGAGGTTTTCTCCCGCGAGCGCCATGTATCTTACAAGAAGGGTTATCATGCTGACTGTGAAATCGTCAGCAGATTGCTAACGACGGTCATGCACAAGTGCGAGCCTTCGTGTCCGGTGTTGGTCGAGGAAGCGACGGCGGCACGCTAGCCCGACCCCCTTCTCGCTCGGCCCAATCGCCCTTAACCCCTTCCGGGGCCTGGGTCAGGTCGTCGGTGACGACGGCGCAGCCCTGCTCGCCGCGAGGCCCCATTCTCCCCATGCACCCTGCCTCACCGCCGGCTGTCGGCGCCCTGTTGGAAGCCGCCGCCGGGGCTGGCGCACCAGGCGGCGAGTGCATTCGCGAGCCGGTGCGACGGCGATGCCGCGTCGTCGGCATTTCGCACCGCGGCGACCCACTCGATGGGCAGCCCCGCTTTCGTCAGGCGGGTGGCGGCCAGGAGCCCCGCGTCCAGGTGGGGCGCGACCGCCCAGCGGGTCAGGATGCTGACCCCCAGGCCGGCCCGCACCAATTCGACGATGGCCTCGGGCAGTTCGACCCGCACGACCCGCTTGGGGTGGGTGTCGGCCGGGCGCATGAAGCGCTCGCCCTCGAAGCCCGGCTCGGTCTTCATGCCGTAGGTGATCCAGACCTCGTCGCGCATCTCCTCGGCCTCGATGTGGCCCGCGGCGGCGAAGCGATGATCGACCGGCGAGATGGCGACCAGTTCATCGGTGAAGAGCCGAATCCACCCCAGGCCGCCCGGCCTTTCTCCCGGCGCCACGATCGCCACGTCGATGGCCCCCTCGATCAGCATGGCGAGCGGACGCTGGGCGGCATCGGCGATCACCTCCACCTCCAGGCCGGGCTCCGCGGCGCGCAGATAGGTCAGGAAGGCCGGCAGCCAATGGTAGCGCGTGTAGGTGCCGAGCCCGACCCGGACCACATGCTCCACGCCGAAGGCGGCCTCCATGGCGTCCCGCTCGGTCCGCTCCAACTCGTCGAGCAGCCGGGCCGCGGTCTGGGCCAGCATCTCGCCGGCCGGCGTCATCCGCAGCCCCTTGCCGACCCGCGTGTAGAGCGCCAGCCCGAGACGGCGCTCGGCCTCGCGGATGCGATGGGTGAGGGCCGACTGGGTCAGACCGATGACCTCCGCCGCGTTGGTTACGCTGCCGCAGCGATCGATTTCAACCAGCATCTTCAGGTGCCGTACGTCGAGCTTGGGGGCCATGCGAGTCACCTTATCATTAAAAATTTTCATGAATAGACGTAAGAATAAGAATTAGACGCATGAAACAGGCGGCGGCTAGGCTCGGTGACCGACATGGAAGAGACGCCCTGGAGAGGTGACAGTTCATGAGGCCAAGCAAGGCTTGCCCCGGTTCGGCGTGCACCGGTCTGAGACCCGATTTCCGGCGTCGGCACCGTCTTCGGTGGCCCGCCCACGGTGCCGGGGCCAACCGAGGCGGCGAAACGCCATGACCTTCGACGTCGATGCGGTCCGCGCGGAGTTCCCGGCGCTGGCGCTCCGCGATGATGGCGTTCCGCGGGTCTATCTCGACAATCCCGGCGGCACCCAGGTTCCCCAGGTCGTCCTCGCCCGCATGAGCCGCTATCTGGTGGAGGCCAACGCCAATCTCGGCGGGTCGTTCCGCACCTCGCGCGCCTCCGGCGAGATCCTGGCCGAGGCCCGCGCGGCCCTGGCCGATCTTCTCAACGCGCCCTCGGACGACGAGATCGTCTTCGGCGCCAACATGACGAGCCTCACTTTTCAAATCTCTCGGGCCATCGGGCCCTGCCTGGCGCCCGGCGATGAAATCGTGCTCTCGACCATGGACCATGACGGCAATGTCTCGCCCTGGCTGCTCATGGCGGAAGAGAGGGGACTGACGGTCAAGTGGTTGCCCTTCGAGCCGGAAACCTTCGAGTTCGATCTCGACCGGCTCGGGGAATTGCTGAGCGAACGGACGCGGCTGGTCTGCATCAGCGCGGCCAGCAACTTCATCGGCACCCTGAACGACATCCCGGCGATCTGCGCGATGGCTCGCGCGGCCGGCGCCTGGAGCTACGTCGATGCGGTGCAGGCAGTGCCCCACGCGATCACCGACGTGCAGGCCATGGGCTGCGACTTCGCGGTCTGCTCGGCCTACAAGTTCTTCGGCCCCCACGTCGGGATCCTCTGGGGCCGGCGCGAGGCGATGGAACGGCTCAAGCCGGTCAAGGTCCGTGCCGCGCCGTCGGCCCTGCCGCAGTGCTTCGAGACCGGGACCCAGAACCACGAGGGCCTGGCCGGCCTCGCCGCCACGGTGGAGTATCTCGCCTGGATCGGCGAGACGATGGCCGGTGGACAGGTGGCGCGACACGCGGACTTCAGCGGCCGCCGGCAGCTTCTTCGCGCCGCGCTCGATTGCCTGTTCGACTATGAAATGTCCCTGACCCTGCGGCTGATCAGCGGTCTCCGCGCGATCCCGGGCCTGCGCCTGCTGGGCATCGCCTCCCAGGAAGCGCTCACCCGGCGGGTCCCGACGGTGGCCTTCACGGTCCAGGGGCAGGCACCCTCGGATATCGCGCGGGCCCTGGCGCACCGGAACGTCTTCGTCTGGAGCGGCAGCTTCTATGCGATCGAGGCCGCCGCGCTTCTGGGCGTGCAGGACAGCGGCGGTGCGGTCCGCGTCGGGCCCGTCCACTACAACACCCTGGGCGAGATCGAGGCTTTCCTCGAAACGCTCGAGGCCGTCACCGGTCGCCGGGAAGGGAACGGACCATGAAGGACTGTCCGGTCGACCTCGCGGCCTACCCCTTGGACCGCCCGGAGAGCGCGGCTTACCTGGCCATTGTCGAGAGGGCCAGCCAGGGGCTCGCCGAAACCGGGCTGCTGAACCTGGAAGGATTCCTCACGGGCGAAGGTTGCGCGCGCCTGGCGGGCGAAATCGAGACGCTCATGCCGCAGGCCAACCGCTCGCGGCGCGAGGACACGGCCTACGGCATCCCGCCGGGCGACGATATGCCAGCAGACCATCCCTACCGGATCCTCGGCAAGACCGACCGCTACGGGATCGCCTATCACCAGATGCGCGGCACCGCGCTCGACGCGCTCTATGTCTGGCCGCCGCTGCGCCGTTTTGTCGCCGACGTGACCGGCCATGCGGAACTCTATCTGCACGACGACCCGTCCAACGCGCTGGTGGTCCAGGCCTACAAGACCGGCGGCGGGCTCGCCTGGCACTTCGACCAGGCGCTGTTCTCGACGATCTTGAATCTCGGCGAGACCGAGGCGGGCGGCGCCTTCGAATGCGTGCCCCGCCTGCGCAGCGACGACGACCCGGCCTTCGACGCGGTGCGCGATGTGCTGCTGGGGCGCTCCGATCGCGTGGAACAGCGCTTTCCGAAGCGCGGTTCCTTCACCATCATCTATGGGCGCTACACACTTCACCGCGTCGCGCCCGTGGAAGGCCCGTCGCCGCGGGTGTCCCTGGTGCTCTCCTACGAAGACCGGCCCGGCGTGCGGATGGACCCGGCGACACGGCGCAAGCTGTTCGGGCCGACCGCCCCCCCGGACCCATAGAATGGCGGACCCGTAAAGTGGCGGCCCCTTAGAATGGCGGACGGCATCGAGCCCCGGCGTGCGCGACGACCCCGGCGGGACCGCGGCAGGATCCACCAACGTGCCTGGGGACAGCCCGAGAACCGCTATCGCCCCCTCGACCTGCTCTCGGCCGACGAGGTCGAGGCGATCCACCGGCAGTCACTGCGCATCCTCGAAGAGATCGGCGTGGTCTTCCACAGTTCGGCGGCGCTGGACCGCTTCCGCGCCGCCGGGGCGCCCGTGGCAGACGGCGGGCGGATTCGCATCGCCGCGGAGATGGTGGAGGCCGCGCTTGGGACCGTGGGGCGCAGCGTCGTGCTGACGCCCTACAACCCCGCCCACGCCGTCACCATCGGGGGCAACCGGCTCGCCTTCGCCACCGTCCTCGGGCCGCCGAACTGCAGCGATCTGGAGCGCGGCCGGCGTCCCGGGACCCTGGCCGACTTCGCCGACTTCATCCGGCTCGCGCAGTACTTCAATGTCATCCACCTGCTCGCCGGCTCTCCGGTCGAGCCGATGGATGTTCCTGTCCCCCTGCGGCACCTGGAATCGACACGCACGATGCTCGCCCTCTCAGACAAGGTGCCCTACGTTTTTTGCCATTCGCGCCAGCGGGTCCTCGACGTGCTGGAGATGATCGCCATCGCCCGGGGTCTGGACCTGGAGGGCCTGTCCCGCAGCCCCTCGACCTACTCGATCATCAACACCAATTCCCCGCTGCAGTACGACGGCGCGATGGCCGACGGGCTGATCGAGCTGGCACGCTTCGGTCAGTTGCCGATCATCACGCCCTTTTCCGTCGCCGGCGCCTCGATGCCGATCGCGCTCGCCGGGGCCACCGCCCTGGCCAATGCGGAGATGCTGGCCGGGCTCGTCCTGACCCAACTGGTTCGCCCCGGCGCGCCGGTCGTGTCCGGCGCGAAGACGGTGCCGGCCGACATGCGCACCGGCTCGCTCGCCGACGCCTCCCCGGAATCCAACAAGGCGCTCCAGATCGGCGCCCAGATCGCCCGGCGCTACGGCCTGCCCTACCGCGCCGCCTGCTTCACCAACGCCAACGCGCCGGACGCCCAGGCCGGCTACGAGTCGCAAGGCCAGCTCTGGGCCGCCGTGACCGCCGGGACCCAGGTGATGATGCACGCCGCCGGTTGGCTGGAGACCGGGCTCTGCGCGTCTTTCGAAAAGTTCGTTCTCGACGTCGATATGCTGCAGGCGATCTGCGCCTACCTCGAACCGGTCGAGGTCAGCGAGCAGACCCTGTCCTTCGATGAAATTGCCGAGGTAGGCCCCGGCGGGCACTACTTCGCCACCCCGCAGACCCTGGCGGCCTACGAGAGCGCCTTCTATCGACCGCTGGTGTTCGAGGGCAAGGGCTTCGAGCAGTGGTCGGCCGAGGGGGCGCCGGATGCGGCGCGGCGCGCCAACACGCATTACCGGCGGGCACTGGACGACTACGAGCCGCCATCGCTTCCGGCCGACCGCCGCGAGGCGCTCGATGCCTTTGTGGCGCGGCGGACGGAAGCGGGCGGGGCACCGCTCGATTGAACGGTTCGGTCACGGTTTGGAAGGGGACGCCCAGTATGGCAGTGGGAAGCATGGCGGTGGAAAGCATGGCAGTTGGTGAACCGGGAATCGAAAGACCGGCCGGGCCCTTTCCGCAGCGGCTCACGGTGCCGCGGCGCGAGGACATCGACCATTCGCGCCTGCGCCGGGAACGGCTGGCGCGGCTGCAGCAGGCCATGAAGCGCCACGGCATCGCCGTCGCGCTGCTCTACAACGCGGCCAATATCCGCTACGCCACCGGGACCGATCTCATGGCGGTCTGGACCGGAAGCACGCTCGAGCGCTACGCCGTCGTGCCGGCCACGGGCGAACCGGTGATGTGCGAGTTCGTGACGGCGGAACATATCGCGGCGCGCCGGGTCGCCCAGGTTCGCACGGCGGTGAGCTGGCAGTGGGCCGGCTCGCGCGCCACCGACGCCGCCCGCCGATGGGCCGAGCAGGTCGCGGCGATCATGGGCGAGCTCGGCGTGGCGGGCGAGCCCCTGGCGATCGACAAGCTGGACCCGACCGGCTTCGCGGCGCTGAGCGAGGCCGGCATTCGCGTGGTCGATGCCTGGCCTGCCTGTGCCGACGCGCGGCGCGTGAAGACCCCCGAGGAGGTCGCGCTTTTCCGGATCAATGGCGCCATCGGCGATGCCATCCTGCACGACTTCGCGCAGGCAATCCGTCCCGGTATCCGCGAGATCGACCTGCTCGCGACGCTTTCGGATTCGCTGATCCGTCATCATGGCGAGTTTCTCTTCACGCGCCTGGTCGCGTCGGGCCGCAACACCAACCCCTGGCTCCAGGAAGCCACCGACAAGTGCCTGCAGCCGGGCGATCTGGTCGGCGTCGATACCGATGCCAACGGCTATGAGGGCTATGTCATCGATGTGTCCCGCACCTTCCTTTGCGGCGACCGGGCGACGCCGGAGCAAAAGGAGGCCTACCGGGTCGCCTACGACTGCGTCACCGGCATGCTGGAGTTGGCTAAACCCGGCATCGGCTTCGAGCAGTTCGCGCGCGCGGCGCCGGCGCTGCCCGATGCCTACAAGAAGCAGCGCTACTGTTCCATGGCGCACCCGGCGGGCCTCGAGGACGAGAGCCCCGGCATTCCCTATCTCTACGAGGCCGGCGCGACCGCGCCCGATCTCGAGATCGAGGAGAACACGGTGCTCTGCTTCGAATGCTACGCCGGCAAGGAGGGCGCGCCCTTCGGTGTCAAGCTCGAGGACCAGGTCCTCATCACCAAGGATGGCTGCGAGCGCCTCTGCACCTACCCCTACGAAGAGAAGTTGCTATGAGATCGAGCGCGCGCGTCGTCGTCATCGGCGGCGGGATCGTCGGCTGTTCGACGCTCTATCACCTGACCAAGCTCGGTTGGACGGACGTGTTGCTGATCGAGCGGAACGAACTCACCTCGGGCTCGACCTGGCACGCGGCGGCGGGGTTCGGCGTGCTCCACGACGATACCAACATGGCCCGGCTGAACCACTATTCGATGCAGTGCTACCGCGGCCTGGAAGCGGAAACCGGCCAGGCCTGCGGTATCCACACCACGGGCGGGCTCTACCTTGCCGAGCGGCCCGAGCGGATGGATCAGCTCAAGATCATGGAGGCGAAGGCCGCCACCCTGGGCTTCGCCTTCGAGTTCGTGCCGCCGAAGCGCATCGCCGAGCTGCACCCCCTGATCGATGCCTCCAGGCTGCTCGGAGCCTGGTTTCAGCCCGACGAGGGCCATCTCGATCCGAGCGGGGTGACCCGTGCCCTGGCCATGGGCGCCCGCAATGCCGGCGCCGAGGTGGTGCGTTTCTGTCCGGTGCTGGCAACCGAGCCGCGCCCGGACGGCACCTGGGAGGTCGTCACCGAGCAGGGCACGGTCCATGCCGAGCATGTCGTCAACGCCGCCGGACTCTGGGGCCGGGAGGTGGCTCGCCTGGCCGGGCTGGAGCTGCCGTTGCAGCCCATGGAGCACCAGTATCTGGTGACCGAGACGATCCCCGAGATCGCCGCCCTTGACCGCGAGCTCCCCGGGATCAGCGACCGCGACGCCGAGTACTATATGCGCCAGGAGGGCGAGGGCCTGCTGGTCGGCGCTTACGAGCGCCAGGGCAAGCCCTGGGCCGTCGAGGGGACGCCGCTCGACTTCGGCCAGGAGCTGCTGCCGGAAGACCTCGACCGCATCTCGGAGAACCTGCAGCGTGCCACGGCGCGGGTTCCCGCGCTCGCACAAGCGGGCGTAAAACGGGTCGTGAACGGCCCCATGATCTGGTCGCCCGACACCGTCGGCCTGCTCGGTCCGGTCCCGGGCTTGCGCAATTATCACTGCGCGACCGGCATCATGACGGGCATCGCCCAGGGCGGCGGGCTCGGCAAGACGGCGGCCGAATGGATCGTCCATGGCGAGCCCGAATTCGATCTCCCCTCGCTCGACGTGGCGCGCTTCGGCGACTACTTCACCGCCGGGCAAGTCCTGGCGCGCACCCTGGAGAACAACGCGACGCGCTTTCGCGTTCACTACCCTTATGAGGTGATGGAGTCCGGTCGGCCCCACCGGGTTCGCGAGAACTACGCCCGGCAGTGCGAGCAGGGCGCCGTCTTCGGCGTTTCCTATGGCTGGGAAAACCCGCTCTACTTCGCCGCCAGCGCCGCCGAGCGGGAACCCGGTTTTGCCTACCGGCGCGCCGCATGGTTCGGGCCCGCCGAGCGCGAATGCCTCACGCTGCGCGAGCAGGGCGGGATCATCGATACCTCGGCCTACGCGAAGTACCGGGTCAGCGGGCCGGGTGTCGCGCCGTGGCTCGATCGTCTGGTCGCCAGCCGGCTGCCGCGGCCCGGCAGGGCGGCGCTCGCGCCGATGGTCGACGCTGGCGGACATCTGATCGCGGACTTCACCGTCACCTGTCTGGGCCCCGACGACTTCCTGCTCGTGGGCTCGGGCTCGGCCCGGCTCTTTCATCGCCGGCGCTTCGACGCGCACCTGCCGAGCGAAGGTGTCGAGCTCACGGACCTGTCCGATGCGCTCGCGGGCTTTTCGGTGTCGGGTCCGAAGGCCCATGTCTTCATGGCCGCACTCTGCGGGGACGACTGGTCAGGCGAGGCTTTGACGCTCTTCGCGCAGCGCCGCGTCATCTGCGCGGGGCTTCCAGCGGAGGTCATCCGGATTTCCTATACCGGCGAGGCCGGCTACGAGGTCTACCTGCCGGCCGAAGGTTATGGCGCGGTTTACGACCGTATGTGCGAGGTGGCATCAGCGACCGGCGTTGGCTTTGCCGGCTCCCTGGCGCAGAACAGCCTGCGGCTGGAGAAGGGCTACGGAAGCTGGTTCACCGAATACTCGCGCGATTACACGCCCTTCGAAGCGGGTCTGGATCGCTTCGTCGCGCTCGACAAGGGTGATTTCGTCGGACGCGATGCCCTCGCCTTGATGGCGACGGAAAGGCCCCGGGTGCGGCTCGCCTGCTTCGAGGTGGATGCCGAGCACGACGCGTTCGGCAGCGAACCGATCCGGCTCGGCGACCGGGTCGTGGGGGAGGTGACATCGGGCGGCTACGGGTTCGCGGTCAAAAAGAGCCTGGCACTCGGCTATGTCGAAACCGATGCGCTCGATGGCGAGACCGCGTACCAGATACCCATCGTCGGCGACTGGCGCCCGGCCCGGCTGCTCACCCGGGCGCCCTATGACCCCGAAGGGCTCAAGCGGCGGTTATCCACTTGACAAACCCACCGCAATATCTAGATAATCGATATGCAGGAGGGCGCCACCATGAACCTAGCAGAATTGGCCACTATCGTTGCGGATGAAGCCAAGGCTTTTGAATTGATCGAAGGGTTGCGCTGGCCGGACGGGCCGGCATGCCCGCATTGTGGTGCGGTGGACCGCATAAACAAGCTTGCCATCCAAAAAACCAAGCCCAGCAAAAAGCATCCCCAAGGCAAGCCCGTTTATGGTCTTTGGAAGTGTTATCATTGCCGCTCACAGTTCACCGTTCGCAAGGATACAATCTTTGAGGAATCTTCCATTTCGCTGGGGAAATGGATTTTGGCAATTCACTTGATGTGTTCGTCTAAGAAAGGCATTAGTTCTAATCAGCTAAAGCGCGAGTTGGGTGTGAGTTATCAAACTGCGTGGTTCTTAGCTCACAGGGTCAGATTAGCCGTGGCGGAAGAGCCATTGGCTGGAATGTTGGGCCAAGACGGGGGGGTGGTCGAGCTGGACGAAACCTTCGTCGGCGGCAAAGCAAAGAACAACTAGCACCGTCGCAAGCTTGGCTCTAAGGCCGGGAAGAAGGTCGCGGTTACGACGTTGATCGACCGTGAGGGCCAAGCCGTTGCGACCGTTGTGCCGAACGTTCGCAAAAAGACATTGCAGAATGTTGCCAAGCCAATTGTGGACAAGTCAGCAACCATCATCACCGACGCACATTTGAGTTATCAAGGCTTGGACGACCATTTCCATGCCCACCATACGGTTGACCATTCCACGCACTATGTCCGTGCCGTGATCCTGCACACCAATTTTGCCGAGTCCTACCACAGCCTTTTGAGGCGCGGCCTGATCGGCACTTCCCATCACGTTAGCGAACGGCATTTGCCGCGCTATTTGGCCGAGTTCTCGCGCCGCTGGAACACAAGAAAGTTGACGGACAGCGAGCGGATGGCCGGCGTGATCCGCTCAGCAAAGGGTAAGCGGCTCATACTAAAGAGCCCAATAAGCCATTGATCCGACTCGATTTTATGAAAAAACTGAGCCATTTCAGTTGTTTAGGGTTGACTTTGGTTTGTGCCCCCGCCAAGATTCGAACTTGGACAGCCCTAGGGAACGATCCGTCGGGCAGCGGGCTAGCACCCGCCCCGTCTTACCAATTGCGGCACGAGGGCATAAGCCAAAGTCAACTTTTACCTCTTACTATGAGACGTACCCGGGACAGGATTCGAACCTGCATGACCGTGAGGCCGGGGGAATCCAACTCCCCTGCGTATACCGATTCCGCCACCCGGGCTCAGGGGCCAGTGATCCAACCGCTGGCCCTAACTTATCTCCTCCATCGTTTCCATGGTGTCATTCGCCACGGGATACCAGCGCTTTTCTTGCGTCCTGATCTTCCCGCGCATTTTCAGGCGCATCAAAGCCGTTCGGCCGGTGCGGTCCATCGTCTTGAAGTCGGAGCCTTCGACGCGGTTCACAGCCTCCCGGAATATATCGACGCCACGCAATCCAGGCCGTTCTTTCACGATATCCTCAATCACCGCAACTATCGGGCGTTCTGGCCGCAACGGTTCAGTGCGTGGCTTCTCAGACGACGGCGCTGGCTTGGTTATGGCTGGTGCTTCCTGGCTTGCGGCAGCAACAATGCTCGCGACCGCATCCAGCCAGCCTTTCCGATAAGCTGCCTTCTCGCGCGCCTCAATCTGCACAATGATCTGGGGAATGGTTGGAGTGGTCATGTCCGGGACCGTAACGATTCCCGGTGGGCATTGCAATACCTTTCACCAATTCATGGACCATGCCAATGAGTGGAGCCAGGAAGGCTAGAAAAACCGTTGAAGAACAGCGTGTTAAGGCCAAGCCAGTATCGCTCGCACCCCTAAAAACCGAGGATGCTATCAGGGGTCTTTTGGAGATTAAGCCGAAGAACCGGCGCGAATCGGCGACTGTGGCCGATGAAAAAGTCTCCGAGCCTGATCCTTATGAATGAGTCAGTGCGTCAACACAGGATATGGGACAGGGTTTGTCAAGTGGATAATCGCCGCTCAAGCTTCGGTCATGAGCGAGACGGGGCTTGGACCGGCCTCCTACACCCCCTCCAGGGCCTGGGTCAGGTCGTCGATCAGGTCGTCCAGGTTTTCCAGGCCGACCGAGAAGCGGATCAAGTCGTCGGTGACGCCGGCGCCGCCCTGTTCGCCCGGGTGCAGTTTGGCCCGGGCCTGGAGCAGGCTGGCCGGGTGGATGATGAGCGATTCGGCGTCGCCCAGGCTGACCGCGCGGTAGACCAGATCGAGGCGGTCGAGCATGCGCACCGCGCCGTCGAAGCCGGTTTTCAGGCCGAAGGACATCATGGCGCTGCCATGGGCCATCTGACGCCGCGCCACGGCATGGCGGGGGTGGCTCTCCAGCCAGGGGTAGCGCACCCAGGCGACCTTGGGGTGGCCCTCCAGGAATTGCGCCACGGCCAGGGCGTTTTCGGCGTGCTGGCGCATACGGATAGGCAGCGTCTTCAGGCCGCGCAGCACCAGGTGGGCGGTCATCGGCGAGATGACGGCGCCGGTGATGTAGCGCAGGCCGTGGGCGCGGACCTCTTCCACCAGATCGGTCTTGCCGAGGACCGCGCCGCCCAGGACGTCGCCGTGGCCGCTGGCGTACTTGGTCAGGGAATGGATCACCAGATCGGCGCCCCACTCGATCGGGCGCTGCACCGCCGGCGAGGCAAAGGTGCTGTCGACCACGACCGTGGCGCCCCCAGTTGTGGCGCTTTGGGCGTGGGCCAGGGCGCTCACCGCCTCGATGTCGATGATCTCCACCGTGGGGTTGCTCGGGGTCTCGAAGTAGACCATTGCGGCTGGGCTGGCGAGAGCCGCCTCGAGGGTCGCCGGGTCGTTGAAATCGACCAGTGCGACCTCGATGCCAAAGCGTGGCAGGGCCTGGGTCACCAGGGCATGGGTGTTACTGTAGAGCGTGTGGTGGGCGACCAGACGGTCGCCGGCCGAGAGCAGCGAGAGCAGGGTGGCGCCCACCGCGCCCATGCCCGAGGCCAGGGTCAGGCCGGCCTCGGCGCCCTCCAGGTCGGCCAGACGGGTCTCAAGCACCGTCTGGGTCGGGTTGTGGCCGCGGCCATAGATATAGCCCGCCTGTGTGCCGCCGATCACCGCCGCGCTGTCGGCCAGGCTGTCGAAGACGTAGGTCGAGGTCATGTAGATCGGCGGGTTGAGCGCGTTTTCGGCGCGGGCGGGGTCATAGCCCTGGTGGATCGCCCGGGTCTCGAAAGCGTGTCGATTGCGGCGTGCCGGCTTGTCGTCGGAGCCCTCCATCGCATGGTCCTCCTGCAATACGCTCCCTAACCCTTTAGAAGAGCCGGGCCTAGAAGGCAATGGCCGCGCAGGGGCGGGGGGGGGGTGCCTTGAGACCTGCCCGGGTCTGTGCCACACAGACCGGCGACGCCACAGCGGAGCCAGATCATGGCGACGATCCAATCCATGCCGAACCACTGGGCCGCCACCAAGGCGGCGCCGGGCCTCTTCACGCCCCAAGAGTGCGACCGGATCCTGGCGCTGCGCGACACCCTGCGCCAGGAAGAGGCGAGCACGGCGAACTTCGGCGACGACCGGTCCTATCGCGAAAGCCGGATCGGCTGGCTCCATCCCACGCCGGAAACCCAGTGGATCTTCGAGAAGACCGCCCAGATTGTGAAAAAGGTCAACGAAAAGACCTACCGCATGGACCTGTCCGGCTTCGGCGAGCCGCTGCAACTGGCAAGCTATGCCCCTGGCCAGCACTACGACTGGCACACCGATTTCGGTACCGAGCAATCGACCGATGTCGCCCGCAAGCTCAGCTTCATCGTCCAGCTCTCGCCGGAAGACGCCTACCAGGGCGGCGCGGTCCAGGTGCGCTATGGGCCCGAGCCCATGACCCTGGTGAAGACCCGCGGCACCTTCATCGTCTTCCCGGCCTATGTCCTGCACCGGGTGCAGCCGGTCACCGCCGGCGAGCGCCTGTCCCTGGTCGGCTGGATGGCCGGGCCGCCCTTTCGCTGACCCGGGTTCCGGCGCAGGGCGCCGGCGCGCCTTATCCGGCCAAGGCGTGCCCGACTAGGCGAGCCCGTGGGCGGCGGCGAAGGGGTCCCACGTGGGATCGTCGTGCCAGTCGTATTCGGCCCAGAGCGCGACCTGCCGCGCGGTCTCTTCGCCCTCGAGATGGGCGATCACCGCCAGGCTCATGTCCATGCCGGCGGAGACCCCCGATGAGGTGAAAAAGTGGCCGGCCGGTCCCTTGGCCTCGACCCAGCGCGCCTGTTTTTGCCACCGGACATCCGGCCCAAAGGAGGCGGCCCAATCGAAGGCCATCTTGTTGGTCGTCGCCCCGATGCCATCCAGCAGACCGCTGCGCGCCAGGATCGCGCTGCCGGTGCAGACCGTGGTGACGATCTCGGCGGCTTCGGCCTTGCGGCGCAGCCACGCCAACAGGGTCTCGTTTTCAACTTCGCGCCGGGCGCCGCGGCCGCCGGGGATCAGCAGCAGATCATAGTGACGATCGTCGGCGAAGGTGTCGTCGAGC
This sequence comes from Kiloniellaceae bacterium, assembly GCA_021776195.1. The sequence continues at coordinate 29,324 of JAJFGK010000099.1, read as the reverse complement.
GCACTGCGCGGCCCCTGTTTGCTGGCGACCAGGGGCCCGGTTTGGCCCACCAGGCGGATCTCGAAGGCCTCGGGCAGCAGGCCGAACATCTCCAGCGGCCCGAAGACGTCGAGCAGCTCGAACTCGGGAAAGAGGACGACACCGATGCTTCGCATTTCAGGCCTCACAACTTGTCGCGGAGAGCGTAGTAGAGCATGCCGAGCACGAGCGCCGGGGCGCGCAAGAGAGTGCCGCCGGGAAAGCGCCGGGTCGGCAGGCGGGCCATGACGTCGAAGCGTTCGGCCGTGCCCGCCAGGGCTTCGGCGATCACCTGGCCGGCCAGGGTGGTCAGGGCGACACCGTGGCCGGAAAAACCCTGGGCGTAGAAGATCGTGTCCTCCAGCCGCCCGAAGTCGGGCAGGCGGTTCATGGTGATGCCAACAGTGCCGCCCCAGGCATAGTCGATGGGGGTGTCCGCAAGTTGCGGGAAGACCTGCAGCATGGGGCGCCGCACGAAGCTCTTGATGTCGGCCGGTAGGGCACGCCGGTAGGTCTCGCCGCCGCCGAACAGCAGGCGGTGGTCGGCCGAGAGGCGGTAGTAGTCGACCACGAACTTGCTGTCGTGGACCGCGGCGTCATCGCGGATCAGCGCCCGCGCGCCGGCTTCGCCCAGCGGCGCGGTGGCCAGGATGAAGTTGTTGATCGGCATGATGTTGCCGGCGATGCGCGGCGCCAGGTTTTCCAGATAGGCGTTGCAGCCGAGCACCAGATAGCGCGCGTTGATCTTGCCGGCGGCGGTGGTGGCGCAGGGCTTCTCGCCGCCGCTGATCCCGGTGACCGGGCTGCCCTCGAAGAGGCGCGCGCCGGCTGCCTCGGCGGCGCGGGCCAGGCCCAGGGCATAGTTCAGCGGATGCAGATGGCCAGCGCCCTGGTCGAGAAAACCGCCGTGGTAGATCGACGAGGCGAGGCGCTCCTCGAGGGCTGCCTTGGACAGCAGCGAGACCTGGTCATAGCCGTAGCGTTCGTTCAACAGCGCGACGTTGCGGGCCATCCAGTCCATGTCGCCGGCCTTGTAGGCGACGGCCAGGGATCCAGCCTTCAGATCGCAGTCGATATCGTGGCGCGCGACCCGGTCGCGCACCGCGGCCTTGGCCGCCTCCGCCAGGTCCCAGAGCCGGCGGGCCTCGTTCCGGCCGACCAGACCTTCGAGCTCCTCCTGGCCGACCCTCTGGCCCGAGCCGAGCTGGCCGCCGTTGCGCCCCGAGGCGCCCCAGGCGATCCGCTCGGCCTCCAGCAGCACCACGTCGTAGCCGCGCTCGGCCAGATGCAGTGCCGCCGACAGGCCGGTGAAGCCGCCGCCCACGACACAGACATCGCAATCCAGGTCCCCGGCCAGGGCCGGGCGTTCCGCCAGGCCCTTGGCGGTCGCCAGATAATAGGACTCGGGATAGGCCTGGGGCATGGCCTTTTGTTAGGCAGCCGGCCGTTCGGGTTTGTTGAAGGCGAAAAGGCAGAGCATCTCGAAGGCGATAGTGGCACCGGCCAGGGCGGTGATCTCGCCGATATCGTAGGCCGGCGCCACCTCGACCACGTCCATCCCAACCAGGTTGATGCCGCCCAGGCCGCGCAGGATCGAAAGCGCCTGATTGCTGGTCAGTCCGCCGCAGACCGGGGTTCCGGTGCCCGGCGCGTAGGCAGGGTCGAGGCAGTCGATATCGAAGGTCATGTAGACCGGATGGTCGCCGACCACGCGGCGGATCTCGGCGACGGCCTGCTCGATCGTGTGGGCGTGGACCCAGGGTGCGTCCAGGACGTGGAAGCCCATGGTGTCGTCGTTCGTCGTCCTGAGCCCGACCTGGACCGAGCGGCTGGGGTCGACGATGCCCTGCTTGGCGGCGTGGTAGAACATGGTGCCGTGGTCGATCCGCCCGTCGTCATCGGACCAGGTGTCGGAATGGGCGTCGAAATGAATCATCGACATGGTGCCGTACTTCTCGGCATAGGCCTTCAGCAGGGGATAGGTGATGAAGTGATCGCCGCCCAGGGTCAGCAGCGCCGTGTCGTGCTCCAGGACATGGCGGGCGTGGGCGGTGATGGCATCGGGAACCTGTTCCGGCCGTCCGAAATCGTGCTCGTAGTCGCCATAGTCGATGACCGCGATCCGGTCCAGCGGATTGAAGTCCCAGGGATAGGGTCGGGCCCAGGCGAGGTTGACCGAGGCCTGGCGGATCGCGCGCGGGCCGAAGCGGGTGCCGGGCCGGTTGGTGGTCGCGGTGTCGAAGGGCACGCCGGCCACCGCGACGTCGGCGGGCCCGAGGTCCTTGCTGTAGCGCCGCCGCAGGAAGGAGAGCGCCCCGGCGTAGGTGGTCTCGGGATTGAGGCCGTAGAGGCTCTCGGCGGTGAAGGCGTTGTCGTGGCTCGACTTCTCGGTCATTGCGGGGTCCTCTCGGGCGCGGCGGAAGGCCGAAGCTTATTGTTTCTGGAAGATAACGGAAAGATTGTTCGCGGGCATCTCGATCACCCGGTCGAGGGCCAGTCCCTGGTCCGCGGCTTGGGCGCTCACCGCTTCCAGGTCGCGCACCCCCCAGTCGGGGTTTTCGGCGCGCAGCGACCGGTCGAAGGCGGCGTTGCTGGGGGCCGTGTGCTGGCCGTCGCGCTTGTAGGGACCATAGAGAAAGAGCGGCGCGCCCGGCGCCAGGACCCGGGCGGCCCCGGCCAGGAGACTCTCGGTGGCCTGCCAGGGCGAGATATGGATCATGTTGATACAGAGCAGGGCGTCGGCCCGGTCGAGCGGCCAATCGGGCGCCGTCACGTCGAGATCCAAGGGTGCCCGCAGGTTGGTCATTGCCGCACCGGCGGCGTGGGCCGCGATCGAGGCCCGCGCGGCCGCCGCGGGGTCGCTGGGCTGCCAGGTCAACTGGGGCAATGCGGCGGCAAAGGCCAGGGCATGTTCGCCGCTGCCGCTGGCCACTTCCAGGACGAGTCCTTGGGGCGGCAGGATTTCGCGCAGGATGGCGACGATGTAATCGCGGTTGCGGGCCACCGCGGGGGCGTAGCGACGGGCGTCTTGGGTCATGCCTGAAATCCTTCGGAGCGGGCCGTGCCGGGCATCGTTGGATCGGCGAAGCTAAGCGATCGCGGCACCCCGCTCAAGCCGGCAATCCCGCACGCCGCGAAGGGTTGCACGCCACCCGGGCGGCTGATACCAGAACGACCCATGATCGCACGTCTGAAACAGCTTCTGAGCAAGGCCGCCCAGCTCGACGAGCAGGAGCCGTCGGATGATGGCCTGGCTCTCGCCATGACGGCCCTGATGGTCGAGGCGGCGCGCATGGACGATGACTTTTCGGCCGCGGAACGCCAGCGAATCGTCGCGCTTCTCGCCGGCCACTTCGATCTTGCGGAGGCCGCCGCCGAGACACTGGTCGAACGGGCGCTGGAGGCAGTCACGGAGTCGGTGCAGTTCTACAGTTGGACCCGCGAGATCAAGGAGCGTCTCGATGAAGAAGAGCGGATCGGATTGATGGAAATGCTATGGGAGACCGTCTATGCCGATGCGTCGCTGCATGCTATGGAAGCAAATCTGATGCGGCGCCTGGCCGGACTGCTCTACGTCACCGATCGGGACAGTGGTCTGGCGCGGCAGCGCGCGCGGCAACGTTTGGGCTTGGGCTAGGGACGGGGTTGCGCTACAAGCGCGCGGACCGTCGCTGGGCGGAATGGGGCAAGGTGGACCCGGGCAAGGTGGACTCGGGCAAGGGAGAAGACGAACGATGACCTATCTCGTCACCGAGGCATGCATCAAATGCAAGTACATGGACTGCATCGAGGTCTGTCCGGTGGATTGCTTTTATGAAGGCGAGAACATGCTGGTGATCCATCCGGACGAATGCATCGACTGCGGCGTCTGCGAACCGGAATGCCCGCCAGAGGCCATCATCCCCGACACCGACCCCCAGACCGATGACTGGCTCGAGATGAACCGGGAGTACAGCGAGACCTGGCCCAACATCACGCGTAAGGGCGAGCCGCCGGCGGACGCCGAGAAGTACGACGGCGAAGCCGACAAGTACAAGAAGTACTTCACCGCCGCCCCCGGCAAGGGTGACGAATGAGACTCCACGAAACAGTCGGCAGGCGGGGCAATGGCCGGCAGGCGGGAATAGGCTTGATTTTCCGCCGCCCGGTCTCAGATATGGCTCTGTGGGGCCGTGGATAGGCTTCTGAGCGTTGCTTTGTAGCTAATTTTGTGGTATACCACTGTAGGAATTGGGAAAAAGGGCGGTTGCAGCCTTACCGGGCTGGGCAAGCCGCTCTTTCTTTTTGTGTGTGGCACTGGGTTTTTGCGTGTAACAACGGTCAACAATCAGAAAATCGACACTGGTTGCGACAGCAAACCAAGGTAGACGGCGGAGTCGGGCTGACAGGATCGTCGCTCACGCCAGGGTCCGGCCGGTCGAGTGGGAATGGATGGCAACAATGGTAAAGATTGAGTTCGAGGCTGGCGACTACGTGGTTTACCCGACCCATGGCGTGGGCCGGGTGTTGGGCATCGAAAAGCAGGAGATCTCCGGAATTTCGCTCGAACTGATCGTGGTCAAGTTCGAAAAGGACCGCATGACCCTGCGGGTGCCGATCGAAAAGGCCGCCAACTCCGGCCTGCGCAAGCTCTCGAGCCGCAAGATGATGGATTCCGCCCTCACCACCCTGAAGGGCCGCAGCCGGGTCAAGCGCACCATGTGGAGCCGCCGGGCCCAGGAGTACGAAGCCAAAATCAATTCCGGCGACCCGGTCTCCATCGCCGAGGTGGTGCGCGACCTGCATCGCAACGCCGATCAGCCCGATCAGTCCTACAGCGAGCGCCAGATGTACCAGGCCGCGCTCGACCGCCTGGCGCGCGAACTGGCCGCTGTCGAGAAAATCGACGAGCTCGCGGCGGCGGAAAAACTGGAAGCCTTGCTCTCCGCCGCTTAAACTGGGGCATGGCAGAGCAATCCGCCTTGGTTCCTTCGGCCGCGCCGCTGGAACCGGCCATCAACGAGAAAGGCTCGTCGCCCCGCGTGTCCCCAAAACCGCAAAGGTTTGCCCGCTTGCGTGGCGCGAGGCGCGTCTGGGCGGTCTCCTCGATCCACGGCGAAGCGCGACGGCTGGAAGCCCTGCATCAGGCGCTCGGGCCGCGGTTGCTCCATGGCGACCGCATCGTTTACCTGGGCAACATGGTCGGGCGCGGGATCGGGGTTCGCGACACCCTGGACGAACTCCTGCTGTTTCGCCGCGAGGTCTTGGCGCTGCCTCTCAGCTTTGCCTGCAACGTGGCCTACCTGCGCGGCAGTCAGGAGGAGATGTGGCAAAAGCTGCTGCAGCTGCAGTTTGCCTCCGATCCGCGCGGCGTTTTCGAATGGATGCTGGATCAGGGCCTCGGTGCCACCCTCGAGGCTTACGGATTCTATGCCGAGGACGGTCTGCATCAAGCCGGCGCCGGGCCGATGCAGCTCACCCGCTGGACCAGCCAGCTGCGCCAGGCCATTCAGGCGCGGCCCGGCCACTACGAGCTGTTCGGCGCGCTGCGCCGGGCCGCCTACACCGTCGATCCGGGCGACGAGGACGACGAGCAGGCGGCCGCGCCGCGCGACCGCGGACTGCTGTTCGTCAACGCCGGCCTCGACCCCGCGCGACCCTTGGAGACGCAAAAGGATTCCTTTTGGTGGGTGACCGCGGGTTTTGGCGACATTCAGGCGCCCTATAGCGGCTTTAATCGGGTGATCCGCGGCTTCTCGCCGGACCGGCCGGGTCTGGAACTGACCGATTTCACGGCGACCCTGGATGGCGGCTGCGGCTTCGGCGGACCGCTCATCGCCGGCTGCTTCAGGCGCGACGGCGAGCTGGTCGATCGGTTGGAAGCATAACCGGGCACCAGCTTCTCGCCTTTTGTGTCTTTCACTCCGCGATAATCTTGAGGGTCATGCCGGGCTTCACTTCGCCCGCGCGCTCGAGCCCATTGAGGACCAAAAGGCGTTGCAGCTGGAAGTCCGGGAAGGGCATGCGCCGGGCGATTTTCTGAGCGGTCTCGCCGCGCTTGACCCGGTGAAGGCGAAGCCGGTGCGGTTTGATCGCCGCGGCTTCGCCCTTGCTGATCTGGCGGAAGGAGTAGCTGGTGCGCTGAAAGGGCTTGGCGAGGCGCTTGGTATCCGCCGGTTTGGTGACGAAGAGGAAACGGTAGATCGTCCCGCCGCCGGCGCGGATGGCCAGGGCCCGCAGGTCGCGCGGTCCGTTGCGGGTCTCCAGCCGCGTCCGGCCGGTGGCCGCCGGCAGGCCGTCGATCTCGATGGCCTCGACATTCTCGAGACCCACCTTGGCGGCCCAGACTTGTGTCAGGTAGGTCTTGATGGACCCCCGATAAGGTTTGTCGGCGCGGTCGAAGACGATGAAGGCGCCCTCTTTGTTGGCCGCCACCACCGTGCTGGCGCTGTTGGCCAGGCGAAAGCCCGGGGGCACGGTGAATTCGAAGCGCAGGGCCGGGTGGATAAAGCGTTGTCCCTTGATCAGCCCCTGGTCTGGATTGTCGCCAAAAATCATGCCGTCGAGTTTGCTCAGGTAGAGGTCGCGGGCGATGATCGGGTTGGGCGGATTCTTGACCGCCGCCTGGGCCACCGCCCGCTGGATACGATCGAGCGTGCGCGGGTGGGTCTGCAGCAGCGAGACCTCGTCGACCTGGTCGGGATCGCGCCCGGCGAGTTCCGCCTCGAGGCGGCTGTTGGCCCTCAATTGACCAAGGAATCCGCCCATGGCGGCGCTGTCGTAGCCGGCGCGGGTCAAATAGCGCACACCGAGCATATCCGACTCGAACTCCTGGTCGCGCGAATAGCTGCGCACCGCCAGGCCGCCGATGGTCTGTCCGACGTTGGCCGCCGCCGCGCCACCGAGAATGCCCAGGCCCGCCGTCGCGATGTTGGCCATCACGCTCTGGCCGTAGCGTTCGGCGGAATGCCGCGCGGTGACATGGCCGATTTCGTGCGCCATGACCCCGGCCAGCTGGGCCTCGTTCTCCGCGATGGCGAGCAGGCCCCGGGTGACATAGACGTAGCCGCCGGGCAGGGCAAAGGCATTGACCACGGGCGAATCGAGAACCGTGAAGGTGAAGTCGAGATTGGGCAGCTCCGAGGTGCTGGCCAGCAGCGCACCGATCGAGGAGACGTAGGCGCCCAGATTGGGGTCGTCGTAGGTCCCGCCGAACTCGGCGGTCATTTTGGGGTGCTGCTCGAAGCCGAGCGCCTTTTCGTCGGCCTCGGACATGCCGCCGGTGAAGATTGTGCGGCCGGTTCCGGGCGCCGTGGCGCAGGCGCCGAGCAGGAGTGCGGCGAGGATCAAAGTGCCGAGAGGGCGTAGGGCATTCATCATTCGTCGAGAACCTCGATCTGTTCGCGGTGGGTCAGTTCGATCATCGGACCGTTGAAGGATTTTAGCCAGCCCCGAACCCGCAGGCGACGGCCTTCGTGGGCCGCCAGATCGAATCCCTCGCGGGTGAGGCGGCGCAGCACGGGCGGGGCCAGGGTGACGGTGAAGTCGTCGCGCCAGTCGGCGCCGAAGTTGAGGTAGCCGCGGCCGCGCCGGTCCGCGCTGCTTTGGACCACACCCTCTACCAGGGCAAAGCGCCCGACCGCCGCCGCGCTCTCGGCCGCCGGCAGGACGCGGTAATAGTCGAGGGCCCAGAGGCCCCGGCCGGCGTCACGGGCGGCGCGTTCCAGGGCCAGCATTTCCGCCACCCGGGACGTCGTGTCGGCTTGGCTGAGAACCCGGGCGAGGCCCCCTTCCAGCAAGCGGCCCTGGAGCCACTGGCCGTCCAGTCGATAGACCTGGGCCAGGACGCGCCCGTGGCGGTCGAGCCGGCGGCCGGCGATGGCCAGCTCGACCGGTCGGTTGAGCGCGAGGCCGGCGAGCCGATCCCGCGCCTCCTCGGCCAGCGGCCAGGCCGGCAAGCCTGCCGTTTCGCGGGCAAGCTTGGGGCTCTGGATGCCGACCAGACGGACCTCGCGCCCGTCCTCCAGCACCAGGGTTCCGCCATCCGGCACCGCCCGGACCATCACCGGGCCCTCGCGCGGCGACGTCTCCTTGGCGGGCTGGCCCTCGGAGGACTGGACGGCGGGGGCTGGCCCGCTCCAGAGCGCCAGGCAGAGCAGGCAAGCCGCGCGCCCTGCCACCTTGATCCTCATTCTGGGGAGACGGGCCCGGGAGACGGCAGCGGAGATGACCGGAGAGACGGCCGGGGCGGCATCTGGGGAGACTGGCAGTGTCATGCGATATGGGATAAGACCTGCAGCGACAGGCCGTCAAGGCGCGCCGTCCGGCGGTTGGACGACCGGGATGGGCGGCCTGGGATCGGGCGGCAAGCGGAGCCGGCAGCAGGGAGCGGGACCATGAAGGGGCGTGAAGACAGCACGGGACAGGATCTCTATCCGCCGATCCAGCCCTATGAGAGCGGCTTCCTAGAGGTTGGCGACGGTCACCGGATCTATTGGGAAGTCTCCGGCAACCCGGCCGGTGCGCCGGCGCTGTTTCTGCACGGCGGCCCCGGCACCGGCGCTTCGCCCGATCACCGGCGCTTCTTCGACCCCGAACACTACCGCATTGTCGTCTTCGATCAGCGCGGCGCCGGCCGCTCCGAGCCCTTCGGCTCGGTCGCGGCCAATGGCACCGAACAGCTGGTGGCCGATATCGAGCGCCTGCGCGACCATTTGGACATTGCGCAGTGGTTGGTTTTCGGCGGTTCCTGGGGCAGCACCCTGGCCCTGGCCTATGCTCAATTCCACCCGGCGGCGGTTTCGGCGCTGGTTCTGCGCGGTATTTTTCTCTGTCGCCAGGCGGAGATCGACTGGTGGATCCAGGGCATGCGCCAGTTCTTTCCCGAGGAATGGGACCGTTTCGCCAGCCACATCCCGGCCAACGAGCGCGGCGACCTGCTGGCCGCCTACTTCCAGCGGCTGATCGACCCGGACGCCGCGGTCCACATGCCGGCCGCCCGGGTCTGGAGCGGCTACGAGGGGGCCTGTTCGACCCTGTTGCCCGGCGATGGCGCCCAGGCCGCCTTCGCCAACCCCAAGACCGCGCTCGGTGTCGCCCGCATCGAGGCACACTATTTTTTGAACCATCGGTTCTTTCTCGAGAATCCGATCCTCGGGCGGATCGACGCGATCCGGGCGATCCCCGCCGTGATCATCCAGGGCCGCTACGACGTGGTCTGCCCGCCGGTGACGGCCATGGAACTGCACCGGGCCTGGCCCGAGGCCGATTTTCAGATGATCCCCGATGCCGGCCACTCGGCCATGGAACCGGGCATCCGCCGGGCCCTGGTGGCGGCGACCGACCGCTTTCGCGGGCAATAGCGGTCCTTTCCGGCGCCCTATCCGAGCCTGGTGAATCCCGACGACGTCATCTTGCCAAGCCCTGGCCAGTGCCTATGATGGCCGGCTTGACTGGGAGCGCCGTTCAGGCGTCGGATCTGTATGGGGAGGGGACCATGGCGCGATCGTCCATGGCGCGTCTAATCGCACTTGTTCTGGCTGTCATGGCCTTGTCCCTGCCCGGGAGCGCCCGGGCGCAGGACGACGACGACCCGGCCTTCCTCAGCTTCAGCGTGGGCTATTTCGATGTCAACGAACGCGAAGAGGAGGCCGTCGACTTCCGCTTCGAGTACCGGCACGATGAGCGGCTTTGGATCTTCAAGCCCTGGGCCGGGGTCGAGGCGACCAGCGATCTTGGCGTCTGGGCCGGCGGTGGCTTGTTGATCGACCTCTATTTTGGCCGCCGCGTGGTCTTGACCCCCAGCATCGGCGCCGGCGGCTACATCGAAGGCGACGGCAAGGATCTGGGCAGCGCGGTCGAATTCCGCTCGCAGCTCGAGTTGGCCTACCGCTTCGACGACCGCTCGCGTCTCGGCGTTGCCATCAGCCACATCTCCAACGCCGGCATCGGCGACGACAACCCCGGCGTCGAGATCGTCTCGGTCTACTACCACCTGCCGCTCGACGGGCTTTTCGACTAGTCGCCCGAGGGCGCGGATCCGTTCGGTGCGGCGAGGCGTATAACCCTCGGCTCCCCCAGTGAGAAGCGCGCCCTTGTCTCCTCCGCCCGTCATCGTCTGGTTTCGCCGGGATCTCCGGCTCGCCGATAATCCGGCCCTGGCCAACGCCGCCGCCGACGGCCGGCCGGTGGTGCCGCTCTTCATCCTGGAGGCGGGCAGGGCGCCCGCTGATTTTCGGCGCCCCGGTCAGGGTCTAGACCAGGACCAGGCTCATGATCGGGCCCTGGGCGCCGCCTCGGCCTGGTGGCTGCATCATTCCTTGGCGGCGCTGGGTGACGCCCTGGCGGCCCGCGGTCTGACCCTCCTGCTCCGCCGCGGCCTGGCCGGTCCGGTGCTCGACCAGGTGATCGCCGAGACCGGCGCGACCGCGCTCCACTGGAACCGGCGTTACGACCCGGCCGGCCTGGCCACCGATCGGGCCGTGAAGGCCGACCTCGAGGCCCGCGGACTGGCGGTACGGAGCTTCCAGGCGAGCCTCCTGGTCGAGCCCTGGGCCATGACCACCCGGGGCGGCACCCCTTTCCGGGTCTTCACCGCCTTCTGGAAGGCCTGCCGTCCCAATCTGCCCGGCCGCGCACCCCTGCCCCAGCCGCCCAGCCTGCGGCCGGCGCTTGTCAGCCCGGCCAGCGACGCCCTGGAGGGCTGGGCGCTGGCGCCGCGCCAGCCGGACTGGGCCGCCGGGTTCGCCGAGCGTTGGCAGCCGGGCGAGGCCGGCGCCCGGGCCAATCTCGCCGGCTTTTTGGCCGCGACCGGCGGTCTGCGGGGTTACGGCGGGGGCCGCGACCGGCCCGACCTCGACCAGACCTCCCGGCTCTCGCCGCACCTGGCCTGGGGCGAGATCAGCCCGGCGCAGATCTGGTGGGCGCTCGACTTCGCCGGTGAAACCGCGACCGCCGGTCCTGGTGAATTCGCCCCGGCGGACAGCGAAAAGTTCCGCGCCGAGCTGGGCTGGCGCGAGTTCAATCATCACCTGCTGTTTCACAACCCCGATCTCCACAGGGCCAACGTCAAGCCCGCCTTCGACCGGGTCGACTGGCGCGCCGACCCGGCCGGGCTCGCGGCCTGGCAACAGGGCCGGACCGGTTATCCCCTGGTCGATGCCGGCCTGCGCCAGCTCTGGCGGACCGGCTGGATGCACAACCGGGTGCGGATGGTGGTCGCGTCCTTCCTGGCCAAGCACCTGCTGATCGACTGGCGTGCCGGCGAGGCCTGGTTCTGGGACTGTCTGGTCGATGCCTGCCCGGCCAACAACCCGGCCGGCTGGCAGTGGGTCGCCGGCAGCGGCGCCGACGCCGCGCCCTATTTCCGGATTTTCAACCCGGTCCTCCAGAGCCGGCGCTTCGACCCCGAAGGGGCCTACCTGCGGCGTTGGCTGCCGGAACTGGCCGCCTTGCCGGCGCGATATCTTCATGCGCCCTGGGAGGCGCCGGCCGAGGTGCGCCGCGCCGCCGGAGTCGAGCTTGGCCGGACATACCCCGATCCTCTTGTCGACCACGGGGCGGCGCGCGCCCGCGCCCTGGCGGCCTTCGCCGCGACCAAGGACGCCTGACCGGCCCGATCGCCTGCTCTCCGCTCCCTGGATCCGGGTTTTCGCCTTGCGGTCGCAATTTCTCTTGCGCGTCCCGTGGGTTTCGATAAACTAGAACAAATAGCGAACATTTGTGGCTCGGATGTCCGTGCTCCCGACGCGAGGAAAGGACCCGTCGATGGAGCGTTTGTTTGTTCTGGTTCTCGTGCTGATACTGGTCCTCGGCCTGCCGGGCTGTGCCACCTTCGGCAACGAAGCCGACCCCGGCGATGCCCAGGCGGTCTACAACGCGACGGTGCAAAGCTACGATCCGCACGCCGGGCAGTGGACCACCCGGGGTCCGCGGATCAAGCCGAACGGCCCCTTTGGCCATATCTATCTGCTGCGCGGTTTTCACCGCGACCGCCGGGCCGGCGACGGCGCCCTGGTGCAGCTTTTCTTCAGGCTCAAGATCGAAGGCTGGTGGTACGTCCATGCGGCCTACAGCGAGGGTTGGCCGCTGTCTGTGAGCCCCCTCGACCGGCGGGTCTCGGTCTGCGGCTACTTCGGCTGCATCCTGCACGAGGATGTGGCGGTCTCGCTCCCGCTCGCCGAACTGGCCGCCATCGCCCGCCGCGGCCCCTTCACCGGCAAGCTGGTCGGCCGCCGCGGCAGCACGACCTTCTCGGTCCCCCAGGGCTATCTCGAAGGTTTCCTCGCCAAGCTGCGGGACCGGGTTCCGGGTGCGGCTGACTTCGGCGATGACTTCAAGCACCCCGTCGAGGCCGAGGTTGAGGTGGGGGAGCCTTAGGCTTCGTTCTTTGGGACCGGTACCCCCCTGGGCAGCACCTCGATTCTGGCGTATAAAACCGCCCGCGCGGCCCCGTAGCTCAGTTGGATAGAGCGACAGATTCCTAATCTGTAGGTCGCAGGTTCGAATCCTGCCGGGGTCACCACCGCTCAGATGTCCGACCCGGAGACATGGGTAACAGTTTGTACGGCACTGACACGTTAACTCCATATCCGAAAGCTCGACCTTCAGCGGACCTTGATCAGGCGGCGACGCTCGCGCTTGCCCGAACGTCGAACGTTGCGATTCGAAGCTCCCTGAAACAAAGACGTCTGTTGAGATGGCGCTGGTGATAGAAGGTATTGTAGGTCGCTGCGTGGATGGAGAGGAAATGCTGTGCTGATCCTGGCGACTTGAAGCGTTGCATTTTGCGTTCGCGTCTTCGGATCGGCTGATGCGAGTTCTCGGCTCTAGTGTGCGCCCTCGGACCGCGATCGTGTTCTGCCGAGAGGGCCAAGTCTCAAAAGGCCGACGGGTAGAGCCGCAGTTTGTCGGTTGCGATCCGGCTCGGTGCTAAGCCGTGCTTCATGAGCAGCTTCTTCATGAGCCTCATCGCGGCGTTCGCATCACGCTTCCTCTGAACGAGGAAGTCCGATGCTTCGCCCTCATTGTCTGGGGTGCGCCAGAGCCAGTAGCGTCGTTTCCGAGTCACGACGACCGTATCATCAAGGTGCCGGTGATCACTGGGATTGGGACGGGCACGGTGTAAGGCGGCTGCGATGAGTATTCCAAACTTCAAGAACCCGCGGCGAACGGGCTCGTGGGAGATATCCAGTCCCCGCTCCGCCCATAGGTCTTCGATGTCTCGGAAACTCAAAGTGAACCTGGCATAGAGCCACAGCGAAGGGCGACTCACTTCGAGAGTCAAGCGGTGACGCTCGAAGCTCAATTTGATCATACGCCGTCCGCACCGCATTCGGCGCGACTGTTAACGTTTCATTGCCCTCCAATCGCTCTCGCGCTGTCTAACTCGATGACCAGTTCTCCACCTCGGCTTGGAAAGCGGCGGCCGCGGCGACGAGCGCCTCGATCGTCGCAATCAGCTCCGCCTTCGCCTGCTCGTAGTTCTGGTCGATCTGGACCATCGGCTTGCCCGCTGGTTCGCCGTTTGCCGCATCGTTCCGCGCCGCCTCCGCCTTGATGAGGTCACTCCGTGCTTCGAACTGGTCCATTTGAGCATGGGCCAGATCTGTCTGCGCTCTTATCTGGTCGATCTGCGCACGCCTCATCTCGATTTGCGCGGCAAGGCTCTTGGCGTCGATTTGCTCTGCCTTGAGTCGTCCCTGTTCGAATTTAACTTGTGCTTGCTGCACCATCGCCGCGATCCGGTCGATCTGCGCACGGCACTCCTCGATTTGAGCTTCCTTGAGTTTTGCGAATGCTTCCAATGTCTTCATGAATCACAGCTCCTTCTGATTTTATCGGTGGCGTGGCCGGGCGCCGATAGGTCTCGGTCTTGCCGGTGATCGTCGACTGCATTCTCGTGAAACACTTGGCGTTGGGTCCGCCGGTCCGAGGTCGCGGCATCAATGAGCGTTGGTCCATGTCCTCGAGTCTTCACAGTTTCCGGGGCCCTGATCGTCCTGGGGCCGATAGCACGGGAGCCCTAGGGAAGTTCGGGGCCGAGGCTCACTTCACTATGCTCGACGGCAAAAACATGGGCATAGAGATTGGCGATCCACTGCTTGCCTTCCTGGGTAAGTCGCAACAGCTCGAGCGCGTCGGAGATGTAGGGTCGCACGGCCTTCCAGTAGAACTTCGGGTAAGCCTCGGCCAGATCGGCGGGCGATCCGTAGCCCAGCTTCCTTGCCGCCCCGGTCTCGACGAATTCGTGGTAAAGCCCGTTGATCTTTCGCATGTAGTGCGGGTCGGCGAGCTGTCCGATGAGATCCGCTGCCCTGACGAGCCCCGGTTCCGTGTCGGTGTCGTCATGGTCTCCATCCTCCGGCACGGGAAAGCGGGTCAACTCGATCGCCTTGGTGATGCGGTCAAGGTCGAGGCCTTCCAGGGAGCCCAGATGTTCTCTCACGAAAATCTTGCCGCGATCCACATGGTAGGGAGTCAGTGCGGCGTCCGAGGCGCCCCTGGGCAGCTCGACCAGCGTGCCGTCTTCCTGGGATACGACCGCCGAGGGCCGGTCCCCCAGGCAGACGCCGCGAACATAGCCGATATCGTGACAGAGAAGTGCGACCATGAAATGTAGCCAGTCGTCGGGGGTGACAGCCCCGGACTTCATCTTGCGGCCGCGCAGAATGGCCTGGCCCACCAGTGTGACCATGACCGTATGTTCCAGGTTGTGATAGAGGGCGTCGGCATCGGCGATCCGCTCGAGGGCGTTGCGGGCGATGACCTGCAGCGCATCTCGCCGTTGCGGCATCATCTCGCCGAATGCCCGGTCATAGCAGTCCGCCAGATCGGAAACGACGGCATCGATAATCAGCGCTGCGGAATTGAACATGACCTGCCTCTCGCGTTGCGGAACGGGGCGTGAGTTGCGCCCGGCGTCGTCGGATCGACCAGGACCCCGGGTGAAAGTTTGATATCTCTCGATCACATCCAGTTTGCGATCATGCGGTGCTGGACAGCGGCTTGGGCAACCACACGGTAGTAGGCGATGAGTTCTCGCAGCGGGTTGGCAAGCCGGTCGAAGCCGGAAATGAAGGCCACGACAACACCCAGGGTGGTCTCGCCCTGGATCACAAGATAGCCGCCGATGACGAGAGCGCTCAAGGGCGCCAGCCCGTTCATCAGGTTGGCCAGCGCTTTGGCGGCAAACTTGAGGACGTAGGTTTTCATCCGATTGCCGTAGATCGATTGGAGCTGATCCGGTAGCTCGGAGTCCTCGATGTCGGTGCAATCCAAGGGGAGCGACGTAATGGTGTCGCTCATCTCGCGCATCATCGAAACCCGCCGTTCCACGAGCTTGTTGATCGCGCGCTGGGCCCAGGCGATGGCCAAGAGTTGCGGCGCGAAGAACGGCAGGCTAAGGAGCGCGATGGTCGGCTCGACCACCACCATGAAGCCGAAGACCGAGACCACGATGCCGAGGTTGACCACCGGTTGGGAAAGGCCCTCGCCAACAAAGCCGCCGAGCTTTTCAATCTCGGCGCCGATGACCGAGACGGCCTGGCCGCCGGAATCCTCTTCGCTGCCGTCGTTGCGACACTCGTGAATTCTCGCCAGGTGCTGGCGACTGTACCGGACCGCGCTTTCACCCAGCCAACCCTGATAGACCCTGAGACCAAACTTCAGGAAAGCCTGCAAAAGCAGGGCACCCAAGTAGATCGCACCGAACATGACAAGCAGGTCGAGGTCGGCATCGCCGACGGCATTGTTGACGATCCGTCTTTGCAGTTCCAAAGGCACCATGCTGAGGGACGCAACGCCCGCGGCCAAGAGGCATACCCAGACCTGATGGGTCCCGCTCATCCGCCAGACATATTTCATGAGGGAGCCGGCCGGGCTGTCGTCGCCGGTCGGGACGATCCTTCGCGGGGCCAGGTTCATCTCGAACATTCATTGTTCCTCATTCATTCGACATAACAGGCAGGCCACGCTATCCGGGTCGCTTCGTAGGGCACGACCGCAAGCAAAATGAGCGGCGAACAGGGTTCGCCGGCACCGAAAATCAGCGCTTGGGCGGGAGCTTTACCGGCAGCTTGCCAGGGTCTTCGGCCGGGGGTGGCGGGGGCTGCTCTGGCGGTGCCTCTTCGGGGCCGGGCGGCAGGTCGGCAGGAGGATCTTCGATGGGCGGGTCCCCATCGGCAATTCGGCGATCTTCGACGAGCAGGGCGGTTGTCATGGTTTGTATTGCTCTATCTTCAATTTCTAATTTACGGCTCGCAATCGTCTCGTGTCTCGGGGGCGCCTAGGCGCTGTCGTCAAAACGCCGGCCCGCCGCGTTCCAATTCGCGAGATCGTGGATAAAGGCGCGAAAGAACCGTTCCTTCTCATTCCGGTAGTCCAGGTAGTAGGCATGTTCCCATAGATCGCAGGTCAGCAAAGGCTGCTTATCGGAGGTGAATATCGGGTCCGCGTTGCGCGTGGTCGCGACCTCCAGGCCCCCGTCGCCCTTGACCAGCCAGATCCACCCGCTGGCGAAATGCCCTGTCGCGGTCTCGACGAAACGGTCCGCGAAGTCGCCGAACGATCCGAAACCTTGTTCGATCGCCGTGGCCAGGGGCCCATCGGGACGCTCGACCTGCGGCGACATGGAGGCCCAAAAGAACTCGTGGTTCCAGGCCTGGGCCGCGTTCTTGTAGACGGCGTTCGCCTCGCCCTGGTCCTGGGTCGCGCGCACCGCCTCTTTCAGCGAGGCGGGGCTTGGGCTTTTTCCTTCCAAGGCCTCGTTCAACGCCTCGACATAACCGCGATGGTGAGCCTCGTGGTGTACCTCGAGACAGTCTTGCGACAGGTGAGGCTCGAGGTCCGAAGGCCCATAGGGCAAGGGAGGAAGCTGAAAGGTCATTGCGGTGGCTCTCCTAAAAGGAAGACGAACTCAATCGGTGACGCCCGCCCCTGATCGTGGCGTTGTCGAGCCCGACTGACGACAATTAAACACGCGATCGATCGAATGGTTCCGTCATCGAAGTCTAGCGGTGACTTCCGGGAACCGATCGGCTGGTTCGTTGTTGTGACCCTAGGGGACATTCAGGCCCGCGCGACGCGCGTTCACGCGCCGGATCGCTGGCCAAGGAATGTGCCTTGATCCACCGCGGTAACCGAGGGACACCGAGATGTCAGTGTGGCGAAGCGAATTTCGGGTGGCACTGAACGATGCCATTTCGGCTCTGGAAGAGGCGTCCAACCAGTACCAGACGGCGTCCGATCGAATTTCCAACGCCGAAGCCGAGGCCACTCTCGCATCCCTGGCCAGCCGCCGTATCGATCGGGCTTCGACCCTGCGCGGCATGGTTCACCAGGAGGCGCAAACTCCGACCCTCGTTCCGGGAGAACAATTGCTGCTGCAGACGGTTGCAACGCACTTGAAGGCCCTGTGGGCCGAAGATGTAAGCAAGGTCTTGTTGCGGGCGCTCGCCGCCTCGGACCAGGCCGTGCTGGATGCACTCGCCAGGGCGCGGGCCCAGGCCGAAGACTCATCTATCGCCGAGTATATCTGCGAAATCGAAGCCGAGATTAAGTCGGAACGAGACGACCTCATGTCGATTCAGGATTAGCGGCCGCGCGTGGCAACTGCTGGCCAGCACTGTCGGGAGCAATCGGAAGAGGCCCCGGGGAACAATGTCGGCCCCGGTTTGTTGTGATTGTATAGAGGCGCATTGATGGTGGCCCCGAGGGTTAACTGGCCTCGGGTGGCGCCTTTTCGCGTATACTCGCAGGCCCTGACGAGAAAGGACTTAGGAGTTCCATGACCACGAAAGACGCCTATCGGCAACGCCTGGATGCGCAAATGGAAGCTTGGAAATCCGATATTGACCGTCTCGATGCCAAGGCGAAGGTCGCCGAGGCAGATGCGCGCCTGGCCTATGAAAAGCAGGTCGACGATCTGCGCTCGCGGCAGAGGGGTTTGAGCGATAAGTTGAGGGACTTTCAGGAGGCAAACGACGATTCCTGGGAAGAACTGAAAGCCTCGCTCGACTCTGCCTGGACCGAGATGAACGACGCCGTGAAGTCGGTGTTTCCACAATCAAAGTGATCCCCAGGCAAGAGATGCGATCGTGAACCACCCCGGCGAATAGAGCGGCCGCCTCTGCGACCGGAACATTTACTCGCAACCGAGAGAGACCATGAAAACAACGATCCCGTGCGAACAATCCGATCCGCGCCTTGTTCGGGTGGCGCTCGCTGCCGCTCTCATGATCCTGGCTGCGCTTCTCGTGCGGTATCCCGCTGTCGCGCAAGGTGACAGTGCGACAGTCGACGAAGTGAAGCGGGAAAGCGCCGAAGCGCTCGAGGCGATGAAACGTTACTCCTTCGAGAAGCGCGACCAGGTGACTCAAGAGGTCAAGGCGACGCTGACACGACTCGACACCCGAATTGACGAACTGGAGAACAGGCTGGAGCGCAAGAGCGCCGAGATGACCGAAGAGGTCCGGGCGCGATCCAAGACACAGCTCAGGGCCTTGCGCCGGCAAAGGACAGAGTTGGCTGAGTGGTATGGCGGCATCAAGCACAGTTCGTCCGAGACCTGGGATGACGTGAAGGATGGACTGGCCGGGGCCTACGAAGCCGCAGCCGAGTCACTGACAAAGGCCTGGAGAGACTTCTGATGCCCCCGGCCCGTGGTCTCGGTCGCTAGTGTTTCGGCGTCTGCCGAAGTCCGAAACTTAACCCATACCCAAAACAGGAGAATTCCATGGGAATCGAAGTAGGGGGCCTCATCGGTCTTCTCATCCTCGCAGCCGATATCTGGGCCATCGTCAATGTCGTCCAGAGCGGTACCTCAACCGGCGCCAAGGTGCTTTGGATCGTGGTGATACTGGTCCTGCCCGTGATCGGGCTCATCGTGTGGCTGCTCGCGGGACCTCGCGGCCGAGCGGCCTGAAGGTCGGGCATGCCCCAGGCGGCCGGCCGCGATGACAGAGAATCCAAGGGCACCGGGCGGCCGACAAGCCGATAGACCGGCGGAGTTTCCGCTTCGGGCCTGGCTTCAGGTGCTGCGCCGCGTTTTCAACAACATCGCCGCCGACAATCTCTCGGTTGTTGCTGCCGGTGTGGCATTCTTCGCTTTTCTCGCGGTTTTCCCCGCCCTGGGAATAGTCGTGGCGGTCTACGGCCTGGTGGCCGATCCAGCCGTGGTCGCCTCGCACCTTCAGCCTCTCCGCGATGTCATGCCGGCCGACGGTTTTGCCATTCTCGAACGCCAGCTCGAGGTCGTGACCGCAAAAGCCGACACCGCTCTCAGCTTGGGTTTGGTCGTTGGCCTCGCCCTGGCACTCTGGAGCGCGTCGAAGGGGGCCAGGGCCCTGATCGTCGCGCTGAATATTGCCTACAAGGAGAAGGAACGAAGAAACCTGCTGCGTCTGAGCGCGCTGGCACTGGCCTTTACCCTGGGCGCGACGTTGTTTTTTCTGCTCTCCCTCGCCGTCATTGCGGTCATTCCGGTGTTGGTGGAACTGTTCGACGTGACCGGCGTCTTGGCGACCGGTCTCTTGTGGACCCGTTGGCTGGTGATGTGCGCGTTCGTCGTGCTTTGCTTGGCCTTCGTCTATCGGTTCGGGCCGAGCCGAAGGCAAGCACGTCTGCAGTGGGTCACCCCCGGAGCCGTCGCTGCCGCGTTTCTCTGGTTCGTGGGATCGATCGGTTTTTCATTCTATGTTTCCCACATCGGAGATTACGACAAAGCCTTTGGTTCATTGGGGGCGGCCGTCGCCCTGATGATGTGGCTCTACATTTCGGCCTACGTGGTTTGTCTTGGCGCGGAGTTGAACGCCGAACTCGAGCATCAGACCTCTCGAGACTCGACCATCGGGCCGGCCAGACCCGTCGGCGCTCGCGAGGCCCACGTCGCCGATCATACCTATGGCCAAGTTCGTCGCCCCGCCGAAATAGCAAGCAAGCCCTAGGTGCTGTATAGAGTTGCTTGCCGAGCCGGCCTCCCGGCGCGCGCTCTGCGCCCGGTACTCAACAATTCTTTTGTTCCGAGGGAAGAATGATCAAAGCACGAGTCCACCAATGGTTTCCGGCGCTGCTGCTGGCGCTTTTGTGCATTGTCGGCCCGGCTCGCGGCGCTGACTTCGAGGGCTTCGATCTGCCCGATGAAATCTCGGTGTTCGATCGATCGTTCGAGATCAGGGGCTGCGGCATACGGGAGGTTTTCTGGAACGACGTCTATCTGCTTGCGCTGTACCTGCCATCCGACAGCCCCGGCGGCGCGAGCATTCGCGATCGGGGGCGGTCCAAGGCGATCCGTCTGGAAATCGTTTACGATGGCACTGTTCCGGACGACATACCGGATGATTGGAAAGCACATCTTCGCGAAGAAATCTCCCGCGATATGTACGCTGTCTTGAAGGAGCTGTACCAGAACATCCAGACTGGCGACGTCGTGGTATTCAGTTATGAACCCGACACAGGAAATACGGTGCGGGTGAATGGCGAGCGCGTTGCCTTGAAGGACAACGACAACTTGATAGACGCGTTGCTCGACCTGTGGGTCGGTCCCGATGCCGTCTCGAAAAATCTCCGGCACCTGCTCATGAGCGGGCGTTGTTGAAGGGTCGCGACGGAAGCGGCTGCTCCCACCAGGGGAATGGCGGAAGCAGCCGTCGACCGCACCTTAGCTAGCCAGCGTGCCCTGGGGCGGGGGAAGGGTGGGCAACAGGCACGCCTTAGCTAAGATCTAAAGGTTTTCCTCGAAGTACTTGTCGTTTTCCTGGCGCCAGTCGCCCATGTCGATCTGGAAACGCTCGCTGCGCTCGAAGTTCGGAGCCTGCTCGAGAGTTTCTTCGCTGACATCCAAGACATAGATCCTCTCGTCGTCGTCCGTGGTGGCCTTGAGCTTGTTCCAGGGAACGGCGATCTGCTTGTCGCCGACACCGAGGAAGCCGCCGTGGGCGATGACAACGTAACGGATCTCCTTTTTCTGAGGATCGAAGACGACGTCTTGAATTTCGCCGAGGTCCTCATTCTTCAGGTTGCGAATATCGGCGCCGATGAGCTGATTGCCGTGCAGCGGTTTTTGCATGTCGGACACGGGCTGCGCCATCTTCAGACGCGCCGTCTCGGTGACGCCCCAGACTTCCTGCGACACGAGCATTTCGTCCTTGTTCAGCATCTCGCGCCGCTCTTCGATCAGCTCGTTGATGCCGGACACGACCTCTTCGCAGGCATCGTCCTGACCGTTGCGCGCGAAAATTCCGGCGGCGTCATGCAGCCGGCGAATCTCCGAGCCCATCCCGGATCCGACGGCCACGCGGTAGTCGTTCTCATTCGACGCGATCCGCTTGCTCAGATCCTGAAGTTTGCCGTCACAGTCCGCCGCCCAAGCACCGCTTGAAAAGGCGATCAAGGCAGTGGTTGTTGCCATCAATAGTTTGGTTCTCATCGTGATCTTCTCCATACTGGGGTCTAGATGCCGGACTAACGTCCCGCGACGGAAAGGGTTCCAACGGCGACACGAGCGAATGCCGCTGGCGCGCTATCCCTAGGCGAAGGCTTGCGGGCACCTGCTGCTTTGGGCCGAAGACCCACTGACGTCATTCCGCGGAATTCGAAGTGAGGGACGGCGCGGAATCGATTTCACCGTCGCCGTCGCCCTGGCCGGACAGTTGGAGCGGTTCCTTGAAGGTCAGTGTTCTGTGGGGGAAGGGGATCTCGATGCCGGCATCGTCCAGCGCCTTCTTGACCGCCGTTACCACCTGGTCGCGCGATTGGCGCACTTCGGCTGGCCGAGAGCCGGTCCACCAGGTGATTTCGAAGTCGATGCTGCTGGATCCGAAAGCCTGGGCGTAAACCTGGACAGGCTGGTCGCATTCGACGCTCTCCACCGACCGCACGGCTTTCTCGATCACGCTTCTGGCCGTATCGATATCGGCGCCGTAGGCGACCCCGCACAGGATGGCAACCCGGCGTCTAGGCCGATCCGTCAGGATGAAGACCGGGTTCTTGAACAACAGGGCATTGGGAACCAGGACAAGCTGTCCGTCCGTTCTTCGAATGTAGGTGTCGCGAATGGTGATTTTCACGACCTGGCCATCGACGCCTTCGCATTCGATGTGGTCGTTCAAACGCATCGCCTCCCGCAGCAAGATCAGGATACCGGCCAGGAAATTCTCGAAAATGTCCTTGAAGGCGAGCCCGATCGCTATGGAACCCACGCCGAGGCCGGCCAGCAGTTTGGCCGGTGTCAGATTCGGGAAGAGAACGGTTGCCGCGATCAATGACCCGACGATCCAGATGGAAACGGCAATGATCTTTTGCAAGACATCGATCAAGGAGGGCCTGAGGCTGGAGCGCTTCATCGCTCGCCCGAAAACAAGGACACTGGCCCTGACCACGGCCCAGGTGACTGCGAGGATGATGAAGGAAACCGCCAGGTGAGGTGCCAGGGCGACGGATTCTCGACCTATGCCGACCAACTGCTCTGAGATGATTTTTAACGGTTCCATAGGACACCCCCTAGTGAGCCCGGCCGTGACGTACGAACCGCGGGTCTGGATAAAACGGTCGCCTCGGAATTTCGTTCCATCGGATCGACGGCGCCTGCCTTGCCGCGCCAGGTGCAGCAGGCAGGGGAACCAATGGCGCGGCCACGCGTTGATGGGTGTTGGAACAATGCGTTCCGCCGCATCGACCCAGCCGCAGAACCCAAACGGCATCCTGCGCGGCCCGGCCGTCGAGCGTCTTTCCCGGCCGGCCATTTAGCGAGACCCGATGAGAACCTTTGCTTGCGAGCACTGCCGACAGATGTTGTTCTTTGGGAACTCGCACTGTGAACGCTGCAACCGTACCCTTGGCTTCGATCCCACCACCGCGGAGCTCGTTGCGCTCAGCGAACTAGACGACGGAATCTGGCAGCGAGTTAGTGCCCCAGAGATGCTGTTTCGATTCTGCGCCAACGCGCGATACGCGGTCTGCAACTGGCTGGTGCCAGTGGTGTCGGGAGAGCTCCATTGCACGGCCTGCCGGTTGAACCGGACAATCCCCAATCTGGATGAGCCCGGCAATCTGGATCTCTGGCGGGAACTCGAAACGGCAAAACACCGCTTGATCTACAGTCTCCTGCGCCTGGATCTGCCGGTCGAGAGCAAACGCGACAATCCCGAGGCAGGCCTGGCGTTCGATTTTCTCGCCGCTGTTGGACCTGACGGCAATGAGGCGGTACCGGTCATGACCGGTCACTGCGATGGCCTGATTACGATTGACCTTAGCGAGGCCAACCCCGCCGCGCGGGAGCGCCGGCGTGAAGACCTGTCCGAGAGCTACCGGACCCTGGCGGGGCATTTTCGCCATGAAGTCGGTCACTACTACTGGAACCGCCTGGTGGCATCATCCGCGGCATTAGAGCCGTTCCGCACCCTTTTCGGAGACGATCGACAGGACTACGGCGCGAGTCTGGAGGCCCACTACGCGGCCGGGCCACCGCAAGACTGGGAGAACAGTTTTGTCAGTTCCTATGCGAGCTCTCATCCCTGGGAGGACTGGGCGGAGACCTGGGCGCATTACCTGCACATCCTGGATACGCTGGAAAGCGCCTTTGCTTTCGGTCTTTCCTTGCGGCCTCGCCACCAAAAGGACCTATCGGTTGTTGTTGACTTCGATCCCTTCACTCAAGCGAGCTTGGCGCGTCTGCTGGATGCCTGGTTCCCTCTAACCTATGCCGTGAACAGCATGAACCGTTGCATGGGCCAGGCAGACCTATATCCTTTTGTCCTGTCTCCAAGAGCCCTGCAGAAGATTGAATTCGTGCACAGCGTCCTGCGCAATCACCGTGCCTAATCCGTCTTCGTCGCTTTGGGGTTCGCTCGTCGCGACGCGCCTATGCGATCCAGACGGTGCCGGTGAGAAATGCTCTCGGTCGAACCTGTGCGGGATGGTTTTCCCTTCCGCAGTCAGATGACGTCGAATCGAAAAAGTTGGAATCGAGGGAGCAGAATGAGAAAGAGCAATTACCTTGAACTTTAAGCCGATTTTGTTCTCGAAGATCAAAAACGAGGTCCGGCAGGTGCGTTCGGCTCTCTGGTTTCGGCCGGCTATCTTCAGTGGATTGGCGGTTGCTCTGGTGTTCCTGGTGGCGGGCCTCGATCGCTTGATCGAAGTCTCGCCTGGCTGGGTCGTCGAGCGCGACCCGGTGAACGACATTCTCCGGTTCGTCGCCGGTGGCATGCTGACCGTGACCACGGTGACGCTTTCGGTGCTGATGCTCGTTCTCAGTCTCGCCGCGGGCCAGGCCTCGCCGCGCACGGTGCCGGAAATCATGGCCGACCGGGTAACCCAGAACGCGCTCAGCACCTTTCTCGGCACACTGGTGTTTGCCTTGTCGGCCCAGGTGTTGCTCGAGGTCTCCGCCATTGAGGGTCTAGGGATCACCGTCCTCTTTGTCCTGGCGCTCGTGCTGGTGGCAACGGCGATCAGGTACCTCGTTCAGTGGATCCATCACGTTGCAAACACCTTGAAGCTCAACCGGATCGTCGATGGGATCTACTGGCAGGCGAAGGAGGTGCTCGACGATTACCTTGTCGAGAAAGAGGGCAATAAAGACCCGGAATCACCCGGGCCACGGCCCGACGGGAAGGTTTGTCAGATCATGGCCGAAAGCGTCGGTTATGTGCAGCTCATCGACATCGAGGAACTCGATCTCTGTGCGGCGAATCAAAATCTCTCGATCGATCTTACCGTGCGGGAGGGCGATTTCATTCACCCCGCCATGTCGATCATGACAGTCCACTCCGAAGAGGCGCTCGATGAGGCAAACCGGGAGAAGTTGAAGAGCTTCGTCGTGGCCGGCGCCGAGCGTTCGGCCAGGGGCGATCAGCTGTTGGGCGTGGAACTGCTCGCGGAGGTCGGCTGCCGGGCGCTTTCGCCGAGCGTCAATGATCCCCAGTCGGCTATCATCTGTGTCAACTATTTGCGGGCGCTGCTGGTAGAGGCGGGTCGTGTCGGTCCCAAGCGATACCTTTCTCGAAAGTCGGAGTCCGGCCGCATCGCGTTGGTCCCGGTCGTGTTTTCGGACCTGTTGAAGCGCGCGACCCGGCCACTGGTCCGCGAGGGAGCCGCCTGCGCGGAAGTGATGGCGGCACTGCTGGACACCTTGACGGAACTGGCGCAATTGGCCGACAGAGATTATCTCGAGGAAATCCTCGGAGAGGCCGAACAAGCCCTGCTCTATGGGAACGAGCGTCTCTTCCTGCAACGAGACCGAGACGTCTTGTCGTCGCAAATTAGATCGCTGGAGGCGGTCGTCAAAGAACGGCGTGCCACGTAGGGCCGATCTCCTCGCCTTGCTTCCTGCCTTGACGCGGATTGCCTTTCGATTACTTGCGATCCGTCCTGGATACCATGCCCGCCATTACGCCACCGATGACCAGAATCAATGCGATGGCGGCAAAGGCGATGGCGGCCAGCGCGTAGTTGCCAAAACCAAGGCACAGCCCAATTCCGCCGGCGGCCCAAATGCTCGCGCCCGTGGCCGTGCCGACGACTTGATTCTTTTCAACCTTGATGATGGCCCCCGCGCCCAGAAAACCGATGCCGGTCAGGACGCCGGAGATAATTTTACCGAGATCGAGGCTGACCACATCGCTGGCCTGCGAATAGTCGCTATAGAGCTCTTGTCCCATAATTGCGATGATGCAGGTGGTCACGGCGACGATCATGAAGGCGCGGAAGTCAATCGGCTTGTCCTTGCTATCTCGCTCCAGTCCCAGAAAAAAACCGAAAACCAGTGCGAGAAACACACGTAGGAGCGTTTCCTCCAGGCTGATCACATCCATGTTCAGATAGTCAGGCACGCGGCCTCTCCTTTCTTGTCGCTGCGCCGTGCGCGGATGTCATCCACCCCACCGCGTCAAAACTCTTCAATGGTTTGGGCAATCGGCGAGCCTGTCGAGGCGCCTGCCGCTGGCTGCTCAGAGAACCGCGAAGTCCTCCAGGAAGGCCTCCGGCGAGTCGGCGATTTCCGTCAGGCGATCGACATCGCACAAGACAATGTGCGACGCCTGCTTGGTTATCATGCCGTCGCCGACTAATCGTCGAAGCGTCCGGTGCACATGCACATCGCTGAGGCCCAGGATGTCGCCGATATCGTTTTGGGTTACAGGCAATCGAAAACGTTCGTCTTCCGCCATGCCGATCAAGGTGAGACGGTGGTAAAGTTCAAGCAAGAGATGGACCATTCGCTCGTAGGCCGTGCGGCGGCCCAGACGAACCACCTGTTCGGCGAGGATGCTGTACTCCCTGACCGTGACCCAGTTGAGCGCCGAGGCGAGAACCGGAAACTTCTGGTGAATCTCCAGGATCCGCATCGGCTCGACCAGGGCGAGCGTGCAGGGAGTCTTCGTGGCCACCGAAAAGGTCGCGGTGCGGCGGAAATTGACGTTCAATCCGACGAAGTCGCCGGGCAGAACGACGCTGATGATCTGACGTCGGCCCTGTTCCAAAACTCTGTAGCGAAAAGCCCAACCGGATAGAACGATAAAGCTGGACCTGTACTCGTCGCCCTCCACGACGAAGTCCTTCTCGCCGTCCAGTTCGGCCAGGTTGATCTGCAGGCCGGTGAGGAAATCGATCTCTTCTGCTGACAG
The DNA here is from genome assembly GCA_021776195.1 of Kiloniellaceae bacterium. The sequence goes on along the minus strand of JAJFGK010000099.1, from coordinate 2,706 downwards.
GTGCATCAAGGCGCTGAGTTTGCGAACCAGCGGATTGCTGTTCTCACCCCCCGCGGTGTGGGTGTCCATTGGTCCGATGCGCAATCTACGCCTCCCTAGTGCCAAGCCGGTCGATTTCTGCCTTGGAAGTCCAACTGCAGGGCGGCAATGCGCAGGTTAGCAATGCTGATCGCCCCACAACATGAGGGAAACTCCGAACACAATTCCACCATCGTTCCCCCGGTTTGTGCGGATAGAACGGGACCGATCACTTTTTTTTGCGAGGCCTTTCGCGCCGAATCGGAGACTACCAAGCCTCAATACCCCAGCGCCGCCCAAGCTCTCTCTTATCAAGGTCTGGTAGTGTAGGACGGCTTCTTAGCTTTGTATAGAGGTTACGTGGTTTGGGACTAGTCATCGGAAAAACTTGCGAAGTACAGAGGCCTTTTGGAAGCCGCGTTGGCTTGCTGCGACTTGTTTCTGTGCGTCGCGCTGGCCAGGAAATCTCAACCACCCTTTGCCGAGACTTTGGACGGTCGGGTCCGGGACCTCGCGAGTCTGGGCGGCGCGGGAGGCCTGTGGGGGTCGGGCTGTGAGAGGGCGAGCACATAAACGGCGGACCGCCGCAAAGGTTCCACTAGACGTTGGCCTGCGGCACGATCCAGTGCCAGCGCGCATGAAGCGATAATCGTTCGGCGGGCAGAGGAACGACGAAGCCCTGCCGCTTGCCCGGCGCGCTACGGGCATTTGCATTGGCCAATTGGCTCCAATTCTCAACGAAGCGATCGGGCGTCCAGTCCGCCACGTCGCGGCGAAACAGCCGTTGCCAAAGATTGCTGCGGTACTGTCTGACGACGGTCGGATCGCGCCAGGCAATGGCTGTCTCGGTGTCGCACCAGAAACTCCGGCCATTGAGATTGGCCGACCCGATGATCGCTGAACTGTCGTCGAATATGGCGGTCTTCGCGTGAACGTAGACCAGGTCGCTGTCGTGAAGCCGGGCCTCGGCACGGGTGTGCGGCGCTGCCGGACCGTTCCTGATGAGAGTAAATACGCCACAGCGCGACCCCAACTTCGAGCGCAGAAGTTTGACGGACTTGGCCTGTAGGTGCTGGCCGTGCTGCGACGCCGAGTCCGGCTCACCGTCGGTCGCGATCACCTCGGATACCAGCGGCAGCAAAAGGATGACTTGAAGGGCCGGCACTTCGCCGGCGCGCTTGATAATCCACCGGGCCAGATCCGGCACGCGGAAGTACTGAGATTCGATGTAGATGAAATCCCGGGCCCGCGCGATTGCCGTTCGATAGAAATCCGCGATGTCCCGGGTGACCGGTTCCGCCGTGCGGTGAAACCAGCCGCTGCGCGACCGCGATCGCGTTTGAAGGGGCATGACCTCGACCGGACCCGTCGCCGGCAATCCTATGGCATCTGGCGGGTCGAGACGTTCGAAGGTCGATGGAAACGACTGCGGCCCGAGCTCTTGGGGTGCTGCGAGGCCCTCAACGAAGCTCTTGAACCATCCAAGTTCTTCGTTCCAGCGCATGCTGAAGTGCTGCTCCAGTAGGGCGGTGACCGGGCCTTCCAAACGGCAGGCAATATCGTGCCAAGCGTCGCGCGTGTCGTGTTCTGGTGTGTCATAGCGCTTGGGCTCGACATCCAACCCGCCAAGATAGGCCACTCGGGAGTCGACGATGCAGATTTTCTCGTGATGCGATCCCAGATAGACTGGAATGTGGCGTCGCGATGCCACGAACCCCTGGTCCTGGAGACTGATGCGGTCCCAAACCCCGGGCAGGCGTCCAAACCTTTCCAGGGCCGCAGCTTTTCCATCCCGCTCCAAGGTTTCGTTCAGCCCCGCCAGGAGTTGGCGAAGCCGGCGTCTCGTGATGTAGCGCCCGAGCAGTTCAAAGAGCAGCCCGACCCGGGCCGGATGGCGTGAGGTGACGACCTGCAGCAATCCCTGGAGCCTACACGGCAACTGCGCGCGGATTTCCTGAAAATGCCGATAGGCCGCGTAGGCCTCTTCGTGGCGGGCAAAGGCGACGATTGGATCGAAGTCGGCCAAAATGATGCGCACGGTAACCTCGCGCTCGAGCGCTTGCGCGAGGAGCTCGTCCCAACCTTCGGCACGCTCCCGGTGCTGGCCATCGACCGTCTCCATCGACGGGTCGAAAACCCAGTAGGCCATGTGAACGGTTTTCTTGGCCTGCCGAATGGCCTCCTCGAGGGCCGCGAAGGTCTCCGCCCCGTCGATCAGCGGCACCACGCTGTGACCGCCATGCCAGTCAGGCGCCCCGCCCTCGCGGCGGTTGGCACGGGCACTTGGAGGGCCGGGCCGCTTGTCGGTCATCGCTTCAGGAACCTCGCCATCAAATGGTCGGCTCGACCCGTTTCGAGGTGTGCAAGCCGTGCCGCCAAGACCAACCTAGGTCTCGCCTGGGTCAGCACCTCCGGCCCATTGGCCCGGTGCGCAGGATAAAGCCCACCGACGCCGAGGCTGCGCGCGAATAGAGCAACCGGCAGCTCGGCCCAGGAGGGAAGAATTGAAGTGACCGTACCAAGGCACGGTGTGGGAAGCCACCGAAACAGCTAGCCCGGAAGATTCATGAAAGAGTTACCGCCGTCCCTTGTTCTGCGTTATGATTCAGGTGCTTAGACTGGATCGAGCGCAGGGAGACGGCGGTGACGGATTGTAACCTTTCAAAGATTGAATTTCCACGTTGTTGT
>JAJFGK010000098.1 GCA_021776195.1 Kiloniellaceae bacterium | reverse complement strand
ACAACAACGTGGAAATTCAATCTTTGAAAGGTTACAATCCGTCACCGCCGTCTCCCTGCGCTCGATCCAGTCTAAGCACCTGAATCATAACGCAGAACAAGGGACGGCGGTAACTCTTTCATGAATCTTCCGGGCTAGGGGGAATCCGATGTCCGAAACAGGTCTTCCGTCGCACGCCGCCGTCATTGTGGTCGGCGGCGGCGTGATGGGCTGTTCGACGCTCTATCACCTGGCCAAGGAGGGGGTGTCCGATGCGATCCTGCTGGAGCGCAACCAGCTGACATCGGGGACGACGTGGCATTCCGCCGCACAGGTGCGCGCGCTTCGCTCGACACGCAATCTCACAGAGCTGATCCGCTATTCGGTCTCGCTCTATGCCCGGTTGGAAGAGGAAACCGGCCAGGCAACCGGCTGGATCAACAAGGGGTCCCTGTCGATTGCGGCCAGCCCGGCCCGCATGACCCACATTCGTCGCCAGGAATCCTTGGCTCATCTTTTCGGGGTCGACGCCCAGTCTATCCCCGCCGGCGAGGTCAAGGAACGCTGGCCGCTGATCAACGCGGAGGATGTCCTGGGCGCCGTCTGGTCCCCTGGCGATGGCCGCGTGAGCCCCTCGGATCTCTGTGCCGCCCTGGTCAAGGGCGCCAAGTCCCGGGGCGCCAAGATTTTCGAGGAGACCGCCGTCACCGGAATCCTGACCGAGGCCGGCAAGGTGGTCGGGGTCGAGACCGCCGGCGGCGTGATCGGTTGCGATGCCATTGCTCTCTGCACCGGCCTTTGGAGCCGGGATGCGGCCAGGATGGCGGGCGTCCAGGTCCCGGTCTGGCCGTGCGAGCATTTCTATCTGCTCACCAAGCCGATCGCGGGGATCAGCGGCAACCTGCCGACCCTGTCGGATCACGACTCCCATCTTTACCTTCGCGACGACTCCGGCGGCTTGCTGGTCGGTTGCTTTGAGCCTCTGGGCAAAGCCATCGACCCGGCGCGCCTGGGCGAGGATTTCGCCTTTCAGCTTCTGCCCGAAGACTGGGATCATTTCGAGCCGATGATGATCAACGCCCTGCACCGTCTGCCGGTGCTGGAGACCGCCGAGGTCAAGACGCTGTTGAACGGTCCGGAAAGCTTCACGCCGGACGGCTCGTTCCTGCTCGGGGAAAGCGCCGAGACCCGGGGCCTGTATCTCGGCTGCGGCATGAATTCGGTCGGGGTCGCCACCGGCGGCGGGGCCGGCATGGCCTTGGCCAAATGCATCGCCCAGGGTGCCATGCCGATGGATCTGAGCGAGGCCGACCCGAAACGCTTTCCGGACAGTTTCAATTCCGTCCAGGCTCTGGCGGCCCGGGTGCCGGAAGTCCTGGGCAAGCACTACGAGATCACCTTTCCCGGCCGCCAGTGGGCCAGCAGCCGCGACCTCGAGACCACGCCCCTGCACGGCAAGTGGCGCGATGCCGGCGCGCAGTTTGGCCAGTTCTTCGGCATCGAGCGACCGCTCTACTTCAACAAGACCGCCGAGCCCGAGCTGACCTTTGGCAAGCCCGACTGGTTCGAGCAGGTCGGTCAGGAAGTCGCGCAGGCCCATGGCCACGCGGCCATCTTCGACCAATCCACCTTCGGCAAGATCCGGGTCAGGGGACCGGCTGCCGAGGCCTTCCTGAACCGGGTCTGTGCCAACGACATGACCCGGCCGGCCGGCCGCGCCATCTATACCGCCATGCTGAACCACCGCGGCGGCATCGAGAGCGACCTGACGGCCTTGCGTCTGGGTGCCGCGGACTATCGCCTCACCGTGGGCACGACCGCGATCAAAAAGGACCTGGCCTGGTTGAGGCGTCATCTGCGGCCCGGCGAGGCCGTCACGCTGGATGACGAGACCAGGGACTATGCGGTCCTCGGCCTGATGGGACCCGAGGCCGGCGCGATTGCCCGCAAGGTCGGGGCCGCCGCGCTGCTCGATCTGGGATACTTCCGCCATGGCGCAGCGGAGATCGCCGGCGTGCCGGTTCGCGGCGCGCGGCTATCCTATGTGGGCGAAGCGGGCTGGGAGATCACCTGCCGGGCCGCGGACGCGGCCGCTGTCTACGCCGCGCTTTACGAGGCCGGGGCGCGGCCCGCCGGCCTCTTTGCCCAGACCGCCATGCGGATCGAGAAGCGCTTTCTGGCCTATGGCCATGAACTGGACAGCGATGTGACGCCCCTGGAAGCGGGCCTGGGTTTTGCCGTTTGCTGGTCCAAGGACTTCATCGGCAAGGAGGCCCTGCTCAGATCGAAAGATGAGGCTCCCAAGACCCGGATCGTCTCCATCCTGCTGGACGACGGGGACGCGGTTCCCCTCGGCAGCGAGCCGGTCTACAGGGAGGGAGTCATTGTCGGAAAGACCACCTCGGCGGCCTTTGGCTATCGCGTGCAAAAGCCCGTGGCCTTGGCGGCGGTCGATGCGTCGATTGCCACCGCGAGCGCATCGCCGACCGTCGCCGTCGACCTGGCCGGAGAGCGCTTCACGGGAGAACTGTCGCGCGACCCGGTCTTCGATCCCATGGGCGCGCGCATGCGGTCCGCCCGATAGCCCTGTTTGGGATCAGGACGCAGCCTGAGAAGGTCATGCCGCGATCATGTAGAACTTTCGTAGAGTCTCCGTGATGTGCCAGGTGCACTTTGTCCCCTTGGGGATGAAGAAGACATCGCCGGACGTGAAAGTCTCCGCTTGTCCCGCCGCATTCGTGACCGTCACCGACCCCGAGATGACGGTCATCATTTCGTGGACCGGGTAGCTCTCGATCTCCTCCCTGCTGGGCGCGCATTCCCACACGCCGGACAGAAGGGATTCGTCTGGCGTTTGGAAAAAAGTGTGGTTCACTTCCCGGTGGTCGTCGCTGGTGAAGGCTTCCGGCGCGGTCATATCGGAGGGCGCCATGCCCGTCTCGGGATCGCCGTCGGAAAGCAGTCTGAAACTGTCGCTGGCCATTGATGTCTCCTCGAAAATAGGGGGTCAAACTGCTCCCGCCATGATCGCGCGGGCCTGGTCGGCGTCGGCGAGAGGGCGGGCGATGGCCTGCGCGCCGGCGGCGCAGGCGGCGACCAGGGCGGCGTTGTCGGGGGAGGTGGCGCCGTCGGGCAGGAGGGTGTTGTTCTCGAAGCCGACGCGAGCGTGGCCGCCGAGGCAGGCGGCGGCGATGGCGCAGGCGGTCTCCTGGGCGCCGAAGGCGCAGAGGGCCCAGGGGTCGCAATCCTCGGGATCTGGGCCCGAATGGGCGGCGAGGAAGGGCAGAAGGTCGGCGGGCGTCGAGCGCTGGCCCTCGCTGTAGCGCCCCAGCACGTAGATGCGAAAGGCCTTCTCCTGGGGGATGATGCCGCGCGCCTTCAGGGCCTCGAAGCGGGTCACGTCCTCGGCGGAATAGAGGATGTACTGCGGGATGATCCGCTCCGCCGCGACCCAGGCGAGAAAGTCGGCGGCCTCGCGTTCCTCGATCTCGTCGCAGAAGAGTTCGCGGATCGCCAGGCTCGCCGCCTCGGGACGCACCGCGCGGACGCAGGCCATCTGTTCGGCCGGGCTGTAGATGCCGACCGCCTCGGTAGTGATCTGAATGACGATGCGCTGGCCCAGGTCGCGGCGCAGGGCGGCGATGGCGGCCCCGTAGGCCTCGGCATCCAGGCTGTGACCGCCGTCCTTGTCGCGGACATGCAGATGGATCATCGCCGCCCCGGCCTCGAGACAGGCGGCGGCGGTGTAGGCGACCTCGTCCGGGGTCATCGGCAGCGCCGGGTGATCGGCCTTGGTCTTGCGCGCGCCGTTGGGTGCGACGGCGAGCACGAGAGGCCTGGCGGCGGCGTTGGTCATGGGGCGGCCTGGCGTCATGGGGCGGTCTTGCCTTCGATGCTTGCCAGCGCGCCGGTCAGGGCCCGCTCCAGCTTGTCGACCAGTTCGTCGCTGTGCGCGTCGCTGTAGATGTAGGGCGGGGCCAGCAGAATGTGGTCGCCTTGCCTGCCGTCCACCGACCCGCCGCCGGGATAGCAGATCAGGCCCTCGGCGAAGGCCGCCTTCTTGACCGCGAGGTGGAGTTTCAGGGCCGGGTCGAAGGCCGCCTTGGTCTCGCGGTCGGCGACCAGTTCGATGCCCCGGAAGAGGCCGCGGCCGCGAATGTCGCCAACCGCCCGGTGCTGTCCGAAACGCTCCTCCAGCAGGCCCTGGAGCCGCGCGCCCTGGTGGCGCACGTTCTCCAGCAGGCCCTCGCGTTCGATGGTCTGCTGGACCGCGAGGCCGGCGGCGCAGGCCGTGGCGTGGCCGATATAGGTGAAGCCGTGCTGGAAGGCGCCGCTGCCCGCCTCGATTGCCTGGGCGATCTTGCTGGCGAGGATGACCGCGCCGATCGGCTGATAGCCGCCGCCCAGACCCTTGGCGCAGGTCACGATGTCGGGGCTGATGCCGTCCTGCTCGCAGGCGAAGAGCGTGCCGGTCCGGCCCATGCCGGACATGACCTCGTCGAGGATCAGGAGCACGCCGTGGCGGTCGCAGATCTCGCGGATCCGCTTGAAATAGCCGGGCACCGGCGGCACCACGCCGGCGGTGGCGCCGACCACGGTCTCGGCGAAGAAGCCGGCGACATTCTCGGGGCCCAGGCGTTGGATCTCGGCCTCCAGGCTGTCGGCGGCGCGGCGGCCGTAGTCTTCCTCGCTTTCGTCGGCCTGCTGGTGGCGATAGGCGTAGCAGGGCGCCACGTGGCTGGTCTCGATCAGGAGCGGCTCGTAGGGGGCGCGGCGGGCCTTGTTGCCGCCCAGGGCCAGGGCGCCGAGGGTGTTGCCGTGGTAGCTCTGGTCGCGGGCAATGAAGCGGCTGCGCGACGGCTCGCCGCGTTCGAGAAAGTACTGGCGGGCCAGCTTGATCGCGGTCTCGTTGGCCTCCGACCCACCGGAGACGAAGTAGGCCCGCCCGAGGCCCGCCGGAGCGCGGGCAATGAGGTGCTCGGCCAGCGCTTCGGCCGGCTCGTTGGTGAAGAAAGCGGTGTGGGCGAAGGCCAGCTTGTCGAGTTGCGCCTTGATCGCCGCGATCACGGCGGGGTGCCCGTGTCCCAGGCAGGAAACCGCCGCGCCGCCCGAGGCGTCGAGATAGCGCTTGCCGGTGCTGTCGATCAGGTAGGGGCCCTCGCCGGCCACGGCTTCGGGATAGCTGGCCTTGGAACTGCGGTGCAGAATGCGTGACATGGGCTGTCCCCCGGAGGCTGTTGGCGATGACCCTACGGCCGCTGACTAGATAGCCCCCATCCTCGGCAAGGCGCAAGGAATCGCATGCGGCGGTGTTATCGGAACCCAGGGCCGAATAGATCTGGTCGCGTGGCCTTTCTTGTGATCCGATCTCGGGAAATCAAGGTGCCGGCGGTGGGGGCCGAAGCAAGGGAGGGGGCCATGCCTCATTTCGACAAGAGCGAGTACGACGAGCGGGTCGCCAAGACCAAGGCGGCCATGGCGGCGGCGGGGATCGATCTGCTGATCGCGACCAATCCAGCCAACATGTGCTACCTGACCGGCTTCGATGCCTGGTCCTTCTATGTGCACCAGATGGTCCTGGTCGCGCTGGACGAGGACGAGCCGCTGTGGATCGGGCGCCTGATGGACCGGGCAGCCGCCGCGGTCACGACCTATCTGCCGGAGAGCAACACAATCGGCTATCCCGACCGCTACGTGCAGTCGACCGAACGTCACCCGATGGATTTCGTCGCCGACCTGATCGAGGACAGGGGCTGGGCCGGTGCGACCATCGGCACCGAGATGGACAGCTACTACTACACGGCGGCCTGTCAAGCCGCGCTGCTGCGCAACCTGCCCAACGCCGGCTTCGCCGATGCCACCAGCCTGGTGGCCTGGGTGCGGGTGATCAAGAGCCCGGCGGAAATCGCCCAGATGGACAAGGCCGCAAGGATCGTCGAGATCGCGATGCGCAAGGCCTATGATCTGATCGAGCCGGGCCGGCGGCAGTGCGACGCGGTGGCCGAGATCGTCGCCAGCGAGATTCGCGGCACGCCAGAGTTCGGCGGCGACTACACCGCCATCGTGCCGATGCTGCCGACCGGGATCGGCACCTCGACCCCCCACATTACCTGGTCGGACGAGACCTTTAGAAGCGGCGAGGCGACGATCCTCGAACTGGCCGGCTGCCACAGGCGCTATCACTGTCCCATGGCGCGCACGCTGCACCTGGGCAAGCCGCCACAGAAGCTGGCGGACACCGCGGCAATTGTGGTCGAGGGCACCAACCTGGCCCTGGAAGCGATCAAGCCCGGCGTGCTGGCCGAAGAGGTCGAGGCGGTCTGGCGGGGCCATATCGCCAAGCACGGCTTGGAGAAGGAATCGCGCATCGGCTATTCCACCGGCCTCAACTATCCGCCCGACTGGGGCGAGCACACGGTTTCGCTCCGCCCCGGCGACAAGACCGAGCTGCAGCCCGGCATGACGATCCACATGATCCCCGGCATGTGGCTCGATGACTGGGGTTGCGAGGTCTCGGAGTGCTTTCAGGTGACCGAGACCGGGGCCAGAAGTCTTTGCGACTTCCCGCAGGGCCTGGAGGTCAAGACCTGACCGGCGGGAAAACTATCCGGCGCTAAGCTTCGCGCTGGGCCAGGTCGATCCAGTCGCGGTGCCGCTTGCGTACATGGGGCGGGGCGTGCTTGGCCCCGCGTAGGACCTCGCCATAGAGCTGGCGGGCCTCGCCAGCGCGGCCCATGGCCTGAAGCAGCAGGGCGTGACGGCACTTGGCTTCCGGGCCGGCGTAGTAGGTCGAGACGCTCTCGTACTCGCGCAGCGCGGCATCGTTGTTGCCGCTCGCCTCGTGGGCGCGGGCATAGAGCAGATGGGCATCCTCGGAGCGGTAGTCGGGGTTGGCCGCCGCCAGCTCGTCCAGTGTGGCGACCGCGCCGGCAGGGTCGCCGCCTTCGAACTGGGCGGCCGCGAGGCGAAAGAGGATGTCGGGGTTGTCGGCGAAGGGGCCCTCCAGGCATCCGCGGTAAATCGGCACCGCCTCGCCGTAGCGCTCCTTGTCGCTGAGCTCATCGGCCAAGCGCAGCCGGTTCTCAACCGTATCGGCGATTTCGAGGTTGTCGGCGGCCCGTCGGAGATGCCGGTTGGGCGCCAGGTTGTCCTTGATTGCCTCGGCGGCCTGGTGTGCCCCGCGGCTGTTTTGCAGGTCGGGTAAAATCACGGCGACGACGTAAATGACGCAGCCGATGACGGGAAAGGCGATGATCAGGAAGATAACCGGATAGGGCGCCCCGCGCCGAAAGGCATGCACGGCGCAGGCGATCTGGAGCAGGTAGGTCGCGATCAAGAGGGGCAAGGCCGCCTCCCTTTCGATTGGGATATGCTGGCCTAAATTCTGCTATCTGGGATTTAAACTTTGGTAAAGTATCGAATTTTAGGAATAGTCCCCAGCGCCTACCACCAGGTCTTCAAAGCCCACCAGTAGTCCGCCAGGGCTTCTCTGTAAGACCCCTGGTCCCAACGGATATTGCCCCGATCGAAGTAGATTTTCGATAGATCGGGGTTGAGCGCCGCGGCACGTTCGTAGTCCGCCAGGGCCTCGGGAGACCGGCCGAGAACCCGATAGGTCAAGCCGCGATTGAAGTAGGCCTCCGCATCTCGAGGATCGAGCCTGAGTACGAGATTGTAGAGCTCGAGCGCTTTCAGCAGGTCGCCGCGATGATAGGCCTCGATCGCATTGTTGTGCTGACTCTGGACTTCCAGGTGCTTGAGCAGCGCTATTGTCGGCCGCCCTGAAATTGGCAGCCCGTAGTTGCGTTCATAAGCCGTGATGGCATCTTCGGTCTGGCGCACCATCATGCCGTCCTGGCGCCCCGGACTGTAGCCGAGTTCCTGCAGACGCTCTTGAATGAAGTAGATGCGCCCGGGCCTGTAGTAAACGTAGGAGGAGGAGTTGGAGAACCCGGTTGCTTTTTCCGCCAAGTCGAACCGCGCGTTGTCGGTCTCGCCAAGGCGCAGATTGACCAGGGCTTGCAGCAACTGACTCTCGGGATCGCCGGGCTGGAGTTGGGCGACCTGACTGTAGAGCTTCGCGGCCTCATCGTAATCGCCCTCATGGTACTTCACGACGGCCGTTTTAAGCGACGAAAAGGCGCTCACGTGTTTGATCAAAGCCGGACTGGCGGCCCCGTCGATCAAGAGGTCGTGGTCGCGTTGGTACTTCCTGATCGCCTGAACGGTGCGGGCACCGAGGCGACCGTCGGGCCGCCCAATCTTGTAGCCGAGCAATTTGAGTCGGCTTTGGAGGTCCAGAATCGGGTTTGGCGGCTTGGCGGCAATCGGCGGCGGTAGCAGGGCGAGTTGAGTCTCCGCGGAGGCCGGCAAGGTACCACTGTCCGCGGGCGCCGCCGAAAGGGAGGGGGCCGATGACGTTGCCGTCTTGGCCTCCCCCCTGCCGGTCTCGAGGCTGGCCGCAAGGTGGTCGCGCGCCTTCTGGAGGGCCGCAACGTCCGCGGCAAGGCTGGCCAGTTGGTTCTTGAGGTTCTCGATCTCGGCTGCCTTGGGGTCCTCGGCCTCTGGCAGGTGGTCTGGCCCGGCAGATATCTGAGCAAGCCCTTCATTCAAGGCAGCCAGCTTTTCGACCGCTGACGGCGCCGTTCCTTCGCTGGACTGAGCATCCGCCGAGGAAAGAGGCAGGCTCGGCGCGCCGACTTCGGCCGCCTCGCTCGATGGGGCTTCGGCCTTGGCTTCGGTCCCGGATTTCGCATCCAAAGACATAGCGACATCGCCTGAAGATCCCGATGCGGCGCCGACCACCGGTTCGGCCGGGGCAAGGGTTCCGATGGCCCCGCTCTGTGCCCCCTCGGCACCGAACTGAACCGTGCTTGCGCCCGGCTTGTCCTCGCCCCCGTTCAACCAGAACACGACAGCGCCGATGCACAGCATGCCGACCATTGCATAGAACCGGGTCCGCCAAACCGAGTCCGGACCGGGGTTCAGGTCGCGCCGACGGTGGACCCGGTCCGTGCCTGCGCCGTCGAGAGGGTGGTCCCAGGTGTCAGCGTCGTCGCCTTCCCCGCGCGCCGACAGGGAGTCTTGCGGCCTTGCATCGCTGTCCCGGCTCGGGTCGAGGTCGTCTTTCTTTCCGGCGAAAGACAGACTGTCCAAACCGTAGTCCAAGGGCCAATTGTCGAGGTCCTCCGCCTCCGCCAGGGCATCTTTCGCGGGATCGCGCGGAGGCGGGGCAGCCGGCAGGGAGAAGTTTTCGCGTTCGTCGAACTGAGTCGAGGCTTTCGATACCTGGCGCGCGCCGGACTTGGGCCAACGAATGACGGTCTTTTCTTCGCGAGGCTCCACGTCGCCAGAATCGGGGTCGATCCCCGTCACGCCACCGGTCTGGTTTTTGCGCTGTGGTCGTTTGATCGACGCCCCCTCGACAGTTGGCAGCGGTTCTTCTTCATCGGGTTCCGGGTCGTGCGGTGGCGGACCGTCGTAGCCGCACTGCTCGGCGGCGTCGTTGACCGCGCCAGGCCTCACTTTGTCGTTTCCCTCGGCCTGGCAGATCTGCAGAGCGATCCGCGCCAGGCGGTTTATTCGCAGTGGGTTCCCGCCGCTGATTTCAGTGAGCTCTTCCAGAGCCGAGCTGTCGAAAAGTCCCGCACCCTCGTAGCCAGCCACCATCAAACGGTGGAGGAGGTAGGACTCGGTCTCCGAAGCGCTGATTGGACCCAGATGAACCTGAAAGGCGACATCCGCGATCACGGCGCGAAAGGCCCGCGGCAGCGCGCGGCTGCCGGCTTCGGTGCGGACCGTCAGGATGATCTGAAGCAGGCGACCGTCACCCTCGCCGAGATAAACCAAGTCGGCCAGATCTTCCAAGGTCTCGAAGGTCAGGGACTCGGCACGGTCGATCAGGAAGATGACCCGGCCGCCTTCCTGACCGTTCGCAAGGACATAGCTCTTCAACAGGTCGAAGCACTCGTCGCGGTCGGTTTCGATGGCGCGGTCGCGCGATACAATTCCGAAGGCCTCGACCGCCTGCTGCAGCAGCCTTTGAAAGGTCAGTTTCCGGTGGGCGGCGAAGGTGTGGTAGCGATCCGCGCTGGCGCGTTCCTCGTGCAGGAGCTGTAACAGGGCCGTCTTGCCGGAGCCCTCGCTGCCGGTCACGACCGTAAAGCCCTGGCGTTCGCTCATTCGGGCATAGAGGAGATCCGCGCAGACCGCCTGGAATGCCCGGTGCCTGAATGTGTAACGCGGATCCGGCAGTTCCGAGAAAGGGTTCTCGCCGAAGCCGAGATCTTCCGCTTGAATCATGGCATCCAGTCCGATTGAAGACGGCCCGAAGTCGTGTCTGTTACACCCTTGAAATATTTATCATAAAGATTGTTGGAATGCTATCGTTCTGGTTCACGTACAAAACCCGAGGTCGAATGGGATTGGGACATTAACCAAGTAAGGCTTTCTCCCAAACTGCCAATCGGTAAGCCAATCAAGGCTGCCCCCTGCGAAGGGTCCCAATCCGTCCACATACAACCGTATGAAACTGGCATATGTTTGAACCCGGATTTCCCGACTCGAGGTCACCTCGGTGGCTTGCCCTGTCAGTCGATCCGCCGGTCCTTCTTCGTTCACCGCCTCTTGAACGCTGTTGACTTGGATGAGACGCCAGTCGGCGCAATGTAGACCAGATCGACTGATCAACAGGCTAGGGCGCCTCGCCGCGGTGGTGTGAGGCGCGTTCGGGAGATTTGCGATGATAGGGAAGTCTTCTGTCACCGCGTCGCTGGCGGTCGCGGTGTTTCTATCGGTCTCTTGCGCCCCGGTGCAAAGACCGACCACAAGGGCGGAGTTGCCGGAGGAGGTCCAAACCAAGTGTTTCGTCAACAGCAATCCTCATGCCTGCCGTCTGGCGAGCGACAAGGCCGGCGGTTTTCCCTTCATCATTTCGCAGGGGGCCGGCGATGGTCAGCGTAAAGGTCGGTAGTGCGAACCCGCGCCCACGGCGATGGGCGATCCAAGCTCTGGCGCTTTGTCTGCTGGCGGCGGGTACGGGCTGCAGCAGCATCGATGGGTCTGGACGGGTGGCCCAATTGAACAGCGAAGACGCCTGCGCGGTGGCGATTTCAGTGCTCGACTGCCGGCTCGCACATGCCAAAGCGGGCGGTTACCCGATCACGCCGAGTTTTGAAGCCAATTGATTTTCCCAAGCGCGGCAAGCCGTGAGCGGGTAACCCGACACCAGGAGCCTTTCATGTCCTTTGCGATCAAGAGCCTCGTTTTGCCAGGCGTTCTCCTTACCAGCGTCGTCCTGACCGCCTGTTCGGGTCAGAACCAGGGCCGCTACAGCTCTGTCGGTCAGACCGATCCGTTCATTTGCGTCACCGCCAGTAATTTCAGCAAATGCCGGATCGAGCGTGAAAAACTCGGAATCGCGCCGACCGTGCGACCCGGGAGACGCTAGTCCACACCCCAAGTTCTGCCCCAGGTCGCAGCGCTGCCATTGCGCAGCGGCGGTCCCGCCCGGCATAGTGGTGCGCGATTTTCGCGACATCGATCGGTGCGCGGGCGGATCGAGCAGCAGGGGAGACGGTTTTATGGGACAGGAGATCGCGCTGCGGACTGGCGGAAGCGAAACCGCCGCCTATCTGGCCGAGGCCGAAGGCGCCAGCGCCGGTGTCGTCGTGCTGCAGGAGTGGTGGGGCTTGAACGACCAGATCAAGGGGGTCGCCGACCGCTTCGCCGCGGCCGGCGTGACCGCCCTGGCACCGGACCTCTACCAAGGCCGGGTCACGGTCGAGGCCGACGAGGCGAACCACCTCATGACCGGCCTCGATTGGGTCGGGGCAACGGATCAAGATGTGCGCGCCGCCGTCGAGACCCTTAGGTCCAGGGGACTGAAGAAGGTCGCGGTCATGGGCTTTTGCATGGGTGGCGCCTTGACGGTGATCGCCGCCGTGAAGTTGACGGAGGTCGATGCGGCGGTTTGCTACTACGGCATCCCGCCGGTCGAACAGGCCGACCCGGCGGCTGCCACCGTGCCCTTCCAGGGCCATTTTGCGACCGGCGATGACTGGTGCACGCCAGCGGCGGTGGACGCCCTGGAGGCGGCGATGACAGGGGCGGGGCGCAACCCCGAAATCCATCGCTACGAAGGCGACCATGCTTTCTTCAACGAAACCTCCGAGGCCTACGACGCCGCGCTGGCGACGCAGTCCTGGGAGCGGACACTGGACTTCCTGACCCGCCATCTCGCTTGACCGTCTGCCGGGGAAGAGCTAGCTCCCGCCATCAAGATCCGAAGTTGTGAGTGAAGGCCGTGGCAACCCGCCGCGGCCTTTTTCCGTGCGACTCCCTTCGGTCCCCAGTCTATGCAACCGAGGTGTCCATGACCCCACGCCAGGCGCGCTTCGTGGAGGAGTATCTGATCGACTTGAACGCCACACAGGCGGCGGTTCGCGCCGGCTATAGCGCCAGGTCGGCAAGCAGTCACGGGCCGCGCCTGCTGCGGCGGCCAAAGGTCAAGGCGGCGCTGGATCGGGCCATGAAGGCGCGCTCCGAGCGCACCCGGGTGACCGCCGACCGGGTCCTGGAGGAACTGGCCTGCCTGGCCTTTGCCGATCTGCGCGATGTGGCCGACTGGGGACCCCAAGGCGTTGTCGCGCGCCCGGCGGGCGGGCTATCGCCAGAGACGGCGCGGGCCGTCGCCGAGGTGAGCGACAGCGGCAGCGGCGCCAGCCGGCGGGTCAAGGTTAAGCTGCACGACAAGAAGGCCGCGCTGGATGCCCTGGCCAAGCATCTGGGTCTCTATCTCAACCGCGAAGAGTTTGCGGCGACGGTGAAAGACGTTCTCCCCCCTTTGAAGGTGATCCTCAGTGGACTTTCATCTCCATCCCAAACAGAGTGAGGCCTTCCTGTCGCCGGCCAATGAGCTGCTCTACGGCGGCTCGGCGGGCGGCGGCAAGAGCCATCTGTTCCGGGTGGCGGCGATTGCCTGGTGCGCCGACATTCCGGGGCTCCAGGTCTATCTGTTCCGCCGGACCTTTCCCGACCTTTTCAAGAACCATATGGAGGGCCCGAGCGGCTTTCCCGCGCTGCTGGCGTCCTGGAGCGAGGCCGGGCTGGTGCGGATCAATCAGTCCAAGGGCCAGATCGCGTTCGCCAACGGCGCCAAAATCCACCTCTGCCACTGCCAATTTCCCAAGGATCTGCAAAAGTATCAGGGCGCCGAGATCCACGTTTTGATGATCGATGAGCTGACGCAGTGGGCGTTCGAGATGTACAGCTTTCTGCGCGGCCGCTTGCGGCTGGGCGGCCTGGCCCTGCCACAGCACCACCGGGGCCGTTTCCCGCGCGTGCTTTGCGGTGCCAATCCGGGCGGTATCGGCCACAATTGGGTGAAGTCGCAGTTCGTCGACATGGCCTTGCCGGGCCATGTGAGGATCATGGCGCCGGCCGATGGTGGCATGACCCGACAGTTCATTCCGGCCCGTCTCGAAGACAACCCCACGCTTTTGGCCAACGACCCGGATTACGAGAGCCGACTGGAGGGCCTGGGCGATCCCAGCCTGGTCAAGGCCATGCGGCACGGCGATTGGGACATCGTGGCCGGCGGCATGTTCGACGACATCTGGTCGGAACGGCGGGCGGCGATTGTGATCGCCCCCTTCGAGCCACCCCGTCAGTGGCGCATCGACCGCGCCTTCGACTGGGGCTCAACCAGGCCCTTTTCGGTCGGCTGGTGGGCGGAGAGCGATGGCGGCGACCTGCGTCTTCCCGGTGGTGAAATCAGGTCAACGGTCAAGGGGGATCTTTTTCGGGTCGGCGAATGGTACGGCTGGAACGGCCGGCCCAACCAGGGCTGTCGCATGCTGGCCAGCGAAATCGCCCGGGGGATCCGGCAGCGCGAGATCGAGTCGGGGTGGAAGGTGCGGCCCGGGCCGGCCGACAGTGCGATCTTCTCGGTCGAAAACGGCCGCTCGATCGCCGAGGACATGGCGGCCTGCGGTGTCGTCTGGCGCCGGGCCGACAAGCGGCCCGGCTCGCGCCGTCAAGGCTGGCAGCGCCTGCGCAGTCTGATGAAGGCGGCCGGCTCGCTGGAGCGGCCGGGCCTTTATGTCTTCGAGACCTGCCGGCACTTCCTGCGCACCGTGCCGGCCCTGCCGCGCGACGACCGCGACCCCGACGATGTGGATACCCTGTCCGAGGACCATATCGGCGATGAGACCCGCTACCGGATCATGGCGGACGCGGCAGAGTTGCAGCGGGTCAGAGTGGGGGGCGTCTGAAGGGTGTGGCGATCAAGGCGCGCCGAAACGCGGCCGATAGAATGCCTGGTGGTAGATTTCGCGCGGATTGATGAAGACACTGAACACAAAGAAGGGTTCGTAGTCGTAGAAGCTCTCGGCGATAATGACGGTATCGCCCTCCGCCATGGTAAAGGTCGCGGGCAAGGTGGCGTTACCGCCCGCGGCGCCGATCTGACTGGTCTTGCTGGCGGTGCCGGCGCCCGAGTACTGCCAGTCTATCGTGGGGGTGGCGCTGCCGACCGCGCGGGTCACCGACGAGACAAAGATCAGGCCCTTGTTGTCGATCGTGAAGGGTTTGACGATAAATCCCACCGCGGTGAAGATCTGGTCTACGTCGGCGGCCGTCACGTTCTCCTCGCGCGCGACCAGGTCGCCGGTGTTCGAGGCCAGGCGGGTAATTTTCTGTTCCAGGAGAATATAGCGGCCGGCCTCGATGCCACCCATCAATAGCGTGACCAGGAGCGGCACGACGAAGGCGGCCTCGGCCACGGCAGTGCCCCGGCAGTCGGTCAGCAGGCTTCCGATACGCTTCAATAAGCCCCGTGTTCCTATCATCGTTCCAGTCCTCATGGTGTCCCTGCCCGCGCCCAAATCAGGGGCAAACGGTGGTGCCGCCGGGGAAGGGCTCGTTGCGGATCGCAATGGAGGCCGAAATCGGTATCTTGCCCGCACCATTGGTGATCATGGGATCGATCAGGCCGGTAATGGAGTCGATTTCCAGATCGACCGTGTAGAGAACGACTTCACCGCCGCCACCGGCGCCGGACAGGCCCATGTCGGAATCCCAGTTCGAATTGCAGTTCACGTCGTCGTAGGGCTCGCCGGCGTCGTAGCTGCCGCTGCCGTCGGTGTCGGTGTAGGGCTCGGCCTGGCCGATCTTGTCGAAGTCGGGGTAAACCAGTGGCGTCAGATCGGTCGCCGTCACGGTGAAGAGCCCGGCGGAGTGATCGTTGACAATGTTGATAATGGCCTCTTCGCGGGTGATCCCGGCGACATCCGCGCCTGTCGTCCCGAAGCGCGCCGCCTCGCGCAGACCGCCCTCCAGTATCGAGGTGCGAAAGGTGATCATGGCGAACTCGAAGGTTCCCGCGATCAAGGAAAGTACCACCGGGATCACCAGGGCGAATTCCATCGCCGAGGTGCCGGATCGGTCGGATTTGAGCGCTTTGAGAAGGGCTTTCATGGTCGGACCTACTTCGACAGCCGCAGATCGGTCAGGTGATTGGCCACTTCCTCGAACACCGCGCTGAGAGAGTCGGAGTCCGGCGCGAAGTGATAGTAGGGTGGGTTCGGTTCACTCGCGACGTTTTGCATCAGGGTGGCGAGCGGCCCGCTCGAGGTGAAGAATTGAATCGTATAGATCTTGATGCCCTGGGATTTCACGTAGGTCGCGAGATCGCGCAGCCGTTGATCCATCCCATTGGCCCCGGCGGATGTGTACTCGCCGAAGACCCCTTTGTAGGAGTCGCCGTCGTCGCCCCAATTCTCGCCGTCGGTTAGGAGAATCACCGCCCGGACGTGATTGCCCTGGGCACCCACAAGCGCGCCGGCAAAGGGTTCGCCCGGAGAGACCAACCGATAGCCCCAGGCCAGACCCTGGATGATATTGGTCTTACCAATCGGCTTTCCAGTCGGACTGTCCAGCAAGTCAATGGCGTCCTGGATCGTTTGTTTGGTGTTGGTCAGCGGGGTGATGCCGATATCCAGGCAGGGCCGGCACTGCGAAGGTCCGGGAGGGCTCGGCCTATCGTCATCGGGCGCAACCCCTTCGTTCATGCAGAAGTGGGCCGCGTCGTCATCTTGTTTCTCGCCTTCATCGCCGACCGGTTCCCAGGCGTGCCAGTCCACGCCGTCGACCGTCACCGGGCCGAGCAGCATATCGGCATCGTTGTCGGCGTTTCCGTCGTGCGAATAGCGCGCGTAGACGCAGCCTTCCCAGTTGGCGGGGGGGATTGAAAGAAGCGGGACGTCGACGCCGTCCGGATAGTAGACATTGCTTTGGTTTACACCGCTGACGGGGTTGAGGAAGGTCGGCACCGGCACGGTGTCGATCGCGGCCGGATTATAGGTTCCATCCGGGACGTCAAGGACGCGGACTTTGGAGTTCCAGGGGACCATGCCCATTTGCAGATAGGGCTTGGTCGCATCGGCGCCAAAGAGCGTGTCCACCAGCGTGGTGGCGGCGGTGCGGGCGCCGATGATGCGGGTGCTGCCGGCGCCGTCGGACCAGGCCATGGAGCCCGACATATCCACCGAAAGCGCGACGTCGAGCGAGACCGTGCGCCGGGTCACCTCGGAGGTGGTCCCGACGTTCATCATGTTGATTCCCGCCACGCGCATGAAAGTGGTCGGAATCTCGGCCGTGGCCGAGAGGGTCACCAACTCGTTGTCGGCGCTGACCACCGGGGTCGCGAGAGTAACGGTGGCGCCGAGGTATCCCGGCGGGAAGTTGGCGTTGAAGACCATGTTGACTTCGTCTTCGAAGCCGGCGTCGTTGACCGCGAGAGCGCCTGCCAAGGCCGCGGCGTCGAGCGCCTCGCCGATTCGCGACTTCACCAGATAGCCGCGGCCGGCGTCGACCGCCAGTCCGGTCACCACGACGATGGGAATGGCCAGCACCGCCATGAAAACAATGAGGCCACCGCGTTTGTCACGCGCAAATGCGGAAAGGCTGTTTCTCAGTTTGACCAGCATGGAACGTCCAATCCTCGCTTCGTCACAGGAATCTATCGCGACGGGTCTAGATGCAGCCTTAGACTATCCAGAAAGCTCTTAACAAATAATGAATTCAATTTTCTAAGTAATTGATTTAAAAAAATAAAAAACTTTGTAACATTAATAATACCTATCTCTCTGTTGCGAATGAAATATTTCATCCAGATTCAAATAGTTCTGGGTTTGATGGGGTCTTTGCGTCAGGAAGGTATTTATAGTTAAGAAACTTTGAATCCTGATTCCATATGACTAATTTTCGAGAAGTAGTGCCGTCCCGGTCAGGTATCCGGCGGCTTTAATGAACAAGAGCCCGCCGTGGACCGGATGCTGAGCTATCCGGCCCTCATCTTCGGTGGGAAAATGATCTCGGCCAGGCCCGCGGCGGAAATCAGGATGACGCCACTGATCTCACGCAGGCCGAAGGGCTCGTCGGTGATCAGTGCGGCGATTGCGACGGAAACCGAGATCTCGGTGAGAAAGAGGAGGCCGGCAAGGCCCGGATCGACGATGCGGCAGCCCCAAACCACGAGAAAACTCGAGGTTACGATGACTGCCGCGACGACGGGGAGAAGCCAGGGCAGGACTTGCAGCAGGGCGGATAGCGGCGGCGCCGGCCCGGCCTGGGCACCCGGTAGCAGTGCAAAGAGCAGGGCAACCAGGGCCGCCGCGATAAAGAGCGCGAAGGTGATCTCTTCGGTTTCGTGCCGCCGGTCGAGCTGGAGACGCACCATGCCGATGGCCCAGAGGATTCCGGCCGCAAAGGCCAGCCAATCCCCCAGATTGTCAGGCAGGGGCACACCCAGATCGGCGCGAAAAATTACCGCGACGCCGGCGAAGCCGAGAAGGATGGCCAGCCAGCGAATGGCCGTGATGGGCTGTTTCAGCACGGCCCGGGAGAGCAGCGTCGACCAGATCGGTGTCAGATAGTAAAGCAGGATCACCTTCACCACCTCGGTCAGGAGAAAGGCAGTGGAGTAGCCGACCAGGGACAGGGCAATGATCAGCGCGGTGATCCAGAGATCGCGATCGCCTGCCAGGAGGCGCCGCCATCGTGCCAAGGCCAGAGGCGCCGCGAGAAGCGCGCAGAGCCCATAGCAGAGCGATGCCGCCCAGGCGCCGGTAATACCCGCCGCGTCGAGGGCGCGCAGCGGCACCCAGTAGAGCCCGAACAGACCGGCCGCGAGGGCAAGGATCGGCTTGGCGAAATGCGATGAATTGGCGAGCAGGGCGGAAGGCGACCGCATGGACTAAGCCGTCACTGTGCCGTCAATGCGGTGCCGCTGGGCCCGCGACGGATTCTGTCGGGGCCAGGGAACCGATAACGCCAGCCGCCGTGATCAGCAGCACGCCGAGGCCCTCGCGCCAGCCGAAGGGCTCGCCGGCGAAGAGCGCCGCGCTCAAGGTCCCGGCCGTGACTTCGGTCATGAACAGAATGCCGGCCAGGCCAGGGCTGAGAAGCCGGGTGCCCCAGATGACGAAATAGGCGGCCGGCAGCACGAATAGCAGCGAGATTGGCAGGAGGAGTGGCAGGGCCTCGAGCCAGACCGCCGGCGCCGGCATGGCGGCCACGGCCGGGTGCGGCAGGAAACCAAGCAGCACCGAAAAAGCCGCGGCAAGAACCAGGAAGACGATCGTGGTCTCTTCGGCCTCGATGTCTTCCTGGAGGCGCAAACGAACGGCGGCGACCGACCAGGACAGGCCTGCCAGGAGGCCCATCCAATCGCCGATGTTCCGGGGTCGGGGGAAGCCCTCGCCCAGTCCCAACACGGTGATCAGGCCGACCAGTCCCATGACGATAGAGAGCAAGCGAAGCGGGGTGATGCGTTCCTTTAGAACGATCCGCGCCAAGAGCATCGACCAAACCGGCATGAGGTAGAAGAGCAGGAACGCGTGCACGACTTCGGTAAAGACCAGAGCGTTGCCATAGAGCGTCATGGCAGCGCCGGTGAAGACACCGGTCAGGAGGAGGCCCCGGCCGCCGGCAGTTAACTGTTTTCGCCTTACGAGCAGGCCGTAGATTAGGCAGGCCGCGGCCGCGACCCCGGTGAAGCCCGCGGTCGCCCAGACACCCGACAGGCCTGCGGCTTCCAAACCGCGCAGCGGAATCCAAAAGAGGCCCCACAGGACCCCCGAAAGGGTCACGGTGATCATCGCGTTGCGCCGAGAGGCCGTCAGGAATACGGAGGGAGACATGTGGGACAATCCGGATGGAAGGGCGCCGATTTAGCAGCCTCGTCGGCTGTAGAGGTGGCCGCAAGGGTGGCCATGGGCCTAGTGGATAGAATCTAACCTATGGCACCCCTACGATCGTGTATCCCGGTCTCTCAGAAGCAGAGGACCCGCAGGCGATGCCAAAGCATCGTCAAGGGGGCTCACCGCACCGAGAAGCCAGGACACGCGATCCGCAGGGCGTCCTGCCGCGCTCATCGGCAGCGTTCCGCGAGGCTTGTGATGCGCGCCTCACGGCGCCTCACGCGCCTTGCCGAATGAACGTGGCAAGCCATCGTAGGGGCACCATAGGTTAGATTCTATCCACTAGCGCAGCGCAAGTCCTATCACAGCCGGGGTGGAGTCCGGGGCGCTGTAGGCAACTATTTTTGAATCAATGCTGAAGGCGGATTTTCGAGCCGGTCGAGCACCAAGGCTCGACGTTCCAGCAGCTCGCTTCGGTCCGGATATCGCTGCAGGACCCAGTTGTAGAGCACCAGCGCCCGGCCGTAGGCCTGCAGACTTTCGAAGAGCTGCCCCATGGTCACCAGGCTGATGGGATCGCTGTTCGACAATGCGTAGGCGTGGTTCAAATCGCCGATGGCGGCATGCTGGCGCCCATCGACCAGACGGGCCATGGCGCGGATCAACAGACTGCCGGCGCGTTGCTCGGCCGAGAGGTCGGGCAATTGAAGGGCCTCGTCACAGACCGCCTCGACGGGTGTGGGGTCGTATAGGGCGCCTTGAATGCCAAACGCCAGGCAATCCGAGTAGGCGCGCGTGTCAGCTGGCTCGGCGGGCATTGACCCGGCAAGCAAGAAAGCCAACACGCCCGCAAGCGTTGTCGCGATCATTTGCCCTAACCCTGTTTCGTCTTCCTGACGTCCGTGTTGTCATCCGGACGATGTCGGCCGGTTTTCCACGATCCGACCGCACAACTTCTTATGATATTAGTCAATCAGGTACAAACTGACCCGTCAAGCGCTGTCCGTGGCCGGGCCGATAACCTCGCCGACGCCGATGAAGCGAGCAATTCGCGCGAGCTCGGCCTCAAGCGCGGCCAGCCGAAGCTTGGAGCGACGCACCTTGGGCTCCCACCAGAGACCGGCGACGACGAGGGCGTCGCGTTTTTCGTCGCGCTTCATGTCGATGCGGCCGACGAAGCGATCGCCTTCGAGCAGGGGAAACACATAGTAGCCGTACTTGCGTTTGGCGGCCGGCACGAAAACCTCGATGCGATAGTCGAAGCCGAAAAGCCGCTCGAGCCGGGTGCGATTGCGGATGACCGGGTCGAACGGCGAGAGAACCCGCAAGCGCCCCAGAGGGTCGGGGAGGTCATCGAGAATTTCGAAGATGTCGGGCCGGGCCAGGGCCTTGACCGGTCGACCGCCGTCCGCCGGCTCGATCAGGACCTCTATCAGCGAGTTGCCATCCTGGTCGGCGCACCAGGCCTTGCTTTCGGCGGCGGTGATCAGGTCGAAATAGGCCGCTATTTCGCCGCCGGTGGCGAAGCCGAGACGCGACAAGGCTTCGCGACAGGCCCAATCGCGGGTCGCCGCCGGACTGTATGGCACCGCGCGCTCGCGGTCCGGGATCACCCGTTCCGTCAAGTCGTAGACCTTCTGAAAGCCCTCCCGACCCGCGACCGAGAGAGCCCCGGTCAGCCAGTGGTATTCCAGCCCGATCTTGCCGGGGTGCCAGTCCCACCAACCCTGGGACACCCGCGGCTGATCAGGATCGGCTTCGGGTGCTAGGTCTCGTGCTCGGGTCGGACCTCGGTCCCGGACATGGTCGAGAACCTGATCCAAGGCGGCCTCGAAGTCGTTGCCGTACCACTTCCGATACTTGGCGGGCAGGCGGTTCTGTTCGCGCGTGAAACGGTGATGCCAGTGTGGATAGAAGGCCGTCGGGATGATCGCCGCGTCGTGGGTCCAGTTTTCGAAGACGGCACGCTCCTTGGTCAGAAGGCGCTCCAGGAGTTTGGGGCGGTAGGTCTGGTTACGGGTAAAGAGGATCATGTGATGGGCGCGTGCCACGGTCTGGATCGAATCGAGCTGCACGTAGCCCAACGCCTCGATCATCTGTCGAAGGCCGGCGCTGTCGAGCTTACGGCGCGGCGGTTCGCTGAGACCCTGGAGCCAAAGCCACAGCCGACGGGCATCGCGGTTCGAGACTAGTGGGAGGGATCCGTTAGGTGGCACGGCGGCGGTCAGACTCCGAATGGCAGTTCAGCGAGCCATTGTCGGGTCAAAGCAGGGGAGTCGCAATCCGGCAGTCGACACTCCCTGGCAGGGGCTGTCAGCAGGGATGCCTGTCCGTCGCTTAATGTTTGGTGCCAGCGGCGGCGTTTCGCGCGGCCTGGGCCTCCCGGTGGGCAATGTAGGTGGCACTGACCACGATCACCCCGGCACCGACCCAGGTCCAGAAGTCGGGCTCTTCGGCAAAGATGAAATAGCCGATGAGCGTGGCCCAGACCAATTGCAGGAACGAGACCGGTTGGGCCACAGTCAACTCCATCTGACGAAAAGCCTGGGCCAGGGTGTAATGGCCGGCGGTGGCCAGCGCGGCCGTGATGAAGAGCCAGAACAGTTCGTCGAGCGAGGGCGCGCGCCAGGTCATTATGGCCGGCGGCAGCAAGGTCAGGGTGACCAGGATCGTCAGGGACGCGACGATCTCGCCGTTGGTGAAGTCTTCCGTCAGTTTCTTGGCACAGACGAAGGAGACCGCAAAGAGCGGTGCCGCCAGGACCTGGGCGAGTTGGCCGAAGGACACCTCCTGCAGGCCGGGACGCAGGATGATCATCACCCCGATGAACCCGATTACCACGGCGGCAATTCGACGGGCGGCGATCTTCTCATGCAGAAAGACGACCGCCATGAGGGTGGTCCAGATGGGTGCGGTGTAGCCGAGCGCCGTCACCTCGGCGATCGGTATGCGGGCCATGGCATAGAACCAGAGCATGACCCCGGTGCCGTGGACGATACCGCGCAGCAGATGCAGGTGGGTCTTGGCCGGCAAGCGCTTGCGCTCGCCAGGACTGCCGCCCTGTCCCTTCATGACGATGCGAACCAGAACCGGGGCCATGATCAGCAGGCCGAAGGCGTAGCGCAGAAAGGCCGCCTGATAGGCACTCATGTCGGAGCCGAGATGCCGCACCACGCCGGTCACGCAGACGAAGAGTAGGCCGGTCAGGACCATCCAACCGATGCCACGGGCCGAGTTCTTGGCCTCCTCCCGAGGCACGCGCAGAGACAGCGGTTTCGGGTCGAGGTCGGGCATCGAGGTCCTTCGGGAGCGGCCAGGGTCGAGGAAGACGAGACGGGAGCCGGAGAATGGCCGTTGACGGGTCTTCTGCCAAGTGACAGCTTGCGGCGCCTTTTCATGGCGGTGGCGAAGGCGCGAGCGCAAGCGGGGAGTGGGCGGTCATGCGAATTGGGATTTACGGAGCGGGTGCGATCGGCGGGTATCTGGCGGTGCCGTTGGCCGTGGCCGGACACGAAGTGATCTGCATCGCGCGCGGGTCGAATCTGGCGGCGATTCGCGAGCAGGGACTGACCCTGAAGATGGGCGGCGAGGCGCGCACTGTCGAACCGCTGGCGACCGACGATCCCAATGAGGCGGGGCCGGTCGATGTGCTCTTCGTCACCCTGAAGGCGCACCAGGCCTATGAAGCCGCCGAGCGCTTTTTGCCCATGCTGGGCCCCGACACACCCGTTGTGACGGCGATGAACGGAGTCCCCTGGTGGTACTTCTATAAGCTGCCGGGCAAGCACAACAATATGAAGCTGCAGTCGGTCGACCCCGGCGGCTGGCAGTGGAAGACCCTGGGGCCAGAGCGGGCCATCGGCTGTGTGGTCTATCCCGCGACCGAGTTGGAGGCGCCGGGCGTGGTGGTCCACAAGTACGGCAACAAGTTCACCCTGGGCGAGCCGAGCGGCGAAATCTCGGAGCGTTGCCAGCGCCTGAGCCAGGCCATGGAAGAGGCCGGGTTCCGTGCCCCGATCCGCGACAACATCCGCGACGACATATGGAAGAAGCTGTGGGGCAACCTCTGCTTTAACCCCATCTCGGCCCTGACCGGCGCGACCCTGGACCTGGTCGCGACCGACACCGCGACGCGCATTCTATCCCGCTCCATGATGCTGGAAGCCCAGGCCATCGGCGAGGAGTTGGGCGTGAATTTCCGCATCGACGTGCACCGCCGGATCAACGGCGCCGCCGAGGTCGGGGCGCACAAGACTTCCATGTTGCAGGACCTGGAGAAGGGCCGGCCGCTGGAGATCGATGCCCTGGTGACCGCGGTCCAGGAGATGGGCCGCATCGTCGGCGTCGAGACCCCGATGATCGATGCCGTGCTGGGCCTGATCCAACAGCGCGGCCGGGCCCTGGGGCTTTATCCGACCTTCCCGGACTCCACCGTCGACCTGGAGCCCGATGTGCAGGAGTTGATCGACTGAGGGCTGTTGATTCTTCGGCGGACCGGCGGACAGAGGATCGACACAGAGGGCACTGAGAAGACACGGAGGGCACAGAGAAGATCTCGACTCTCCGTGGCCTCTTTGCCCGCTCCGTGATCTTTGTGTTGGTCCCTATTTGGTCGCGGGCGGATACTAGGTCATACATCCAAAAAAACGCTTCCCGTCTGCCTGACGATACCCGAGGGTTGCGGCTAAGGATCGCGAAAGCCGCCCGGGGTTTGGGCCCGCCTTTCCGACAAACTTCACTTGATCAGCTTCGGCCCGTGCCATCCCAAGGCGCGCCGGGCCGCTCGCACTTTTCCCATCGACGAGGATCTGCCCATGCCGGTGACCGATCGCCACCCGGACTATGACGCGCGCCTGCCGCTGTGGCGCAAATGCCGCGACGTGGCGGCGGGCCAGGAGGCCGTACAGGGGCGCGGCGAGCTCTATCTGCCGCGCCTGGAAGGCCAGCGCGACGGGGACTACGGCGCCTACCGCGGCCGCGCGCTTTTCTTCAATGCGACCCAGCGCACGCTGGACGGCATGCTGGGTCTGATCTTTCGCAAGGGGCCGCAGATCGAGCTGCCGGCCCTGGTCGCGGCCCTGGCCGGAGACCTGGACAACGCGGGTACCGGCCTTCTGGCCTTCACCGAAGCCCTGGTCGAGGAGATCCTGACCGTGGGTCGTGCCGGGGTCCTGGTGGACCACCCGCCGACGCGTGGCGAGCTGGTGACGGCGGGTCAGGCGGCAGCGGCTGGGCAGCGCCCCTTCCTGCGGCGCTACCGGGCCGAGGACATCCTCGACTGGCACGAGGGGCCGGTGGGCAACGTGACCCGCCTGACCCATTTGAGGCTGCATGAAACCGCGACACTACCCGATCCGGAGGACGAGTTTCGGGGCCTGACGATCCCGCAAATCCGGGTCTTGGACCTGGACGACGCGGGCCTTTATCGCCAGCGCCTGTTTCGCGACGACGGTGCGCAGTGGCGCCAGGTCGGGCCTGCCATCGAGCCGACCCTGGAGGGCCGGCGCCTGACAACGATCCCCTTCGTCTTCTTTGGGCCGAAAGGAACGCGCAGCCAACCCGACAAGCCGCCGCTGCTCGATCTGGTGAACGTCAACCTGTCGCACTACCGCTCGACCGCCGATTTCGAGCACGGCGCGCACTTCACCGGGCTGCCGACCCCGGTGGTGACGGGCCACCGGCTGGAGGAGGGCGAGGGCCTGTCGATCGGTGCCGGCGAGGCCTGGGTGTTGCCGAGCCCCGAGGCCAGGGCCGGCTATCTCGAGTTTTCCGGCCAGGGGCTCGATGCCCTGATGCGTGCGCTCGACCGCAAGGAGGCCCAGATGGCCGCCATCGGCGCGCGAATGCTGGCACCGGAAAAGCGCGCCGCCGAGGCCGCCGAGACCCTGGCGATTAGACGCGGCGGCGAAAACTCGGTGCTGGCCGCCCTGGCGCGCGCCGTCTCGGAGGGCCTGACCCGCGCCCTCGCCATCTTACGCGACTGGGGCGGTGCCAGCGGACCTGTCAGCCTCAGCCTCAATCGCGACTACCTGCCCTTCGCCATGACAGCCGAGCAGTTGAAAGCCCACGTTGCCGCCTGGCAGGCCGGCGCGCTGTCTGAGGAAAGCCTGTTCCAGGCGTTGAAGCAGGGCGAGGTGATCCCCGAGGCGCTCAGCTTCGAAGACGAGCAGGCGCGCAAGGCGGGCTAGGGGGGCAGAAGACAGAGGACAGAAGTCAGAGGACAGAGGACAGAGGACAGCGAAGGGCGGGCCCCATCTGCCCGCGCGCACGGAACCATAGGTCCCGGCTCGATGGCCGGGGCGACGATCCCGCTACAGCGATCCACCTTCTTTTCCTTCTTCCAACGAAACCAGAGGAGAGACAACCATGACGCTCTACGACCAATTCAAGAACGACGGCGAGCTGGAGGTCCACCAGGGCATCGACCTGGACTACGGCGGCGGCGCCGTCATCACGATCCGCCGGGCCGGCGGCCTGAACAAGGCCTATGGCGCGGTTTTCGCCGCCAAGATGCGGCCCTATGAACGCCAGATCCAGACCGGCAGCCTGGACGAGGCAACGGCGGCCCGCCTTCTGGCCGAGATCTATGCCGAGGCCGTGATTCTGGGCTGGCGCGGCGTCACCGACGAGTCCGGCGAGGCCTTGGCCTTCACCCGCGAGAACGTGGTGAAGGTGCTGTCCGACCTGCCCGAGCTGTTCCGCGACCTGCAGGAGCAGGCCGGTAAACTCGCCAATTTCCGCCGCGCCGCCGTGGAGGAGGCGGCAAAAAACTCAGCGCCGCCGTCACCTGGCAACTGAAGCTGGGCGCGCGGGCCGAGCGCCTGCGCGCCACCCTCGAACGGGCTGGCAAACCGATTCCCGAATTCGCCGAGCCACCGCCTCTGGCCGTCTACCACAGCTTTACCTGGGAGGCCTTCTGGGAACTCTCCACCTGCCGGCCGGTTGGGTTCGGGCCGGCACCGATCCCCTGGACCGCGGTCAAGGCCTACGGCGAGACCTGGGGGATGGCCGAGTCTGAAGACTTGGAGGATTTTGCCACTTTGATCGCGGCCATGGACAAGGCCTACCTGGAAGAGGTTCTGGCACGGCAGCAGCAGACGGCAGCCGGGCACAAGCGGTGAGAGGGATGGGTAGAGGTTGTAGACCACATCAGGGGCAGCAGGTATCGATATCCACAGTCAGCCGGTAATCACATCGAGATGGTGGGGGAGGGCCTGGCTTCATTCTCATCCGTTGAGGCCGCGGGCTTAGGTCGCCGAAAAATAGTCTTCCAACTGTTCACAAATATAGAGCCCTAAAAACTGGGGCGTTTCATCATCAGCGCTTTCATAGTCGACGGGCTGGCCTCGATCAGGGCAGATGAGGTAGGGGCGCGGCGTGACATCCCATTTCGGCCAGAGGAAGTAATAGGTCCGAACAGTCTTTTTCGGGTCCGTATTGTCGACTGAGCACGAGATTTTGTAGATGACGTGACCGCCTGAGTGGGTCGTCCCGTATGAGGCATTGTCTACCGACCCGCAGCTGTACTCCCATGCCTGAATCATGCGTTGGACAGACGCCTTAGTCAGAAAAGGATCTTCTTGCAAAGGCCAACCGGCTTGGCGCCAAGCAGATACAACATACTTGATACCGGGTCCTGGTGAGGGATAGACGAGAATGCTAAATGCCACGATCATTGCGACCAGCAGAACAAAAAGAAGGAACATCGCGTAGATAACAGGGCGTATCCAAGATGCCATTTCGTTCTCTTTTCGTTCTAGTTGGAGCACCGATCAAGCTAAAGTCAAGGCTAGGCTTCTGACGGCGACTGCCGATTTCGATCAAGACTGTGGGCGATGGCCTGACCTCAATCTGATCCGATAAAGCCGCGGTCATAGGTTGCAGAAAAGTAGTCCTCGAACTGTTCACAAATGTAGAGCCCAAGCAACAGGGGCGTTTCATCATCAGCCCTTGGGTAGTCGAGGCGCTGGCTTCGATCAGGGCAGATGATGTAGGGGCGCGGGGCGACATCCCATTTGGGCCAGAGGAAGTAGTAGGTTCGAACTGTCTTTTGCGGATCCGTATCCTCGGCTGAGCACCTGATTTTGTAGATGACGTGACCACCCGAGTAGGTCGGTCCGAAAGAGGCTCTATCCACCGATAAGCATTTGTACTCCCATGCTTGGATCATACCTTGGACCGACGCTTTCGTCAGCGCGGGGTCCTCTTGCAAAGGCCAACTGGCCCGGCGCCAAGCATACGAATGATAACTGATGCCGGGTCCTGGAAAGAAGGGGTAGATGTAGACGATGAGGGCCGCTACGAGCGCCCCAAATAGGGCAAACAAAAGGAAAATCACGTAGATAAATCGGCGTATCCAATGCGTCATGTCGTTCTCCTTTTGTTCAAATTACTTCAAGTTGATTTGCCCTTCAACATAAATGTCTCAGGCGTGACCTCCGTTGCTGACCGACCCGGGATGTCCGCCGCGCATCATGGCGCCCGGCACTCAAGCTCGGTGTCAGTCCTTTCAAGGAGGAAGAGTTGGAAACCATTGACCTGCGGATTGGCATGGACACTCGCAATCTCGTTGCGGCGCGCCGTACAATCCTTCGCGATCTCAAGTCAATCGAGCAGCAAGCGAAGGTGACCGAGAGTGCCCTGACCAACATCGCGAAACTTCGGATCGACTTGGTTCCACACAGACTACGCGTGGCTCCGGGAGCATCAGGTCTATCAGCGAGACCAAAGTTGGAGACGGCGGGTGCCGGTGACTCGCGTCAGGCTCTAAGTGTCGGAGCTGCCTCTAAGGAGAGTCAGAAAAAAGCGACTCGTGATGCCGTTAAGCAATTCAAGGACGTCTTGAAAACCGGGGCGGATCAGTTCCGCGATGCCGTCGATCGGGTCGCCAGGCTTGGCGCTCTCAGCGACATTAGCGGCTTCAATGTGCAAGATTTGCAGAAAGGCCAAATCGGCGCCCGTTTCGTCGGCGTGGATCCAAAAACCTTTGAAAGGATGATCCAGGGGATTGCGACGAACCTTGCTGAGTTAGCGTTAGAAGCTGAGACAGCCGTGTCGAGAAGGCTTTCGGAGAATTTTGGCCTTGATCTACGCGATAAAGGTGGCGCGGTCGCTACCAACGCCGAGGTTTTTACGCGGCTCCAGACAAAATTTGATGAGTTGGATAGCGTGCGAAAGAAGCTCGCCCTCCTCTCGAACTTTTTTGGTGCCGATCTTGCGGCCGATATCTTTCCATTTTTCCAGCGTTTCAAAGAGGCTGTAGACTCTTTCGATCTGGTTGCGTTTCCGGGCGCCCCATTGGATCAAGATCAGGTCGATGCGGCCCGGTTCGGGGTGAAATTTGCAACACTTGTGGAAGTGGAGCTAGACCTGCTGAACGGTCTCATCGTCGACAAAATCGCTCGATTCCGGGGTGCGCTCTCGGCAGCTGAAGAGGGTCTGAACGATGGCGTAGAAGGCTTCGAGAAAGGGATGGACGATCTCCGGAAGCTGTTCGATGCCCTCAAGAAGTTTTGGCGAGATAACAAGTCACCGGAAGAATTTCCCCCCATCATTCCCGATGCTGCAAGCGTACCTGAGGCGTCGCCGCGTGCGAAAACGCAGCTCGTCTCTGCTGCCGAAGGACTGATGGCCCTTGAGGGGCCACTTAAATCGATTATCGATCTGCGCGAGCGCGAGGCGGTGGCTATAGGGCAGGTTAGAATGGCACTTGGCCAGGCACCCGGATCGTCGGATAACTCTTTCAGAACGGCGAAGGTCTCGTTTAGACCGAACTCAGGTGGCACGTTACCAAAAGGTCCTGACGACCTGCCGTCTCTCGACCGGCTTGCCAGTGCTCAGGACGCGCAGGTCGGACCGCTGGCCCGGGCGACGGATGAGGCCGAGCGCTTCGCGAGCGCTCAGGCCAATATCTCGGCGGTGCTGCGCGAGCAGACTCTGCCGGCCTTCGAGGAGGCCTGCACGGCGACCGAGACCCTGGGGCACAAGACCAGCGAGGAGACCCAGGTCATCGAGGAGGTGCTGCGCGGCGCCTTCGGGCGGGTCGAGCAGGCGCTACTGCAGTTCGTCGAGACCGGCAAGCTGAACTTCAAGGACCTGATCCGCTCGATCCTGCTGGATATTACCAAGCTGATGATCAGCCGGATCTTCAACCAGTTTATCGATTTGATCCTGGGCGGGCTCTCCGGCGCGGCGGGTGGCGGTGCCGGGGCGATCACCACGCCGGCGACCTCGGTCAGCGGCGGGTCGGTGGGCGGCACCGTGGGCTTCGGCGTGGCCGGCATCTTCGGCGCGGCCTTCGGGGCCAGCGACGGTGGCTTGGTTCGCGGCCCGGGCACGGCGACCAGCGATTCGATTCCCGCGCGGCTGTCGAACGGCGAGTTCGTGGTCAATGCGAGCGCCGCGGGGCGACACCGCGATATCCTGGAGGCGATCAACAGCGGCGGGCTGGCGGGCCTGCGCTTCGGCGGTCTGGTGGGGATGCCTGAGGGGCCCGCCAGGCCGATCCCTGGTGTGGGCCTGGTCCCTTTGCGGCCCCTGTCAATAGACGAACGGTTGGCGCCGGTGGCGCGGCAGCAGGCCGGTGAGGCTCTCGGGGCCGGGGTCGGTCCAAGCGGCGGCGATGCGCGGACGCCCGAACTCGCCGCGGACATGAAAGAAGTGCGGGTCATCCTGGGCGATATTCGCAAGGACCTGCGGCGGGGCGCACGGCGCGGTCGGGGGCCCCGCGAAGAAGGCATCGGATTCGGCCGCTCGGGCCCCCAAATGGAGCGACAAGCGGCGCGGAGCGCGCAGGTCCAGGCGCGGCGGAACTGAAGGAAGGGCGCTATCGCGGCCTTGCCGTGTCACCCCCACCCGGCGCTGTCGTGAGCAACCGGAAAGACGGGCAATAGATTAGCCCGGAGAAATGGGTTGCAAGTTTCAGGCATTGGCCGTCTTGCGACGTGAAGCGGAGTTCTGCTTCGCGGGCTACTTGTTGCCGGTTGGGGTGACCACGATCTGCGCGATGTTGACCTCCGCTGGCTGCTCGAGGGCGAAGAAGACCGCCGCCGCGATGTCCTCGGCGGTGATGGTGGCCGGTGCGCCGTCGTAGAAGGCGGCGGCCTTTGCGCTGTCGCCCCGGTGGCGGGCCTCGGCGAATCCGGTGCGCACCAAGCCCGGAAGAATCTCGGTGATACGGATCGGGTCGGTCAGATAATCCTTGCGCAGAGATTCGGTGAAGGCGCGGACGGCGTACTTGGTGGCGCTGTAGACCGAGCCGCTTTCGTAGGTGGACAGTCCCGCGACCGACCCCAGGGTGACGAGGTGGCCGCGGCCGCGTGCCAGCATGCCGGGAAGCACCGCATGGCAGGCGCGCATGAGACCGGTCACGTTGGTTTCGACCGTGGCGGCCCAGTCGGCCATGGCGCCCTGGTCGAAGCGCCGCCGCCCGCCAACGTCGGAGCCGGCGTTGGCCACGAGAATATCGACCTCGCTCAGCTCGGCCGGCAGGGCATCGATCAGGCCCGCCATAGCCGTGGCGTCGGACACGTCGAGGACCAGGGGATAGGCCCGGTCCGGCCATTCAGAGCAGAGATCGCGCAGACGGGCTTCGCCGCGGGCGGTGGCGATCACCCGCAGGCCGCGCGACAGCAGGCCTTCGGCGACGGCGCGGCCAATGCCGTTGCTGGCCCCGGTGACCAACGCCACGGCGCCCGATTTCATGGTCTCTGGTTGGGTCATGCCTGCCTCCCTGGGTGTTTCCCTGGGCAGGCTAAGTGGAACCGTCACGAAAGGAAAGGAACCGCGATGGACATCAAGGACGTTTTACAGAGCGACGAAGGCAAGGCCGCCCTGGAGGCCGCGGTGGCCGAGGTCACGGGCGGCCTGAAGGCCAAGCGGGACGAGCTGCTGGAGACCAACCGCCGGCTGAAAAGCGAGCTCGCCGAGCGTCAGGGCGAGGCAGCCAAGACCGTCGGCCGGCTGGAACAGGCCGAAGGCATGGTGCAGCGGTTGCTGGTCGATGCCGGGCTAACCGAGGCGCTGGGCAAGGCGCGGGTCGCGCCCGAATTCATCGAGGCGGCGCGCGCCCTGATCAAGGCGAACGAGACCATCACCCTGGGCGAGGCCGACGGCCAGCCGACCGCGTTAATCGGCGAAAAGCCCCTGGAGCGCTTTGTCGCTGATTGGTCTGAAAGCGAGCGCGGCCGCCATTTCCTGGCACCAGCGGCGAACAGTGGCGGCGGCGCCGCGGGCGGTGGTGGCGGTGGCGGGGTGACCAACAATCCCTGGGCCAAGGGCGGCCGAAACCTGAGCGAGCAGGCTCGCCTGCTGCGCGAGGACCCCGCCTTGGCGCAGCGCCTGAAAACCGATGCCGCCCGCCGTGCCGGGCCTTGATGCCTGGCATCGGGGAAGAGCCGGGCCGCGCCGACGTCCTGGTGCTGGGCAGCGCCGCCTGTCTCTGGGCCGATCTGGCGTGCTTGCCAAGCGGGTTCATTACAAGGTCCCAGGTGATCGCGGCAAACTGGTCCGCGGTTGCCTATCTGGGGCGGGTCGATTTCTGGGTCAGTCTGCATCCCGATTTGCTGCCTGGTTGGATCGGACGGCGCTGCGCCCAGGGCGGCCCGGACGGATTTCTTACCGTGGCGCCGATCCGCCCGGCACGTGTGCCGGTCGCGCTGGTTTTTCCCGAACGCTGGGGCGGCTCGAGCGGACTCTACGCGGTGCAGTTTGCCCTGGAACGCCTAGGCGCGGCGCGGGTGGTCCTGGCCGGGGTGCCGGTCGACGACCAATCCTACCTGCATGGCGCCGAGCCGCGCTTTGCCGTGGGTGCCAAGCTGGAACGTTACCGTGACGCCTGGCGTCGTCGGGCGCCGAGCTTGCGCGGCAAGGTCACCTCGCTGGGCGGCTGGAGTCGCGAACTGCTGGGAGGCCCGTTAGTTTAGCCCGGCTTGTCACTGTCGACGATGACCAACTGGCGGGTCATGGCCCGTTCGGCGTGGCCGAGGGAGGCCTGATAATCCGGATCGTCGTAACAGGCCAGCGCGGCCTCATAGGTGGGGAACTCGATGATGACATTGCGCGGTACGTCGCTGCCCTCGCGGGTTTCGTGGCGTCCGCCGAACGCGATGAAACGGCCCGCATGTTTTTCCAGCACCGGACTGGCGACCTTGGAGTAGGCCGCGAAGGCCTCTGAATCGGTAACGGTGCTGTGGATCATCCAATAGCCTGGCATGGCTGTCACTTCCTATGTCGCTGTTCAAAGGTGGGGTCTACTTAGCCCCGACAAGGCCCGCTGCTGCAAGCGGTCCCCACAGGCTAGAAAAAAACCGAATAATCGCTTCCCGTCTGCCCAAGGAGATCCTAGGGTTGCCCTCAGGATGCAGAGGTGGGCCCGGGAAGCGGAACCACCCTTTCATTATCCCCTCCCTCGAAAACTCACGACATCGATCAACGGTTCGAACGAGCGCCGCGGCCCCCCTCGCTGCTGGGCGCTCGCCCCGCCCGTCGGCCTGTCCCTCCCGCTCGCGGGCGGGCGGGGTCCTCTGTTCGAACTCCTTAATAAAACTCAGTGCCCGCCCCAGACAGCGGGCCGGCAGCGCCGACCCAAGGTCCGGCGGTTTGCCAAGCCGGCGCCGTGGGCGTCACCCCAAGATCCAACGGAAGCGGCCCCAGGGGCTGCGGCTTTCCCCATCGACGAGCCGGAAAGGAGACCCCTATGGCTGCAACAAAGATCGCGGACATCATCGTCCCTGAAGTTTTCAACGATTACATCACCGAGCGCACGGCGGAGCTGTCGGCTTTCTGGCAGTCCGGCGTGGTTCAGACGGTCGAGGGCCTGAACCTCAACGGCATGGAGGGCGGACAGACCCTGACCATGCCCTTCTTCCAGGACCTGACCGGCAGCGACGAAATCCTGAACGATGCGGTCGACTTGACCGTTGAGAAGATCTCGACCGACCGTGACGTTGCCGTCCTGCACGCTCGCGGCAAGGCCTGGGGCGTCAACGACCTGGCCCGTGCCCTGTCCGGTGCCGACCCCATGGCGGCCATCGGCGACCTGGTGGCGGACTATTGGGCCCGGCGCAAGCAGGCAGTCTTGATCTCGACTCTGAACGGCGCCATGGCGGCGGCCAACATGACCGCCAATGTCCACGACATCTCGGGACTGTCAGGTTTGGCCGGCGTGATCGACGGTGCGTCCTTTGTCGATGCAACGGCCAAGCTTGGCGACAACAACGTCAAGCTGACCGCCGTCGCGATGCATTCGGCGACGGTCGCCAAGCTGAAGAAGGACGACCTGATCGCCTTCATCCCCGATAGTGAGGGCAAATCGCAGATCGCCTTCTATCAGGGTAAGCGGGTGATCGAGGACGACGGCTTGCCGGTCTCGACCGGGACCTACACGACCTATCTGTTTGGGCCGGGCGCGGTCGGCCACGCCGACGGCCTGGCACCGGTGCCGACCGAGACCGACCGGGATGCCCTGGGCGGTGAGGACATTCTCATCAACCGCCAACACTTCGTGCTGCATCCGCGCGGGATCCGGTGGAGCCCGCAAGGCGGCGTGCCGGCGGCGACCACGCCCTCCAACACAGAGCTGGCCGACGGCCTGAACTGGACCCGAGTCTACGAGCCCAAGAATATCCGCATCGTGCAGTTCAAGCACAAGATCGCGTGATGGGACTTGAGCCGCGCTCCGCTGTTGGCGGCGGTGCGCGGCTCGGTCTTTCCTTGGTTCGATTGTTGCGAGGAGACTGGTTATGAACTCTGGGATCATCATCCTCGACCTTCCCGAGGTTCTGTCGGTCGCGCTCGGCGATGACCTGACGGTGGCGCTCGATGGTTAGCGCACTGGCAGCGGCGAGCGGCGCGCCAGCCGAGCTCGAGCTCGAGCGTCGTCGCGGCGACAGCTTTGCACGACGGATCGCCTTGACCCAAAACGGCCAGCCGCTCGATATCACCGGGTCAAGCTTTCTAAAAACTGTAAGCGCGGAGCGCGAACCAACGGACACCAGCAACCAGCTCTATCAGGTCGTCGGCAGCATCGTTGACGCGGCCGGTGGAGTGGTCGAGTTCGCGCCGACCCCAACACAGGCCAACCAGGCGCCGGGACGCTACCACTATGACATCCAGATGACCGACGCCGCCGGGCGCAAGCGCACGGTTCTGGCTGGCGCCTTCTCCATCAAACAAGACATCACGAAGGACTGAGGCCATGGCGTTCCTGGTCGAAGACGGTTCCGGCCTGGCCGGCGCCACAAGCTATCTTGCCGTCGCCGCGGCCGATCTCTACCTCGCCGACCGCGGCGTGGCGGCCTGGGCGGATGCGGAGATCGCCGCGAAGCACGGGGCGCTGATCGCCGCGAGCCAATTCCTCGATGCGACCTTCAGTTGGAAAGGGGTGCGGCGGAGCCAGGGGCAGGGCCTCGACTGGCCACGCCATGGCGCCGAGGATGCCGAAGGGTTCGCCATTGCTGAATCAGTGGTGCCGCAGAGCCTGCACAGTGCCGTCGCCGAGCTGGCACAAGAGGCATTAAAGGGGCCGCTGGCACCGTCCACCGCGCGGGGCGGGGCGATCACGCGCAGTCGCATCAGGGTGGACCAGCTTGAGGAGGAGACACACTTCGCGGTCAACGCACCGGCGGGGCGGAGCTTTCCTCTCGTGATGCGGCTGGTGGCTGGACTGATACTGCCAGGCCAAAGCGCGGTCGGCCGTCGCCTGCGACGGAGCTGAGCGATCATGGCGAGCGATGATTTCTATGACCGGATGGCAGACGCGGCGGCCCGGCAGGTAGCGGAGAAAGGGCGTTGGCTGATATTGCGCCGCCAAGAGCACAGTTTCAATCCGGCGACCGGCCTCGCCACGATGGACTACCGGGATGAGATGGTGATTGGCCTGACCGGTCTCTTCACCGAAGAGCAGGTCGATGGCACCCAGGTGCGGCGCGGCGATCAGCGGCTCTTGCTGGCTGCCCAGGGCTTGGCTCGGGCACCGACCACCGCGGATGCGATTCTCGATGGATTGGAGACCTGGCAGGTGGTGAACGTCGAGACGGTTCGCCCCGGTGGCGTGGCCTTGTTACACCGCCTGCAGGTCCGGCGATGACCGGCAGTCGCAGTTTCGAGCGCCGCTTGAAGGCGTTGGTCGCGGAAATCGAAGAGCGCAGCCATCGCCGGGTTCAAGCGGCGGCGAGGGCCACGCTTCGCGCGCTGATCGAGAGTACCCCCGTTTCGAGCGGCCTGACCCGTGCGAACTGGCAGGTCGGCCGCAGCACCCCTGCAAGGGGACTCGTGACAGGAACGGATGTGACCGGGACGGCGACACTGGCAAGGGGCGAGGCGGAGATCACAGCGTCCGGGCCGGGAGAGACAATCTACATCAGCAACAACAGACCGGGTGTCGCGCGTTTGAACGACGGATCGTCGAGACAAGCGCCGGCCGGTTTCGTAGAGCGCGCCCAGGGGAGCGGACGCCTGGCGGCGCGGAGCGGCGAGGGAGGGCCAAGACGATGACCTACGAAGCCGCGCGACGAACGATCCAGGACCATGTGGCCAGCAGTTGGACCGGCACGCCAAGCAGTCGGATAGCATATGAGAACCTGCCGTTTCAGCCGCCCTCGGCGGCGCCTTGGCTGCGCCTGACGATCCGCCACGGCGAGGCATGGGCGGCGAGCCTCGGTGGGCCGACCCGGCGCTATCGGCGCTTCGGCTCGGCGATCGTGCAGATCTTCGTGCCGGAGGGCACCGGGCCGACCCTGGCGACCCAACTGGCCGACGAGGCGATGCTTCTGTTCGAAGGACAACGCCTTGCCGGCGGTGTTGTCTTTTCCGGCCTGCGGGTTCGCGAAGTCGGCGTCGAAGACGGGTGGTTTCAAATCAACGTGAGCGCCGCCTTCAGTTTCGACGACCTGCATTGAGTCCGTTTAGAGGGCCGCTGCAAGGCGGCCACTTTCCCACTCCCAGCGCCACAAAGGAGGCCATCCATGGCATTCGCTGATTCATCGGAAACCCAGATCGCCCTGATCGCCGAGGCGACCTTCGGTGTCACCCCGACGACGCCGGCCTTTCAAAACCTTCGGGTGACCTCCGAGGACCTCGTGGGCGAGATCCAGACGGTCGTCTCCAACGAGCTGCGGTCCGATGCGGAAGTCGGTGACCTGATCAAAACCGGCGAAAGCGCGACCGGGAACCTGCCCTTCGAGCTATCCTTCGGGCCCGAGTTCGACCTGCTTTTCGAACATGCGCTGCGGGGCAGCTTCTCCACGAACGTGTTAAAGGGCGGCATCGAGAAAAAGTCACTGACACTCGAGAAGAAGCACGAGACCGGTACCACCGACAACTATTTCCGATACCGTGGAGCCCGGGTGAACAGCCTGGAGATGAGCTTTCGCGCCCAGGAAATCGTAACCGGCTCGCTCGGCATCCTGGGGCTTGACGAGACCATCGCCACGACCATTGTCACTGGCGCGACTTACGCCGCCGCCAACAGCAACCCGGTCATGTCGGCCGTCGATGTCGGCACGATCACAGTCGGCGGCGTGTCGGGCTCGATGTTCTACACCGAGATTTCCTTCTCGTTGAGCAACAACCTGCGCACCCAGAACGCAATTGGGTCGGTTGGTGCTATCGGCATCGGCTATGGCCGCCGCGAGATCACCGGCTCGATCACCGCCTACTTCGAGAACGCCGACCTCTACGAGGAAGCGGTCACCAATGCCGCTTCTTCGATCGCCTGGCCGGTCTCCGATGGCACCAACAGCTATAACTTCACGCTGCCGCGCCTGAAGTTCACCAGTCGACGGGCGGTTGCCGGCGGCAACAACCAGGATGTCCTGGCCGAGCTACAGTTCCAGGCGCTGGTGGATGCCACGGAAGGCACAGCGATCAAGATCCAGAACGCTTAGGGCCTGCGGTTTGGGATTTTGACAGACCGGAACGAATGCCAACGGCGGAGGAACTAGCCCATGGCAACTAACCTGATCCTGGCCGCCGACCGCCTGCCCGAGAATGTGGAGAAGGGCGCCGACGGGGGCCCGCGTTTTCAGACGCTGATCCAGCCCCAGCACTCTGGCCGGGAGGTGCGGATTCCGGTCTGGTCTCAGACCCGGGGCGAGTGGAACATCGCCTACGGCATTCGCGACAAGTCGGATCTCGAGGAGGTCATCGCACTCTTCTACGCCGCCCAGGGCCGGGCCGCCGCGTTTCTTTTCAAGGACTGGTCGGACTTCGAGATCGGCGATCCGAACGATGCGGCCAACGACAACCTCCAGATCGGCACCGGCAACGGCTCCAACCCAGTCTTCCAGATCGTCAAGCGCTACATTCTGCCCTCGGCCGCCTTCCACGACCGCACCATCAAGCGCATTCTCGCCGGGACCCTGAGCGTCTTCGTCGACGGTGTCCTCC
Organism: Kiloniellaceae bacterium; assembly: GCA_021776195.1. Next base: position 13,024 of record JAJFGK010000098.1, on the reverse strand, counting down.
AGGTCAACCCGACCCACTACAGCGTAAACCTCTCGACCGGGGTTATTACCTTCGTGACCCCGCCAGGCAACGGCCTGAGCGTCTCCGTGGCCTGCGAGTTCAACGTCCTGGTCCGTTTCGACGACGATCACCTGGCGATCTCCATGGAGACCTTCGAGTCCGGCGAGATCCCCCCGATCCTGATCCTCGAGGTCAAGGAGTAGTGCCCAAGACTGTCCCGGGGCCCCTCCTGCCGGTCATTCAGCGGGAGGTGCCCACTGTCGCCCTCTTCCTGAAGGTGGAGCGGATCACCGGTGTGCAGCATTTCTTTACGTCCCACGATGCCGATCTGGAGGTCGATGGCGATACCTACCTGGCCTCCGACGCCTTCACCCGTTCGGCCATCGAGGCTACCGACGACCTGAGCGTCAACGACATGCAGATCATCGGCTTCTTCAACGACGCCGAGGTCTCCAACGACGATATCGCCAAGAACCTCCTGGACGGCGCCCGGGTCGAGCTCTTCCTGGCCGACCGCGACGACCCGGCCAAGGGCACCCTGTCGATCTTCTCGGGCCTGTTCGGCGAGGCCTCGAGCTACGACGACGGCCACTTCGTGATCGAGTTGCGGGATTTCACCCAGCTCTTGAAGTCCGTGGTCGGGGCGCTGTACCAGTCGACCTGCCGGTCCGACCTCGGCGCCCCCTTCGACGCCGCCCGCCCGGTCGAGACCGGTTGCTGCTTTCCCATAGAGCCGCCTTTGCGGCAGGACTCGACGGTCTACGCGCTGGGCGACTTCATCCGGGTGCCGACCGCCAGCGACCAGCTGATCTTCGATGCCGGGCTGGTCAATGGCGGCTTCGAGGCGGATGGATTGCAGACCTCGAACACCACCAACCTGACCGGCTGGACGGTAACATTCGGGAACATCAACACGCGTTCGAGCTTTAACGGTATCGTGCCGCATACCGGAAACTTCTTCCTCAAAGGTGGCAGCACCGCCAACCACGTCGTCGAGCAGATTGTCGATCTCACCCTGGCGCCCGATTTCGTGGCCGCCAATGTCGACGCCGGTCAGGTCGATGCGCTCTTTGCGATCTACCGCAATGTCTTCTCCTCCTCGGCTTCGGAGCGCGCTCGTGTCCTGCTCCAGGCCTTGGACGGCGCGTCCAGCCACCTGGCAGATCTCTTCGATACCGGCTTTGTGTTTGGTGCGCCTGGCAATGTCTGGGACCGGCACGACTTCGACGGGGTGCTGCCGGTCGGGACCCGCAGAATCAAAACACTCATCAATTGGAACTCGCCCGGCGCCGCCGGCCTCGAACATATCTCGTTCGATTCCACCTCGCTCTTGATCCGAGACCGTGGCCAGGCCGGCGGCACCTCCTTCCAGTACGAGGACCGGATCTACGAGTGCACCACGGCCGGCACCTCGGACGCGTCTCAGCCGGTCTACGACACGGTGGTGGGCAACACGACGACCGACGGAACCGCGGTCTTCACCGCCCGGGACGCCTTCACTTTCGCCGCCTACGTGGAGACCTCGGGAGAGGACGGGCGGACCTTCACGGCCGACCCGGCCATCTTCGCCGATCCCAAGTTCGCCGGCGATTTCTTGGATTTCGGGGCCCTGGTCTGGGAGACCAGACTCAACGCGGGCCATACCTCCCAGGTCAAGAACACGACCGTCCCGAACTTCGAACTCCTGCTGCAGACGCCCTTTGCGATCCAGCCCGGCGACGTCTTCCGGGTCTCGGCCGGCTGCGACAAGACCCGCGCGGCCTGCCGGGACAAGTTCCGGATCCCGGGATCGCGGGATTTCTCGCTCGGCAATGCCGTCAACTTCCGCGGCGAACCCGATTTGCCGGGCCGCGACGTGATCTTCAGGACCCCCGATGCGAGATAGAAACGACATCGAGGCCGCCGCCCGGCGCTATCTCGGCTGGCGCTGGGCGCACCTGGGGCGCGGACCGGACGCCATCGACTGTATCGGCCTGATCATCCTGGTGGCGCGGGACCTGGGCTTTGTTGCGCCCGACTTCGACATCACCGGCTATGGCCGCCAAACGACCCGCGAGGAGATGCTGCGGCTCTTCCGGGCCCATATGCCGGAGATCAGTCCCCTGAAGGCGGCGCGCGGCGACGTGCTGCTGCTGCGCGACCAGATCCTGCCGACCCACTGCGGCATCGTCAGCGAGAAGAACGGCCAGCCCCACCTGATCCACGCCTATGCCCGGATCACCATCCGGCGCACGGTCGAGGAGCCCCTGGCGCTCTGGCCGGGCCCGACGCACGCCTTTCAGTTTCCGGGGGTGACGCCATGACCCTGGCTATCGGCGTTCAAATCGGCATCGCGGCGGCCTCGATTGCGCTCAGCCTGCTGCTGCGCCCCAAGGTCGACGACGTCGAGGGGCCGCGCCTGGGCGACACCTCGGTCTCGACCTCGGGCTATGGCCGTTTCATCAAGTTCGGCGACGGCACGACCCGGAGCGCGTCCGAGCGCATCTGGGTCAAGAACAACCGGCTCGACGAGGTCGCCAACTCCGAGAAGATCGGCGGCAAGGGCCTGGGCGGCGGCGGGAGCTCCACCAACTACAGCTACTTCGGCACCTGGGCCGACAGCTTCGGCGAGGGTCCCGCCTCGCGGGCCCGGCGCATCTGGTTCAATTCCAAGCTGGTCTACGACCTGGACGGCGCGTTTCCGCAAAAGGCTGACCTGAACTTTCGCTTCTACTCGGGCAGCGACACACAGCAGCCCGACCCGCTGATCGCCTCCTTCCTGGATGCCCAGTTCGGAGAAGGCTCCACCCCGGCCCATCGCGGCCAGTGCTATATCGTCTTCATCGACGTGCCCTTGGCGGATTACGGCAACTCGCTGCCCTCGGTCGAGATCGAGCTCGAATACGGCACCGGCGGCGCCACCGAACTCGTCACCACGACGCTCGGCATCGGATCCTTCGGGACATCATCGAATTCCAGCTTTGCTCAGATCGATTCCGAGAGACGCCGCTGCTACATCGGCGACGACGACATCTTCAACGGGTCCGATGCCTATGGTGTGGTCGATCTCGAAACCACGACTATCGCCGGGGTCTTTCAGAACAATTTCGACATGGCTGGGATCGATCACGCGGGCAACCTCTTCGGCTCGCGCGGCGACGAGGGGACCAACCAGCTGCGCGAGCCCTACTCCGGCAAGTTGGGCAAAGAGTGGATTATTCCAGGCAACAAAGACGACCAGTCGCTCGGCCGCGGCATCCAGCTTTCTCTGGCCGCCGGCTTACTGACGGAGAAGATCTATGTCTGCAAAAACCGGGACGGCTTCTTTGGGGGAGATGACGGCCGATGGATCAACTTCATCTATTCCGAGAGCCTGGACTTCGGCAAGCACTACGCGAGCCACAAGCCTTACCCGCTTTCAGGACCGGCGTCTTACTTCAGCAACATCGTCGAGGCTGGCCGCGGCAAGGGCGTTGCCTGGGTCGTCGCCCATGCCGCCCAAGCCGACACGGTCGACATCTGGCAGGTCCGCATCAACGGGCCGATCGAATCGCCCCTGAATCCGCTTCGCAACAATGTGCAGTTCGCCAAGGTCGTGAGCTACGCCCCCGCCGATTTCGATGGCCAGGGTGGCGGTGTGAGCCAGACCCGTACCGATGCCGCCTATGACCCGACCGACGGCACTCTTGTCTCTTTTGCGCGTCTCCACACCCCGTCTCGCACGGTCTGCTACAAGTGGTCGCCAGACCTCGGGATCGTTTGGGCGACCACGGTGCCGGGCACGCCAGAGGTCAGCGCCGGCAACAGCCAGCAGAGTTTGGCCGGCAACACCTTTGCGTGGTTCAGGCCGGAATCCTCGAACATTCGCATCACAATGCTGAACTTGCACGACGGCAAGATCATCATTAGCGACCTGCTGGCGCCGGCCATCATTAACAACTCCGACTATGGCCTGTGGGAGGACGCGCGCCGCACGCTCTACACCATTAACACCCCTTCCGACGTCTTCCAGGCGACCCGGATCGGCGCGACGGCGCGCCCGACCGTGACCAAGGCGGCGATCATCGCCAGGTACTGCGACAAGGCCGGCCTGCTGCCCAGCGAATACGATGTCACCGGGGTCTCCGGCTCCATCGGCGGCTGGATCCAGGCCAATCAATCCGGCGCGACCTCGGCTTTGCAATCGTTTTTGGACGCCTATTTCATCGACGCCTTCACCTCCGGCGGAAAGCTGGTCTTCAAGGATCGCGGCGGCGCGGTGGTGGGGACGATCCGCGAGGCCGACCTTCTGGCCGACGCCGACGGGGTCGCTCTGAGACCGCGCAAGATCCAGGAGCAGGAGCTGCCCGAGACCGTGCAGGTTCTCTACCGCGACATCGACAAGGACCATCTGGACGGCGACCAGTCCTTCAAGCGGATCCGCCTGCCCAACGCGGCGCGCACGATCCAGACCCGTCAGACCCTGACCCTGTCCCTGCCGGTCTCCGACACCGCCCAGGCCATGCGCGAGATCGCGGTCAAGCAGATGGCGGCAGCCTGGAACGAGCGCGACATCATCGACTGCCGGGCCGATGTGTCCTTTGTCCAATACGACCCGGGCGACGCCCTCCTGCTGCAGCGCGAGGACGGCACGACCCAGCGGGTGCGCATCGCCGCCATGCCCTTTGGCGTCGACTTGTCCTTCGAGGTGACCCTGATCGGCGAGGACGTCACCCAATACGCCGCCACGATCCAGACCGATGCCGGGTCTTATCTGGGCCAGACAATCGCCCAGAACGGGCCGTCGAAGGCCCTGCTGCTGAACACCACGATCCTGCGGGACCTGGACGCAACCGACCGGACCTTCGGCCGCCTGAGCTGGGCGGCGGCGCCCTTGGCCGCCGGCGGCCTCTATACTGGCGCGCTCCTCTATCGCCTGCTGGGCGACACCGACTTCGCGGTTCTCTCGCAGGTCTCCACAGCCGTGGACTGGGGCGTCGTGACGTCGGTCTACCCCGCGACCGACCGGCCCCACATCGTCGAGTTCGGATCGAGCCTGGATGTGGTCATGGTGCGCGGCGGCGAGGACCTGGCGACCACGACCCTGCTCAACATGATGAACGGCGACAACGCGGTGCTGATCGCCAAGGAAGACGGCAGGGGCGAGGTCTTGGGGTTCGTCCAGGTGAGCGACCTGGGCGGCGGCGGTTACCGCCTGACAGACCTGCTGCACGGCCGGCGCGGCACCGAAGGTTACATGGCCGGCGTGGCCGAAGGGGACACCGTGGTCGTCCTTAACCGCTCGAACATGAGTGCCTTCGCCATGGCGCTTTCGGAAGTAGGCGTTGCCCGGGATTACAAGGTGGTGACCAGCGGATCGTTCCTGGAATTCGCCGAGACCATCAATCACACCTACACCGGCGACGACCGCAAGCCCTGGGCCCCGGGACAGATCACCGCGACCGAGGTTTCGAGCGACATCGCCTTTGCCTGGACCCGCCGCACCCGCCATTCCGGGGAGTGGAACGACGGGTCGGGGACCGTGCCGCTGAACGAGGACGCCGAGGAATACGAGATCGACATTCTCGACGGTCCCGCCGGCGCCGTCCTGCGCACGGCCGCCGGCCTGACAAGCCCGGCCTACACCTACTTGAACGCCGACATTGTCACCGACTTCGGGTCGATCCCGGCCACGATCGATGTCCGGGTCTATCAGATCTCCGCGCAGGTCGGGCGCGGGTTCACCAATGAAGTGCAGCTGGAGGTCGCCTGATGGCAGTTACCCAAGAAGGTCAAATCACGCTCATCGATGCCGCCCAGAACGACAAGGAAGTGACGGCCAACAACGCTTTCGAACGCCTGGCGAAGCAGATCAACAACCTGGTGGCGGTGCCGATGGCCGATGCCGACGTCAACCTGACGATCAGCCAGGAATTCGATTCGGCACTGATCCGGGCCACCGGCGCCAACACGGCGGTGCGCGACCTGGTGCTGAACGCCGGCGACGATCGCTGCAATCTGTGGGTCTGGAACGACAGCACCGGCGGCTTTGACATCCAGGTGCGCTATGCCGCCGGTGCCGCGGTCAACATCTCGCCAGGCGTGGTGCAGATGATTTTTGCCGACGGCACCGACGTTCGTGCGATCACCCCTTTCGACATACGCCAGTTCGCCAATAAGACCATCCCCGTGGCCGGCGACAGGTTTTTGATGCAAGAGGCCGGCGGCGCCTTCAAGAGCGTCGACACACCCAATATGCCTGGCAGCGGCGGCGGTGGCGGCGGGATCACGGCGATCGGGCTGTCGCGGCCGGACTGGGAGCCTATCGCCGAGGTCGCCGCGGACGACACCTCCAACGAAGCCAAGGTGTTCTTCGACCCTGGGCTCTTTGCCGAAGTCGAGATTGTTTACAGCGGGGTCGGAGCCGCCACCGACGCGCAGCAATTTCAGATGCAGGTCTCGACCGACGGGTCGACGTTCCTGTCTTCTGGCTATCAGTGGGTCCATGGCCTTTGGCTGGGCAACACGGCCGACGACCTGCCGGAGTACAGCGACTCGGATAGCTCCATCAAAATCTCGTCCGGGGGCGCTTTCGGTTCGGCGACGGGCGAAGAGATTTTCGGGCGGGTCTCGCTTGTCGGCCCCGATCTCGCAACGCGCAAGCAGATGCTTTTCGACACGGGGCACGACCAATCCAACAATCGAATCGTGCGCATCTCCGGCTCCGGCTCCCAGAACACCGACGTCACGCCAATTCAAGGCTTCCGGTTCTTCGTCGTCACCGGCAATCTGAAGAGCGGCAAGTTCATCCTTCGCGGCCGGCGCAAGAAAGAGGCCTTTTCGGTCCTGACCAATGCGGGGGCGTCGCGCGGGGCGCTGGTATCACTCTCGGCCGATGAAGCGACGGCCAACGGCGTGGCGGAGATCATCGATTGGGATGTTGAGATCGACGATCCCGAGGGCATGCACGACGGGGTAAACCCGTCTCGGCTGACTGTCCCGGCGGGTGTCTCCAAGGTCGTGCTGAAGGCACAGGCCGTTTGGACTTCAAACAGTACCAACGGCCGTTTTATGACGCTGTTTAAGAACGGCTCCAATAATCTTGGGGGGTTTCGCGTCCAGAGCCGCAACGCAGGCGGCAGCACGGCCCCGCACATCCTGGTATCACCGGAATTGAGCGTGGCCCCCGGCGACTACTTCGAAATCCAGGTCGTGCAGGACGGTGGGGCACTTAGCTTCCTGAAAGAGTCCTGGTTCTCCATGGAGGTCGTCGAGCCCACCCCGTCGGGTCAGTCCATCGCCCTGGTCCAGACAACAGACGGCACCCTGACGTCTGTCCTGGAGGTGCCACTGGCCGCCGACAGCGCCGTGGTGGTGACCGGCACGCTGACATCGTGGGATGCGACCAACAAGACCATCGAGACCGTCGACCTGGTCGCCACCTTCAAGAACGTCGCCGGCACAAGCAGCCTGGTCGACAAGCACTTCACCCAGCATCCCGGTATCAGCGCTCAGTTCGCCATCACCTTCGACGTGGACGATGCCGCGGACGTCGGGCGCATCCGGGTCCAGCGCACCAGCGGCGCCGGCACCTTCGACCATGACCTGCGCTACCGCGCCATTCCGAGGGTTTGAGACATGGCTTCACAACACGGCATCGAGCAGATCTTCGACCCCCTGGGCGCCCTGCTAAGCCTGGGTGGTGGCGGCGGCATCATGGGGTCGTTGCCCTTCTCGCACTTCCGCGACGAAAAGGCCGCCGGGACGGCCGGCGGATCGTCGATAGCGGGCACCCAGACCCGCACCCTCAACACCATTGCGACAAACGAAATCGCTGGGGCCAGTCTGGCGGCGAACGAAGTCACGTTGCCAGCAGGCAACTATCTCATCTATGCGCGCGCGCCGGCGTTCACAGTAGGCAGGCACCGCCTCACCTTGAGGGACGTGACCAACGCGTTGGATCTCATTCAAGGATCGAGCGCTTTCGCGAACAACGGGACACCGCAAGGCGAGCAAGAACCGACTGAGTCCGTCATCTGGGGAAAAATCACCCTGTCGGCGTCGGCCGACCTGCGGTTGGACCACTACACGAGCGCAGTCCAGGCTTCCAACGGTGTGGGTGTTGAGGTCTCAGACGGCACCAACCCGGAAGTCTATGCCGAGATCTTGATCTGGAAGACCGATGTCGGCGGCGTGCTGCATGTCCGCGACGAGAAGGCGGCGGCCACCGATGGCGGCGGGTCGGCGGCGGCGACCTGGAACGCGCGGACGCTCAACACGGTGGTCAAGAACACCATTGCCGGCGCCTCGCTCTCTTCGAGTCAGATCACCTTGCCAGCCGGCGACTACCGTATCCAAGGACGGGCACCGGCGGTCTTCGTCGATCGCCACAAGATCCGCGTGCGCCGCGATGTGACAGGCACTCCAGCGACGCTGATTGTCGGATCGTCGGCCTTCACTGACGACGCGGGCGCGACGAACGCGACCGACTCCACGCTCGATCAAATCGTCACGCTGGCTGGCACCGACGTGCTCGATCTTCAGCATTACACCGAAAAAGCAAAGGTAACGAACGGCCTGGGCCAGTCCACGAATGCGGGCGAGGTCGAGGTCTACGCCGAGGTCTTTATCGAGAGGCTAAATTGATCGGAAATCCAATGTTGGCAATCGGACGGGCCGCCCTGGCCACGGTTTTAATGCTCGCGTACTGGACGACGGCATCCCGGCCGGCCCAGGCCGCGCCGCAGTGCGACGAGCGGACCAACGTGCTCCGGATCCTGTCGGACAAATACAAAGAAACACCGGTGGCCATCGGGGTCACCAACAGTGGCGGATTGGTCGAGGTTCTGACCTCGAGTGACCGTACGACCTGGTCGATCATTTTGACCACGCCCCAGGGGATGTCCTGCCTGGTGGCGGCTGGGGAGAACTGGAGGACCATCAAGCAATCGGCGGACGGGGAGGCGAGTTGATGCCAAGCAAGGGTTCGATTGACAGCGCAGTCGTGGCCGGCGCGGCGACCGCGGGAGCGGCAGCCTGGCTCGATGCTCTGCAGGGGGTGGTGGGACTGCTCTCGGTCACCGTGGCGCTGTTGCTGGGGTCTGTGCGCCTTGCGATGGCTCTTGGCGAGTGGCGTCGGACACGAAAAGGGGGCGACTGATGCGCCTCCACCCGAGCGACAGCCTGGCGGTGCCGCCGGCGGGCTTCCGGCAGATCCAGACCTCGCTGGCCTGGTTGGCCTTCTTTGCCGCCAAGCCGGCCCGGGTGCCGCGCAGTCAGGTCTCGCAACTGGCCGCCGAGGTGGGGCGCTGGCAAGTGGACTCCCAGTGGGCGCCGGATGACGGCGGCGAGGACTGGACCAATATCCGGCGCGAGAAGGTGCGGAGCCTGGCCGGCGTCAAGTGGATCTGGAAGGCCGACTGCGAGAACCTGGTCCTCAAGCTGATCGAGATCTTGATCGTCGCCGGCATCCCGCCCGGCGCGCTGCGCCTGGTCCTGGGCGAGCTGTGCCCGGGCGACCCGACCAGCGGGCATCTGGTCCTGGCGATCGAGACCGTCGAGCAGACCCTGGTCTACGACTGCCGGGCGCGCGGCCTGGTCGAATGGGGCGGGCCCGAGCTGGCCGGGATCGCCTGGCAGGCGGCGACCGACGGCGGGCGCTGGGTCCAGATCGCCGCCTGATGGCGGCGGGGTCATAGCCGGTCCGTCATGGCGCGCGAGCCTGCGGTCCGTACGATCATCGAGCCGGACCCCTACAGTAACCCCAAGATCCGGGTCGGGGTGGTCGAGATCGACGGCGACCGCCTGGTTCTGACCGCCCAGGAGTTCCTCATCTGGGATGTGCTCTATCGCCGCCGCCACGGCGATTTCCTGCCCATGAGTGCCCTGGAAGAGCACTCGCAACCCTGGGCCACCGCGAAACGGAGGAACTGGAAAGAAATGCGCCAGCGTCCACCTCTGCCGGCTGCGCGAGAAGCTGACCGACCAGGGCGTCCCCTTCACCATTCAGACCGTGCCCTATGTCGGCCACAAACTGTTCGCAATCCAGGAGGACCCATCATGCTCGAAACTCTGACGCCTGATTGGCTGGCGACACTGCTCGACGAACACCCTGCCCTGTGGTCCTTGGCGGCTATGGCGCTGGTTGCCTTGCTGCTGGCTGGCTGCGGCGCCGTCGGCAAGGACCAGTCCCTGCCCGACGCTATCGCCGACAATCTCTACGAGGCCTCGAGCCACGAGGAACGCGTGGTGCGTTTCTGCTTCGCCAGCCTGGCGGTGGCGGAGCTGGTGGCCGACCGGGTGACAACCCAGGATTGGGCCGATGCACCGGCCGCCCTGGGGACGATCCAGGTCGCTCTGGCCCATATCGACGCCCTGACGGACGGGGGCAAAGACCGCGTCCATTGGACCAACGTGGATCTCTATGACGCCTCCGTGGCCCTGGGGCGCGGCGTGGTGGCGGTGAACAACCGCCGGCTGCTGGGCGCCCTGACCCTGGCCCCCGAGCCCGCCAGGGTCTTCTCCGCGCTGCTGTCAGGCGGCAAGGCCCGGGCTCTGCGGCTGGACTTCGATCGGCTCTGGCGGGACATGACGGCCGGGACCATTGCCGCCGGCGATGCGGTGGCGATCTGCCGGGCGCGGATCGACAAGAACCACGACAAGGTGCGCGCGGTGGCGGGGCTGGTGGCGGGTTAAAGTTCTGCGGTGCGTGATCGAGGGGAGGAATGGCAAGGTAGAAAGAACGTTGAAAGAGCGAGCGTTGGAAACGTGGATGTCACTCCAAGTCAATCGGCTTGGCCTCACGTAGGATCGCTTCCGCCTCTGCGGTAAACCGCCCATCGGACTCATGAAGTACTAGTCCTGGCGAAAGTGTGATCTTGGCCCGGCTGTCTTTGCGGGCCCTGACGAGGATTCTCTTGGCCGGCTTATGTTGTTTGGGCCAAAGTGGGTAGAGCACGAGGCCTCCGGCCTTGCCATCCAGTGCCAGGAGCAAGTCACCGAGCCGGTCCGCACGATGAATTATCGTGAGCTGGCCTTGCGGACGTAAGAGCTTCATGGCTTTTTCGATCCATTGTGAGAGAGACGCCGTTCCCTCGAAATTGGATCTTGATGATAGCAAGTGTGTGGGAACCCGGTTGCTGCTCGGATCCAGGAACGGCGGGTTGATCATCACGTGATCGAAAGAAACGGGCTCGATGACCGGCGGTAGTAACCTCAGATCAGCCTTTAGAATCCGAAACACGCGTTCAAAGCCGTTAAGGGTCGCGTTGCGGCGCGCGATCTCGACTAGTTGCGGATCAAGCTCGACGCCAACCAGGGTTGCCGGGGTTACTTTTTCTGCTTCCAATCTGGCGAGGAGGGAAAGTGCGGCCGCCCCCACCCCGCACCCAAGTTCCACGATCTTCTGTCCGGACTGCGCTGGGATTGCGGCGGCTAACACAACCGGGTCGATTGCGGCTCGGTAGCCATCTTCCGGCTGGAGCAGCCGCAGTCGACCACCCAGAAGGTGGTCTTCGGTGACGACGAGTGTTTGGTGTTGGCGACTGTCACTCACTGGCTTGGAGCCCGGCTGGCAGAGTTAAGTAGGCTGCGAGCATGGTTGAAATCTTCATCGAGGACCATTAGGCGGCGCGGAAGGATGCCGATCGATCCCTCCATAATCGAGGTGTGGGAGTCAAAAAGAATAACTTCTATGCCGGAATCGGCGAGCAGCGCGGACACCCAAGAGATCTCAACCGGGTCGTTAGTACGCAATAGTTCCCGCATTTCAATCTACCTTGTTCTGATTGCGTAACGCTTGACCGGCTTCAGCTTGCCCCTATGCTCAAAGTCTACTACTAGCGGTCTCGTGACATTTGTGCCAGGACGCATGCGAGCCCTGTTTTGGGTATAGAGGAGAAGAGGCGTGGCACTGGCCGCAGGTTCGGAGAAGGACGTACTTGATCGAAGGGCAGCCGGCCTTGAACCTCTGATTGCCCTCGTCGAGACGGACTTGCACGCGGTAAATCGTCTCATACTTGAACATATGGACTCGCCAGTCGCGCTTATACCGCAACTCGCCGGGCATATCATCGTTGCAGGCGGCAAACGCCTAAGGCCTATGTTGACTCTCGCGTCGGCAAAGCTTTGCGACTACGAGGGCGATCGCCATTTGAGCCTCGCGGCGACCGTTGAGTTCATTCACACGGCTACCCTGCTCCACGACGACGTTGTTGATATGAGTGATCTTCGTCGTGGTAAAGCAACGGCAAACTCCGTTTGGGGTAACAAGGCGAGCGTTCTTGTCGGCGATTTTCTTTTTAGCCGCGCATTTCAGCTGATGGTTGCGGATGGCTCGGTCAAGGTCCTTGAGGTCCTTTCGAATGCCTCCGCTATCATCGCTGAAGGTGAGGTTCAGCAACTCATGACCGCCAACGACACAACAACAACCGAAGCAGCCTATCTGGAGGTGATCGAGGCCAAAACAGCGGCGCTTTTCGCCGCTGCCTGTCAAGTTGGTGCCCAAGTTGCGGAGCGACCGATGGCCGAGGAGCTTGCCCTCGCGAGCTTTGGTCGAAATTTCGGCATCGCCTTTCAGCTTGTCGACGATATCTTGGACTATTCGGCGGAACAGGCCGATCTTGGAAAATCAATAGGTGACGATTTTCGAGAGGGTAAAATGACACTACCAATTGTCCTGACACTCGCGCGTTGCAACGATGTCGAACGAAAGTTTTTCGAGCGCTGCCTTGAGGATTTGGATCAACAGGAAGAAGACCTGCATCAGGCGATCAAGCTGATGGAACAGTATGATGCTCTGGTGGATTCAAAATCGCGGGCGCGTGCATATGGCGAAACTGCACTTGAGGCACTGGTCACTTTTTCGCCCAGCAAGGCGCGGGACGCATTGACTGGAGTGGTAGAGTTTTGCATTGAGCGCGCGCATTAGTTCCCTGTGAAAAACCCGCAGGCCTTTGTTCTGGCTGATTTAATCGCTGCTCTTAAGTAACGGTGTTTGCAAGAAAGCGGCGTTTCGGCGGGGGTTTTCTTGCGTTTTGGATTCACTTATTCGCCGTTTTGTGATTCC
>JAJFGK010000097.1 GCA_021776195.1 Kiloniellaceae bacterium | reverse complement strand
GGGCGGCGTGGAGCAGGGCCAGGAGCGCGAGATGGTCATCCTCTTTGCCGACCTGCGCGGCTTCACGACGCTGTCCGAGGACAAGCTGCCCTATGACGTGGTCTTCGTGCTGAACCGCTACTTCGCCGCCATGGGCGAGGCCATCGAGGGGGCCGGCGGGCGGGTCGACAAGTTCATCGGCGACGGCGTCATGGCGCTCTTTGGCGTCGAGACCACCGTGGTCGAGGCGAGTCTTCAGGCCCTGACGGCCGCCCGCCAGATGTCCCGGGCCCTGGAGAACCTGAACCGCAGTCTGGCACACGACCTCAAGGCGCCGCTGCGCATGGGGATCGGTATCCACTGTGGGCCGGCGATCGTCGGCGCCATGGGCTACGGGGGCTCCATCTCGCTGACCGCGGTCGGCGATACCGTCAACACCGCCAGCCGCTTGGAGGCCTTGACCAAGGAGTTCGCGGCCCAGCTCGTGGTCTCGGAGCCGGTGGTCAGCCATGCGGCCCTGTCCGCCCTGGCCTGGCGCCGGGAAGAGATCACCATTCGCGGCCGGGCCAGGCCCCTGGCCGTGCATGTCGTGGGCGACGCCGGGACCTTGGAGATTTAACTCCCCTGCTTGGCCTTGTAGGTCTCGATCGCCTCTTTCAGCTCGCTGTACTCCTCGCAGCCGAAGAAGCAGGCGCTGTCCAGCACCGACAAACGCTCCTCGGCCTTGGCGATCTCGCCCTGCTCGAGATAGAGCTCGCCGAGATACTCGTTGGCGCCGCGGTGTTTGGGGTCGAGGGCGAGCGCCTTGCCGTAGTGTTCCAGGGCCTTGTCGATATTGCCGGTCTTTCGATAGCTGTAGCCAAGGTAATTCTCGGCATCGGCGTTCTTCGGATCCGCGGTCAGGGCCTTTTGCAACAGGGGTATCGCGGCGCCGTGGTCGCCGGCCTCGACCAGCTTCACCGCCTGGGCGTAGTCGGGGTTCTGACTGCTGGCCGAACCGGAGCCGCTGCCGGCGGCCAGGGCCGGCAGGGCGAATCCGACAACTATTATCAGAGCGGCCGCCGCGCGGCCTAATGGAGTCAACACTCTCACATCTCCTTGTCTGCGTACCTCGGGCCACCGGGCACCGAAAAGATGCCCGCTCCCCCGCTCGGCAGGCATTTACAGGGCGCGATCCTATCGCGGGACTTCGCGGTTCGAAAGTCATGTCTTCGTTGCGCGCCGACGCTTGACGTCACCAAGGCGTTCCGGGATGGTGGCGCGCGATTTGGTCAAGCGGGGGAAGTTCAGCAAAGTGTGCGCTGCCATGGTGCCGGAAGGCAGCCGCCGGGGATTCATCGTTCCCATCGGCGGAGGCGAGAAAAAGGTCCGCTCGGCGCGGATACTCAAACGGTTCGTCGATCTCTGCGGCGGTTCCGCGGCGCGTCTGGTGGTCATCCCCACGGCCTCGCAGCTCGAGGACACCGGTGCGCGCTACCAGAAGGTTTTCGGCGACCTGGGCGCCGGCCAGGTGACGGTGCTGTCCGCCGACCGCCGCGCCGACTGCGACGACCCCGACCATCACGCCATGATCGCCGAGGCCAGCGGCATCTTCATGACCGGCGGCAATCAACTGCGCCTCTCGACCACCATCGGCGGCACCGATCTGGCCCGCCAGATTCGCCGCCGCAATGCCGCCGGCACACCGGTGGCGGGCACCTCGGCCGGCGCGGCCTTCATCAGCGAGCACATGATTGCCTTCGGCAAGGGCGGGCCGACCCCCAAGGGCGACATGGTCTCCCTGGCACCGGGCCTGGGGCTGACCAACCGGGTGATCATCGATCAGCACTTTCGCGAACGCGACCGCCTGGGCCGCCTGTTGGCCGCGCTGGCCTACAATCCCTTTGCCGTCGGGATCGGCCTGGACGAAGACACTGCCGCCTTCATCGGCCCCGACCACAGAATCGAGGTGGTCGGCAGCGGCGGCTTGACGATCATCGATCCCTCCCGAATCGAGCACTCCTCCATGGACTCGGCAGCGAAGGGAAAACCGGTTAGTCTGATAGGGGTGCGGTTACACATCCTGGTGGATGGCGACCGCTACGACCTGGAAAGCAAGCAAGCCGAGCCCGCGACCTAAAGCGGGCCCAAAGCGCGGCAGAGCGGTGGCGAGTCCAGACCTCGCACCGGCGCGGGAAACAGGGAGCGGTTCGATGAAAATCCTCGACACCTCGGTCTATCGGGGCCCCAACGTCTATGCCAACTTCCCGATGATCCGCCACAAGGTGGACCTGGGCGTTTTGGAAGACTGGCCGACCGGCCGCCTGGGCGAGAGCTTCCTGGAGCCGCTGCTGGCGGCCTTGCCGGGCCTCCATAGCCACGGCTGTTCCTACGGCGAGCCCGGCGGTTTCGTGCGCCGACTGCGCGAGGACGAGGGAACCTGGCTCGGCCATGTCTGGGAGCATATGGCGATCGAGCTGCAAAACGTGGCTGGCGCCGAGGTCAGTTTCGGCAAGACCCGTGGCGCCGGCGATCATGGCGTTTACAATATGGTCTACGAGTACGAGCAGGAAGAGGTCGGCCTGGAGGCGGGGCGTCTGGCGATCGACCTGTTGCACCACCTGCTGCCCGAGGAACTGGTCGAGGCGGAGGCGCGCCACCCGGAGTTTGATTTCGAGGTCGCGCGCGACGACTTCATCCGTTTCGCCCAGCGCCGGGCCCTGGGCCCGAGCACCGCCTCCCTGGTCAAGGCGGCGCGGGAGCGGGACATTCCCTGGATCCGGCTCAACGCGCAGTCCCTGATCCAGCTGGGCCATGGCCGCTATCAGCGCCGCATCCAGGCGACGATCACCAGCGAGACCCACTACATCGCCGTCGAGCTCGCCTCGGACAAGGAGGAGACCAACAAAATTCTGGCCGACCTGGGCCTGCCGGTGCCGCGCCAGCGCCTGGTCCACTCCGCCGATGAGGCGGTGCGCGCCGCCACGCGCATGGGCTATCCGGTGGTGGTGAAGCCGGTGGACGGCAACCACGGTCGTGGCGTCAGCATCGGACTGACGGAGGATGCCACGGTGGCAGCGGCCTTCGACCATGCCCAAGAAGCCAACCGAGGCTCCAATGCGGTGGTCGTGGAGACCTACATCGAGGGCCTGGATCACCGCATGCTGGTGGTGAATGGCGAGCTGATCGCGGTCTCCAAGCGCGTGCCGGGCCACGTCGTGGGCGATGGCCTGCGGTCCGTCGAGGCGCTGGTGGAGGAGGTCAACAGCGATCCCCGGCGTGGCGTCGGCCACGAAAAGGTCCTGACCCGCATCGAACTCGACCGCCAGGCGATGGAATTGCTCGCCAAGCGCGACATGACCACGGACTCGGTGCCGGCCGCGGGCGAGATCGTGTTCCTGCGCTCGACCGCGAACCTTTCGAC
Source organism: Kiloniellaceae bacterium (assembly GCA_021776195.1). Next base: position 45,397 of record JAJFGK010000097.1, on the reverse strand, counting down.
CGGCGCCACGGCCATCGACGTCACCGACATCGTCCACCCGGACAATCGGGAAATGGCGGTGCGCGCGATCAAGGCCATCGGCCTCGATGTCGGCGGCGTCGATTTCCTCAGTTCCGACATCAGCCGTTCCTACAAGGACAACGGCGCGGCGATCTGCGAAATCAACGCCGCACCCGGCTTTCGCATGCACGTGGCGCCCAGCGAGGGCAAGCCGCGCGACGTCGCCGGGGCGGTGATGGACATGCTCTTTCCGCCGGGCACGCCGAGCCGCATTCCCATTGCCTCGATCACCGGCACCAACGGCAAGACCACCACGGCGCGGATGGTCTCGCACATCCTGAAGCTCAGCGGCAGTACGGTGGGCCTGGCCACCACCGATGGGGTCTATATCAATGGCAAGCTGTCGGTGAAGGGCGACATGACCGGACCGGTGGCGGCCCAGATGGTGCTGCGCGACCCGGCCGTGGACGCCGCGGTCATCGAGACCGCGCGCGGCGGGCTGCTGCGCCGCGGCATGGGCTACGAGCGCTGCGATGTCGGCGCGGTGCTGAACATCTCGGCCGATCATCTGGGCCTCGGCGGCGTCGAGACCCTGGAAGACATGGCCCGGGTCAAGCGCATCGTGGTCGAGGTCGCGCGCGACACCGCGGTGTTGAACGCCGACGACGAGCTCTGCCTGCGCATGGCCGAGCACACCACGGCCAAGACGCTCTGCTATGTCACCATGAACGCGGCGCACCCGCTGGTGCGCGAACATGTCCGCGCCGGCGGCCGCGCCGTGGTGCTGGAGCAGGGCATGAACGGTCAGATGATCACGATCTACGACTCCGGGGCGCACATCCCGCTGATCTGGACCCACCTGATTCCCGCGACCATCGAGGGCCGGGCCACCCACAATGTGCAAAACGCGCTCTTCGCGGCGGCCATCGGCTACAGCCTGGGCCAGACCCTGGAGGACATTCGCCACGGGCTGCGGACCTTCGCCACCAGCTATTTCCAGGCCCCGGGCCGGACCAACGTCTTCGACGAGCATCCCTTCAAGGTGATCCTCGACTACGGCCACAACGCGGCCGCCCTGGATGCCATGAGCCGGCTGGTGCAACAGCTCGAGCCGACCGGCCGGCGGATCTGCGTCACCGCCCTGCCGGGCGACCGGCGCGACGAGGATATCGCCGAGGCCGGCCGCATTCTGGCGGGCAACTTCGACCGCTACATCTGCCGGCGCGACGACAATCTGCGCGGCCGCGGTCACGACGAGGTGCCGCAGAAGATGCGCGCGGCCCTGCTGGCCAACGGGGTCGAGGCTGACGCCATCACGATTGTCCCGGAGGAGGACAAGGCGGTCACCGCCGGGCTGGAAATGGCCGAGGCCGGCGATCTGCTGCTGATTTTCGGCGACGACGTCGCCCGCTGCTGGAAGCAGATCATCTATTTCAATCGACCGGCCGAGGAAGTGGCCAGGGAAGAGGCCGCTTCCCGTGCCGGCGTGGCGCCGCAGACCGTGCTGGACGACGGGCCCAGCGACCATCTGGCCGCCGCCCGCGCGGTGCCCGACGCGCCGGACGTGCCCGAGATGGTCGGCGATGCGAGCCTGCGCATGGTGCGCGACGAACGCGGCGTCAGGCTGGCCAGCCAGCCCGAGGAATCGGACTGACCGTGCGCGCGGCCCCACCCCCACCCGCCGCGACGCGTCGACCTCCCCCGTCAAGGGGGAGGTGAGATGGCCCGCCGCGATCTTTCCGGACTCTCCTTCCCCCTTGAGGGGGGAAGGCCGGGATGGGGGTGACTCCCGTGCCACGGATTGCAGACTGTCCCATCTGTTCCCGACGAGGCCGGCCATGGAGCTGACCGACGTTCGCCGCCTGACCGGGCCGAGCCTGCTGCTGGAGGGCCCCGGCGCCGCCGCCGAGGCGGTGCTTGCCGAGGGGCCGGACGACATTCTCGCCCTTTGGCAGAACCGGACGGAGGCGCTGCTCGCGGCCCTGGGCTGGGCCGGCGAGCGGGTCGCCCTGCGCCGTTACGACGGCGGGGCGACCCTGGCGCTCAGCGCGCCCGCCGACTGTCTCTACGCCGCCACCGAGCTGCTGGAGGCGGCCTGGCAGGCGGCCCTGGACGAGACCGAGGGACGCGCCGCGGCCGATTCGCGGGCGGTGATCGAAGGCCTCGCCGCCGCGATCGCCGAAGAGAGCAACCCCCAACTGCTCGCCCTGGCCGAGGCGGCGCGGGCGCGCGGCTTGACCTTTCTCGAGGGCGAGGACCTGGTCTCGGTCGGTTTGGGCGGTGGCTGTCTTTCCTGGCCGGCCGACGACCTGCCCCCGGCCGATGCGGTCGACTGGACCTCTGCCCGGGACATTCCCGTCGCCCTGGTGACCGGCACCAACGGCAAGTCGACCACGGTGCGCATGACCGCGGCCATCGGCGCAGCGGCCGGGCGCGCCGTCGGGCTCTGTTCCAGCGACTGGGTCAAGGTCGCCGGCGAGATCGTCGAGGAGGGCGACTACTCGGGCCCCGGCGGCGCGCGGCGCGCGCTGCGCGACCCGCGCAGCGAACTGGCGGTGATCGAGGTCGCGCGCGGCGGACTGATGCGCCGCGGCCTGACCCTGACCGGCGCCCGGGCCTGCCTGATCACCAACGTGGCCGCCGATCACCTGGGCGAGTACGGCATCGTCGACCTGGCCAGCCTGGCCGAAGCCAAGTTTCTGCTGGCTCGCGCGGTGGCGCCCGGTGGCTGTCTGATTCTGAACGCCGACGACCCGCTGCTGGTCGAAAAGGCCCGGGGCTACCGGGGCCGTCTCTGCTGGATCGGCCTCGACCCGGTCGCGGCGAACCTGGATAGCTGGGTTGCCGGCGGCGGCGCGGCGGCCTTCGCCCGCGACGGGGCGCTGGTCCTGGCGCGGGACGGGCGGGAGACAACTGTGGTCCAGGTCGCGGACGTGCCGGTCACCCTGAAGGGCGCCGCGCGCTTCAACGTCGCCAACGCCCTGGGGGCGATCGCCCTGGCCGCCGAACTGGGCCTGCCGGTCGAGGCCATGGCGGCGGGGCTGGCGGGCTTTGGCGGCGAGGAGGCCAACCCTGGCCGTCTGACCGTCGTCCGGCTGGAGGGCGTCACGGTGCTGGTGGATTTCGCCCACAACCCCCACGGCGTCGCCGCCCTGATCGAGGCCATGGACGCCTTCCCGGCCCAGCGCCGGCTGTTTCTGCTCGGCCAGGCCGGCGACCGCCGGGACGAGGATATCGCCGCCCTGACCGAGGTCATCTGGCGCGCCAGGCCGCAGCGGGTCATCGTCAAGGAGATGGTCAAGGTCCTGCGCGGCCGCGCCCCCGGCGAGGTGCCGGCCCTGATCGCCCGACTGCTCGCCGCCCTGGGCGCCCCCGCCGATATCGTCAGCCGCGCCGAGACCGAGATCGAGGCCGTCCGCGCCGCCCTGGACTGGGCCGAGGAGGGCGACCTCCTGGTCCTCCTGGTCCATACCGAACGCAAGGCGGTGATGGCCCTGCTGCGGGAACTTGAGAAGAGGGCCTGGCGGCCGGGCGAGAGCGTCTAGGCATCCTCCGCCAAGGACCGAAAGCTGGCCCGGTAGCCGGCCAGGGCCAGGTTGTCGAGGGCGCAGGACTCCTCCGGCGTGAACCAGCGCAGTTCCGCGTGCTCGTTGCTTTTCAGGGAGGGTTCGCCGCCACTCCAGTGCGCCGCGGCGAAGATATGGTAGAGCACCGCTTCGCGCCCCTCGCCGACGCCGATCGGGTCCAGCGGTAGGAGGGCCGCGAGGGTCACGCCCAGTTCCTCCTGGATTTCGCGGCGCGCCGCCTCTTCCGGCGTTTCGCCCGGCTCGAGGTGGCCGCCGGGAAGCGCCCAACAGCCCGGATAGGTGCTGCGGCCGGGCGCGCGCAGGCCGAGGAGCAGCGTGCCGCCGCGCCGGAGGATGACGTTGCTGATCTGGCGCAAGGCAGGGCTCCCGCTGCGATGAAATGAATCCCGCTTGCGGGAGACCGTCGAATCGTGGCCCTAATCTTACGCCCATTGTCGCGGCCGATCACCTCTCGGGAGTCACCATGTCCAGAACCGTCTACGTCAACGGCGTCTACTGCGCGCCGGAGGAAGCAATGATCTCGATCTTCGACCGCGGCCTGCTGTTCGCCGATGCGGTCTACGAGGTCGCCGGGGTCTTCGAGGGGCGTTTGGTGGACTTCGATTCGCACATGGCGCGGCTGCGGCGTTCCTTGGACGAACTGCGGATCGATCCGCCCATGACCCGCGACGAGATCCTGGCGGTGATGCGCGAACTGGTGGCGCGAAATGGCCTGACCGAGGGCCTAGTCTACCTGCAGGTGACCCGCGGCGTCGAGGAGCGCGACTATGTGCCCGGCCCCGGTCTGGAGCCGACGGTCTTCCTCTTCACCCAGGTCAAGTCCGCGGCCGAGACCCGGCAGGCCGAGACCGGGATCACGGTCAAGAGCACCGCCGACCTGCGCTGGGCGCGGCGCGATATCAAGACCGTGGGTCTGCTGGGCCAGGTCATGGCCAAGCGCGAGGCCAAGGAGGCCGGTTGCGACGAGGCCTGGATGATCAAGGACGGCTTCGTCACCGAGGGCGGCGCGACCAGTGCCTACATCGTCAAGGACGGTCTGCTGGTCACCCGGCCGCTGTCCAACGACATTCTCGCCGGGCGCACCCGCGAGGCGCTGCTGGCCCTGGCGGCGGAGAAGGCCGTCACCATCGAACAGCGCCTCTTCACCATCGACGAGGCCTATGATGCCGACGAGGCCTTCATCACCGGGGCCTCGACCTACGTCTGCCCGGTGGTGGCGATCGACGGCAAGGCGATCGGCGGGGGCCGGCCCGGCCCGGTGACCCGGCGCCTGCAGGCGATCTACCGCGAGTTTCTCGAGAAGACCTCGATCTGATCGCCCGCGTTCCCAGACCTAGAGCCCTTCCATGTAACAAAGAAGGGCTCTAACCGGTCAAATCGTCCTCGAACGCCCGGCCGAATTCTTCGCCCAGGACACGCATCGCGATGTCGTAGCTGAAACCGCGCCGTGCCAGGATCGCCAGGTCCCGGGGATGGCGCTCGGCGCGCCCGGCCGGGGGTCCGAAGGGGCCCAGCCGGCGCTTGCGCGCATAGGTCAGCGCCGCGGCCAGATCCCCATGAATCATATCGCCATGGGTCATGTCGCTATTCGCCTCATCGCCGTAGAAATCCGACAGGGCGGCGTCGATGTCGTCGGCGGCCAGGCCCTTTTCGCGCAGCTTTTGGGCGATCACGCGCCGGGGATGGCCACGGGAGAAAAGGCGACGGGCGCGCGAGGCGGCATAGAGTGCGTCGTTCAGCAGGCCGGCGGCCTCGAACTTCACCGCCAGGGCCTGGATGATGGCTTCGCCCTCCTGGGGGTCGCCGCCATGGACCCGGAGCGAGCGCGTCACCTTGCCGCGCAGAATTCGGATCAGGCTGGCCTTGGGCGGCGCGAAACGCTCGATGTAGGCCAGGCCCGCGCGTTCCAGGTACTTGGCGGTCGCCTTGCGCGGGGCCCGTCGCTTGCGCGGCTCCTTCGTGGCGACCTCAGACCGGGCCTCGTCCGCGTCGAACCCAATCTCATCCGGGTCAAGCTCATCGCCCATCTCTGCACCCCAGCCCTGGTGGTGTCGCGGGCTCGTGAACGCGCGACACTTCCCTTAATGGCGCATCTGGGGCGGGCGATCAATTGAGACGGGCGATCAGTTAGGTCGGGCGATCAATTGAGACTGTGGGCGGGTTGCGCCTCGGGGGCGTTCTTTTCCATCAGGTTCGACAGCCGCTCGCGGCCGCGGCTGAGACGGGACATCACCGTGCCGATGGGTATTTCCAGGCAAGCCGCCGCATCCTTGTAGGAATGGCCCTCGAGCCCGATCAACAGGAGCACCTGGCGTTGTTCCTTGGGCAGTTCGCCGAGCGCGATGAACATCTCGCGGCACTCGAGGCGATCGTGCTGGTTTGGCGGCGAGACCAGGATGGCGTCTTCGATCGACACCGTATCGCGCGCCGGACGCTGCCTCAAAAAGTCGTAGTGGGCGTGGTGCAGCATGGCGAAGAGGTAAGCCAGTGGGTTGGCGATATCGCGCCGGCCGTCCATGTAGGTCAGCGCCCGTTTCAAGGTTTCCTGGACCAGATCGTCGGCGTCCGTGGTGTTGCCGGTCAGGCGCGTGGCACGGCGGCGCAGGGACTCCATGCAAGAGCCGAGATCCGCTCCCTTGAGCTGGGGCCAACTCGGGCCGACTCGCGCCGTCGTTTCCGCCGGGCGATCCTGGATATCGTGATCGTGGGTAACGTGATCTTGGGTAACGTGATTCTGGGTATCGGAAATGTCTTGGACGGCAGGAACGGTTTGGCTTGGGGGGGTCTGGACGGACTCGGCCCTCATAACAGCCTCCTTTTCTTATTGCCAACCCCAAGACCGAGTATGCCGCCGGCGGCGGGATTGCGGTGTGACAAAGCTGTGCGAAGTCTGTGGCGGGGCGAGCCCGGGGATGCCCAAGGGCGGGAATAAGGCCGCGCCTCGGGCGGTCTTTTAAGGGGAAGAGCAACCGCAAGAGGAGCATGACATGTCGCATCGGCAGATCATGGCCGCCTGCCTCCTATTCGCCCTGATGACCCCGGCCCTGGCGCAATCGGACAGCCTGCAGGACAGCGCTGGTGGGCAAGAGCCGTCGCTGGTTCAGGGCACGACCCCCGAGACCGCGACGCCCGAGACCGCGATCGACCTGCTGTCCGGCAGGGCCGTCCTGGAGGAGAACGCCAATACCCCCAATTCGGCACCGGCGCCGCAGCGCACCTTCATCTTCGAGCAGAGCGCCATGGAGTTCGGCGTGACGACACTGATCGGCATGCCCGTGGTGAGCGCGCGCGGCGAAAGGCTCGGAACCGTGGACGACGTGATGGTGAACCAGCGCGGCCAGGTTCAGGGCCTGCTGGTCTCCACCGGCGGATTTTTCGGATTCGGGGCGAAGTCGGTCGGGATCAATTGGCGGGCGATCCGACAGACCCTCGACCGGAACGTGCTGACGGTCGACCTGTCGGGCGAACAGATTGCAGAGGCGCCGGCCTACCTCACGCGCGAAGACCTGGAAGCCGCCGAGGAACTGTTGCGGAGGGATCTGACGCTGGACCCTCTGACGCCGGAGCCGACGGTGCCGCCGGGGTCATCACCCGCGGTGCCCTCGACGGCTCCGGACACGCAATAGCCCTGGCCAGGATTTTGAGTCTTTCTTTGTCGTAGGACACCGGCGCAACGGAATAACCGGCCGCCTTCGCCGGTCTACTAGGGCGATGGTCGATGAACTTGAGGCGGCACGGTGTTTCTTGGGGCCGCGGTCGTTTGCTTGAGCCAGCAGAGGATCGATCAAGCCGCCACTCGAGCGGCCATCGAAAAAAAGAGCCAACCGACTACACAGGAGGATGACAGGACATGAAAGCGTTTCTCGTTCCGATCGTTGCGATGACACTGGGTTTCACGATTGCCGCCGCCCACGCCGAAGAAGCCAAAGGCACAATCGCGCAGGTCGATCAGGCCGCTGGCGTGATCGTACTGGATAACGGCGACACCTTCATGATCGCCGAGGGTGCCGACATGACGGCCTTGGTGCCTGGAACGGAGGTCACGGTTTCCTACGAACAGAGCTCCGACGGCCAGAAGGTCGCCGAAGAGGTCGTGCCCACCGGGCAGTAACCGCTGTTTGAAGCGACCGGAGATCGTCGATCTCCGGTAAGGGGGTGGCCGCGCATGCCTTACCGCGCGGCCACCCCTGTTTCGTTTTCGGGGCAGGCCAGGCCGGCCTCGACCAGCCGCGCGGACTGGATGGCCAACTGTCTGTCGGCCTCCGCGATCCACCAGTCTTCGATCGCGGCCAGGAAACAGGCGATCTTGGGGCTTGAGATGACGGTCGTCTCGCCGGCCACCGGCAACTTCAGCGGCTCGTTGCTGGACGGCAGCGACAGGTGCGCCGTGCGATAGCCCTGCACAAGGCCGACCAGCTGACCGGTCTTGCTGGCGAAGACGCCGCCGCCGCTCATGCCGTAGCTCACCGATGCGTCGATCAGCCGAACCGGGCCTTTGATCAGGTTGTGCGGCGGGTCGAGCGGTCCCTTCTCGATTTGGCTGACGGCGCCGTTCACGACGGTGCGCTCGCGCCCCCAGGGAAAGCCGATGACCCACATGGAGTCGACCAGGTAGGCGCCGTCGGCCATGCTTGCGGTCGCGATTGGGTCGATATGGGCGGCCAGCAGCGCCAGGTCCCGCTCGTGATCCAGCGCCAGGAGGCGGGCCGCGATCCGCTCGCTGCCCGGTGGGACCACGACGAAGACGCTCTGGTCGATCATCGGCTCGAAGGTATGGGCCGTGGTGATGATCAAGGAGGGTTGGTCGCCGCCGCCCGGCACGACGACCACCGCCGAGCCGGCCCGCCGGCCGCCGTTGTCGCGCTCGGTGAAAACCTGGACCGACGAATCGATCGCGCTGGTCAGGCCGCGGCGGGGCCCGTCGCGCTCCATCGACCAGGTGACCAAGCCGAAGACCAAGGCGCCGGCGGCCATGCTCGACGCCATGAGAGCCACCCTGAAGAGGCTCCTTCCGATCGGGCCCTGCCTCACCGAGGTCGTACTTGGCAGCTTCACGTCCTGTTTCTCCAAGGCTCTGGCCGGGCGCGGCCCATCGGGTCGTCGGATCGGGGCCCAGTCATGGTCGACGCCGCGGTCACCGTACAGCATTCCGTAACAATTGTTTAACAAAGACTAAATTGGTTAACGAAACGTAAAGGTCAAGGCGGCGAGGGGACAATGGTGGCCTGGGAGTGACGGCCGTCACACAAGCGGGGCGGCCTTGCGCCACCGGGCCGCCCCGCTTATGTGAGGGGCCATGGAGTTTCATTCGGTTCCCAGTTCGGTCCCGCGGGTGCGGCAGATCGGCGCCGTCAATTGGCTTGGTCTCTGGACTCTCTACATGAAAGAGGTCCGGCGCTTCTTGAACGTCTATACCCAAACCCTGTTGGCGCCGGTGGTGACCACGCTGTTGTTCCTGGCCATCTTTACCCTGGCGCTGGGCCGCGCCGGACGCGGTATCGACGGGATCGACTATTCCCTGTTCCTGGCGCCGGGCCTGATCATGATGGCGATCGCCCAGAACGCCTTCGCCAATACCTCCTCCTCCCTGGTGATCGCCAAGATTCAGGGCAACATCGTCGATATCCTGATGCCGCCGCTGTCGCCGGCCGAACTGCTGCTCGGCATTCTTGGCGGTGGCGTCACCCGGGGCCTGCTGGTCGGTCTGGTCGTGCTTCTGGCCATGTGGCTCTTCGTGCCGCTGACCATTCAGGCGCCGCTCTTCATCCTCTATCATGCGATCATGGCCGCCTTCATGCTGGCGCTGCTCGGGATGATCGGCGGCATCTGGGCGCAGAAATTCGAGCACATTTCGGCGGTCACCAACTTCGTCATCACCCCGCTCACCTTTCTCTCCGGCACCTTCTACTCGATCGACCGGTTGCCGGGGGCCTGGCACTGGGTCGCCCAGGCCAACCCCTTCTTCTACATGATCGACGGTTTTCGCTACGGCTTCATCGGCCGGGCCGACGCCGCGCCGGTGGCCGGCATTCTGGTCATGGCCGCGGTGAACCTGCTGCTCTGGCTACTCGCCTATCGGATGATCGCCACCGGCTACCGGCTGAAGCCGTGAGCCCGCCGCTCGGCAGCGCGAAGGGCCAGATCAATCGGCCGCGACGGCCGTTGCCCCTGGGGCCGCTCAACCTGATTGGCGACCTGACCCTCTTTCGCCGCGGCACCCTGCGCTACTGGCGCATGGGCTGGAACTCCCTGGCCGGGCCCTGCGTCTCGGCGCTGCTGTTTCTGACGGTGTTCCTGCTGGCGGCCGACGGCACCGCGGCCGGCGGCGGCGCCATCGCGCTGGGCGCCTTCGTGGCGCCGGGCATCGTCGTTTTCAGCCTCTGTCAGAACGGTTTCGAGAACGCCGGCTTCTCGCTGATGGAAGACAAGCAGGAAGGCATGATCGGCGATCTTCTGGTGGCCCCGCTGCGCGCCATCGAGATCATGCTGGGCTATGTCTTGCCCGGCGCCTGTTCCGCGCTGGCCACCGGGCTGCTGGTCTTCTGCCTGACGCTCATTTTCGTCGACTACAGTCCGGTCGCCCCGTTGCTCGGCCTGGCCTATGCGGCGGCGACGGCGCTGCTCTTTGCCCTCTTCGGGACCCTGGCGGCGCTCTGGGGCCAGCGCTGGGAACACTACAGCGCCGCCGAGACCTTCGTCGTGCTGCCGCTCGCCTTTCTGTCCGGCACCTTCTTTTCGCTCGACCGGCTGACCGGCGGGCTCCAGGTCCTGGTCATGGCCAACCCGGTCTTCCACGCCGTCAACGGTCTGCGCTACGCCCTGACCGGTTATCAGGAGGCCAGCCTCGCGCTCGGCGGGCTGGTGCTGTTGCTGGCCAACGGCGGGTTGCTGGCGTTGCTGTGGTGGCTGTTCCGCCGGGGCTACAATATCAAGGCCTAGACGTTGCCATCGGCTGACGCCCGATGCCATGAGGGGAATTGCTCATGGTTCCTTAAGCCCGCGACGGCTAAACTCGATCCTCTTCCCTCCCACGACCCATTCAGAGGGGCACGCCTATGATCCTCCCCATCCCAGCACTGCCGCCGCGCGTCCTCAAGGCCGGGCTCGGCCTTGCCCTCTTTTGGCTGATCGCGCTCTCGGCTGGTCTCGGCGGTCATACCGCGGCCCGGGCCGCCGGCGCACTGCCCTATGGCGAAGGCGTTCTCTGGCAGGTCCAAGCGGCGGGGCAGGAGCCGAGCTTCATCTTCGGCACGATCCATGTCGCCGACAAGCGGGTCATCCACCTGCCGGCCCCGGTGCGCGACACCTTTGCCATGGCCCGCAGCGCCACCTTCGAGCTCATCGTCTCGCCGGAGATGCAGGTGAGCATGGGCCAGGCTTCGCTTCTCACCGATGGCCGTCAGCTCGACCAGATTCTCGGGCCAGAGCTTTTCGAGAAGGCCGTGGCGACGGCCGGCGAATACGGCCTGCCGGCCCAGGCGATTCCGATGCTCAAGCCTTGGGCCCTGGTGCCGATCTTCACCTTTCCGCCGCACCAGTTCGCCCTGATCGCCGGCGGCAACGCGCCGCTGGACGAAATGCTCCAGGGCGAAGCCGCCCGGCTCGGCAAGAAGGTCTATGCCCTGGAGACCGCCGAGGAACAGCTCGGTCTCTTCGAGAACATGCCGGAAAGCCAGCAGGTCTCGATGCTGCGCTCGCTGCTGCGCGACGTCGCCGCGACCCGGAGCCAATTCGAGACCATGATCCTGTCCTATCTGGAGCGCGACATCGCGGCGATCTTCAAGGTCATGGTCGAACAGGCCGCCCTGGAGGAAGATCAGGCGGCGGCCGAGGCCTTCCAGGAGGACTTTGTCGTGGCCCGCAACAAGCGCATGGTCGAGCGCCTCCGCGACATCCTCGCCGAGGGCAACAGCTTCGTCGCCGTCGGCGCGCTCCACCTGCCCGGCGAAGAAGGCATCCTGGCCCTGCTCGCCGCCAAGGGCTACGAAATCAAGCGGATCTACTGAGCGGCGCTCGCCGCTCCCAACCGCCTCAGCGTTTGAAGTGCTTGGCCAGGGCCAGACCCTGGTACTGGTAGTTCGAGCCGATGCCGCTGCCGTAGGGCCGCTCCGAGGGCTCGGTCAGGCGCTCGAACAGCAGGCGGCACATGATCTGGCCGTCCTCGACCAAAAACGGCACGTCGTGACAGCGCACCTCCAGCACGGCCCGGGCGCCGCGTGGGCCGTCCTCGCCGTAGCCGAATCCGGGATCGAAGAAGCCGGCGTAGTGGACCCGGAACTCACCGACGAAGGTGTCGTAGGCGATCATGTCGGCGGCGTAGTCCGCCGGCACCGAAAGCGCTTCCTTCGAGACCAGGATGTGAAAGTCGTCGGGACGCAGCACCAGGCCGCCGCTTTCCGGCTGCATCAGCGGTTCCCAGAAGTCCTCGACCGGGTAGTGATCCACCTTGTCCAGGTCGATCACCGCGTCGGTCTTGCGGGCGCGGTAGCCGATCAGCCCGCTGCGCGGATCGCCGCGCAGGTCGATGGAAACCGAAATGCCGCTGCGCCGGATGTCGGGGATGGTCTCGCCCTCCTGACCGTCGCCGCGCACCACCCCGACCTCCTCCATCAGGGCGCGCAGTTCCCGGGCGCTGGGTTTGGGCGCGCCGCGCTTGATGCGCAGCTGCACCAAGCGCGAGCCGGTGCGCACCTTGATGTGGAAGCTGCGCGGCGCGATCTCGACCCAGAGCGGGCCTTCGTACTGCTCGGCCACGGTGTCGAACTCGCTGCCCTGGTCGGTGATGACCCGGGCGAAGACATCGAGCCGTCCGGTCGAGGATTTCGGGTTGGCCAGGGCCGACATGCGCTTCTTCAGGTCCAGGCTCTCCAGCAGCGGCACCAGGTAGACGCTGTCCCGGCGCAGCACGGCGCCCTCGGTCAGGTCGATCTCCTCCAGGGTGAGGGGACCCAGCTTGTCGGCGACCCTTGCGTTGGGGCCGGGCAGGAAGGAGGCCGCCACCCGGTAGGCGCGCTCGCCCAGCCGAAGGTCGATCGAGGCCGGCTGGATCTGCTCCGGCAGGATCTCGCGCCGGGCCACGATCTCGCCGCGCCCGATGGCCCCCTGGTACCACTGCGCCGGATAGATTCCCGAACGCCGCGCGGGTTCCTCGATATGGGGCAGCCAGTCTTGCACGGCGGCGGTCCTCGGCGTGGCGTTGTTGCGGGTCCCCCCGGGTCGTTGTCTGGCGGGTCCCCGGTTGGCGGGTTCGATAGCGGTGCTGAGGGGCATGGTTTTACCCGATCGGGCTGCTGAGGCAATGGCGTTAAACGCCAAGTCGTTCTTCCTGCCAGAGGCCCCGGAGTCGGAGCAACTACCGCGGTGACGCGACGCCCCGCGTCAGCGATAGACCGCGACGGGCTCGCCCAGCCAGTCCAGGTCCGGGGCGACACCCAGTCCGGGCGCCTCGGGCGCGGCCAGCAGGCCGTCCGCGACCCGGGGGCCGCGGCCCGGCGCCGGGTCGACCGCCAGCATGTCCTGACAGGACCAGACCCATTGGCGCAGCGGTTCGGGGATCGTCTGGGCCAGGTGCGCGGCATCGCTATCGGCCAGCACCGTGCCGCCGGTCGGCATGACCGTGATGGCGAACCCGTGGGCGGCGGCCAGGTCGCGGATCCGCGCCGCCTTGGTCAGCCCGCCCACCCGGTTGATCTTGATGTTGACCAGCTCGGCGATGTTGTCCCGGGCGATCCGCGCCATGTCGCCCAGGGTCTCCAGCCGCTCGTCCATCGAAATCGGCTGACGGGTGAGACGGCGCACCGCGAGACAATCGTCCAGGGTCTCGCAGGGCTGCTCGAAACTGACCGGCAGGTCGGCCACGGCATTCATGATCGTGATCGCCTCGGCCCGGGTCCAGGCCCGGTTGACGTCGTAGAAGATCACCTCGTCCGGCAGCCGGTACTCCTCCAGGTAGCGAATGCGCGCGATATCCATCTCGGTACCCGAGCCGACCTTGGCCGAATGGACCCGGTAGCCGCGCGCCCGGTAGTCCTCGATCTCGCCCAGCATCTCCTCGGGGCTGCCGGTCGAGATCGAGGAGGCGACCGGTGTCGCCGCGTCGTAGCGGCCGCCCAGCAGATCGGCGATCGGCAGTCCCGCGGCCTGACCGGCGATGTCCCAGCAGGCGATATCGACCGGCGCCTTGGCATAGAGGTGGCCGGGCAGGGCCAGATCCATGGCCTGCTCGATATGCCCGCTGCGGCGCGGGTCGAGCCCGATGACGGCGGGCGCCAGGACCTCCATGGCGGCGCGAATGCCGGCGCCGTGGGCCGGCAGGTAGGTGTGGCCCCAGGGCGTGCCTTCGCCCCAGCCGGCCAGGCCCGCGTCGGTCTCCAGGCGCAGGAAGGTGGCATCGAGACGCTCAAACTTCAGGCGCCCGCCGGACAGCCAGTAGGGTTTCTTGAGCGGCAGGTCCTTGTGCCAGACCGTAACGGCGATGATCTTCATGGTTCCGCTGTATCCTCGCCCATCTCAGGCACCGCCCACCTTAGCCATTGCGCACCTTAGGCATCGACCGCCTCGCGTATCCACTGCTGCAGGGCCTGGATCGAATGCTCGGAGTTGACCCCGCCCTTGGGGTCGATCACCAGGGGGCCGGGCCGGTAGCCGCGGCTGTTCAGGCCGCGCTGCACGGCTTCCACCAGATGGACGTCTTCTTCCGCCGTGGTGGCGCGGTCCTGGCGGGCGAGGTCGCGCACCACATCGGACTCGGCCCCGTCGAGGCTGTACCAGCCGCGCCAAACCTCGACGGTGTCGACCCCCGTTGGGCGCCAGTGGTAGCTGTTCAGGACGTTGCCCGGGTAGACCTGGAACGAGAAGAGCGGCCAGAGGAACCAGGACGAATAGTGGCCGGCGTGCTCATTGGCCGCGAGGTCGATGGGGTAGCTCATGCGCTCGAGGTTCTGGCATTCGGTGGTGTGGCGCAGGCAGTAGCCCTGGGGCTGGATGTCATAGGTTTCGGGCTTCACCACGCCGGTCGAGAAGGTCGGGTGATTGAGCTGGCAGTGATAGCATTCGGAATAGTTCTCGACCGAGACCTTCCAGTTGCAGCGCTCCGGCACCTCGACCCATTCGATCGGTTTCAGGGCGTCGATCTGTGGCACGAAGGCGCGCAGCTCGGCCTCCAGGTTCGGGAACCAGACGGCCATCGGTTTAGCCTCGGGGTCGAGGTTGGCGAAGACGAAGCCGCAGAAGATCTCGAGGCGCAGCTCGGTCAGGCAGATGCCGCTCTTGTCGAAGCCCGGCACGGATGTGGCGTTGGGCGCGCTGCGCAGCTGGCCGTCCAACGCATAGGACCAGGCGTGATAGGGGCAGACCACCCGCTTGCAGTTGCCGGCGCCCGACAGCAGCTCGTGGGCGCGGTGCTGGCAGACGTTGTAGAAGGCGCGGATCTCGCCGTCCTGGCCGCGGATGCAAAAGAGGTTCTGTCCGGCGATCTCGAAGGTGAAGTAGTCGCCTGTCTTTTCGACCTGGGAGGCATGGCCGGCGAACTGCCAGGTGCGGCTCAGCAGGCCCTCCTGTTCCTTGGCGTAGAGCGCCGGATCGGTGTAGTAGCGCGCCGCCAGGCTGCGAACCGGCGCGCCCGCGTTTCCGTCGGGGCTGTTCATGGCCGCTGATCCTCTTCGCTCCAGTAGATCCCCAGCTCGTGACGGCGCTGGTGATAGCGCGCGATGTTGGCGATGACCTCGGCGTCGGCATCGGCGACGACGAAGGCCATGAGGGTCTCCAGAAAGGCCGAGAGCGCCACCGTCGAGGTGAAGAACTGCGGCGTCACGGTGGGCACAACAAAGCGGTGCTTGGCCTGGGCCAGAATCGGCGCCGCCGGACTGTCGGAGATGGCGATGACGGTCACGCCCTGGGCGAGCGCCATCTCCACCGCCTCGACCACCTCGCGCCGGTAGGGCCTGAAGGTCATGGCCAACAGCAGGTCCCCCGGACCGGCGCGCACCAGCCCGTCGACCGGCAGCGATCCGTCGCGCGGGATCGACGACACGGTATCGACCGCCATGTCGGCCAGATAGGCGAAGTTGCGGGCGATGGCGTTGGCGATGCCGACGCCCAGGACATAGGTGGCGCGGGCCTCGACGATCTCGTCGGCCGCCGCCTTGATGGCCTCGGCGCCGGACCCGGAAAAGAGTTTTTCGATGTTGGCCAGGGAAGCCGCCGCCATCTCGCCATAGAGCCCGTCCAGCCGGCCGCCCTTGGAGAGCGACTGGAGCCAGCGCGCGCGGTCGGGAAAGCTGTCGCGGCCCTGGCGGATCTCGTCGCGGAAGGGCCGGCGGAACTCCTCGTAGCCCTCGTAGCCGACCTCGCGGGCCATGCGCACCAGGGTGTTGGGCTTGACCCTGGCGGCGTCGGCGATCTCGCGGATCGAACTGACACCCACGTCGTTCGGGTTTTCCAGCACATAGGCCGCCGCCTTGCGCAGCTCCGGCGTCAGGGCGGACAGTCCCTCGGTCAGGCGTCCCAGAACCTCCGCGGGCCCGGGCGCCGGGGAGTCCATCGATGGTACGTTCATGTCATTCATCGTTGACGAGTGTACGAATGTACGATAGCCCTGTCCACGATAATCAAGGCCTTGGGAGCTGAATTTCATGGTACCAGCGCAAGCGCGCGTGGTTATTGTCGGTGGCGGCATCATGGGCTGCGGACTCGCCTATCATCTGGCCCACGAGGGCTGGAGCGACACCGTGCTGCTGGAGAAGGCCGAACTCACCTCCGGCTCCACCTGGCACGCGGCCGGCCAGATTACCCACTCGACCTCCAGCTTTTCCCTGGGCAAATGCGTCGGCTATAACATCGAGCTCTATTCCAAAGTGCTGGAAGCGGAGACCGGGCAGTCGGTCTCCTGGCATGGCTGCGGTTCCTTCCGCCTGGCCTACAACCAAGACGAACTGGACTGGCTGAAGCACACGATCGGGGTGGGGCGGGCGCTCGGCTTTCCCATGGAGCTGGTGGCGCCGGCGCGCATCCGCGAGCTGCATCCCTTCTACAATCTCGAGGGCGTCATCGCCGCGCTCCACACCCCCGATGACGGCCACGTCGATCCCGCCGGTGCCACCTTCGCCTTGGCCCAGGGCGCCCGTCAACTGGGCGCGCGGATCGTCCGCCAGTGCCGCGTCACCGACATCGAGGCCACGCCAAGCGGCGAATGGCGGGTCCTCACCGAGCAGGGCGAGATCCTCTGCGAGCATGTGGTCAATGCCGGCGGCACCTATGCGCGCCAGGTCGGCCAATGGGTCGGCCTCGACATCCCGACCACCTCCATGACCCATCACTACCTGGTCACCGACACCGTGCCGGCGTTCCTGGACCTGGAGACCGAGCTGCCGGTGGTGCGCGACGACCGGTTGGTTTCCGGCTACATCCGCATGGAGCAGAAATCCGGTCTGATCGGCATCTACGAGAAGGCCAACCCGAACCCCGTCTGGCTGGAGGGCTGCCCCTGGGAAGCCGAACACGAGCTCTTCGAGCCCGACTACGACCGCATCCTGCCCTGGCTCGAGGCCGCCATGGGGCGCATGCCGGTGCTGGCCGAGCTCGGCATCAAGCGCGCGGTCCATGGCGCGATCTCCCACCCGCCCGACGGCAATCCGCTGATCGGCCCGGCCCCGGGCCTGAAAAACGTCTGGCTCAACTGCGGCTGCCAGATCGGCATCGGCTGGGGCCCCGGCCTGACCCGCGAGCTGGCGCGCTGGATGGTCCATGGCAGTGCCGATATCAGCATGCGCGACTACGATCCGCGGCGCTTCGGCGGTTACGCCGACCCGGCCTATCAGGTGACCAAGGCCAGGGAAGACTACCTGCTGCGCCATGAGATCCCCTTTCCCCACCTCAACCGCCTGGACGGCCGTCCGGTCAAGCCCAGCGCGCTCCATGACCGGCTGAAAGCCAAGGGCGCGGTGCACGAGGAGGTCTACGGCTGGGAGCGGCCGCGCTGGTTTGCCCGCGGGGCGGTCGAGCCGCGCGACCACTACGGCTTCCGGCGCACGGCCTGGCACGAGATGGTGGCCTTCGAGGTCGAGGCGGTGCGCGGGCGCGCCGGCCTGATGGACATTTCGGCCTTCGCCAAGGTCGAGGTCTCGGGGCCCGATGCCGCGGCCTTTCTCGACCGCCTGATCCCGAACCGCCTGCCCTCCAGGCCAGGCCGCATCGCGCTCACCCATCTGCTGCGGGAGAACGGCCGCATCGAGCTGGAGGCGACCATCGTGCGCCTGGCCGACGACCGCTTCTACCTGACCTGCGCGGCCTTCTTCGAACGGCGCCTGCTCGACCACCTGGCCTTTCGCCGGCGCGACGGCGAGACCGTCACGATTACCAACCGCTCCGACGCCTGGGGCGCCTTGGCGCTGAACGGCCCGCGGGCCCGGGAGGTCCTCGGCGCCTGCACGCCGGCGGCGTTGGACAAGGCCGGCTTTCCCTGGCTGACCGCCCGGGAGATCGAGATCGCCGGGCACAGGTTCTGGGCCTTTCGAATGTCCTATGCCGGCGAACTGGGCTGGGAATTCCATGGGCCGCACGACCGTCTGGGCGCGCTCTACGATGCGCTCTGGGCCGCCGGCGCGCCCTTGGGTATCGCCGACTACGGGTCCTTTGCGATGAACGCCCTGCGCATGGAGAAGATGTTCAAGGGCGCCGGCGAGCTGACCAACGAGGTGACCCTGCCCGAGGCCGACGTGATGCGCTTCGTCAAGCTGGACAAGCCGGACTTCGTCGGCAAGGCCGCGACCGAGGCGGCGCTGGAAAAGCCGCTGCAATGGATCTGCGCCTATCTGGAGATTGCCGCCGACGGCATCAGCGACGGTCACGGCGGCGAGGCTGTCCTGGCCCAGGGCGAGCGGGTCGGCTCGACCAGCTCGGTTGCCTTCGGTCACGGCGTGGACAAGCTCCTGGCCTTCGCCTACCTCGACCCGCGCCAGGCCGAACCCGGCACCGCGCTGGAAGTCGTGATCATGGGCGAGCCGCGCGCCGCCGTCGTGCTCGGCGCCCCGGTCTACGATCCGGCCAACGAGCGGCCGAGGGGTTGAGAAGGTCGGTGTCCGCGCAGATCCTGGTCAGCGCAGGTTGGTGGTGCTCATGACCTTGTCCAGGGCCTGCTCCAGGCTGGCGACCGTGCGGTCGATGTTGTGCAGCTTGTCGAGGCCGAAGAGGCCGAGACGGAAGGTTCTGTAGTCCTCCGGCTCGTCGCACTGCAGGGGCACGCCGGCGGCGATCTGCAGTCCCTGCGCCGCAAAGCGCGAGCCGTTGCTGATGTCGGGGTCGTCGGTGTAGCTGACCACCACGCCGGGGGCCTGGAAGCCCGCCGCCGCGACCGACTTGAAGCCCTTGCCGGCCAGCAGCGCGCGGACCCGGTCGCCCAGTTCCTGCTGTTCGCCGCGCACCTTCGCGAATCCGTAGGCCTCGGTTTCCTTCATGGTGTCGCGGAACTTGGCCAGGGCATCGGTCGGCAGGGTGCCGTGGTAGGCGTGGCCGCCGCCCTCGTAGGCCTCCATGATCTGCAGCCACTTGCGCAGATCACAGGCAAAGGAGGAACTGGTCGTCGCGTCGATCCGCTGGCGCGCCTCGGCGCCCAGCATGACCAGGGCGCTACAGGGCGACGCGCTCCAGCCCTTCTGCGGGGCGCTGATCAGGATATCGACACCGCAGGCCTGCATATCCACCCAGATCGTACCCGAGGCGACGCAGTCGAGCACGAAGAGACCCCCGTTGGCGTGAACCGCGTCGGCCAGGGCGCGCAGGTAGTCGTCGGGCAGCAGCATGCCGGATGCGGTCTCGACGTGGGGGGCGAAGACCAGATCGGGCTTTTCCGCCGCGATGGCCGCCACCGCCTCGTCGATCGGCACCGGCGCGAAGGGCGCCTGGCGGCCCTCTTCGATCATGCGCGCCTTGAGCACGACCGTCTCCGAGGGGATCTTTCCGGCATCGAAGATCTGGCTCCAGCGAAAGCTGAACCAGCCGTTCCGAATGACCAGGCACTTCTTGTCGGTGGCGAACTGGCGCGCCACCGCCTCCATGCCGTAGGTGCCGCCGCCGGGGACCACGGCCATGGCCTCGGCCTTGTAGACCGCCTTCAGGGTGGCGGAGATATCGGTCATCACCCCCTGGAAGGTCTGGGACATGTGGTTGAGCGAGCGGTCCGTGAAGACCACCGAGTATTCGAGCAGGCCGTCGGGGTCGACGTCGGGCAGCAGGCCGGTCATCTATCGTCTCCTCGTGGGCGAAATTTCGATCCAGACATGAGCCCTATGGCATCTCGATCGGCGGAACAAGTGCCGACTGCGCGGGCGCGCCAGGACCCGCGAGCGCTCGCGCGAAATTGATGCACCGCCTTCAGCCGTTCGGGACGGGCCCCCCTGGTTGACAGACCCAGGTAGAGCGCGTTTAGTCGCGCCCTTTCCGGTTCCGGCCGCCCCAGCGTGGGGCGTGATCGAGGGAACCGGGGCCATGTCTGGCGAGGAGGAGGACAGCGGTGAACCAAGCAGTAATGCCGACCTATGCCCGGGCCGAGATCGCGTTCGAACGCGGTGAAGGCGCCTACCTTTACAGCACCGATGGCCGACGTTATCTCGACTTCGCCGCCGGCATCGCGGTGAACTCCCTGGGCCACAGCCATCCGCGCCTGGTCGAGGCCCTGCAGGACCAGGCCGGCAAGCTCTGGCACGTGTCCAACCTCTACGAGATCCCCGAGGGTCAGCGCCTGGCCCGGCGTCTGGCCGACAACTCCTTCGCCGATCTGGTGTTCTTCGCCAATTCCGGCGCCGAGGCGGTCGAGGGCGCGCTGAAGATCGCCCGGCGCTGTCAGCACAGCCGCGGCGCCGGCGAGCGCACCCGCGTGATTACCTGCAGCTCGGCCTTTCACGGCCGCACGCTCACCACCCTCTCGGCCGCCAAGAACGCCAAGCACCTGGAGGGCATGGGCCCGGAGTCGCCGGACTTCGACCAGGTCGCCTTCGGCAACCTCAACGAACTGCGGGCCGCGATCACCGACCGGACAGGGGCAATACTGGTCGAGCCGATCCAGGGCGAGGGCGGCATCCGGCCGGCCTCGCTCGACTTTCTGCGCGGCCTGCGCGAGACCTGCGACGAGTTCGGCCTGCTCTTGATCTTCGACGAGATCCAGTGCGGCATGGGCCGCACCGGCAAGCTCTTTGCCTGCGACTGGGCCGGGGTTTCTCCCGACATCATGGCCCTGGCCAAGGGCCTGGGCGGCGGCTTCCCGCTGGGCGCCGTGCTGGCCACCTCCGAGGCCGCCGCGGGCATGACCGCCGGGACCCACGGCTCGACCTTCGGCGGCAACCCGCTCGCCATGGCGGTGGGCAACGCCGTCCTCGATGTCATGCTGGCGGACGGTTTTCTCGACCGTGTCACGGCCAATGGCGAGCGCCTGCGCGCCGGCCTGGAGCAGCTGGTGGCCCGCCATCCCGCGGTCTTCAAGGGGGTGCGCGGTGCCGGTCTGATGCTGGGGCTGCAGTGTCAGGCGGCGGCCGGGCAGATTGTCGCCGCGGCCCGCGACGAGGGCCTGCTGACCGTGCCGGCGGCCGAAGAGGTGGTGCGCATCCTGCCGCCCCTGACCATCGGCGAGAGCGAGATCGCCGAGGCGCTCGATGCCCTGGAGCGGGTCGCGGTCAAGCAGGCCGCGGCGGCCTGAGATGGCTTCCGGGACGGAAACCGTCAAGCACTTCCTCGATCTCGACCGCTTCGAGACCGCCGATCTCCGCTGGATGCTGGACGTCTCCAGCGCGGCCAAGCGCGGTGAAGTTTTCGAGGGACAGGACAAGCCCCTGGCCGGCAAGACCCTGGCGATGATTTTCGAAAAGCCCTCGACCCGAACCCGGGTCTCCTTCGAGGTCGGCATCCATCAACTGGGCGGCCAGGCGGTGGTGCTGGAGCCGAGCGGGACCCAGATCGGGCGCGGCGAGTCGGTCTCCGACACCGCCCGGGTGCTGTCGCGCTACGTCGACGCCATCATGATCCGCACCACCAAGGAATCGAAACTGCTGGAGATGGCCGAGCACGCCACCGTGCCGGTGATCAACGGCCTGACCGATGTCACCCATCCCTGCCAGCTGATGGCCGACGTCATGACCTACGAAGAGCACCGGGGCCCGATCGAGGGCGCGACCGTGACCTGGCTCGGCGACGGCAACAACATGGCGACCTCCTGGATTCATGCCGCCGCCCGTTTCAAGTTCAAGCTCAAGCTGGCCTGCCCGCCGGAGCTGTCGCCGCCGCCGGCGGTGCTGGCCTGGGCCGCCGAGCAGGGCGTGGCGGTCGAGGTCACCACCGATGTCGACGCGGCGGCCCGCGACGCCGACTGCGTCGTCACCGACACCTGGGTCTCGATGGGCGACGATCCCGGCGAGAGCCGGCACAACCTGCTGCGGCCCTACCAGGTCGACGATCGTATCATGGCCCTGGCCAAGCCCGACGCGGTCTTCATGCACTGCCTGCCGGCAAGCCGCGGCAAGGAGGTGACGGCATCGGTGATCGACGGGCCGCGCTCCGTGGTCTGGGACGAGGCCGAGAACCGCCTGCACGCGCAAAAGGGCATCTTGCTCTGGTGCATGGCGTGAACGGCAAGGCTGCATCCGAAGAGGGCGAAGCGGCGGACCGGTCCGCCGCCACGGCAGGCGACGACACGGTGCAGCCGTTTCATTTGGAATCCTCGGGGATACGCGGTCGCCTGCTGCGCCTGGGGCCGCTGGCGGACACCATCCTTGGCCGTCATGCCTATCCCGAGCCGGTGGCGCTGCTGCTGGCCGAACTGCTCGCCCTGACCGGGGCGCTGGCCAGCCTGATGCAGTACGAAGGCGTCTTCACGGTCCAGACCAAGGGCGACGGCCCGGTCCGCATGATGGTGACCGACGTCACCGCCGAGGGCGACCTGCGCGGCTATGCGGCCTTCGACCAGGAACGCCTGGACCAACTGCTGGTGGCCGACCCCTCGCCCAGCTTTCAGGATCTCTGCGGCAAGGGCTACTTTGCCTATACGGTCGACCGGGGCCCGGACAAGGAACGCTACCAAGGCATTGTCGCGCTCCAGGGCGAAAGCCTGGCGGCCTGCCTGCAGCACTATTTTCTGCAGTCCGATCAGGTGCAGAGCGGCATCGTGCTGGCCGCCGACCGGCAGGCGGGGCACACCCGCGCCGGGGCGCTGATCCTGCAGCGGGTGCCGGAAGAAGGGGGTGCTGCCATTCCCGGCGGCCCGGCGCCCGACGACGAGGAGGCCTGGCGCCGCGCCATGGTGCTGCAGGTGACCTGCACGCCGCAGGAGCTGCTGGACCCGGGCCTGTCGGTCGACCGTCTGCTCTACCGTCTCTTTCACGAAGAGGGCGTGCGGGTCTTCGAGCCGCGCCGGCTCGCCGGCGGCTGCCGCTGCTCGCAGCAGAAGATCGAGCGGGTCCTGGCCTCGCTCCAGGGCGAAGAGGTCATGGGGCTGATGGAGAACGGCGCGGTCGAGGTCAATTGCGAGTTCTGCAATCGCACCTACCGCTTCGACGAAGCCGCGCTGGCTCAACTCTATGGCGCTGTCGACGCCCCGAGTGGCGAGCCTTGATCGGGCGCGGCCCCGCCGCCTAGACTGCGTTGTTTTCCGTCCCTCAAATCGTGGAACGATTGCTTTGATCTCACGCCGTGATCTTCTGGCCGGGCTTGGCCTCGCCGCTGTTCCCGCTGTCCTTGCCGGGTGCAACCTGCCGCCGCCGAACAGCGGTTTTGCCGCCATCACCTTCGAACACCTGCCTGATATCAGGCTCGACGTCGGCGAGGTTCTGATCGAAGAGAGCTATCAGGGGCCGGGCAGAGCGCCCCATGTCGAGCATCTCTTCCCGGTGCCGCCGGCAACCGCCGCCCTGCGCTGGGCCGGCGACCGCCTGGTGGCCGCGGGATCGGTGCGCCGGGCGCGTTACGTGGTGCGCGAGGCCTCGGTCATCGAGGTGCCGCTGGAGACCAAGGGCGGCATCGAGGGCGCCTTTACCGTCGAGCAGTCCGAACGCTACGAGGGCCGGATCAAGGTCGAGCTGCAAATTCTCGACGGCCAGCAGATCGAGGCGACGGCCCAGGCCGAATCCTGGCGCAGCACCACGGTGCCGGAGAACGTCTCCCTGCGCGGCCGCGAGGAGATCTGGTACCGCATGACCGAACAGCTCATGGCCGACCTCAACAGCGAGCTGGAGAAGGTCATCGAGACGACCTACGCGCCCTATCGAGTGCTGTAGCGCGCTTCGACGATCGGAGGATCGTTGGGCTGGCCGTCACCCCGGAAAACGCCAAAGGCGATTATCCGGGGTCTGTTGCCACGGGGGTGGTCGGTCGGCCCGAGACCCCGGCTCCGCCCTATGGGGCGGTCCGGGGTGACGCCCTCTTTGACCGTAGGGGCGATTCGGTTCGGCAATTTTAGTTGATCACCACGCCGCAGGCCACCCTGGCCCCACCGCCGCCGAGCTTCTTGGGATCGTCGGAATAGGTGTCGCCGCCGGCGTGGATGACGATGGCGCGGCCGGTCAGGTCCGATGTCTTCAACTTCGGCGCCCAGCCGGACCGGGTCGCCCGGCCCTCGCCGTCGACATAGAGCACCGGCAGGTCGCCCAGGTGGCCCTGGCCCTGGGGGCCCTGGTGCGAGGCGGCCTTGCCGGGGTCGAAGTGGCCGCCGGCGGCCAGGCCGGGGACGATCTTGCCGTCCTTCTCCAGCGCGCCGCAGGCCGGGTTCTCATGCACGTGCGTGCCGTGCTGCCCGGTCGAGAGGCTATGGAGATTGGGCACGACCTTCAGGCCCTTGGCGCTGTCCTGGAACTGAATGGTGCCGATGATTTCGCCGACGCCGTTGGCGTCGACCTGTCGCATGGTAACGGTGATGGATGCGCTCCAGGCGGTCCCTGAGGTCAGGAACAGGCCCAACAATGCCGCGGCTAAGACCGATCTCATGATAATACCTCCCCACGAGTTGAACGTTATTTTTCGTTGTCGGCGATTATCCAGGAAGCACCGGTGCTTTGCACCGGGAATCTTCGCCTCAGCCTCGCCAAAAGGAGGGGACCAGCAGGATCAGGACGGTGAAGAGTTCCAGCCGGCCGAGCAGCATGCCGGCGCAGAGCAGCAGCTTGGCGTTGTCGGGCAGGCTGGAGAAGTTGCCGCTCGGCCCGATGATCTCGCCGAAGCCCGGCCCGACGTTGGCCACGGCGGTGGCGGCCCCCGAGATGGCGGTGACGAAATCCAGTCCGGTCAGCCCCAGGGCGATGGCCAGCACCACGATGCTGACGGCGAAGAGGAAGAAGAAGCTCATCACCGAGGTGGCGACCGCTTCGGGGATCGGTTTGCGGTTGTAGTAGGGAAAGAAGACGCCGTGCGGCTGGGTCAGGCGGCGGACCTGCGCCCTGGCGGTGGCGTAGAGCACCTGCAGGCGAAAGATCTTGACCCCGCAGGTGGTCGACCCGGCGCAGCCGCCGACGAACATCAATCCGAACAGCAACATGACGGCAAAACCGCCCCAGGTCCCGAAGTCGGCCGTCGCGAACCCGCTGCCGGTCATCACCGAGACCACGTTGAAGGCGCTGTAGCGCAGGGCGTCATGGGCCCCCATCAGGTCCTGCTGCCAGAGCCAGACCGCGGTCAGCAGGACCGAGCAGGAGACGATCACCAGAAACCAGCGCACCTGGCTGTCGCGCGCGAAAGACCGCAGGTCGCCGCGCACCATGCGCAGGTAAAGGACGAAGGGCAGGCTGCCGAGGATCATGAAGAGCGTCATGGCCCAATCGATCGATTCCGATTGGAAGTGGCCGACCGAGTCGTCGAAGGTGGAAAAGCCGCCGGTCGCAATCGAGGTCATGGCGTGGGCCACGGCCTGGAAGCCGGTCATCCCCAGCAGATAGAGGATGATGCCGGCCAGCAGGGTCAGCAGGACGTAGAGAATCGCGATGCCGCCGGCGATCTGGGCCGCCTTGGGCAGCACCTTGTCGGTGTCGAAGGCCTCGACCCGGAATAGCTGCATGCCGCCGACCTGAAGGATCGGCAGGATGGCCACCGCCATGACGATGATGCCGATGCCGCCCAGCCACTGCAGGATGGCGCGCCACAGCAGGATGCCCGGCGGCGCGTGATCGAGCCCGACGATGATGGTCGAGCCGGTGGTGGTGATCCCCGACATGGATTCGAAAAATGCGTCGGTGAAACCGAGGCCCAGTTCGGAGAAGTGAAAGGGCAGGGCCCCGAAGGTGGCGATGACCAGCCAGGCCAGGTTGGTCATGATGAAGGCCTCGCGCAGGCCGAAGCCCTTCATGCTGCCGCGAGTGGTCAGCACCAGGGACACACCGATGAACAGCGTCACCGTGGATGAGGCGGCGAAGACGAACCAGTCGGAATGATCCAGCACGAGATCGACGGCGGCCGGGATCATCATGGCCAGCGCCAGGATCGAGAGCAAAATCCCGATGATGAAAAGAACCGGCCGCAGTTCCAGCATGACGCCCTTCCGTACCCCCCGGCCGACCGCCGAGGCTGTTGTCAGATAAGCGAGCCGCCGGCCAGACCCGGCGATCCGATCAGCGAGAGAAACTCCCGGCGGGTTCGGGCATCGGTGCGGAACAGGCCCAGCATGCGGCTGGTGATCATCGAGCTTCCCGGCTTGTGAATGCCGCGCGTGGTCATGCAGTGGTGGGTCGCCTCGATGATCACCGCCACGCCCTTGGGCTGCAGCACGGACTCGATGGTGTTGGCCACCTGCACCGTCATCTTCTCCTGGATCTGCAGACGCTTGGCATAGGCCTGGACGACCCGGGCCAGCTTCGAGATGCCGACCACGCGCAAGCGTGGCAAATAGGCGACATGGGCCCGTCCGATGATCGGCGCCATGTGGTGTTCGCAGTGGGACTCGAAACGGATGTCGCGCAGCAGCACGATCTCGTCATAGCCCTCGACTTCTTCGAAGGTGCGCTCCAGCAGCGCGTCGGGATCCTCGCCGTAGCCGGCGAAGAAATCCTCGTAGGAGCGCACCACGCGGTCGGGCGTGCCGCGCAGGCCCTCGCGGGCGGGGTCGTCGCCGGCCCAGCGGATCAAGGTCTCGACGGCGGCCAGGGCCTCCGAGCGGCTCGGAACCGGCGCCGACGAATCTGCGCCGAGGCCGGCGGCCTGCGTAGAGGGCTCAGAGGTCAAGGGAGGACCCTTTCGATTGTTGCGGTGTCACGGGGAACAAGACCCGGCGCGCCGACGCCGCATGGCGGGGCGTTCCGGGCCGGCCCTAAGGGCCGCCCGTCAGTTGAGGTTGCCCTCAATTGAGATTGACCGGCTGATAGGGGCTGTCCAGAGAAAAGGCCGGGACCTGCACGTCGAAGCGCTCGCCCGACGCGCGCTGCATTTCATAGCTGCCCACCATGATGCCCGAAGGCGTGCTCAAGGGGGTCCCGCTGGTGTACTCGAAGGATTCGCCCGGACCGAGAACAGGCTGTTCTCCGACCACACCGGGCCCGCGCACCTCCTGGACCCGGCCCATGGAGTCGGTGATGCGCCAATGGCGGTTCAACAGCTGCACCGTGTCCTCGCCGTGGTTCAGGATCTCGATCTGATAGGCCCAGACATAGTGATTCTCGGCCGGCGCCGACTGGTCGTCGAGGTAGATCGGCTTGACCGTGATCTGGATTGATTCCGTGGTTTCTTCGTACATCGCTCGACTCGGTTTCTTGCGTCGTCTCACGCCCCCGGACACCCGGCCGCGCGCCGCCTCTGGGGCCATTTTACCCCTGCTTGGAGAGGAAGCAAAGCGTCTGCTTGGCCCCCGCCAAGCCCCCGCCGGCAGCCAGAGCCGGCGGCTTGGCCAACTGCTTGTCCGGGGGCGCGAATGAGCCTAGAATGCGCGCCGCTGTCAAGGTCGAGCTTGCCAAGTCGAGATTGACTATCGGGATTGGCGGCGCGGCGCGGGTGTAGCTCAGTGGTAGAGCAGAAGCTTCCCAAGCTTCGTGTCGAGGGTTCGATTCCCTTCTCCCGCTCCAATTTTCCTTTATCTTTTCGCGCCTTGCCCTAATTCGACCAGATCTCGCGAATCTTGTTGCGCGCCGGGGGCGGCCTGCATCAATCTGCCGCCGCGATCTCAAAGGGGGTGGACTATGAATGCGGACAGCAGGGGCGGCGGGCGGCGCGAGATCAAGACCTTGCTGGTGGCCAACCGCAGCGAGATCGCCATACGCGTCATGCGGGCGGCCAGCGAACTGGGGATCCGCACCGTCGCGGTCTATTCCCACGAGGATCGCTTTGCCCTGCATCGCTTCAAGGCCGACGAATCCTTCTTGATCGGCCGCGGCAAGGGGCCGATCGAGGCCTACCTGGATATCGACGAGATCCTGCGGGTAGCCCGGGCCTCGAAGGTCGATGCGATTCATCCCGGCTATGGATTTCTGTCGGAGAACCCGGATTTCGCCGAGGCCTGCGCCGCCGCCGGCATTCTCTTTGTCGGGCCGCCGCCCTCGGTCATGCGCAAGCTGGGCAGCAAGGTGGAGGCACGCCACCTGGCCGAAGCGGCGGAGATCCCGGTGATGCCGGCCACCGGCGCCCTGCCGGCCGATCCGGCCCAGGCCCTGGCGGCGGCCGAGGCCATCGGCTTTCCGGTCATGGCCAAGGCGAGCTGGGGCGGCGGCGGCCGTGGCATGCGGGTTATCGAACAGGCGGCGGACTTCGCCGAACTGGTGGCCCAGGCCCGGCGCGAGGCGAAGGCAGCCTTCGGCAATGACGAGGTCTTCCTGGAAAAGCTGGTGCGCCGGGCACGCCATGTCGAGGTCCAGCTGATCGGCGACGCCAGCGGCAAGGTGGTGCACCTCTTCGAGCGCGACTGTTCCATGCAGCGGCGCCACCAGAAGGTCGTGGAGCGGGCGCCGGCGCCCTATCTGGACGACGCCGGCCGCGCGCGGCTCTGCGACCTGGCGGTGCGGCTGGCCGAAGCGGCGGGCTACCGCAATGCCGGTACCGCCGAGTTCCTGATGGACGTGGACAGCGGCGAGACCTACTTCATCGAGGTCAATCCGCGGATCCAGGTCGAGCACACCGTGACCGAAGAAGTCACCGGGATCGATATCGTCAAGGCGCAGATCCGCATTGCCGCCGGGGCCCTGATCGGCGAGGCGGCCAGCGGGGTGCCGGATCAGGCGGAGATCAAGCTGCGCGGCCACGCCTTGCAGTGCCGCATCACCACCGAGGACCCGGAAAACAGCTTCATTCCCGACTACGGGCGGATCACCGCCTATCGCGGGGCCAATGGCTTCGGCATCCGTCTGGATGGCGGCACCGCCTATTCCGGCGCGCTGATCACGCCCTTCTACGATTCGCTGCTGGAGAAGGTAACCGCCTGGGCGCCGAGCGCCGACGAGGCGGTGGCGCGCATGGACCGGGCGCTGCGCGAGTTCCGCATCCGCGGCGTGGCGACCAATCTGTGGTTCCTGGAGACCCTGATCGGTCATGCCGACTTCCAGCGCGGCGCGGTCACCACCCGCTTCATCGACGAGACCCCGGGGCTGTTCCAGCCGCGCCACCGGCGCGACCGGGCGACCCGTCTGCTGAGCTTCATCGGCGAGGTGCTGGTCAATGGCAACCCCGAGGTCGAGGGCCGTCCCGGCCCCTTCAACCCGACGCCTCCCGTCCTGCCGTCCCTGCCCGCCGGACCACCGCCAGAGGGCAGCCGGCAGCGCCTGGCCGCCTTGGGCCCGGCGGGCTTCGCCGCCTGGATGCGCGCGCAGGAACCGGTCCTGATCACCGACACCACGACCCGCGACGCCCATCAGTCCTTGATCGCAACAAGGCTGCGCAGCCACGATATTCTGCTGGCGGCACCGGCCACGGCGCGGTTGCTGCCGGAGCTGCTGTCCTTGGAATGCTGGGGCGGGGCGACCTTCGACGTTGCCCTGCGCTTCTTGAAGGAGGACCCCTTCGAGCGTCTCGCGGCGCTCAGCGAGGCGGTGCCCAACATCTTGCTGCAGATGCTGCTGCGCGGCGCCAACGGGGTCGGATACAAGAACTATCCCGACAACGAGGTGCGCTTTTTCGTCGCCCAGGCCGCCGATGCCGGGGTCGATCTGTTTCGCGTCTTCGACTGTCTCAACTGGGTCGAGAACATGCGCCTGGCCATGGACGCGGTGCTGGAGGCCGGCAAGCTCTGCGAGGCGGCGATCTGCTACAGCGGCGACCTGACCGACCCGGCGAGCCGTTACGACCTGGCCTACTATGTCGGCCTGGCCAAGGAGCTGGAGGCCGCAGGTGCCCATATCATCGCGATCAAGGACATGGGCGGCCTTTGCAAGCCCGAGGCCGCGCGCCGTCTGGTCACGGCCCTGCGCCAGGAGGTCGGCGCGCCGATCCACTTCCACACCCACGATACCTCGGGCATTGCCGCCGCCTCGGTGCTGGCGGCGGTTGAGGCCGGCTGCGACGCGGTCGATCTGGCGATGGATTCCTGGAGCGGCCTGACCTCGCAACCCAACCTGGGCTCGGTCACGGCGGCGCTGAAAGGTCATGCGCGCGACCCCGGCCTGGACCGCGGGGCGCTGGTCGCGCTGAACAGCTATTGGGAGCAGGTGCGCCGCGCCTACGGCGGCTTCGAGAGCGACATGCGGGCCGGCGCCTCGACGGTCTTCGAACACGGCATGCCGGGCGGCCAGTACACCAATCTGCGCGAACAGGCCCGCGCCATGGGGCTGGAACAGCACTGGCCCGAGGTCGAGAAGGCCTATGCGGAGGTCAACCGCCTGTTTGGCGACATCATCAAGGTGACCCCGACCTCCAAGGTAGTCGGCGATCTGGCCCTGATGATGGTCAGCGCCGGCCTGAGCGCCGCCGACATCGTCGACCCGGAGCGCGAGATCAACTTTCCCGATTCGGTGGTGCAGCTCTTCGGCGGCGAGCTCGGCCAGCCCTGGGGCGGCTTTCCCGAGGCGCTCCAGCGCAAGGTGCTGAAGGGCCGCGAACCGCTGACCGTGCGGCCCGGCTCGGTCCTGCCGCCGACCGACTTGGAGGGCGCGCGCGCGACCCTGGAACAGAAGCTGCGCCGTCATGTGAGCGACCGCGAACTGGCCGCCTATCTGATGTACCCGGAGGTCTTCCTCGACTATGCCAAGCATCGCCGCGGTTTTGGCAACGTCGCCGTCCTGCCGACCCCGGTCTTCTTCTACGGCCCGACCCTGGGCAGCGAGTTCGCCATCGAGCTCGAACGCGGCAAGGCCCTGGTGGTCAACGCCCGGGCCATCGGCGAACCGGACGAGGAGGGCCAGCGTACGCTCTTTTTCGAGCTCAACGGCCAGCCCCGCGCGGTCAAGGTCGCCGACCGCAAGGCCGCCGCCGGGGTCAAGACCCACCGCAAGGCCGACGAGAGCGATCCCGGTCAGGTCGGAGCGCCGATGCCGGGCCTGATCGTCGGCGTCGCGGTCGGCAAGGGCCAGGCGGTCGCGCGCGGCGAACGGCTCTTCACCATCGAGGCCATGAAAATGGAGACCGCGGTCTATGCCGAACGCGACGGCGTCGTGGCCGAGATCGCAATCGAGCCCGGCATCCGGGTCGAGGCCCACGACCTGGTGGTGCTGCTGGAGACCGAGGCGTAGGTACCCTTGCGGCAAGCCAAGGCAGTGGGGTGAACGGTGACCCGGCCATGATGCAGGCGAACTTCATCATCTATGACGGCGAGTGCCCCTTTTGCACGCGCTATGTCCGCTTTTTGCGTTTGCGCGAAGCGGTCGGCGCGGTCGATCTCGTCGATGCGCGGTCGGATGATCCCAGGGTCGCAGCGGCTCTGAAGGACGGGTACGATCTCGACGAGGGGATGATCGTGAGCCTGAACGGCACCGTCTATCACGGCGCCGACTGTATCAATCGGCTGGCCCTGCTCTCGACCTCCAGCGGTCTCTTCAATCGCCTGAACGCGTTCTGGTTCCGCAGTCCGACCCTATCGCGCGTCTTCTACCCCCTGCTCAGGGCCTGCCGCAATCTGGCCCTGCGACTGCTCGGGCGCGGCAAGATCGCCGACAGTTAGTGCGCGACGCCGGCTGTGCCGGAAGTCACAACGCACACTCAATTATTGGAATATTTATTAGTTCGAAGCTCGCACCATTGAGCTTCGCCATCTAGGCCAGACCTAACGCTGCGTTTGGCCCGAGGTGGAGCGTGGAAGGAATCCATCTGTCCCCGCGGCTCAGGCATTCGAGACGCATTCTTTTTTACCGTGTGAACCATGAGACCCGGACGCGATCGGGCTCCGACCTGATCAAACCCAACCCGATCAAGCCCAACCCGATCAAGCCCAGGTCTCGATCAGGAAGTGACGGCCGCGGCGGGACGCTTTTCGCCATGTTGCGGTCCTGTTGAGCGTCTTCGGCGTCTCGGCCACGGCGGACCTGTCTTCAATCCAAGAGGCTTACAAGGAGAGACCCAATGGCAAAAGCTAGGAACAAGAAACCGCGCGGCGAAGGCGACGACCGGCCGCCGTTTATCAATCTGGAAAGCCTGGGCAAGGCCGAGGAGCGGCCGGAGATCGCGGTCATGGCATTGAGCCGCGATGGCGAATGCCTGCACGCCGCCGACGTCGCCAAGGACGGCACCTTCGCCTTTCCCGAAAAGGTTCTGGCGAAAACCCACCGCGTGCAGATCGGCCCCAAGGATGCCGACGCGGAGCAGCAGGCGGAGGTCGCCCTGGTCTACCGCGCCGAGCGCTTCAAGGAACTGCTGGACGAGGGCGTGATCACCGTGGGCCGAACGATCTGGGATCGATGGTTCATTCATCTGCGCTGCGTGACCGGCCGGGTGCGGGTCTGCCACCGCAGTCCCTGGTGGTTTGCCGACCTCTCCCGTCTCGCCCTTCGTCCCCTTGCCGACGAGCGCAGGCGCGTGTCGCCGTCGACCGCGGCGCGCGGACTGGTCTTTTCAGATCAGGCGTCAGACGGCCTCGCGCAGACCACGGCCCTGGTGTCGGCGAGCAGGGTGTCGCCGGTCGCTTCGCTCGATCACCTGATTGCCTGGCCTTTCCGTTGCGCGCCCGTCTGCCGCGGCCAGGTCGAGGTCTATCGGCGGACCTGTTGCTGCGAGCCCTGGGTGGTCCTGGACCCCCGGTTCGACGAGTTGATCCGCGATCTCGAGGATATCGTCCGCGGCATCCCGGAGCCCGGCCCGATCCCCGATCCCCGCCCAATTCCCGACTCCCGCCCGATCCCGGACCCCCGTCCAATTCCCGACACCGGCTCCGGACCGCTATCCGACCCGCGGGGGCCGGCCCCTGTTCCGGTTGCCCAGCGGGCCTTCTTCAAGGACGGTACTCTCGATGAGATGGCGGTCCGCGCGCCACAGGACCTCAAGGCCCTCCGCAGCCTGCCGGTCGCCCAGGTCCCGGCCTACATCAACGCGCGGCCCTACCTGTTCTGCCGGAGCTATTCCTGCGGTTCCCCGGTCAAGGTCGCGACCGGCCAGCTCGGCCCCAACGGCCGTTTCAACATCTGCTGGCAGGACTATCCCCGGGTCCTGCGGCATGGCTGCCACGACGAGTACGCCTACATCGTCAAGCAACGCTTCGGCCCCTTCATGATGACCATCTACAACGGTGTGGCCGCCAGCCGTTGGCACCATGCCGGCGATGACCCGACCCTAACCTCCTATCACGCCTTCGCCTACGGCTGCCGCGAGAATCCGGCCGGGGCCTTCGTGTACCTCGATCTGATCGGCGATACCGGCGCCCAGGAGTTGATTACGCCGGATGCCGACGGCGCGGATTCCGTCGCCAACCCGGCCTACAACAGCGGCCTGGTCTTTCCGGCGCCCAATCCGGCCGCGGCCGTCGGGGCGGCTCTCAACCGTAACTGGGGCGGTACGCTGAAGCTCAGCTACATGTTCAGCGAGGGCCTGCAGGACATCGGCGCGAAGTATTATCGCATCAGCGTCGTCGAAGCCGACGCCAGCGGCGACCCGGTCGGCACCCGGCACTATCTGGACGCCGGGCTGTCCTGGAACAAGTCGGTGGACGATGGCTCGGGCGGTGTCGATATCGTCCCGGTCGGCCTGGGGCCGAACAGTGTCGTCAGCGGCGCGAACACCCAGCACTTCCTCTACGAAATCCCCTACGACACCAATCCGACCACCGACTGGAACGCGGGTCAGTACCACGCCCATCTGAACACCAACGACCCGCGCTGGAACGATCCCGACAAGCGCCATCTGGTGATGCTCGAGGTTTTCGATTCGAACGGGCAACGGCTCCGGCCGAACGGCACGCCGACCACTGGTCTTGGCGGGACCGAGACCACGGCCGCCTTCACCTATCGCCGCCGCTACCAGGCGACGGGCGACACGGATGAGGTACCCTTCGGGGCTCTGACCCATATGTTCTGGTGGGACAATCGCGATGTCTTCGCCGACATCGTGGACCTGCGCAAATCCGGCCTTGTCTTTAATGCCGAATGTCTCTTCTTCGGCGGCGCGCCGGACACGACCTTCAGTGTCGGCTACCGGGCCTACCATCCCAACGAGATGTTCCAGCTCTATCACGGCATCACCTGGCGCCGCGGCTTGGGCTCGACGGCCTTCTCCTCCGGCACCCTGCAGCCGACCAACTCCAACAACATCGGTGCGCCCCCGGGCCCGGTGGGCGGCAGTGCCACCAACACGTTCCAGGAAATGTTGCGGCCGGATCTCGATCCGACCCGGAAGAAGTGTGCCTTTACGGCCTTCTTGGGTATCTGGAACAAACGAACCGACGGCGACGACCTCGGCCACCAGCACCGCGGCGACTCCGCGGCCTTCGTGATCGAGATCGAAACCTGATCCGAACGACCCGTGTGGCGGCCCCGGGAGTCACCTTCCGGGGCCGTTCGCGTTTCTGGGGCCGTTCGCGTTTTGAGGAGATGGCGGTCACGCCCGTCGCTCTGTGAAGTGCTTCACCATGCCGAAGGGCGACGGTCGGTGCGGCGGCGCTATATTCTAGAGTTCATGCAATCGGGAAGATCGTCATGCAGACCGCCGCCGCGCCCAAGTCCATCGCCGAGGACTCCAGGGAACAGCTCACTTGGGAAACGGGCCCAGGCCACGATGGCGGCTCGACCGAGGTCAGCCTGCGGCAGGGGCTGGCCTGCGAGATCGTCGATGGCGACTGGCGCCTGACCGCCGATTTGCCGAGCGCCGCCGGTGGCGGCGACCGGGGACCCGACCCCGGCGTCCTGCTGCGCGCGGCGCTGGGAAGCTGCCTTGCCATGGACATCGTGACCTGGGCCTCGGTTCTGGAGGTGCCGCTCGACGAGGTCAAGGTCATCGTGCAGAGCCAACTGGAGGCGCGCGGCAATCTCGGTCTCGCGCTGGTGCCGGCGGGCAGTTCCGAGCTGTTCCTGGACATCCAGGTCGAGAGCAGCGCGCCGCGCGGCCGGATCGAGGCCGTGATCGAGACCGCGGCGCAGCACAATCCGCGGCTCTACGACCTCTGCAATCCGATCCCGGTGCGGCGCAGGGTCACGGTGCGGCCGCCGGCCATCGCGGTAGTTGCCCAAGGCCCATCCGCGACAATTCGCCCGGCGGTCCGTGAGGATAGCGCGGCCATCGCGCGCTACTTCCTGATCTCCTCGGACGGCCTGGCCGACTACATCTGGAGCCGGATCGAGATGCCGGGCCATTCTGCCGCGCAGGTCGGCGCCGCGCGCTATGCCCGCCAAGGCGTCGCCTTTTCCTATGAGAACTGTCAGGTGGTCGAGCGCGACGGCGCGGTCGTCGGCATGATGCACTGCTTTCCCATCGAAGTATCAGGCGAGACCGAGGAAGAAACCGATCCGGTGCTGCGGCCCTACGCCGAACTGGAAGACCCCGGCAGCCTCTACATCTCCGGCCTGGCCATCGATCCGGCGCTGCGCGGCCAGGGTCTCGGGACGATGCTGCTGCAGATGGCCGAGGCCTGGGCCCAGACCCTCGGTCTGCCGCGGCTCAGTCTGATCTGTTTCGAACGAAATGCCGATGCGCTCAGGCTCTACGAGCGCCAAGGCTACCGCGCCACCCTGCGCCGGCCGCTGGTGCCCCATCCCAGCCTGCACTACCGGGACGGCGATGCCATTTTGATGGTCAAGACGCTCGACGAGGACCAGGTCCAGGGTCTGTAGACAATTGCTTTCCAGGGACCGTCGTTCCGGAACCCGGTTCGGCCCAAATCTGCTAGTCTAAAGCCTCGAAGATTTGGAGAAATGTCGCGTCCGGGATGACCGCGATTTGTCAACAGGACCTAGCCCGCTGTCATTTCCACGGCGACTGGCGGGGCGGCCTTGATGGTCTGGTAGACCACGCAATAGCGCTCGGTCAGCTTCTGCAGGATCGCGAGCTGCTCTTCGCTGGCCTCGCTCTCGAGATCGAAGGACAGGCGGATATCGCGAAAGCCGACCGGGGCCTCGCGATCGACCCCCAGGGTGCCCTTGAAGTCGAGGTCGCCCTCGGCCCGCACGGTGCCGCCGGAAATGGGTATCTCCAGCGCCGTGGCCACGGCTTTCAGGGTGACCCCGGCGCAGGCCACCAGGGCCTCCAGCAGCATGTCGCCGGAACAGGCCTGGAGGCCGGAGCCGCCGGTCGCCGGGTGCAGTCCGGCCTCGACCAGGGCGCGGCCGGTATCGACCCGGCAGGCCAGGCCTTCGCCGCCGACGTCGCCTTGAGCCGAAAGGGTGACGACCGCGGTTTCGGGCGCGTCGCGGTAGGCAGACTTGAGAGGGGCCTGGAGGTCGCGGAGCTCGTCGGCTTTCATGCGGCATGATCCTTGTTTCAGTGTCGCCCTCAACCTAGCGACCCTGTCCCGGGCCGCGACTCAATTCATCGTGAGGGGCGCCGCGGAGTCCTCGTTGAAGGCCTTCAGGGTGTGGCCGAACATCGCTTCGTCCAGGTCGCGGGTGATGAAGACGATGCGCGAGCGGCGGTCGGCGTCGGGCCAGGCCTCGAGCTGGACCGGCGGATGAAAGACATGCTGGACCCCGTGAATGACCAGGGGCTGGTCGATTTCCTTGATGTTCAGCAGACCTTTGATGCGCAGCAGGCCCGAACCGTAGAGCGTGATCAGCATCTCGATCCAGGAATTGAAGCGGTCCCAGTCGAGCGGTTGGTCGTAGGTGATGCAAAAGGCGCGGATCGAGGCGTCGTGCCGGTTCACGTCGTGGCCGCCATGGTTGTGGCCGCCATGGTCGTGGCCGTGGTCATGGTGACCGTGATCGTCATGGCCGGGGATCTCATAGGCCTCGGCCTGCAGCCAGCGCTGGACGTCCAGGCTCTTGCTGGTCGGGTCGTAGAGCCCGGCGTTGAACAGCAGCCCCGGTGCGATGACGCCCTCGATGACATCGTACTGGCGGGCGGCGGGATTGAGCGTTCTCAGCCGGTCGTGCAGGGCGGCGAGCGCGCCGGCCTCGGCCAGGTCTGTCTTGGTCACCACCAGACGGTCGGCGACCGCGGCCTGCTTCAGGGACTCGATCTGGCGGTCGAGGGTCGTGTTGCCGTTCACCGCGTCGACCGTGGCGATCACGCCGTCGAGGCGAAAGCGGCTGGCGATCAGGGGATCGGTCATCAGGGTTTGCAGGATCGGCGCCGGATCGGCCAGGCCGGTGGTCTCGATCACCAGACGCTTGAAGGGCGGCACCTCGCGCTTGACCCGGCGCTTGAAGAGATCGCGCAGGGACTCCACCAGATCGCCGCGCACGGTGCAGCAGAGGCAGCCGCTGTTCAGCAGCACGGCGTCCTCGTCGATCTTCTCGACCAGCAGGTGATCGAGCCCGATTTCGCCGAACTCGTTGACGATCACCGCCGTCTCCTCCATCGCCGGGTGGGCCAGGAGGTGGCGCAGCAGTGTGGTCTTGCCGCTGCCCAGAAAGCCGGTCAGGACCGAGACCGGCAGGGGCTCCTCGGGGATCGCCAGATCGCCGGGATTGATAGGAGGCCGCTCGTCGTCGCGCATCGCGCTGCTCATACTTGCCTGTCAGGAGGAGCCTAAAGTGGCGTCGCCCCGCGACCGGTGCAAGGCCCAAAGCGCCGCGCTCAAGAGCAGGACCGCGCCGCCTTGGTGGGCCGTCGCCAGTGGCAGGGGGACCACCAGCAGCAGGGTGGCGATCCCCAGGGCGACCTGGAGCAGGGCCACGATGGCGAGCAAGGCCATGGGCCGGCGGGCCGGGGCGGCGATCTCGACCCGTAGCGACCAGAGCCACAGACCGAGCGCCAGCACCAGGGTGGCGATCGCGAGGAGGCGATGATTGAACTGAACCGCGGCGATGTTTTCGAAGGCGTTCAGGTAGCCGGGGCTCAAATCGCCATAGCCGGCCGGCAGCAGATCGCCGTCCATCAGGGGGAAGGTGTTGTAGATCAGGCCGGCATTGAGGCCGGCGACGAACCCGCCCGACGCGATGGTGATGGCGATCAGGACCAGCAGTGTCCCCAGGCCGATTCGCAGGCCGCCAACCGCGCCGGGTGAACTGCTTGGCGGGTCGAGCAGACCCAGGGCGATCCAAAGGGCATAGGCGTAGATCGCCAGGGCCACGACCAGATGCAGGGTCAGGCGGTACTGGCTGACGTCGCTGCGCTCGGCAAAGCCGCTGGCGACCATGAACCAGCCGATAAAGCCCTGCAGGCCGCCCAGCGCGAAGATCGCCACGAGATGGCCGGTCAGGCCTCGCGGGATCTGCCGGCGCAGCAGGAACCAGAGGAAGGGCAGCAGGAAGACCAGGCCGATCAGGCGGCCCCAGAGCCGGTGGATGTACTCCCACCAGAAGATGGTCTTGAACTCGGCCAGGGTCATGCCGGCGTTCTCGACCCGGTACTCCGGGATCTGGCGGTAGAGCGCGAAGAGCCGTTCCCACTCGGTAGCGGCCAGGGGCGGCAGGGCGCCGCTCAGGGGCGCCCACTCCATGATCGAAAGCCCCGATTCGGTCAGCCGGGTGATGGCGCCGATCAGCGCCATGGCGAAGATCATGGCACAGCAGAGCAGCAGCCAGACGCCGACGGCGCGCGGCGCGGCGCGGCGGTTGCCGGCAGCGGCGGCGGCCGTCATGATCGCGCTCGCGAGCGCTGGGAGCAGAGCTGATCCATAGCCGGCGGACGGTAGCCGCCGGGGACTTCAGGGCCAAGCCCCGGCCTCTGCGACGGACTGTCGCGGCTTAAAGGTGCGATGCGATGCAGGACCATCTGGGCGAGGTTGAGGACCGTCTGGCGCAAGCTGCCGCGGGCATCCCGCGGGCCAAGGCGGAAGAACGCCGTCGTTTCATGAAGGCGCCGATGGCGATGCTGGGACTGGCGGTGCCGGCCCAACGGAAGATCGCCCGCACGGGCTTCGGTTTTTCCGCCCTCCCACCGGGCGATCAGTTGGCGATTTGGGACCATATCTGGCGTCACGCGCGCACCCACGAGGCCAAGATGCAGCCGCTCTACTATCTCGAGGGCAAGGCGGTGCGCGCTCTTGCGCCGGCGCGGCTCTGGGCGGCCACCAGGCCCTGGGCGGACAGCTTGAACTGCTGGGATCAGTCCGACGGGCTTTCGAAGATCTACGCCACGCTGCTGGAGGCCGATCCGGATCTGGTCTACCCCACGCTCGAGGCCTGGAACGGCGGCGCCGATCCCTGGAAACGGCGGCAGTCGGTGGTTTCGCTGATCTACTATGCCGCGTCGCGCCGGCGGGCTCCGGCGCTGGCGCGCATTCTGCCGCTGGTGACCGCGCTTCTGGGCGACGAGGCCTACTATGTGCAAAAGGGCGTGGGCTGGACGCTGCGGGAGTGCTTCAACCTCTACCCCGACGACACGTTGGATTTTCTGCGCCAGCGCGCCGGCGAGATCGACCCCAGGGCCTTTTCCGCCGCCACCGAGAAGCTGAGTCCGCCGCAGAAGGTCGAAATCAAGAAACGGCGCAAGGCGGTACGCGGCCGCTAGAGCCCTGAACCCCGCGCCTTCGACCGGCCGCGGCTTCGGGCCGGCGGGAATGCGGCCTTGGCGCGCGCTTCATCACCCTTGCGACTCTTATCTCAATTTTCCGGATGCACCGGATTTTGCGGAAAAATAGCAGTCTTGTCAATGGATTAGATCCAGAGATAGTCGGGCTCGCTTGCGACCGCCGTACAAACGACACGATGACCGGAGTACAGAGCATGAGACCCGCCCACGGCATAGATTTTGGCACTTCAAACTCCTCGGTCGGCATCTGCGACGCGGCAGGCCCCCGTCTGTTACCCCTCCAGGACGGCGCGACGTCTGTGCCGACGGCGCTGTTCTTCAGTTTCGACGACGATTCGACAACTTTCGGCCAGGAAGCTCTCGAGCGGTACTTTCAGCGCGAGTCCGGCCGCTATCTGCGCGCCATCAAGAGCGTGCTCGGCAGCAAACTTTTCGAGGAGACAACCCAGGTCAAGCGCAAGCGCTATGGCTTTAGCGAAATCGTGACGGCGTTTCTGAGATTCTTACGTTCCGCGGCGGGCGATAGCATGAACGCCCCGCCGACGAGCGTGGTTCTCGGCCGGCCGGCGTTCTTTGTCGACGACGATCCCGAAGCCGATGCCGCGGCCGAGCGGCAACTCGAGGCGGCAGCCCGGGCCGCGGGCTTCGAGACGGTCGCCTTTCAGTTCGAGCCGATCGCGGCGGCCCTCGACTACGAGCAGAGCGTCGACTCCGAACAGATCGCGTTCGTGGCTGACATTGGCGGCGGCACCTCGGACTTTTCCGTCGTGCGGGTCTCGCCCGAGCGCGCGCGATCGAGCGACCGGCGCCAGGACATTCTCGGATTTGCCGGCGTGCACATTGGCGGCACGGATTTCGACAGGCTGTTGGCACTCGCGCGGGTCATGCCGGCGCTCGGCCTGCGCAGTCCTCTTCGCCGCAAGGGATTGGCCGCGCCTCTGAGGTATTTTCACGACCTCGCCACCTGGCACAAGATCGGCTTTCTCTACGATCCGAAAATGCTGACCGAAGTCCGTGGCGTCCTGCGGGACTCGGCAGAGCCGGAGAAGATCAGGCGGCTCCTGGCCGTGCTCGAACAGCGCAAAGGCCACGAACTGCTGGCAGCTGTCGAATCCGCCAAAATCGAGCTGTCCCAAACCGACCTCGCCAGGCTCGATCTCGTCGATTGCGCCGCCGACATTTCCCTGGAGATGACGCGAGCACAGCTCGAGGCAGCCATCGCCGACAGCCTCCATCGTATCGGCTCCCGCATCGATGATGTGCTGCGGATGGCCGGCCTGACACCTGACGCGGTGTCGGCGGTGTTTCTCACCGGCGGTGCGACCAGAATGCCCTTGGTGCAGCAGACCATCGCCGCGGCGATACCCAACGGACGCCTCATCGCGGGCGATGTGTTCGGGAGCGTTGCGAAGGGCCTTGCGCTCGATGCCGCCCTGCGGTTTGCGGATCGGTGAAAGGCCATCCGATCGGTTCCGCTTGGGCTCCCAAAGCGGACAGGCCGGGCCATTGGATCGTCCGGCCGATCTATGCGCGAACGCCTCGGCACGAGGCCGTGATCTGCCCTAAAGGCAGGCCGCGCAACAACGCCTAATGCCCCCGATTTTATCGGCGCCTAATGCCCCCGATTTTATCGGCGCCTAATGCAACGTCAGGCAGATCGGCACGAAGCGCGAATCCGGTGCCTGCACCAGTTTCTGGCTGGCCACCTCCACCGAGTAGAGCGGGCCGTCCAGGTTCTCTTCCCAGAAGGCGAGGAACTTGTGGAGTTCGGGGAACTTGGGCGCCAGATCGTAGTCCTGCCACAGGTAGCTCTGCAGCAGGCCGGGGTGATCCGGCAGGCGGTAGAGGATGTTGGCCGTGGTCAGCCGGTAGTCTTTCAGCTGCAAGGCCAGGGGCGAATCATGCATATCAGTCCTCCTGTCATGAGCACGTCGCTGAAGTGTGCCGGGTCAATTTTGGCGAGATCAAGGTGAAAAAAGGATTA
The DNA here is from genome assembly GCA_021776195.1 of Kiloniellaceae bacterium. The sequence goes on along the minus strand of JAJFGK010000097.1, from coordinate 3,901 downwards.
ATCACGAAATAATTCAATATCTTAGCAGCCGTCGCCAGAGACTGCTAACAGACATATCGTCCGATCCTACCGGGGGGCCGGCTCCAAAAGGTCATACCTGGTGACCAGCATCACATGCCTGGCCCACCCCGATCCGCCCCGCCCCGCGTGTCACTTTTTGACCTTCGCGGGCGCCCTGTTCCCCTCAAGCGGGCTATCGGTTAGTATATTCGCGATTTGGAAGGTTCTAGCTTGAGGGGAACAGGACGAAAGGATCTTGGGATCTGCGTGTCCCGCGGCGAGGTCAAGGCCCGGTAAGAGGGTCGAGGATCGTGGGCACAACGCAAGGGAAGGATTAGAGCTATGGCAGCCGGTCTGGGCATCAAGCAGATCATGCGGTTGGGCAAGAAGCAGGCCCTGAATTTCGGCCTCGCGGTCCCTGCCAAGAAAAGCGACGACCCGGTGTTCGTCGTCCATCGCACCAAGGCCTCCAAGCAGCTTTTCAAGGAGGCCAAGGACGAGGGCAACTCGCGGCGCGGGGTCTGCGGCAAGATGACGGTCTCCAAGGCCGAGGTCGAGTTGACCTGCGAAGTGGGCAAGCCCAACGCGGTGATGGCGCGGCGCCTGCGCGAACAACTCAAGGACAACGGCTTCAGGCACAAGGTGGTTTTCGTCGCCCCCGATGGCGAGCGCATCGGCGAGGCCGAGGACCATGACAACCAGGCGGCCGCGGCGGCGCTGAAGGATCCCAAGCCGAACCCCCAGCCGAAAGGGACTGGGGCCCGCGAGGACCTGCCGGCGCCGGCGCAGGACAAGTGGGCCGGCTCGCCACCGGTCGCCAATTCCGATGATACCCGTGGCGTGAAGCTGGACCAGACCCTGTCCAAGCTGCATGAGAGGATCGGCAAGGTGCTGGCCGACCACGAGCCGGCCAAGTTGAAGGACATGCAGGCCCTGGTCGAGCAGCGCCGGGACGAGCTGAAGCAGGACAGCCCCGACTTCAAGAAAATCGAGGCCTTCGCCAAGCAGCTGGCGCAGTGGAGCAAGAGCTACAAGCCGGATGCGGCGAAAGCCCCTGCTGGCAAGACCCCGGCCAGCAAGGCCCAAGCTGCCAAAACCCCGCCCGCCGGGCCGGCCCAGGCCTGGGCCAGCGCCATGACCGGCGCCGGCCAGGCCATGAGCGGCGCGATCACCGCGCAGGTCAAGGACGGCGAGAAGAAGCTGGCGGCCTTCACCAAGCTCTTGAAGCAGCAGTCGAAGGGCGACCCCAAGGGCGCGATCCAGGCCAAGCTCGACAAGCTCGCCGGCAGCATGGCCAGCGGCATGATGGCATCGGGCGCGAACCGCACCGCCGAGCTTCCCGCCGGCCTCGACCTGCCCCCGGGCGCGGGCGGGGAAGTGTCCTATTCCGGCGCGCTCGGCATATTGCAGGGCTTCGTGGAAGACGAGATGCAGCGTGCCCGCGATGCCAAGGAGAAGGCCGACAAGGACGAGGAACAGCGCGGTGAACGGCAACTCGAGGCGATGCAGGACGGCAGCTATTTCGAGCGCACCAGTTCCTACGAGAGGCTGCACAAGCTGGCTATGCGCCTCCAGAGCGGTGCGCCCGAGCAGGGCGACCTCGCCGAACTGCTGACCTTCGTCCTCCGTGAGACGGTCAGGGACGAGGACAGCGACAAGGACTACAATCTGGAACTGGCCCGAGACAATATGGACCTGGCACAGGCCGCGGGGATGATGAACGCCGGGCTCGCATCCGGCGACCCGGAGAGGATTGCCCGCGCGCAGGCGGACCTGGACCGCGCCCTGAACGAGGCGATGCTCACCGGCGCCTTCGGCGCTATCGGCACGGCAAGCAATGCCGCCGGCGCGGCGGCATCGGCGGCCGGCGCGGCGGGCCGTACGGCCGCGAGGGGCGTCGAGGCCGCCTCCTGGGCCGGCGGCATGGCGGGAGCGGCGACCGGAATGGCCGCGTCCAACGCTGCCGGCGCCGCCGCTCATGCCGCCGGTGCCGCGATGGGCGCCGCTGCCGGAGCCGCCGGATCGGCCGCGGGTGCTGCTGCCGGTGCCGCCGGTGCCGCGGCGGGTGCCGCCGGGTCCGCGGTGGGTGCCGCTGGATCTACCGTGGGCACCGCCGGATCTGCCGTGGGCGCCGCTGGATCGGCCGTGGCGGACGCGGCGTCGGAAGTGCCGGTCGTCGGGCCGGCCCTGGGCGCCATCGGGTCGGTCGTTGGCGTTGCCGGGTCGGCCGTGGGCGCCGCCGGATCGGCGGTGGGCGCCGCGGGGTCGGCCGTGGCCGCCGAGGCGGCCGACGGCGGCGTACAAGGCCTGGCCAAGGAGGCCAAGGGTCTGGTCGAGCAGGCCGCGACCAGGGGCGTGACGGGCATCTTCGATATGTTCCGCGGCATCGGCCAGATGGCCGAAGAGGCCGCCCGCGCCGAACAGCCGCAAGGCAACGGCCAAGGCGGCGGCACGGGTGCCGGGGGTCCCCTGGACGCCTTGGGCGGGATGGTCGGCCAGGGCGCCCAGATGGTCGAACAGGGTCTGGCCAAGGCCGTTCCGCCGGCGATCGGGTTCCTGGCCAACTTTCTCGGTCTCGGCGGCATCGCCGACAAGATCCGTCAGGTTATCGACAAGATCAGCGACGCCCTTCGCGACCGCCTAGGGGCAGCGCTCTCCTGGCTGTTCGAGAAATTGGACGACCTGCTGGAGAGGGGCGACAAGCGCCACCTCGGGTTCAAGGAAATGGCGGTTTGGCTCTTCGACAAGGTGGTCGAGAAGAAGCAGTTCGTCGAATCGGTGGGCGGCTTTCTGACGGACCGGGTCGGCCAGCTGCTGGAGAAGTTCAAGCAGGGGCTTGCCGGTCTGAAAGCCAAGTTTGCCGATCTGGCCCAAGATCCGCTCACCAAGGGCGAAGAAGACGCCCGGCAGATGCTGGATTGGCTGCAGACCCGCGGCGAGGAAACGATCGCCCGGATGGAAGCCCTTGTCGGCGAGGCAGGCGGGCCGACGCGCGCGGACCTGGCCAAAGCCAAGAAGGTCTTGGCGCAGTCGAAAAAGGCGGCCGAGGCGGAGGTCCAGGAGCGGCTCGCGGCCCTGCGGAGCGAAATGGAGACCCTGCGCGGGCAGACCGAAGGCCGGCTGGACGAGGCTTGGGATCGGGGCCGCGGGAAGATTCAAGACACGTTGGAGAGAACCAAGGGTTTCCTGGAGCAGAGCTACGCCAGGATCGAGGCCACGGCGCGCGAGACCTTGGACCGGAGCCAGGCGGCCGTCAGCCAGGCTTGGGAACGGGCCAAGGCCGAAATGCGAGAGGCCGTCGTGGGGACGAGAGACGAGGTCCAGGCCAAGGTCGACGAGGTCAAGACCAAGGTGAGCGGCAAGGTCGAGGAGGTCGAGGCCGGCATCGAGCGGGGTGTCGAGACCGGCAAGCTCGAACTGACGGGTCTCATCGACAAGGTCGAGACCGAGACGGTCCGTGTCGTCCAGGAGGTCGAGACCGAGGTGCAGGCCAAGGTCGACGAGGTCGAGGCCAAGGTGAAGGCCAAGGCGGCCGAGGTTGACGCCGAAATCGAGGCGGCGGCGACCGAGGTGAAGACAGCGGTCGAAGAGCTGAGTACCGAATTGGAGGCCGAGGTCGATCGCGCGAAGGCGGAAGCCGAGGCCGAATGGGCCGAAGTCGAGACCGAGTTGACCGAAGTTGGCCAAAAGCTCGAATCGGAACTGAAGGCCGAACTCAAGGCGGCGAGCCAGCGCTATCGCGACGAGCTATCCGCGATCGTGCGCAAGCAGGATGAGAGCCGGCAGGCGATCATCGAGAATATCTAGGGCGCTTGCCTTGGTAGCCGGTTTTCCCCGCGTCAAGGCGTCGCCCCAGAGACCACGTCATCCCGGACCGCCCGAAAGGGCGGAGCCGGGATCT
>JAJFGK010000096.1 GCA_021776195.1 Kiloniellaceae bacterium | reverse complement strand
CCATCGAGATCTATAACCACGGCAGCGAGGTCGAGGGCGGCCGCGGCTACGACTGGCCCTGCTGCGCCAGCCTCTTGAACGATGGCTGGCGCCGGAGCGGCTATGCCACCGACGATGCCCACGAGCTGACCCACGACGCCTTCGGCGGCTGGGTTCAGGTCCGCGCCGAGGATCCGGATCCGGACGCTTTGTTGGCGTCGCTGAAGGCCGGGCATTACTATTCCAGCCAGGGGCCGGAGATCCACGATATCCGGATCGAGGCGGACGAGGCGGTCGTGACCTCGAGCCCGGCCGCGACAATCCAGGCGGTGGGCCGCGGCTCGCGCTCCCTGAAGGTCATGGGCGACGAGCTGACCGAGGCGCGCTTTGCGCTGAAGCGCTTTGCCGATTCCTATCTCCGCATCACGGTGGTGGATGCCGCCGGGCACAAGGCCTGGTCGAACCCGATCTGGCTCCAGTAGGGGCCGTGAGACCGTCTCGTCCGGCTTGATCCCTGCGGACTTGATCTTGGTGAGCTTGATTTCGGGGGCCGCGCCGCGCCACACTGCCGCGCCAGAACTAAAAACGCGGGCGCGGGGGAAAAGATCATGACAGAAGCGCAGTCGGGGCCGGCTGTTACGGCGGCCATCGAGCGGGTGCGTGCGCTGACCTGCTGGCGCGGCCCGGTCGATCCGGAGCCGCTGTCGGGCGGGCTTTCCAACCTTTCTTTCACGGTGGTCGACGGCGGGCGCAAGTACGTGGCGCGGCTGGGCGAGGACATCGCCTGTCATCATGTCCTGCGCGACCGCGAGATCATGGTCAGCCGGGCCGCCGCCGAGCTCGGCATCTCGCCGGCCCTGGTCCATGCCGAGCCCGGCGCCATGGTGTTCGATTTCATCGTCGGCGAGACCTATGGCGGCCAGGCGGTGCGGGCCAATCTGGATCGCGTGGTGGCGTTGGTCCGGCGGGTCCACGAGGCCTTGCAGGACCATCTGCGTGGGCCCGGCTATCTCTTCTGGGTCTTCCACGTGCTGCGCGACTACGCCCATCTGCTGCGGGCCGGCGGGAGCCGCCATCTGGACGACCTGCCGCGGCTGGAAGAAGCGGCGCAGATCTTCGAGCAGGCGCTCGGTCCGACCCCGATCTGCGGCTGCCACTCGGACCTGCTGGCCGCGAACTTCATCGACGACGGAAAGAAAATCTGGCTGATCGACTGGGAGTACGGCGGGCTCGGCAGTCCCTACTTCGACCTCGGCAACATCGCCGCGCTCTCCTTGTTCGAGCGCGACGAGGAGGCCCGCCTGCTGGAGGCCTACTTCGGCCAGGCGCCCGATGCCGCGCTGTGGCAGCGCTTCGATGCCATGCGCTGCGCCGCCCATCTGCGCGAGACCATGTGGGCCATGGTCTCGGAGATCCACATGGCGGTGCCGGGCATCGACTATGGGGCCTACACGGCGGAGAACCTGGCCGGCTTCGAGCCCGCCTATGCGGCCTACCAGGAGCGGTACTTGTAGGCCCTCACGCGCCGGGCAGGCTATCCTCGCTCACGCTGCGGGCGCGCTTTGCGCTTTGCCAGCGGCCCTGAAGATTGGCCGCTGGTCAAGATACTCATAACCTGCCGAGCGTCGCCTCTCGACCTGCGCCGTCCAGCCTATTGCCCCGCCGGCACCACCTCGATGGCCCAGGGGCCGTCGGCGGTGATGTTGAGGGTAAAGGCACCCGGCGTCGCCATGGCCTTGCCGCCAGGCCCCGGACCCGCCTGATTGGCGACCACCTCGAGGAAATTGCCGAGATTGTCGCTGAGGAAGATCTGGAATTGCTGGCCGGTGGCGCGCCAGCGGATTTCCCAGGGCCCCGGGGCATAGAAGACCCGGGTCAGGAACTGGCCGACACCGGCGAACTCGGCGATGGCGTCCGGGTTGCCGGGCTTGGCCGGGGCGTCGCCGTTGGTCCGACCGTCCCCCTGGGAACCGGTCCCCGGCGTCGGCCGGGCGGCGCCGAAGAAGCCGTCGACCAGATTGTCGTAACAGGTCAGCCGGCGAAAGGGGTCGATGTCGCGTCGGCAGTCGCTCAGATCGTCCTGCAAGGTGCCCTGGGCCCGCGCGTCATCGCCCGCCCAGAGGAGGGCGCCCCCCAGGAATGCGCCCCAAAAGAAAGCCTTCCGGTTCATCGTCCGGTCAGGGCAACAGCACCGTCGAGCCCGTGGTCTTGCGGCCCTCCAGATCGGCGTGTGCCGCCGCCGCCTCGGCCAGGGGGTAGGTCTGGTTGACCGCGATCTTGACCGCGCCCGAACTCACCTGATCGATCACCTGGGCGGCGCTCTCGGCCAGCTCCTGGTCGGAGGCGGCGTAGGTCATGAGGCTCGGCCGGGTGACGTAGAGCGAGCCCTTGGCGCCGAGAATGCCCATGTTGACCCCGGTTACCGGCCCCGAGGCGTTGCCGAAGGTGACCATCAGGCCGCGCGGCTGAAGGCAGTCGAGGGAGCCTTCCCAGGTGTCCTTGCCGACCGAATCGTAGACCACCGGCACGCCCTGGCCGTCGGTGATCTCCTTGACCCGCTCGACGAAGTTCTCGCGGGTGTAGATGATCGGGTGGTCGCAGCCGTTGGCCTCGGCCAGGGCCGCCTTCTCGTCGCTGCCCACCGTGCCGATGACGGTGACGCCCAGGGCCTTCAGCCACTGACAGGCGATCAGGCCGACACCGCCGGCGGCGGCGTGGAACAACACCGTGTCGCCGGGCTTGACCTCGAAGGTCCGGCGGATCAGGTACTCCACCGTCATGCCCTGCAGCATCATCGCCGCGGCGGTCTGGTCGTCGATCGCGTCGGGCAGCTTGGCGACCCGGCTGGCGCGGATCAGCCGGGCTTCGCTGTAGCCGCCCAGCTCGGTGCCGTAGGCGACGCGGTCGCCGACCGCCAGGCCGCCGACACTCTCGCCCAGGGCTTCCACCGTACCGGCGCCCTCGAGACCCAGGATCGTCGGCAGGGCCAGGGGATAGAGCCCGCCGCGCTGGTAGGTGTCGATGAAGTTGAGGCCGCAGGCGCCCTGGCGGATGCGCAGCTCGCCGGGCCCGGGATCGCCGACCTCGACATCCTCGTAGGACAGGACCTCGGGCCCTCCGTGCTGGTGTATGCGTACGGCCTTGGTCATGTCAGGTGCTCCTCGAAGAGAGCGATGGTCCGGTCGTTGGCCAACTGGGCGGCGGCGGCGTCATAGTGTTCGCCGCCGATGCGGGCAAAGGCGTGGTCCTGGCCCTCATAGACCTCCAGCGCGACCTGGGCATGACCGGCGAGCCCCGCCTTGATCGCCGCCTGGGCCGCCGGCGGGACGAACTGGTCCTCGGAGGCGATGTGCAGCAGGGTCGGCTTGGTGATGGTCGCCGCCTCCTCCAGCAGCTCGTTCAAGCCGACCCCATAGTAACTGACACTGGCGTCCACGTCGGTTCGCGCGGCGGTCAGATAGGCCATCTTGCCGCCAAGGCAGTAGCCGACCGAGCCGACCTTGCCGTTGCAGCCCTCCAGCGCGCGCAGTGCGTTGATCGTGGCCTGCAGGTCGCGCAGGCCGGCTTCGGCGTCGAAGAGGCCAAAGAGCTCGAAGGCGCGCTTCCATTCCGCGTCGCTCTTGTCGGTCAACTGGATGCCCGGCTCGATGCGCCAGAACAGGTCGGGGCAACAGGCGAGGAAGCCCTCGCTCGAGAGCCAGTCGCAAACGTCGCGCATGACCGCGTTGACCCCGAAGATCTCCTGCGAGACCACGATGGCCGCGGCCGGTGTCAGGTCGGGCCTGGCCAAATAGGCCATGAACGCGCCGTCCGGCCCCTCGATGGTGATTTCCGGCATCCTTCGCCTCCTCGGAAAAATTTTCTTATGATTTCGGGCGTCCTTCGCGCGGCTCGTCCAGCCTCGCTCGGGCGGCAATCTTAATGGTTGCCGGCGGTGCTGTCACCAACCAAGAAACCGTATGATCCAGCCGGTGAGATAGCATGACGGGCGCTCAGGTGCTCGCTGGCCTCCCGTTGGCTTAGTAGACAGACTGGTACCTTCTAAGTTCTCAAGGGCCGCAAGCTCAAACCCCGTAGTGAACGGATCTGTCCGTTTAATTTGAAACGACGCGCCAACCGATGTCCCGGCGGCAGAAACCCTCGGGCCAGTCGATGCAGTCCACAGCCCTGTAGCTGGCCGCCTGGGCCTGGGCCACGGAGGGCGCCATGGCGGTGACATTCAAAACCCGCCCGCCGTTGGCCAGAACCGGGCCCGGCTCGCCTCCGGGGCCGGGTTGTGGCCAATCGGGGCCCGGTTTGGTCCCGGCGTGGAAGACCTTGACCTCGATGTCGCTGTCGCTCGCCGCCGAGGCTTCCGCCGCGCCCAGGCCGCGGATCGCGCTGCCCTTGTCATAGGCGCCCGGGTAGCCCTGGGCGGCCATAACCACGGTCAGGGCGCTGTCGGGGTACCAGCGCAGATCGACGCTGCCGAGCACGCCGTCGACGCAGGCCATCAGGGCGGGGACGATATCGGACATCAGCCGGATCAGGACGACCTGGCACTCCGGGTCGCCGAAGCGGCAGTTGAACTCAATGACATGGGGATCGCCGGCCGCGTCGATCATCACACCGGGATAGAGCAGCCCCTTGTAGGGCCGGCCTTCGGCGGCCAGCCCCGCGACCAGGGGCCGCACGATGCGGGTCATGATCTTCTCGTGCACCTCGGGCGTCACCACCGGGGCCGGCGAATAGGCGCCCATGCCGCCGGTGTTGGGGCCCTGATCGCCATCGAAGGCGCGCTTGTGGTCCTGGGACGAGGCCAGCGGCAGGGCCGTCTCGCCATCCACCAGGGCAAAGAAGCTGGCCTCCTCGCCGACCAGCAGGTCCTCGATCACCAGTTCCGCGCCGGCCGCCCCGAAGATCCCCTCGGCCATGGCCGCCTCGACCGCCGCCAGGGCCTGGTCCAGGGTTTCGGCGACCGTGACCCCCTTGCCGGCGGCCAGGCCATCGGTCTTGATCACGATCGGCGCGCCGCGCTCGCGCACATAGGCCTTGGCGGCCGCCAGGTCGGTGAAGCGGCGATAGGCGGCGGTGGGCACGCCGTAGCGCGCGCAGAGATCCTTCATCACGCCCTTGGAGCCCTCGATCTCGGCCGCCGCGGCCGAGGGTCCGAAGGCCTTGATGCCGGCCGCCTCCAGGCGGTCGACCAGGCCGGCGACAAGGGGGATTTCGGGGCCGACCACTACCAGATCGATCGCCCTGTCGCGGGCGAAGGCGACGAGACCGGCGATATCCTCGGCCGCGATGTCGACGCAGGTCGCCTCGGCGGCGATACCCGCGTTGCCCGGCGCGCAGTAGAGCTCGTCGCAGAGCGGCGAGGCGGCGATGGTCCAGCAGAGCGCGTGCTCGCGCCCGCCGCCGCCGACAACCATGATCTTCATCGCGGTGCGTCTCCCTGGGGGCTGGTCTCAACAGGCCCGGACTTTTACCATAGTCCGGCCCCTTGCCCAGCGCGGAGTCCTTTATGGCCATCAAGAACGAGTCCGAGGCCGTCGCGCCCGTGACCGTCGACAACATGCCCGAGTTCTCGGTCTCGGAGGTCTCCCAGGCGATCAAGCGGACCCTGGAGGGACGCTTCGAGCGGGTCCGGGTGCGCGGCGAGATCTCCGGCTTCAAGCGCGCTGCCTCGGGACATCTCTACATGGCCCTGAAGGACGAAAAGTCGGTGCTCGACGCGGTCTGCTGGCGCGGCACCGCCGGGCGGCTCGCCCTGGCGCCGGAGGACGGTCTGGAGGTCATCGCCACCGGGCGCATCACCTCCTATCCGGGCCGCTCGAAGTACCAGATCGTGATCGAATCCCTGGAACTGGCCGGCGAGGGCGCGCTCTTGAAGCTGCTCGAGGAGCGGCGCAAGGCGCTGGCCGCCGAGGGCCTGTTCGACGCGGCGCGCAAGCGGCCCCTGCCCTTCCTGCCCGAGGTGATCGGCGTGGTGACCTCGCCCACCGGGGCGGTGATCCGCGACATCCTGCACCGGCTGCGCGACCGCTTCCCACGCCGGGTCCTGGTCTGGCCGGTGCTGGTCCAGGGCGAGGGCGCGGCGGCCCAGGTGGCCGCGGCGATCGAGGGCTTCAACGCCCTTCCATCCGACGGGCCCCTGCCGCGGCCCGAACTGCTGATCGTGGCGCGCGGCGGCGGTTCGCTGGAGGACCTTTGGACCTTCAACGAGGAGATCGTGGTGCGCGCCGCGGCGGCCAGCGCGATCCCCTTGATTTCCGCCGTCGGCCACGAGACCGACACCACCTTGATCGACTTCGCCGCCGACCGCCGGGCGCCGACCCCGACCGCGGCCGCCGAGATGGCCGTGCCGCTGCGCGGCGAACTGATGGCGACCCTGCAGGAGCTCGACCGCCGCCAGGGCGTCGCCGCGGCGCGCCTGCTAGAGGAGCGCCGGGTCGAGGTGCGCGGCCTGGGCCGCGGCCTGCCGCGGCCCGAGCGGATCCTGGAGACCCTGAGCCAGCAGCTCGACGACCGCGCCGAACGCCTGGGCCAGGCCCTGCGCGGCCTGCTGCAGGGCCGCCGCGCCGCCCTCGAGCGCGAGGCCGCGGCCCTGCCGCATCCGCGCCAGCTCTGGACCTTCGCGGCGGAACGGCTGGCCGGCGAAGCGGCCCGGTTGGCGGGTCTGGGCGGGCGCCTGGCCGAGCCCGCCAGGCGCGAGCTGGCCCGCCTGGAGCCGGACCGCCGTCTTGCCGCCGCCTGGCAGCGCCGCCTGGCCCAAGCGAGGGAGCGTCTGGCGGCCCTGGGCCAGATGCTGGGCGCGCTCTCCTACGAACAGGTCCTTGAGCGCGGCTTTGCCCTGGTGCACGGGCCGGCCGGACTGGTCACCAGCGCCACGGCGGTCAAACCCGGTGTCGCGCTCGATCTGCAGTTTGCCGACGGACGAGCCGGCGCGGTCGGTGCCGGCGAGGTCGGTTCCGGTGGGGCGGCGCCACCGCGCAAGGCGGCCAAGAGCCGAAGCGAAACACCCGAGCAGGGGAGCCTATTGTGAGGGTAACTCTGCTGGCGCTGGCCATCCTGTTCGGCCCGAGCGCCACGGCCTTGGCCAATGAGATTGCCCTGGAGGGCACCTTCCAGCAGGGCGGCCTGGTGCAGGGCCGGGTCCCGCCGGGGACCGAGGTTCGGCTCGGCGAGCGGCGGGTCCGGGTCGGCGCGGAAGGCCGCTTCATCATCGGCTTCGGCCGCGACCACGGTCCCGAGGCGGTCTTGTCGCTGCGCTATCCCGACGGCCAGGAGGAGACCAGCGCCCTGACCGTCGCGGCGCGCGACTACAAAATCCAGCGCATCGACGGCCTGCCACCGAAAAAGGTCAACCCGCCTGAGGAGGTTATGGCGCGGATCGCGCGGGAACAGGCCATCATCGTGGCGGCGCGCAACCAGGATCGGCCCGAGGCCGACTACCTCACCGGCTTTCGCTGGCCCGCCATCGGCCCGATCAGCGGTGTCTACGGCTCCCAGCGGGTGCTGAACGGCGAGCCCCGGCGGCCGCACTTCGGGGTCGATATCGCCGCCGCCGCGGGCACCCCGATCCTCGCCCCGGCGGACGGCGTGGTCACCCTGGCCGAGCCCGACCTCTATTTCAGCGGCGGCACGGTCTTCCTCGACCACGGCCACGGCCTGAGCTCGGCCTTCCTGCACCTGCAAAGCGTCACCGTGGCGGTCGGCGACCGGCTCAGGCAGGGCGACCCGCTCGGCACCCTGGGCGCCACCGGCCGGGCCACCGGGCCCCACCTGGACTGGCGCATGAACTGGTTCGACCAGCGTGTCGACCCGGCCTTTCTGGTCGGCCCGATGCCGGAGGGGTAAGAACCCTTGTCAGGGCCCGGTCCTGGTCGCAAAATCGGCGGGCTTCGGGAGGCCGCGACCATGAAACTGACCAACACTGAACTCGAGCGTTTCGACACCGAGGGCTATCTCTTCCTGCCGGACGTCTTTTCCGCCGCCGAGGCCGCGGTGCTGAAGGCCGAGGCGACGCGGCTCTATGGCCTGGAGCGCAAGGAGGTCTGGCGCGAGGACAACGGCGCGCCGCGCACCGCCTTTGCCGCCCACCTTTATTCCGAGCCCTTTCGCCGGCTGGGCGCCCACCCCCGGCTGATCGAACCGGTCATGCAGTTGTTGGGCGAAGAGGTCTACATGCATCAGTTCAAGGTCAATGCGAAGGCGGCCTTCGACGGCGCGGTCTGGCAGTGGCACCAGGACTACGGCACCTGGTCGCGCGACGATGCGATGCCCGAGCCGCGGGCCATGAACATCGCCCTTTTCGTCGACGAGGTGACCGCCGCCAACGGGCCGCTGATCTTCCTGCCGGGCAGTCACAAGCGCGGCGTCTTCGAGGCCGGCCACGATCTGGAGACCACCTCCTATCCGCTCTGGACCCTGGACCGCGCCTCGGTGCGCGAGCTGGCCGAGGCCGGCGGCGTGGTGGCGCCGGTCGGCCAGCCCGGCTCGGTGCTGCTGTTCCACTGCAATCTGGTGCACGCCAGCCCGCCGAACATCAGCCCCTGGGACCGGGTGATCGTCTACCTCAGCCTCTGCGCGGTCTCCAACCACATCCGCCAGTTCAAGCGCGAGGACTGGATCGCGCACCGCGACTTCACGCCGATTGCGCCCTTGGCCGACGACTGTCTGGCGGACTTGGTCGCTAGCCATGAGGGTGCCAACCACCGGGCGGCGGAGTAACTCTCTATGTCCACTCAGTCCCTGATCGCCAAGCGCCTGGAGGCCGGCGCCGGGCCGGTGCGGGCCGGCCTGATCGGCGCCGGCAAGTTCGGCTCCATGTTTCTGGCCCAGGCGCCGACGACGCCGGGCCTGGCGGTGACCGCGATCGCCGATCTCGACCCGGATCGCGCCCGCGCCGCCTGCCGCGCCGTCGGCTGGAGCGAGGAACGGATCGCGGCGACGGCCTTTCTCGACAACGGCGGCGACCTTTTGGCGCGCGACGACCTGGAGGTCGCCATCGAGGCCACCGGCAGTCCGGCGGCCGGCATCGCCCACGCCCGTGCCGCCCGCGCCAACGGCAAGCACATCGTCATGGTCAACGTCGAGGCCGACGTCCTGGCCGGGCCGCTGCTGGCCGCCGAGGCGCGCCAGGCCGGCCTGGTCTACTCCATGGCCTACGGCGACCAGCCGGCGTTGACTTGCGAACTGGTCGATTGGGCGCGATCCTGCGGCTTCGAGGTCACCGCGGCCGGCAAGGGCACCAAGTATCAGCCTCACTACCACGCCTCCACCCCGGAGACCGTCTGGCGGTACTACGGCCGCAGCGCCGAGGAGGCCGCGGCGGCCGGCATGAACCCGCAGATGTTCAACTCCTTCCTCGACGGCACCAAGTCGGGCATCGAGATGGCCGCCATCGCCAACGCCACCGGCCTGACGCCGGCGCCGGAGGGCCTGGCCTTTCCGCCCTGCGGCACCGACGATCTGCCCCAGGTGCTGCGGCCGCGCGAGGCCGGCGGCCAGCTCCATCACAAGGGCCAGGTCGAGGTCGTCTCCAGCGTCGAGCGCGACGGCCGGCCGGTCTTCAAGGACCTGCGCTGGGGCGTCTATGTCGTGTTCGAGGCGCCCAACGACTATTCTGCGGCCTGCTTTGACGAGTACGGCCTGATCACCGACGACAGCGGCCGTTACGCCGCCATGTGGAAACCCTCCCATCTGATCGGCCTGGAGCTCAACGTCTCGATTTTCGCGGCGGCGCTGCGCGGCGAGGCGACCGGCCAGACCCGGGCCTTCGTCGGCGATGTGGTGGCCACCGCCAAGCGCGACCTCAGCCAGGGCGAGGTGCTGGACGGCGAGGGCGGCCATTGCGTCTGGGGCAGGCTGATGCCGGCGGCGGATTCGCTGGCGCTCGGCGGCCTGCCGATCGGGCTGGCCCACAAGGCGACCCTGCGTCGCGGCCTCAAGGCCGGCGCGCCGGTCACCTGGGAGGATGTGACCATGGATGCCGGGCGCGACGACGTGACCGTGCGCCGGGCCATGGAACGCGCCGCCCGGGCGGCGTGACAGGGGCAGTCCGACGGAGTAAACTAATTTCGCTGGGGTGATTTCTGCGCTCTGGCCTCAAGGTACATCATTGGGTTAATGTGCGACCGAAGGGGTGGCAGACCGGCTGTCGCTGACGACCCTTCCGGGCGAAGGGTAGCGGGCCGGGGCCAGCCCATCTTTGTTTTGGTTCCCCATTCAGAAGGGACAGACGCTCATCATGCGATATGAAGCACCGGAGACGATTGAGTCGGCCGTCGCGCTGCTGGCCAGCGCGCCGGCGGGACAGGCCAAGGTCCTGGCCGGCGGCACGGACCTGCTGGTCCAGCTGCGCGCCGAAATGGTCGAGCCCGAGATCGTGGTCGACATCAAGAAGATAGCCGAGACCCGGACGATCTCCGCCGAGGGTGGCGGTTGGCGGGTTGGCGCCGCGGTGAGCGGGGCGGAACTGAACGAGCATGCCGAGCTGAAGCAGACCTGGCCCGGTGTCGCCGAGGGTTTCGATCTGATCGGATCGACCCAGATTCAGGGCCGTGCCAGCCTCGGCGGCAATCTCTGCAACGCCTCGCCGGCCGCCGATTCCGTGCCGGCCATGATCGCCGCCGGCGCCACCGTGCGCATCGTCGGGCCGAACGGCAGCCGGGACATTCCGGTCGAGGCGGTCGTGTCGGGGCCCGGCAAGACCACCCTGGCGCCGGGCGAGATGGTCCTGTCGATCTTCCTGCCGCCCCAGGCGCCGCGCACCGCCGACGCCTATCTGCGCTTCATTCCGCGCACCGAAATGGACATCGCCGTGGTCGGCGTCGGGATCTGCCTCAGCGTCGATGAGGACGGCACCTGTAACGCCGCCCGGGTCTCGCTCGGCGCGGTCGCGGCGACGGCGCTGGTGGTCGACGAGGCGGCCCAGGCCCTGATCGGCAGCAAGCTGGACGAGGCCGCCCTGGACAAACTGGCGGCCGCGGCCAGCGCCGCTTGCAAACCGATCGACGACAAGCGCGGCACCATCGAGTACCGCACCCAGGTGGCCGGCGTCCTGGCGCGCCGCACCGCCTTGATTGCCTACGAACGAGCCCAAGCAAGGGCGGGAGGTTGACCATGGCGAAGATTCACGTCTCCACGACGATCAACGGCGATTCGGTCGAGGTGCTCTGCGAACCCGAGCAGACCCTGCTGGATGTGCTGCGCGACGAACTGCAATTGACCGGCAGCAAGGAAGGCTGCGCCTCGGGCGACTGCGGCGCTTGCAGCGTGATGCTCGACGGCCGCCTGGTCTGTGCCTGTCTGGTGCTGGGCGCCGAGGCCACGGGCAAGGAGGTCGAGACCATCGAGGGCATGGGCGAGGGCGAGAAGCTGCACCCGCTGCAGCAGAAGTTCCTGGAGCATGCCGCCTTGCAGTGCGGCATCTGCACGCCGGGCTTTCTGGTCGCCGCCAAGGCCTTGCTGGAGCGCAACAACAATCCCAGCGAGACCGAGGTGCGCTACTGGCTGGCCGGCAATCTCTGCCGCTGTACCGGCTACGACAAAATCGTCCGCGCCGTGCTCGACACGGCCGCCGAAATGAGAGCTTGAGGAGACGGCCCCCATGCCTGATAGCGTAGACAGCAACCCCTCGACAAAGTGGGTCGGGACCCGGCCCATCCGTCCCGACGGCGTCGACAAGGTGACCGGACGGGCCAAGTTCGGCGCCGATTTGAACCAGGCCGGCATGCTCTTCGGCAAGGTGCTGCGCAGCCCCCATCCCCATGCCCGGCTGGTCTCCATCGATACCTCCAAGGCCGAGGCCCTGGAGGGCGTGAAGGCGGTGGTGACCCGCGAGGACTTCCCGGATATCCCGCCGGAATTCGCCTCGCTGGGCGAGGGTTCGCCGATCAATTTCCGCGACATGTCGCGCAACGTCATGGCGCGCGAAAAGGTCCTCTACGAGGGCCATGCCCTGGCCGCCGTGGCGGCAACCAGTGCCCTGATCGCCCGGCGCGCGGTCAGACTGATCGAGGTGGTCTACGAGGTTCTGCCGCACGTCATCGACGTGGAGGAGGCCATGGCGCCGGACGCGCCGCTGCTGCACGACCATATCTTTACCGAAGGCGTCGAGCCAAAGCCGGACCGGCCGTCGAATGTGACCAAAAAGGTCGAGTTCGCCCTGGGCGATATCGAGGCCGGCTTCAAGGCGGCCGAGGTCGTCATCGAGCGCAAGTTCAAGACCCAGCCGGTCCACCAGGCCTATATCGAGCCCCACGCCTGCCTGGCTAGCGTCTCGGAGGACGGCAATGCCGAACTCTGGTGCTGCACCCAGGGTCACTTCGTGGTGCGCACCTATTGCGCCCGGCTGCTTGGCATGGAGACCTCCAAGCTGCGCGTCACCTCGTCGGAGATCGGCGGCGGTTTCGGCGGCAAGACGGTGGTTTACCTGGAGCCGGTCGCCTTGGCGCTCTCGCGCAAATCCGGCCGCGCGGTCAAGATGGCCATGACCCGCGAGGAGGTCTTCAAGGCCACCGGGCCGACCTCGGGCGCCACCGTCTGGGTCAAGATGGGCGCCACCAAGGACGGTCGCATCACGGCCGCCGAGGCCCTGTTGAAGTACCAGGCCGGCGCCTTCCCAGGGTCCCAGGTCGGACCCGGCGCGATGTGCGCCTTCGCCCCTTACGACCTGGAGAACGTTCTGTCAGCCGGTTACGACGTGGTGGTCAACCGGCCCAAGGTCGCCGCCTACCGGGCGCCGGGCGCGCCAATCGCCGAATACGGCGTCGAGTGCGTGATCGACGAACTGGCCCAGGCGATCGGCATGGATCCCATGGCGCTGCGCATGAAGAACGCCGCCAAGGAGGGCACTCGCGCCGCCTATGGGCCCAAGTTCGGGCCGATCGGCATGGTCGATACTCTGGAGGCGGTGCTGGGCCACGAGAATGCCAAAGCGAAACTCGGCCCCAATCAGGGCCGCGGCTTTGCCTCGGGTTTCTGGTTCAACATCGGCGGCGAGACCTGCGCTTCCATCACCCTGGGCGAGGACGGCACGGTCTCGCTGATGCTGGGCACGCCCGACATCGGCGGCTCACGGGCCTCTTGCGCCATGATGGCGGCCGAGGAATTGGGTATGGACTACGAGAAGGTGAGGCCGATCATCGGCGACACCTCTTCGCTGGGCTATACCTTCCTGACCGGCGGCTCGCGCACCGCCTTTGCCAGTGGCATGGCGACGATCCAGGCCGCCCAGGCGGCGATCAAGGAGCTTTGCATCCGGGCCGCCAAGATCTGGGAGATTCCCGAAGAGGCCGTGGTCTGGGAAGACGGCGCGGCCAAGCCAGCCGGCGCCAACGCCGGCAAGTTCGATCCGCTGTCCCTGGCCGAGCTGGCTGACATGGCGGGCAAGACCGGCGGTCCCATCGTCGGCTACGCCAGTCTCAACGCCCAGGGCGCCGGGCCGTCCTTCGGCACCCATATGGTCGATGTCGAGGTCGATCCCGAGACCGGCAAGGTGACGATCCTGCGTTACACCGTGGCCCAGGATGCCGGGCGGGCGGTGCACCCGGCCTATGTCGAAGGTCAGTATCATGGCGGCGCGGTTCAGGGCATCGGCTGGGCGCTGAACGAGGAGTACATCTACGGCCCGGACGGCCGGCTGCAGAATGCCGGCTTCCTGGATTACCGTATTCCGGTCGCCTCCGACGTGCCGATGATCGACACGGTGATCGTCGAGAAGGGCAACCCGACCCATCCGCACGGTGTGCGCGGGGTCGGCGAAACCCCGATCATTCCGCCCATGGCGGCCATCGCCAACGCGATTGCTCAGGCCACCGGCATTCGTTTCTACGAACTGCCCATGTCGCCGCCCAAGGTGTTGAAGGCTCTCACCGAGGCCGGCATGAAGGCGGCGGCCGAGTAGAAACCGGGAGGCGGAGCCATGGCCCGGGTGCTGATCACCGGCAGCCTGAAGAGCCTGACCGGCGGCCAGTCGGTCCTGGAGTTGGAGGTGGCGACCATTCGCCAGCTCTTTCTCCAGCTCGGCGAGAGGTTTCCCGCCCTGGCCACGCCGATCGAAGAGGGGCTCGCGGTTGCCATCGACGGGCAGATCTATCAGGACGCCTGGCTGCAGCCGATTCCCGAGGATGCCGAGGTGGCCCTGCTGCCGGCGATCGGCGGTGGCTGAGGCGGTTCAACCCGCGCCGCCGCCGCGGGCCAGCCCCGAGGCGCTGTTGCAGCGCCTGGCGGCGCTGGGCATCGCCCAGACCACGATCCATCACCCGCCGGTCTTTACGGTCGAGGAGGCCAAGCGCCTGCGCGGCGAGATCGTCGGCGGCCATGTGAAGAATCTTTTCCTGCGCAACAAGAAGGGCCGCATGTGGCTGCTGGTCTGCCTCGAGGACCAGCCGGTCGAATTGAAGGCGCTGGGCCGCGCGCTCGGAGTCGGCTCTTTCTCCTTCGCCAGCCACGACCGACTGCGCCGCAACCTGGGCATCGAGCCCGGTTCGGTGACGCCGCTCGCCGTGATCAACGACCGCGCGGGGGCGGTCCAGGTTCTGCTCGACCGGGCCCTGCTGGCGGTCGACCCGTTGAACTTCCACCCCCTGGTCAACAGCATGACCACGGCAATCGCGCCCGCCGATCTGCTGGCCTTCCTCGAGGCAGAGAACCACCCGCCGCAGATCGTCGACCTGGCTGCCATCACCGCTGCCGGGTGAGATGACGCGGGGCCTTGCGCCGCCCCTGGGTCTTGCGTCGGCCCGGGGTCTTGCGTCGCAGGTGGAAAGCCGCCATTTAAGAAGCCAAGCGGGCGGTCGGTTTCCGCCCCGCAGTTGACGACCGAAGGATCGTGGTAAGCCATGGAAACACTTCTCGGCCAGGGCAACGGGTCGGCCGCGGCGGGCTTGATCAAGGAAAGCACGCAGCAGACCTTTGCCCAGGATGTCATCGAAGCCTCGATGAGCGCGCCGGTCATCGTCGATTTCTGGGCGCCCTGGTGCGGGCCCTGTAAGCAGTTGGGGCCGGTTCTGGAAAAGGCCGTGACCGCTGCCGCCGGGGCGGTGCGCATGGTCAAGGTCGATATCGATCAGAACCAGGAACTGGCGGCACAGCTTCGCATTCAGTCGATCCCCATGGTCTATGCCTTTTACCAGGGCCAGCCGGTCGACGGTTTTCAAGGCGCCCGTCCCGAAAGCGAGGTCAAGGCCTTCGTCGCCAAGCTGGCCGAGATGGCCGGGGCGTCGGTGGGGCCGAGCCCAATCGACCAGGCGCTGGAGCAGGCCGCTGAGGCCTTGAAGTCGGGTCAGACCGCGGCGGCCTCGGCGCTCTACGGTCAGATTCTGCAGCACGAACCGGACAACAAGCCGGCCACCGCGGGCCTGATCGGGTGTTACCTGGCCAATGACGACCTGGCGACGGCGCGTGATATGTTCGACCAGCTCCCGGAGGAGATGCGCAGCCATGCCGAGATGGCCTCGGCCAAGGCGCAAATCGAGCTGGCCGAGAAGGCCGTCGCCGCCGGGCCGCTCGACGACCTCGCTGGCCGGCTGGACATCAACCCGGCCGATCATCAGGCACGGCTTGATCTTGCTGTCGCCCTGCAGGCCGCCGGGCGTGACGAGGAGGCCGCCGACCATCTTCTGGAAATCGTGCGGCGCGACCGGGCCTGGAACGAGGAGGCGGCGCGCAAGCAACTGCTGACCTTCTTCGAGGCCTGGGGCCTGACTGAACCCCTGACGATCGAGACCCGGAAACGCCTGTCATCGATCCTGTTTTCCTAGTCAGGCTCCCGGTCATGAGCCGCAGTCTCTTCGATCCGCCCTTCGAGCGTCTGCCGGACGCGCTGCCGGTCTTTCCCCTGACCGGGGCGCTGCTGTTGCCGGGGGCCCGGCTGCCGCTCAACATCTTCGAGCCGCGCTACCTGGAAATGGTCGACGATGCGCTGGCTGGCGCCCGGATGATCGGCATGATCCAGCCGCTCGAGCCGGCCGACGACAACCGCGGGGCCGCGGCCGGCGGCGCGGATCCGGCGCTCTATCAGGCCGGCTGCGCCGGACGCATTACCGGCTTCAGCGAGAACGATGACGGACGCTACCAGATCATGCTGCAAGGCCTGATCCGCTTTCAGGTCGTCGAGGAGCTGGCGCCCAAGAGCTACCGCCGCGTGCGTCCCGATTTCGATCCCTTCCGGGGCGACCTGGAAGACGAAGCGGCCGACCTGGTCGATCGCGAGACCCTCCTGGCCACCCTGCGCGACTACTTCTCGGCCAAGTCCCTCGAGGCCGATTGGGACTCGATCGAGGAGGCCGACAGCGCCGCCCTGGTCACCACCCTGGCCATGGCCTGCCCCCTGGCGCCGGCGGAAAAGCAACTGTTGCTGGAGGCCGACGGCCTGGCCAAGCGGGCCGAGGTCTTGACCGCCATCATGGCCATGGCGGTCCATAACGATGAAGACGCCGCACCGCGCCACTAGGAGTAAATCGCGATGACCACCCCCGGTGCCAAGGTCGATCCCAAACTGCTCGAAGTCCTGGTCTGTCCGGTGACCAAGGGACCGCTGGACTACGATGCCGAGGCCGGCGAGCTGATCAGCCGCCAGGCCGGGCTCGCCTATCCGATCCGCGACGGCATCCCCATCATGCTGCCCGACGAAGCACGCGTGCTGGAAGATTGAAGGGCAAACATTGATGTCCGATGAGCAGAGCCCCGAACAGCAGAGTTACGAGTCGGCCCATTGGCCGTTGGAAATCCGCTATATCAAGGAAGACAAGCGCCTGGAGGTCGACTGGGACGACGGCTCCAAGGTCTCGCTGAGCGCTGAACTGCTGCGGGTCGAAAGCCCCTCCGCTGAAGTCCAGGGACATAGCCCGAGCCAGAAGACCGTGGTCGCCGGGCGCCGCTTCGTCGGCATCATGGAAATCGAGCCGGTCGGCAACTATGCGGTCAAGATCAAGTTCGACGATATGCACGACACCGGCATCTATTCCTGGCAGTACCTCTACAGCCTCGGCCGCGAGCAAGACGAGGTCTGGCAGAGCTACATCGAAGCCCTGGAGGCCCAAGGCCTGCGCCGCGATCCCTTCTGAAGGCCAGCGCGTTAAGCGCTTTTCGGACTTGGTTCATCACAGTCGATGAACCAGCACCACGCGCCCGTATCACCGGGATGTGATGTCGCGCCCCTATATCGGCGATTACTTTTCTGTTACAATTCTAAAAATAGAAAGAATTCGGATAATACCCGTGTCCGGGCCAGTAAGGCCGAACGGTGGCGAGGGGGGTGGAAATCATGGCGCGCGAGGCGCATCTGTTGCCTGCCGTGGCGGCGCTCTACCAGGCAGCGGCCGACCCGGTCGGCTGGGCGACCGCCATCGACCGGGTCCGCCAGTTGCTGGGCGGCGTCGGCGGCGTCGTCTTCGTGATGAACTCAACTCAAAGCCAAATGCAGGCCTGGCATTGCCAAGGCCTGGAGAACGACGATGGCGAGTACGGCCGTCGGCTCCACGCGATCAACCCGCGGGCCCGGGTCTCCATGGCCGACGCGCCGGGCAGGCTCTGCTGGGACGGCCGCTTTATCTCCGACCGGGAGATGGACCGTCATGAGTTCTACGACGGCATCCAGACTCTATTCCGGTGTGCGCTATTTCATCGGCGCGCGCTACGAACTGGACAACGGCTAGGCGCTTTTCACCTCGGTGGAGCGCACGCGAAAGCAGGGCCATGTCGAGGAGCGGGATATCGCGCTTTTCGGTCTGATCGCGCCCCACATCCGCAACGCAATGGAGCTGTCCTCGCGGCTCGCCGACCAGCACAGGCGGGCCAGCCTCTTCGACCTGCTGGAGAGCGATCCCCACGAGGGACTGGTGCTGATCTCGCCGAAAGGCCTGCTCGTGGAAGCCAACAGCGAGGCCTGGCGCATCCTCGGCGCGCAGGACGGACTGGCCCTGGAGGAGGGCCGTCTCCGGACCTGGAAGGCCGCCGACGACCGAACCCTGCGAGGTCTCATCGCCGAGGCCGCGGAGAGCGGCGCCGGGGCGGGCGTGGGGCCGGGCGGGCTGATCGCCCTGTCGCGGCCTTCCGGCGCCCTGCCCTACCTGCTGCGCGTGGCGCCCTGGTCGCTCGATTTCGACCGTGAGGGCGAAGCCGTGGCTGCCGCGGTCTGGATCGCCGACCCGGAGGCCCAGGGCCGCGCCGCCCAGGCCGATCTCTGCGCCGCATTCGGCTTCTCGGCCCGGGAGGCCGAGCTGGCGGCAAGCCTGAGCGCGGGCCGCAACCTGGCCGAAACGGCCACTGCCATGGCCATCAGCCGCAACACGGCCCGGGTTCATCTCGCTCACGTTTTCGCGAAGACGGGTGTCTCGACCCAGGGCGATCTGCTGCGCCTTTTGCGCTCTATGCCCTGAGTTTCCTGCCGCGACTTGACGTCCGGCCCAATCACGGCGGCGATCCATCGCAACCCTTCGGGTAATGCATCTGCACTACACGCCGCGCGAGCTATGCCGCCGCCGGGCGGTTAGGCTTTGTGGTCAATGACAGCCCGTAACACGGCCCGGCATGTTCAGCGGGCGCGATGGCCAGGCAGGCCAATCAGGGCGAAAGGGCAGAGAGATGCGGCGGCGGGGACTGAGTTTTGCGGCGGCGGCAGTTTTTGAGCGCGCTTGGCGCCGGCCTGACAGGGCTCGGTGTCGGCGTGGCGCCCGGGGCCCAGGCGGCGGCGTCTGGGTTCGATAGCCAGGGTGACGACCCGGGCAGCGGCCAGGGCGCCCTCCTCTTCGTGCCCGGTTACGACAGCGATCGGGCGCTCAGCGGCGGCCGGCCGATCGCCCAGGACAGGCACCTCGGCCGCGCCGTACCGCGAGACCACGACGGCCCGGTGACCTTGCTGACCCGCGTCGATCTCGAAAGCGCCTCGGCGCTTCGGGCGGCCTATCCGATCCAGGGCCATGCGGTCACGCTCGCACCGTCTGGTGGGGCCTCCGCTCAACTGGGCGTCTTCGGCTCGATCCGCGACCACCGGATGATCGCCTTCGATGCCGCCAGTCTCGATTTGGTCGCGGTCTCCGAGACCTTCGCCCCGGCCCGGGACGGCGGCGACTCCTTCACCGGCGGCGGGCACTGCCGCTTTCTGCCGGACAGCGGCCTGCTGCTGACCGTCGAGCGCGCGCCCTATCGGTCCTACAGCGGTCGGTTGGAAAATCACTTCGGGCGCCTGACCTTACGGGATCCCGCGACCCTGAAGGTGGTGGAGAGCCACAGCTGTCACGGTCTGCACCCGCACGACCTGGCGCTGCTCGAAGGCGGCCGGCTGGTGGCGGTGGCCAACTACGGCAGCGCGCGCAACCGCGATCGAAGCTCGGTGGTGCCGGAGACCGTCGAGCCCTCAATTGTCGTCATCGAGGTCGCGAGCGGCAAGCTGCTGGAGAAATTCCTCGTGCCGCCGGCAGGGGCCGAGACCCGCCATCTTGCCGCCGCCGGGGACGACAGCCTTTTCGTCATCCAGGTCGCCAAAGGCGAGCCCGACGCGGCGACCGCCTGGGACGAGGATGGGCTCGTCGAACGCGACCGCCTGTCGCAAAGGGGCGAAGTCTACCTTCCGGCGCCGCTGCTGCGCATTGCGCGGCAGAACGGCGAGGCCCGGCCGTTGGCTCGAGGCGATGCGGCGGGCTTCATGCGCCATGGCCTCTCGATCCTGCACGACCCGGTCCTGGACCAGATCATCGCCACCTTCCCCGGCAGCCATAGTGTCATGGTCGCCGATGCCAGGTCGGGCGCGATCACCAAGGTGTTGCGGACCGATCGCCTGGGCCTGCGCTACCCTTGCGGTCTGGCCCTCCATCCTGACGGCCGGCGCTACCTTGTCACCGGTTCCTTTGAGAACGTTTTCCTCTTCGACCGCGAGACCCATGCGCTCGACCGCCCCGCCTGCCGCTACCTGCCGCTCTTCCGACACAGTCATATCGCCCTTGGCTAGTCTAGACCGCTCTGAAAACGTCCCCTGGCGCGTCGCCTGTTGGTTAGACAGGCGGTGCCGCTCTGGCAGGCTAGGCCCGGTAACCAGTTCGAGGAGAGCGGCCATGCCCGAGAGCCTGACAAGCGAGCCCCGCGCGCCGCACGCGCGTAGCGACAGCGTCGACATGCGGGCGCTGCGGGCCTACCGCCTGGCGCGGCTGCGCGCCGAGATGAAACGCCACGATGTCGGCGGGCTGCTGCTGTTCGACCCGGTCAACATCCGCTACGCCACCGACAGCCGCAACATGTCGCTCTGGACCGCACACAACGCGACGCGCTATGCCTTCATCGCCACCGAGGGGCCGGTCATCCTGTTCGAGTTCCACGGCTGCCAGCACCTGGCCGAGGGCATCGAGACGATCGACGAGATCCGCCCGGCGATTTCTTTCATCTACTTCACCGCCGGTCCCCGGGCCGAGGAGCAGGCCGGCCGTTGGGCCGACGAGATCGCCGATCTGATGCGCCAGCACGGCGGCGGCAACCTGCGCCTCGCCGCCGACAAGATCGAGCCGCTCGGCACCTTCGCCCTGGCCGAGCGGGGCGTCTCGGTTCTGGAAGGCCAGGCCATCACCGAGGTGGCGCGGGTCGTCAAGGGGCCGGAGGAGTTGCTCTGCATGGCGCGGGCCATCGAGGTCTGCCAGCTCGGCATGGCGGCGATGCACGAGCAGATCGTGCCCGGCATGACCGAGAACCAGCTCTGGTCGCTGCTCCATCAGGTCAACATCGCCAACGACGGCGAGTGGATCGAGACCCGCATCCTGGCCTCGGGCCCGCGCACCAATCCCTGGATGCAGGAGTGCTCGGGCCGGGTCATCGAGGCCGGCGATCTGGTGTCCTACGACACCGACCTGATCGGGCCCTATGGCTATTGCGCGGACCTGTCGCGCTCCTTCCTCTGCGGCGACGGCCCGCCCAACGAGGAACAGCGCCGGGTCTATCGCATCGCCCGTGAACAGATCGAGACCAACATCGCGCTGCTGAAGCCCGGCCTCACCTTCAAGGAAATTCCCGAAATCGGCTTTCGCCTGCCGGACAACTGTGTCGCCAATCGCTATGGCGTGGTGATGCACGGCGTCGGCATGGCCGACGAGTACCCGGCCCTCTACTACAGCCAAGACTACGCCAAGGTCGGCTACGACGGCGTCTTCGAGCCCGGTATGGTGATCTGCGTCGAGAGCTACACCGGCGAGGAGAACGGCCGCGAAGGCGTGAAGCTGGAAGAGCAGGTGCTGATCACCGAGACCGGCACCCAGCGCCTGTCGGACTTCCGCTACGAGGACGAGATCTTCGGGCGGGAGATTTAGCGGGAGTTAGTGGCCGGCGCCGGCGGCCGCACCCTCCTGGAGCACGAAGTCACGACCGCAGTAGGGGCAGGCGATGTGGCCCTTGCCTTCCATGTTGAGAAAGACGCGGGGGTGGCCCAGCGCGCCGCCGCCGCCATCGCAGGCCACGGTCTCGCTCTCCACCATGATCGTCTCGGCTGCTTCCATCGTCGCACTCACCCCCTGGTCTGACCCGGTCCGCATCGATTGACCGCCTCTCGGGCGGATGATACGCAACATCGCGTTCGATTCAATCCTTTCGCAGTATGCTCAGAGCTTCTGCGACCAGGACCCACCACAGACCTTGCCGAGAGCCAACCGGGGAACAGCGTGACCAGCATGGCCGACCGAAGCGCGAGTACCGACGATCTGGACCCGGCAGCCCTAGACCCGGCAGCCTTGGGCCTGCCCGATGCCGCCATCGAGGTGCAGGGCCTGAGCAAGGCCTATCGGACCGGCCGCCGCGGCGAGACCAAGGTGGCGCTGCGCGACGTCGACCTGACGATCCCCCGGGGCAGCCTCTTCGGGCTGCTGGGTCCCAACGGCGCCGGCAAGTCGACCCTGATCAACATCCTGGCCGGACTGGTCGTCAAGTCCGCCGGCCGCGCCGCGATCTGGGGCTACGACTGCGAGGGCGAGCCGCGCCAGGCGCGCGCGGCCATCGGCGTGGTGCCCCAGGAATTGAACATCGACCCCTTCTTCACCCCGACCGAACTGCTGGAGCTGCAGGCCGGCCTCTATGGCGTGCCCGCCCGGGAGCGCCGCACCGCGGAAATCCTGGCGGTGATGGGTTTGGCCGACAAGGCCAAGGCTTACTCCCGGACCCTGTCGGGCGGCATGAAGCGACGCCTCATGGTGGCCAAGGCCCTGGTTCACCGCCCGCCGGTCCTGGTGCTCGACGAGCCGACCGCCGGGGTCGATATCGAACTGCGCCAGCAGCTCTGGGCCTATGTCCGCGAGTTGAACGCCAACGGCACCACGGTCCTTCTGACCACCCATTATCTGGAAGAGGCCGAAGAGCTCTGCGACCGCATCGCCATCATCGACCATGGCCGGGTCATCGCCAGCGAGCCCAAGACCGACCTGATCAAGCGGCTCGACAGCAAGGTCCTCACCCTGGACCTGACCGCGCCCATGGATGACCTGCCCGTGAGCCTGGCGGCCTTGGGCGGGAGCCGCGCCGAGGGCGGTCAACTGGTGTTCACCTACCGCACCAGCCAGCACCGGGTGCAGGACATTCTGGATGCCGTCGCCGCGGCCGGTTTGGCGATTGCCGATCTGCGCAGCGACGAGCCCGATCTGGAGGACATCTTCCTGCAGTTGACGGCACGCGGTCCGGGCGACCATGCGGCTGGGTAGCGGGCCGCGCCCGGCCTTCCTGCTTCTCGCTCTCCTGCTCCTGCTTGGCGCCTGCGCCCCGCGCCTGGCGCCGCCCGGACCCGGGCTCGATGCGGCGCGTGGCGAGGCCTTCGCCGCCGCGGGGATCGCCGGCGACAAACTGATCACCGGGGACGGTCTCGCCCTGCCGCTGCGCCACTGGCCGGCCCTTGGAAAAGTCGGCGCCGGGAAGACCAGGGATGGGGTGCAGACGGTGTCGGAAAATCAGACGGCGCCCGGCGCGGCCGCCCCCGCCGAAGCGGGCCCGCGTGCGGTGATCCTGGCGCTGCACGGTTTCAACGACTACGGCAAGGCTTTCGACGCGCCGGCCGCCTTCTGGGCGGGCCAGGGCATCGCGACCTACGCCTACGACCAGCGCGGCTTCGGCGCGGCGCCGCACCACGGCCTGTGGCCCGGCGAAGAGGCCATGATCGCGGACCTGCGCACGGCGGCACACGCGATCCAGGCGCGCCATCCGGGGGTGCCGCTCTTCCTGCTCGGCGAATCCATGGGGGGTGCCGTGATCCTGGCGGCCCTGGCACAGCCTGAGCCCTTGCCGGGGACAGGCGTGATCCTCGCCGCGCCGGCGGTCTGGGCCCGCACCACCATGCCCTGGTACCAGCGCTGGACGCTCTGGTTCTTCGCCCACACCCTGCCCTGGGCCAAGCCCAGCGGCCGTGGCCTGGCGATCCAGGCCTCGGACAATATCGAGATGCTGCGCGCCCTGGGCCGCGACCCGCTGGTCATCAAGAACACCCGGATCGATGCCATCTACGGTCTGGTGAACCTGATGGACCGTGCCTTGAGCGCCGCCCCGGCGGTGCGCCGCCCGGCCCTCATCCTCTACGGGGAAAAGGACGAGGTGGTGCCGCGCGACCCGACCTTCCGCCTGTGGCGCGGCTTGCCTGCGGCGGCCCGCGACCGGACCAGGCCGGCACTCTATGGCGAAGGCTGGCACATGCTGCTGCGCGACCTGAAGGCGGCGGTGGTGCTGGCCGATGTCGCCGCCTGGATCGCCGCGCCGGGCAACGCGTTGCCCTCGGGCGCCGACCGGCGCGCCGCGGAGGCCCTGGCCCGGGAGATGGCGCCATGAGCGGTTCCGGCGAAGCCGCCTCGACCGCCGGCGCTCCCCATCTGGTCAAGGCGGTGGCCTGGATGGGGGCCTCGATCTTGTCCTTCACGGTCATGGCGGTTTCGGTCCGCGAATTGCCCGGCGCCATGAGCCCCTACCAGATGCTCTTCATCCGCTCGGCGCTGGGTCTGGTCGTGGTCTGTGCGCTGCTCAGCCTGCGCAGCCGCCGGACGCAAGGAACGGGCGCGTCCTACAACGGCCCCGGGGGCTGGGCCCAGATCCGCACCGCGCGCCTGGGCGGACACGTCTTTCGCAACGTGATCCACTTCGCCGGGCAGTCGCTGTGGATCTATGGCATCAAGCTGCTGCCGCTGGCCATGGTCTTTGCCATCGAGTTCACCACGCCGATCTGGGGCGCCCTGCTGGCCGTCGCCTTTCTGGGCGAGCGGATGAACCCGGCGCGCTGGGGCGCCCTGGCGCTGGGGTTCGTCGGGGTCATCGTGATACTGCGTCCCGACCTGGGCGGAATCAGCGTGGGTGCCTTGGTGATGCTCGCCTGCACCGTCCTTTTTGCCACCACCAACGTGGTGACCAAGGCGCTGACCCGCAGCGAGAGCGCGCTCTGCATCCTCTTCTACATGACCGTGATGCAGACCGGCTTCGGCGGACTGGTCAGCCTCTTCGACTGGACCCCGGTGGGCCGAGGCGACTGGCTTTGGCTGGTCCTGCTGGGACTGACGGGACTGTCGGCTCACTTTTCCCTGGTGCGGGCCTTTTTCCACGCCGATGCCAGTCTGGTCATGCCGCTGGACTACGTGCGCCTGCCGCTGGCCGGCCTGGTCGGCTACTTCCTCTATCAGGAGGCCTTTGCGCTGGCCACGCTCCTGGGCGCCAGCCTGATTGTCGCCGGCAACTACGCCGCGCTGCGCCATGAGGCCCGCGGAACCCGCAAAATCCCCACGCGCTAGGTTCTTCACCATCGCGGCATCGGAATCCGCTGGCAAGCCGCGCCGCCTTGTTCTAAGAAGGACCCGCCGTCATGGCTGGCGCGTCGCCGTGCCCCCAGGACCCGTAGCTCAGCTGGATAGAGCGCTGCCCTCCGAAGGCAGAGGTCACAGGTTCGAATCCTGTCGGGTCCGCCAATCTTTTCCTGTCCGACCCCTAGCGCAGAAAACCTGACCGGTCTCCCGGAGGCTGTGCTGTGGCCCTTCATGTCACCCCTAGCCCGGAAGATTCATGAAAGAGTTACCGCCGTCCCTTGTTCTGCGTTATGATTCAGGTGCTTAGACTGGATCGAGCGCAGGGAGACGGCGGTGACGGATTGTAACCTTTCAAAGATTGAATTTCCACGTTGTTGT
>JAJFGK010000095.1 GCA_021776195.1 Kiloniellaceae bacterium | reverse complement strand
CCGAGGGCCGCGTGGTGCTGCGCAAGGCGCCCCATGTCACGCTCTTCCCTGGGCTCTTGATCGTGACCGTGTCGCTGGCTTTCAACTTCATCGGCGACGGGCTGCGCGATGCCCTCGACCCCAAAGCGATCCGGCGCTGAGGGCCATGGCCGAGACCATTCTCAAGGTCGAGGGTCTGCGCACCCACTTCACCACCCGGCAGGGCGTGATCAAGGCGGTCGACGGCCTGTCATTCCAGCTCGAAGCCGGCAAGACGCTCTGCATTGTCGGCGAGTCGGGCTCCGGCAAGACGGTCTCCTCGCTCTCGATCATGGGCCTCGTCGAGCCGCCGGGCCGTGTGGTCGCCGGGCGGATTATGTACCGCGGCAGCGACCTCCGGGCGCTCGACGAAGCGCAGATGGAAAAGATCCGCGGCGACCGGATCGGGATGGTCTTCCAGGACCCCATGGCCTCGCTCAATCCGGCCTTTCGGATCGGCGATCAGATCGCCGAGGGCATGCTGATCCATCAGACAATCGACAAGGCCGAGGCGCGCGCGCGCAGCCTCAAGCTGCTGGCCCGGGTCGGCATCCCCGATCCCGAGGCGCGCTACGGCGACTACCCGCACCAGTTCAGCGGCGGCATGCGACAACGGGTGCTGATCGCCTCGGCGATCGCCTGCCGGCCCGACATCCTGATCGCCGACGAGCCCACCACCGCGCTGGACGTGACCATCCAGGCGCAAATTTTGAGGCTGCTGAAGGAAATCCAACGCGAGCTCGACAGCGCCATGATCCTGGTCACCCACGACCTCGGCGTGGTCGCGGCCATGGCCGACTATGTGATGGTGATGTACGCCGGCCGGATGGTCGAATACGCCGATGTCGAGACGCTCTTCGCGCGGCCCCGTCACCCCTACACCCGCGGTTTGCTCGAGTCCCTGATCCGCCTGGAAGACGCCCGCGACGCCCCGCTCGAGCCCATTCCCGGCATGCCGCCGGACCTGTCGCGCCTGCCCCCCGGCTGCAGCTTCGCGGCACGCTGCCCGGCCGCGACCGATGTCTGCCGCGGGCAGTTCCCGGACCTGCGCGGCGAGGTCGGCGGTCATCAGGTCGCCTGTCATCTGGTGAGCGACCCGGAGTTGGCTGCCGTTGCGACCGGTGTCGAGGAGGCGGGGTCATGACGGCGCCGCTGCTTCAGGTTCGCGGCCTGACCAAACACTTCCAGGTCGAGCGGTCGTCGCTTGCGCTGCGGCGCGGCGGCCAACTGCTCAGGGCGGTGGATGGGATCGGGTTCGACGTGGCGCGCGGCCAGACCCTCGGCCTGGTCGGCGAGAGCGGCTGTGGAAAGTCGACCACCGCCCGGCTGATTTTGCGCCTGATCGAACCGACGGCGGGCAGCGTCACCCTCGACGGCACCGATGTGCTGGGTGCCGCGCCCGAGGCTTTGCAGCGCCTGCGGCGGGAAATGCAGTTGGTGTTTCAGGATCCCCTGTCGTCGCTCAATCCGCGTATGTCGGTCGGGGTCAACATCGCCGAGCCGCTGCGCTTCCACGGCATCGGCAACCGCCGGGAGCAGCACGACCGGGCGCGCGCGCTGCTCGAGGTCGTCGGCCTCAAGAGCGACGACTTCGAGCGCTATCCCCATGAGTTCAGCGGCGGACAGTGCCAGCGGGTGGCTATCGCCCGGGCGCTGATTCTACGGCCCAAATTGGTGGTCTTCGACGAGCCGGTCTCCGCCCTCGACGTCTCGATCCGGGCTCAGATCCTAAAACTGCTGTTGCAGCTTCAGCAGGACTTCGAGCTGACCTATCTGTTCATCTCCCATGATCTCAGCGTCATCAAGCGGGTCTGCGACAGCATCGCGGTCATGTACCTGGGCGAGATTGTCGAACTCGCCGGCAGCGACCGGCTCTACCGCGCGCCCCAGCACCCCTACACCCAGGCGCTGCTCAAGGCGATCCCGACACCGGATCCCGCGGCCCGGCGCTACAGCGACCTGGGCAGCCTGGAGGGCGACGTGCCGAGCCCGATCGATCCGCCGTCCGGCTGTCGCTTCCACACCCGCTGTCCCCAACGCATGGCGGTCTGCAGCGGGCAGGCGCCGCCGCTGCGCGAACGTGGCCAAGGCCAAGAGGTGGCCTGCCACCTGTACGATTGAACCGTTCCGAGGGAGGGTATGCGATGTCCGGCTTCGACGACTACGCCAATCATGACGCAATGGGGCTGGCAGAGCTGGTGCGCCGCAAAGCGGTCTCGCCGCTGGAACTGGTCGAAAGTGCGCTGGCGGCGGTCGAGGCGCTCAATCCCCGTCTCAACGCTGTGATCCTGGTGCTGGAGGAACAGGCGCGGGCCGCAGCCCAAGGCGCGCTGCCCGAGGGGCCTTTTACTGGCGTGCCCTTTCTGTTGAAGGATCTGGTGGTCTCTTACGCCGGCCTGCCGACCAACTGCGGCAGCCGCTTTTTCGCCGGCTGGACCCGGGATTTCGACAGCGAGATCCTGCGCCGCTGGAAAGGCGCCGGGCTGATCGTCATCGGCAAGACCAACACGCCCGAATTGGGTTCCAGCGGCTCGACCGAGCCCGTGGCCGGGGGTGCGACCCACAATCCTTGGAGCCCGGACCACACGCCCGGCGGCTCCAGTGGGGGTTCGGCGGCGGCGGTGGCCGCCGGTATCGTGCCCATGGCCCATGCCAACGACGCCGGCGGTTCGATCCGGGGGCCGGCCTCCTGCTGCGGACTGGTCGGACTGAAGCCGACCCGGGGACGCAACCCGCTCGGTCCCGACGCAGGCGAGCTCTGGAACGGTCTGGTGAGCGAGCATGTGGTGACCCGCAGCGTCCGCGATTGCGCCGCGTTGTTGGACTGTACGGCGGGGCCCGCTGTCGGCGACCCTCATCAGACACCGCCGCCGGCGCGGCCCTTCCTGGCCGAGGTCGGCGCCCCGGTCGAGTCCTTGCGCATCGGGGCGGCGGTCACCGGAACGCGTTCGGCGCGCTTCAGCCCGGAAGCGACCGCGGCAGTCGAAAAGACGGCCAAGCAGCTCGAGGCGCTGGGTCACAGTGTCGAGGTCGCCGAGCCCGACTACGACACCGAGGGCCTGGGCGAGGTCTTCATGACGATCTTTGCAGCGGCCACCGCCCATGCCATCGAGGACCACGCCGCGGCCACCGGCCAGACGCCCTCGCCCGACAACCTGGAGCGCAACAATCTCTGGCTTCTGGAACGCGGCAGGACGCTGTCGGCCGTCGATCTGGAGCGCGCGCTTGCGGGTTTAAACCGGGCGACCCGCGACTTCGCCCGCTTCTTCGCCGACTACGACGTCTGGCTGACGCCGACCATGGCGACACCGCCGCCGCGGCTCGGCCATCTCTATGCCGACGTGGACGACGTGCCGCTGTTCTTCGAGCGGCTCTGGACCTTCAACCCGCTCAACTCGATCTACAACGCCTCGGGCCAGCCGGCGATCAGCCTGCCGCTCCACATGAGCGGGGAGGGCTTGCCGATCGGGGTCATGCTGGGCGCCGGTTTTGGTGGCGAATCGCTGTTGCTGCGTCTATCGGCGCAACTCGAAGCCGCCCTGCCTTGGGCCGACCGGCACCCGCCGATCAGCCTGTGGAACGCGGGCGCGGCGTCATGAAATTCTCTGGCGGCCAGGCGTGGTATTTGCAATCTGCCAGGGAATGGCGTGAAGTCAGAGCCTGGCAGAGCGCGCGCCCTCGACTGGCTGGACGGGATTTGGCGGCGCTTCGATGACCGAGCAAGGGACCGTGATGCACGATCATAGTGACAGCCCTGGCGATGACCGAAGTCAAAGCGATTCCCTGCTCCAGGTCGAGGACCTGTCAGTCGAGTTTCCGATCAAGCGCGGCGTGGTCTTTGACCGGGTTGTGGGAGTCGTCAGGGCGGTCAATGGGGTGTCTTTCGAGATCAAGCAGGGCGAGGTCTTGGGGTTGGTCGGCGAGTCGGGCTGTGGCAAGACGACGATCGCCCGAACCGTTCTCAAGCTTCTGAAGCCGACCGGCGGCCGGGTTCGGTTTCGCGGCCGCGACATTTGGGACATGGACCGGCCGGCGGAGCTCGACTTTCGGCGCCATGTGCAGGCCATCTTTCAGGATCCCTACTCGTCGCTGAACCCGCGCATGTCGGTAGAAGACATCGTCGCCGAGCCTTTCGTCATTCATGAATCGCACCTCGGCGCCCAGGAGATTCGTAAACGAGTGTTGGACCTGCTGGATCTTTGCGGTCTGGCCAGCCGCCTGGCCGGACGCTATCCGCACGAAATGAGCGGTGGCCAACGCCAAAGGGTCGGCATCGCCCGGGCCCTGGCCCTGCGGCCGGAGTTTGTCGTCTGCGACGAAGCGGTTTCGGCCCTGGACGTCTCGATCCAGGCGCAGATCATCAACCTTCTGATGTCCTTGAAGAAGGAACTGGGCCTGACCTACCTCTTCATCGGACACGATCTGAGTGTGGTCAAGCACCTGTGCGACCGCGTCGCGGTCATGTACCTCGGGCGCATCGCCGAGCTTGGCCAAAGCGAGCCGCTCTTTGCCACCCCGCTGCACCCCTATACCAGCGCGCTGATGGATGCGATCCCCATCCCCGATCCCAAGCTCGACGCCCAGCGCGACTATCAGGTGCTGAGCGGCGAGATCCCGAGCCCACTGAACCCGCCGAGCGGGTGCGTCTTTCATCCCCGCTGCCCGATAGCCGTGCCGACTTGCGCCAGCGCCGTACCGCTGCTGGCCGAGGTGCGGCCGCGTCATTGGGCGGCCTGCACCGAGGTCGGGAACGGCCGCGCCCCCGGTGTGACGAGCAGTCCCGTGGCCGGAGTACGAGCATAACGCCATAGCGGCCGCCAGGGTCGCGAGACAGACCAAAGCGGCCATCTGGGCCGCAAGACAGAGAGGAAGCTAAGACCATGACCGACAAAGCTATCGACACGACAGCGGCGATCGCCAAGGATCTCGGCGAGGCCTACGACTTCGATCCGCGCGACCCGCTCTTCGGGCTCAGCCGCCACGATCTCGGCGGCCCGGTGCTGGAGCGGCGCAGCGTGCTGCGGCTGCTGGCCGCGGCCGGCACGCTGACAGCGGGGCACCTGGCCATGGGCCTGGGCGCGCGCCCGGCGGCGGCTGCCTCGGGCGGTCACCTTCGCGCCGCCTGGGCCGGCATCGGCGAGATCGTCACGCTCGATCCGGCTCGCATCAATCAGGTGGTCCAGTTCCAGATCACCTCCAACGTGCTGAGCGGGCTGACCCACATCAACCCCCAACTGGTCGCAGAGGGCGACCTGGCACGGGACTGGACGATCTCCGACGACGGCAACGTCTGGACCTTCAACCTGCGAGAGGGCGTCAAGTTCCACAATGGCGACCCCTTTACCGCCGACGACGTGCTCTTCACCTACAATCGCTCTCTCGATCCGGAGAAGTCGATCCACTCGCGGGTGCTTTCGAACGTCGAGGAGGTGGTCAAGCTGGGCGACCACAAGGTCGAAATCAGGCTCAAGGCGCCGCAGGCCTCGTTCCTGGTGAAAACCCTGGAGCGGGCCAGTGGCCGCGCCATGACCATCGTCAGCCGCGGTGCCCTGGAGTCCATGGGCGAGTCTCAGTACGGCCTGACCCCGGTCGGCACCGGCCCCTTCAAGTGCACCTTCCATGAGCTGGGCCAGGGCGTGGTCCTGGAGCGCAACCCGGACTACTACGACCCGGAGCGGCCCAAGCTCGACAAGGTCACCATCACACCGGTGGCCGATCCCGAGCCGCTGGCCGCGGCGATCGAGGCCGGCGACATCGACCTGATCGGCGGCAACGCCCCGGCCCCCGAGCTGATCGACCGCCTGGAGGCCAATGCCGATCTGGTGGTCAACATGACGCCCGACCCGGGATTCCAGGCCGTCTGGATGAACCCCCACCGCGACCCCTTCGCGGTCGCCGACTTCAATAAGCCGGTCGAAGAGCTGATGAAGGAGAAGGGCTTCAAGGTGCGCCTGGCCATCGCCAAGGCCATGGACCGCGAACGCTACATCAAGCAGGCCCAGTTCGGCCGCGCGATTCCGGCCTATGGTTCGATCAACCCCGCCATGGGATTCTACTTCGATGAAAACCTCGGCGAGGACAGCCCGCAGAAGTACGACCAGGCGGCGGCGCGCCAGCTGCTCGCCGATGCCGGCTATCCCGACGGCGAGGGTTTCCCGAAACTGAAACTGCTGAGTGGACCGGCCAACCGGCGCGAATCCCAGGTGGTCGCCAACATTCTCAAGCGGAACCTCAACATCGAGGTCGAACTGGAGACCAAGGACGGCCCGGTCGTGCTGGAGGACTATCTGAAAATGGACTTCGACATCGCCCGGCTCGGCAGCGGCGGCGACTTCGATCCCGACGACGCCATTGTCGATTGGATGCAGACCGAGTCCAAGTTCAACGGCCTGAAGCGGGACAAGGACAAGATGGCTTTTGGCTACTTCTCCGACAAGCGGGCCGACGAGCTGATCGATCAGCAGCGCCTGCAGACCGACCCGGAGAAGCGCAAGGCCATGGTGCAGGAGGCCAACCGTATCACCTCCGAGAAGGTCGCCTGCGCCTTCCTGTTCCATCCCATGTCGATCCTGGTGCACCGCAACACGGTCAACTATCCCGCCGAGTCCCGCATTCCCGGGCTCGTCGAGCTGGACCGGGTGACGCTGGCCTGATCAGCATGCAAAGAAAGACTCGCCGGGCGGCCCGACTGTGGCGCCCGGCGGGGCTTCCGCCGCTTCGAAAGCAGGCCTGAAAGTCTTATGGGCAAATACATCCTTCGCCGTTCCCTGGGTGCCGTGGTCGTCATGTGGGCGGTCGCCACCCTGGTCTTTTTCATGCTGCGGGCGGTGCCGGGCGATCCCATGCTGGCCATGGTCTTCGACACCGGCGATCCGGAAGCCGCCGAGGATCTGCGCCGCGCCTTCGGCCTCGACCAGCCGGTCTATATTCAATACCTGAAGTACTTCTGGCAGGTGCTCCAAGGCAATCTCGGAACCTCGATCTACGGCAGTCGCGTGCCGGTCGACCGGATCGTCGCCGAGGCCTTTCCACGCACCATGTCGTTGGCCCTGTTGTCTTTTGTCCTAGCCTTGGCGATCGCCGTGCCGGCCGGATTGATCTCGGCCTTGAAAAAGAACACGGCCGCGGACAACGCGGTGACACTGGTGGCCTTTCTTGGCCTTGCCATGCCGGACTTCTGGCTGGCGATCCTGCTCATCATCGTCTTTGCCGCCAATCTGCACTGGCTGCCGGCCATCGGCTATGTCCCCCTCTCCCAGGGTCTCTGGCCCTGGCTGTCCCATCTCATCTTGCCGGCCATCGCGGTGGGGACACCCTTTGCCGCGATCATCACACGGATGATCCGCTCTTCGATGCTCGAGGTCATGAACGCCGATTTCATGAAGGTGTCGCGCGCCAAGGGTCTGTACGAGCGCCGCCTGTTGCTGGTGCATGCCTTTCCCAACGCCTTGATCCCGGTGATCACGGTCGTCGGCATTGCCCTGGCGCTCTTGATGGCGGGCACGGTGGTTGTCGAGAACGTCTTTGCCATCAAGGGGCTCGGCCGGGTCCTGATCCAGGGAATTTTGAACCGCGACTACCCGGTGGTGCAGGGCGCCATTCTTGTCGTATCCGCGATTTTCGTCTTCTCCAACCTCTTGGTCGATGTGCTCTACACGGTCATCGATCCGCGCATCCGGTACGACTGATGCCCGACAGCGCCGATCCCATCGCCACGCTGGAGCCGGACCTGCCGCCCGCCGAACGGCGCTGGCCGCGCTGGGTCGCCCAGCTCTTGCGCGACCGCAAGGCGGTGTTCGGCCTGATCGTGCTGACGATCTTGGCGGTCTGCGCGGTGCTGGCGCCGGTGATCGTGCCCTACGATCCCAATGCCATGGACTACGACATGATCGGCGCGCCCTCCTGGGCGCATCCCCTGGGCACCGACGATCTCGGCCGCGACCTTTTGAGCCGCCTGATTCACGGCGGCAAGATCTCGCTTTTCGTCGGTGTCTCGACAGTGGTGATCGCGCTTGCCGCCGGGGTCGCGCTGGGCGTTCTGGCGGGGTTCTACGGTGGTTGGATCGACACCATCATCATGCGCTACATCGATCTGCAGTGGGCCTTTCCGAACTTCATCATCGCGGTCTATCTGGTGGCGGTCTTCGGCACCGGTTTGTCGAACGTGATCGTCGCGATTTCGCTGGCCTTCGTCGACGACTTCGCGCGCATCGCCCGCTCCATGGTCCTGACCATTCGCGAGGAACAGTACGTCGCCGCGGCCCGCACCCTGGGCGCCTCGAACAACCGCATCATGTGGCGCCATATCCTGCCCAACACCATGGCCCCGCTGATCGTCCAGGCGACGGTCTCGGTGTCCTATGCGATCCTGGCCGAGGCCGGGCTTTCCTTCCTGGGGCTGGGGGTCGAGTCCTCGACCCCGACCTGGGGCCTGATCCTGGCCGATGCGCGCAGTTTCTTCTCCAGAGCCTGGTGGCTGGCGGTCTATCCCGGACTCTTCATCATGATCACCGTGCTCAGCATCAACTTTCTCGGCGATGCCCTGCGCGACATCATGGACGTGCGGGAGTTCAAGGAAGAATCCTAAATCTGACCGGCTCTGACACAGGCGGCGTGATGATCCGGGGCGACCAGATCCAAAGGCGGCTGGCCCTGCGCACAGCGTTCCTCGGCCAGCGGGCAGCGCGGCGTGAAGGCGCAGCCCGGTAGCAACCGGGTCAGGTCGGGCGGCTGACCCTGGATCGGCACCAGCGCTTCGCCGCGCGGCTTGTCGAGCCGCGGCACCGAGGCCAGCAGGCCCCGGGTATAGGGGTGGCTGGGCCGGGCGAAGATCTCTTCGGTGGTCGCGCTCTCGACGATCCGCCCGGCGTACATCACATTCACCCGGCTGGTGTAGCGCGCGACGATGCCCAGATTGTGGGTAATCAGGATCATCGCCGCGCCCAGGCGCTTCGACAGGACGTTCATCAGCTCGAGGATCTGCGCCTGGATCGTCACGTCCAGCGCCGTGGTCGGCTCGTCGGCGATGATCAGCTTGGGCTCGCAGGAGATGGCGGTCGCGATCATCACGCGCTGGCGCATGCCGCCGGAGAAGTGGTGGGGGTACTGCTTCAGGCGGCGTTCGGGCTCGGAGATGCCGACCATGCCCAAGAGCTCGACGGCCCGATTGTCGGCCTGGCGCGCGGTCAGGCCCTGGTGCTGCATCACGCCCTCGCGCAGCTGGGTGCCGATGCTCAAGACCGGATTGAGCGATGTCATGGGCTCCTGGAAGATCATCGCGATCTCGGCCCCGCGAATGGACCGCAGCGCGTCGTCGTCCAGCAGCTGCAGGTCCTGGCCATCGAAGAAGGTCTGGCCGGAAACCTCCCCGGGCGGCTCCGGGATCAGGCCCATCACGGCATGGGCGCTCATCGACTTCCCCGACCCGGATTCGCCCACGACGGAGATCGATTCGCCCGGATAGACGCCATAGCTGATCTTGTCGACGGCCTTCAACAGGCCGTCGTCGGTGCGAAAACCGACACAAAGATCGCGAACGTCGAGGAGCGGAGTCATGGCCCGCTATCCATTGCCCGGCGCCGACTGGCCGCGCGGCGGCAGGTCGAGCAGTTCGGCGGCGCGGGCCGGCTCGGCCATCTCGGCGCCCAGGTTGTGGGCGATGTCGACGGCGCGCTCAACCAACTGCGCGTTGGAGGCAAAGACGCCGCGCGCGAGGTAGAGATTGTCCTCCAGCCCGACCCTGACGTGGCCGCCCAGGGTGATCGCCTGGGCCACCATGGGAAACTCGTGGCGCGAGATGCCAAAGGCGGCCCAACGTGCGCCCTCCGGCAGCAGGTTGCGCATGACCGTCATCATCTCCGGAATGGCCGGCGAGGCGTAGTCGATGCCCAGGCAGAGCTGGAACAGGGGCGGCTGTTCGATCAGGCCTTCCTTGATCAGTTGCTTGGCGAACATGATCTGGCCCGGCTCGAAGCATTCGATTTCCGGCTTGACGCCGGCTTCCATGGCAAGGCGCGCCATGATCCGCAGGTGGGCCGGGGTGTTCATGAAGACCTGTTCGCCGAAGTTGAAGGTGCCGACATCCAGGGTGCAGATGTCCGGGCGCAGCTCCAGGATATGGCGCATGCGCTGTTCCGGCGGGATCAGGGTCGAGCCCGGCCCCGCCACCCGGGGGTCCTCGTCGCTGGGGATGTAGCGCCCGCCATAGCCGCTGGTCAGGTTGATCAGCAGGTCGCTGCCGCTGTCGCGGATCCGCTCCACCACCTCGCGGAAGTACGCGGGGTTGCCGACATGCTCGCCGGTCTCCGGGTCGCGCACATGAATATGAACCACCGCGGCACCGGCGCTACGCGCCTCGAGGCATTCCTGGGCGATCTGTTTGGGCGTGATGGGAAAGTTCGGGTGCTTGGTGTGATTGTTGTGCCCGCCGGTGACCGCACAGGTCAGGATCACTTCTTGCGCCATGGCTTGTTCTTCCTCCCGCTATTGTTTTTTGAAGCCGCAGGGCGGCACTATAGACCGCAGGGAACTTAAGTCGCCTTTAGTTTTTTCGTGGGCGCCGGTCGCCGCCGGGAAAATTCGGTCGCCGGGCCGCGCGGGATCGCATAGCCTGGGCTCGCCGCGACCCTAACAAAAGCGCGACACCGACAGAGGAGGGAGCAAGCCATGCCCGACAGCCAGACAATCCAGGACCTTCGCCCGAGCCATCCCTTGGAGCCGCTGACGCCCGGGGAGATTTCCCGGGTCATCGAGATCGTGCGGACCGACACCAGCCTGCCCCATCCGCTGCTGTTCGAGGTGGTCGAGCTGATGGAGCCGGCCAAGTCGGTGGTGCGCGCCTTCCAGCCCGGCGAGGCCATCGCGCGCGCGGCGCGGGTGAACCTCTTTCGTGCCGGCGACATCGGGGTCTGGCGCTGCACGGTCGACCTGGACGAGGAGAAGGTCGCCACGGTCGAACACCGGCCCGACGCGCGGCCGATGGTGCAGCTCGAGGAGTTCATGGAGATCGAGGCCATGATCAAGGCCGATCCCAGCTTTATCGCCGCCTGCGCGAAGCGCGGGATCACCGATATGGAGCGGGTCTGTATCGACCCCTGGTCGTCCGGCAACTTCGGGATCGCCGGCGAGGAGGGTCGTCATCTGTGCCACACCTTCGCCTGGCTTTCGATCGGCGACGAAGAAAACTACTACGCCCATCCCATCGAGGGTCTGAACGCGGTCATCGATATCAAGCGCCAGGAGATCCTCCGGGTCGACGACCACGGCGTCGTGCCCTTGCCCGAGAAGGCGTTCGAGTACGGCGCCAGGTCGCAAAAAACGGTTCGCGAGGACCTGAGGCCGATCAACGTGGTGCAGCCCGAGGGTGTCTCCTTCACGCTCGAGGGACGCCGCTTGAAGTGGCACGATTGGGATCTGGTGATCGGCTTCAACGCGCGCGAGTCGCTCACGCTCCACGATCTGCGTTACCGCGGACGCCCGGTGCTCTACCGCGCCTCGGTGGCCGAGATGGTGGTGCCCTATGGCTCGCCCGACGGCGGGCACTTCCGCAAGAACGTCTTCGATATCGGCGAGTACGGTCTCGGCAAGCTGACCAACTCGCTGAAGCTCGGCTGCGACTGTCTGGGCTCGATCCAGTATCTCGATGCCTGGATGGGCGACATGAACGGCGGCCTCTTTCAGGTCGAGAATGCGATCTGCATACATGAAGAAGACACCGGCATCCTCTGGAAGCACTGGGATTTCCGCACCGACAAGGCCGAGGTGCGCCGGGCGCGCCGTCTGGTGATCTCCGCGATCTGTACCGTGGGCAACTACGAGTACGGCTTCTACTGGTACCTCTCCCTGGACGGCACGGTGGAACTCGAGCTGAAGGCGACCGGTATCATCAACACCACCGCCTGCCTGCCGGGCCAGCCCAGCAAGTACGGCCGCGAGGTGGCGCCCGGCGTGGTCGGCCAGATCCACCAGCACCTCTTCTGCGCCCGCCTCGACATGGCGGTCGACGGCGAGGAGAACACAGCCGTCGAGTGCAACACCCAGATCGAGGCGAAGGAAAACAACCCCTATGGCAACGCCTTCTTCGAGCAGGAGACGGTGATGAGCCGCGAGAGCGAGGCGACCCGGCTGGCCAACCCGGCGAGCCAGCGCTACTGGAAGTTCGTCAACACCAACAAGCAGAACCACGTCGGCGGGCCGACCGGCTACAAGCTCGAGCCGCAGAACTGCGTGACCTTCATGCTCGACCCCGAAGGGCCCTCGGGCAAGCGCTCGGCCTTTGGCACCAACCATCTCTGGGTCACCGCCTATGACCCCGAGGAGCGATTCCCCGCCGGCGAGTACATGAACCACTCCGACGGCAGCGACGGCCTGCCGGCCTATTCGGCGAAGGACCGCCCGCTGGTCAACGCCGACCTGGTGGCCTGGCACGTCTTCGGCCTGCACCACCAGCCTCGGCCCGAGGACTTTCCGGTGCAGTCCTGCATCTCCTGCGGCTTCAAGCTGATGCCCACCGGCTTTTTCGACACCAATCCCTGTCTCGATCTGCCCTCGGGCACCAACAAGGCAAGCTGCCACGCCCAAGCGGCCGAATAGGCGTGGAGCATCCCGGGCCGGCCGGCCGGATTTTTGGACCCGGCGGTCCCGGCGGAATGACGCTGCCGGTCAAGGCGGCGGTGCTGATGCTGGCCGGCATGTTTTTCTTTGCCTCCATGGGGGTTTTCATCCGGCTTTCGGCGGAGCAGGTCCATCCCTTGGTGGTGGTCTTCTTTCGCAACCTGCTGGCGCTGGTCATCATGGGGCCGTGGCTCTGGCGTCAGGGGCTGGGCGCGCTGAAAAGCCGGCGCATGGGGCTCTATTGGCTGCGCGCCGGGATCAACACCGTCGCCATGGCCGCGGGCTTCACCGCGATCACCCTGATCCCGCTCTCGGAAGCCACGGCGCTGAACTTCACCGCGCCTCTTTTCGCCACTCTGGGTGCCGTTCTGGTGTTGGGCGAGGTGATCCGCGCCCGGCGGGTGGTGGCGCTTGTCGTCGGTTTCGCCGGCACCCTGATCATTCTGCGCCCGGGCTTCGAGAGTCTGTCCCTGGGCGCCGGCCTGACGCTCTTCAACGCGGCGCTGATCGCCTGCACGGCGCTGATCGTGAAGACCCTGACGGCCACCGAGCGACCCGAGGCCATCGTCGTCTGGATGGTCCTGATGCAGTCGCCGCTGTCCCTGATCCCGGCGCTCTTCGTCTGGGACTGGCCGAGCCTTACCACCCTCGGCTGGCTCTTCCTGCTGGCCGCCGCCGGGACCCTCGGTCACGTCTGTTGGACCCGGGCTTTTTCCATTGCCGAGATCACCCAGCTGCAGCCGCTGGAATTCATCAAGCTGCCGCTGATCGCCCTGGCCGGTTTCCTGCTGTTCGACGAGATCCCGACGGTCTGGATCTGGCTCGGCGGCGCGGTGATCTTCGTGTCCACCGTCTATATTACCCACCGCGAGGCGCAGCTCGCGCGGCGGGCGCGGGAGAAATAGCGGCGGGTTACTCGGCCGTCCTCGGATCCTCGGCGAAAGTGTGGTCGGTGGGTTGCGGCGTGACGGTCATGACGGTGACGCTGTCGGGCGCGTGAAAGCGATGCC
Organism: Kiloniellaceae bacterium; assembly: GCA_021776195.1. The sequence continues at coordinate 6,575 of JAJFGK010000095.1, read as the reverse complement.
ACAGGCCCTGGGGCACGACGGTCATCATGCCGGCGGTCATCTCCAGGCTCTGCGGCCCGTCGTCGGTCATGATGGTAATCGTCGTCGCGCCGGCCAGAATATGAACCAGCTCGTCGCCCTTGGTGTGACGCTCCCAGGGGCTCTCGCCGGCGAAACTGCCGGCGAATACGCCGCCCTCGCCGAGCGGCGCCAGTTCGGCGAAGGCGGCGCCGGCCTCGGCCTCGGTCTCCTCGCCGCGACCCTCCAGGAACGGCAGGGTCGCCAACACCTCTTGAATATCGACAGCCTTGATCATCGTGTTCTCCTCCATGGGGGTCTTCTAAAGTGCCTCGAAATAGCGCCGCCGGTCGAGGTCGGCGACGTGGCCGCGGAACACCCGGTCCTCGTGGGCGCGGGTCTCGGCGAACCAGTCGACGAAGCTATCGCCGAATAGCGACCGGGCCTTGGCACTGCCCTGGAAGCGTTCGGCGGCCTCCAGGAGGGTCCGGGGGAAGCGTTGTTGGGGGGCAATGGCGGCGCTGTAGGCATCGCCGGTCTCCGGCGCGGGCGGCGCGGTCTTCTCCTCCAACCCGCTGAGACCCGCGCCCAGGCAGGCGGCCAGGGCCAGGTAGGGATTGGCGTCGGCGGCGGGGACCCGGTACTCGACGCGGGCCGCGTCGGTCGGCCGCGGGATGGCGCGGACGGCGCAGGAGCGGTTCTGCACCCCCCAGGAGGCATGGATCGGGGCCCAGGCGCCCGGCACCAACCGGCGATAGGCGTTGGCGGTATGGGCGCTCATGACCAGGAAGTCCGGCAGGTGCGCCATCAGGCCGCCGATGAAGTGGCCCATGGCCGGGTCGGGCATGGTCTCGGCCTCTTTCGCCGGATCGCCGAAGACCGGCGCGCCGCTGTCGAGCCGGTAGAGCGACAGGTGCAGGTGGCCGGACTGGCCGGGCCAGTCGTTCGACCACTTGGCCATGAAGCAGGCCATCAGGCCCTGGCGCAGGGCCCAGGCCTTGGCCAGGGTCTTGAAGAGCGCGGCGTTGTCGGCGGCGGCCAATCCCTCGCCGACCGCCAGGGGCGCCTCGAAACAGCCCGGTCCCAGCTCGGTGTGGATTGAATCCAGGGCGATGCCGGCGGTCGCCAAGCAGTCGCTCAGCCCGGCCAGGGTCTCGCCGCAAAGCGCCATGGTGAGGGCCGAATAGGTGCGGTTGCCGGGGGCGTAGGAGCGCAGGTCGCGGTAGTTCTTCTCGCGCAGGCTCTCGGGCGTTTCCTGAAACAGGAAGAACTCGTACTCGAAGGCGGCGCGCACGCCCAGACCCATCGCCGCGGCGCGTTCGATCTGCTGTCTGGCGAGATGGCGCGGCGAGCGCGCGGCGTTGGGGCCTTCGAAGTCGGCCAGAAAGAGCGCGGTCTTGTCGGCGAAGGGATAGGTGCGCCCGCTGGCCGGGTCGATCGCCGCGGCCTCGTCGGGAAAGGCGCCACCGCCATAGGGTTCTTCGCCGATATCCCAATCGTAGAGCACGTTGCAAAAGGCGTAGCCCTGGGTCAGGAGCTTGGCCGCCTTGGCCCGTGTCACCGCCTTTTCCCGGAGGATCGCATCGACGTCGAAGATGCCCAGCCGCACCATCTCGGTCCCGGTTCGTTCCAGCGCGGCGATGGCGGCCTCGGCCGTCGCGCAGTCAGCAAAGGGATTGTCCGTCGTCACTGTACCCTGTCTCCCGCTTTACCGTCGCCTTGGCGGCGAATGACTTTGTTGACCCGGCGGTCAGGGGTTGATTGACGCCCCGCCCGCAGTTGGTCCTATAATGGTCCAGGGACGCAAGTCTGCAAAAGTGCGGGATCGTCTTTGCCGTTTCGGCAAGACCGTCACCGCCGATAATCAACAAAACGACGAGGGAGGAGTGACCATGGAATCCAAGAAAGACGTCGCCAAGTTCATCGACGACATGAAGATGGGCCGCTTGACGCGCCGCCAGTTCAGCCTCGGTTTGGCCTCGGTCGGCCTGGCCACCGTGATGATGCCCCACGCGCCGCGCCGGGCGCGGGCGGCCGCGGAGGACCACCCGACCATGTACACCTGGGGCGGCTACGAGCCGCCGGAGATGCATCAGGCCTATATCGACAAGCACGGCACCTCGCCGAACTTCTCGCTCTGGGGCGACGAGGAAGAGGCCGAGGCCAAGATCCGCGCCGGCTTCCATCCGGATGTCGCCATGCCTTGTTCCTACAAGGTCAAGAAGTGGACCGATCTCGGCTTCATCAAGCCGATCAACACCGATCGTCTGTCCAACTGGGGCGACGTCATCGACGTGCTGAAGACCGTGCCCGATACCTTCATCGGCGAGGACCGCATGATGGTCACGGCCTGGTGGGGCCTGACCTCTGTGACCTTCCGCACCGACCTGGCGCCGGAGTACATCCCCGAGGACAAGCACTCCTGGGGTATTCTCTGGGATCCCAAGTATGCCGGCCGGCTCTCGATGATCGACAGCCTGATCGACGGGGTCATGGTGGCGGCGATCTATGCCGGTGCCAAGGATCCCTTCAACATGACCAAGGACGAGGTCGAGAAGGTGCGCGAGCTGATGCGCGAGCAGCGCGACATGCTGCGCTTCTACACCAACGACGTGACCTCCTGGGAACAGGGCCTGGCCTCCGGCGAACTGGTCGCGGCGGCCTCCTGGAACGACACCCCGACCCGGCTCGGCAAGCAGGGCCTGGAGGTTGCCTTCATGAAGCCCAAGGAAGGCTCCATGACCTGGACCTGCGGGCTGGTGCTCTCGACCTGGGTTTCACCAGAGATGGAAGAGCGGGCCTACGACCTGATCGACGCCTATCTCGCGCCCTCCGCCGGCGCGCACTGGATCGAAGAGTTCGGCATGGGCCACTCGAACATCAAAGCCTTCGACGCGATCTCGCCCGAGGAGTTGAGCAAGCGCGGCCTGCCGCCGGGCGACATCCCGAACTACATTGCCTCGGGCATCTTCCAGGCGACGATTCAGAACGAGCCGGAACTGCAGGCCATGTACGAAGAGGTCAAGGCCGGCCTGTAATGCCTCGGCCGCGAAGCCGGAAGGTCTCGATGCCGCCCCGGAGCCTGCGTCCGCGGCACTCCGGGGCGGCGTCCCTGCTCGAGGGCGGAGATCGCCAGACATGACCAAACGACTGCCATGACGGAGCAGCTCGACGTCCTGCCGATGGAACGGTCGCGAGAGCAGTTCTCCCTGAAGGACCGGCTGCTTCACCTCTATCGGCGCAGCGATCAACTACGCGGTTACAGCCTGCTGTCGCCCACCCTGGTCGTGGTCGTGCTCTTCATGGCGGTGCCGCTCTGCATCCTGGTCACGCTCAGTTTCTGGACCCAGGAATACATCGACATCCGGCCCGATTTCACGGCGAAGAACTATCTCGCTTTCTTCGACCGCGTGATCTACTCCCTGCTGCTCGGCAAGTCGATCCTGATTTCGCTCTGCGTGGCCGCCACGACGGTCCTGCTCGCCTATCCCCTGGCCTATCTGCTGGCCTTCCGGATCCAGCGGGGCAAGATGCTCTGGCTGATTCTGATCACCGTGCCCTTCTGGACCAGCTATCTGCTGCGGGTCTTCTCCTGGAAGATCACCCTGGGTTACAACGGGGTGATCAATTCCGGGCTGATGAACCTGGGCCTGATCGACGAGCCGCTCACCTTCCTGCTCTACAATCCCTTCTCGGTGGTGATCACCCTGGCTCACGCCTGGGCCGCCTTTGCCATCCTGCCGATCTATGTCTCGCTGGAGAAGATCGACCGCACGCTGCTGGAGGCGGCGACCGATCTGGGCGACGGCCCGGTGGCGCGCTTTATTGGCGTCACCCTGCCGCTCTCGTTGCCTGGCGTGGTCGCCGCCTTTCTCTTCGTCTTCATTCCCACGGTGGGCGACTACGTGACCCCCCGGCTGGTCGGTGGCACCAGCGGGATCATGATCGGCAACATCATTCAATCAATGTTCGGCAAGGCCAACAACTGGCCCATGGGCGCCGCCCTGGCGATCATCACCATGGCCACCATCGCGCTCCTGGTCTGTCTCTTCTTGTGGCTGGCGCGCCGCCTGCTGCGGAGTTCGACGGCATGACCGCCCTGGCCCGCAGGTGGCGCTTCGACGCGCTCTACGGCTATGGCGTCTTCTACCTGATCTTTCTCTATGCGCCCTTGATGTTCCTGGTGGTCTTCTCCTTCAACGACTCGATCTATGTCGCCTTCCCGCTGAAGGGCTTCACCCTGGAATGGTACCGCGCCATGATGGCCGAGGAGGCCCTGCGCTATGCCCTGGTCAACTCGCTGAAGGTGGCCACCGCGGTGGCCGTGATCAGCACGATCTTCGGCACCCTGGCGGCCAAGGCCGTGACCCGCTACCGATTAAAGGGCAGCGGTCCGGTGATTGCCTTCATCATGGTCCCCTTCGTCATTCCGGGGATCATCCTGGGGATCGCCCTCCTGGTTCTGGTCAACCAACTGGGGCTCGGGCTGTCGCTGGTCACGGTCGGCCTGGGCCATACCCTAATCGCCATACCCTTTTCCATGCTGGTCATGATCTCGCGCATGGAGGGTTTCGACAAAAGCCTGGAGGAGGCCTCGCTCGACCTCGGCGAAAGCGCCTGGTCGACCTATTGGCGCATCACCTTTCCGCTCTCCCTGCCCGGGACCATCGCCAGTCTGCTGCTGACCTTCACGCTTTCCTTCGACGAGTTCATCATCGCCTTTTTCCTCCAGGGCAGCGAGCCGACTCTGCCGCTCTTCATCTGGAGTCAGCTGCGCCTGTCGCAAAAATTGCCCAACGTTCTGGCGCTGGGCGCCTGCATCATCATCGTCTCGACCATCGTGGTGGCCCTGGCCGAGTGGCTTAGGCGGCGCAACGCCAAGGTCGGCCCGCAAAGCGAGATCGGAGTGTGATGGCCAAGGAAAACTTCATCGCGGTGCGCGGGGTCAGCAAGCTCTTCGACCGGGTCCGGGCCGTCGACGAGGTCAGCCTGGATATCCGCGAGGGCGAATTCTTTGCCCTACTCGGACCCTCGGGCTGCGGCAAGACCACCCTGCTGCGCCTCCTCGCCGGGTTCGAAACGCCGACCGCCGGCGAGATCTTCATCGACGATCAGGCCATGTCGATCGTCCCGCCGAACCACCGCCCGGTCAACATGGTGTTCCAGAGCTATGCCATCTTTCCGCACCTGAACGTGCGGGAGAACCTGGCCTACGGCCTGCGCCGGCAGAAGTTGCCGAAGGAGGAGCTGCGCCGCCGAGTCGACGAGGCCCTGGCCCTGATCAAACTGGAGGGCTTCGGCGACCGGCGCTCGGACCAGCTCTCGGGCGGCCAGCGCCAGCGCATCGCCCTGGCCCGGGCCCTGATCAAGCAGCCCAAGGTGCTGCTGCTCGACGAGCCCCTGGGCGCCCTCGACAAGAAGCTGCGCGAGCAGATGCAGATCGAGCTGCGCGCCCTGCAGCAGGAGGTCGGCATCACCTTCGTCTTCGTCACCCACGACCAGGAAGAAGCGCTCTCCATGGCCGACCGCATCGCGGTCATGTCCCAGGGCAAGGTGCTGCAGGTCGACACGCCCGAACAGCTCTACGAACGGCCCCAGTCGCGCGAGGTCGCCGACTTCATCGGCACGATGAACTTCGTCGATGGCCGCATCGGCGCCTCCGACGGTGCGATCGTGTCGGTCGATACCGCCGCCTTCGGCCGGGTCGAGGCCCAGCCCGAGCGCGCCTTTCAGCCCGGCGAGCCGGTCCTGATCGCGATCCGCCCGGAGAAGATCGTGGCGACCCGCGAGGACCCCGGCGACAGCCCCAACCGGGTTCAGGGACGGATCGGCGCCGCGGCCTATCTCGGCGACCGCAGCCATCTGCAGGTCCGCGTCGAGGGCCTGGAGGCGCCCATGGCGGTGGCCAGCACCAACATCATGCCGCTGCTGCACGGCAGCCACGCCGCCGACGACCCGGTCTGGCTCTCGTGGCCGCGCGAGGCGGTGGTGCTGTTGCCGCCGGAAGAGCCACAATGAGGCAAACGCCGCTGCGCGCCATCACCGACGCCGAGGTCGCGGCCTACCGGAGCGACGGTATCGTCCTGCTGAAGGGGCTCTTCGACCCGGCCTGGATCGAGCACCTCCAGCCCGAAGTCGAGGCGGCCATGGCCGACCCCGGCCCGCTGCATCTGGAACTCGAGAAGGGCGGCGAGGGGCGATTCTTCTTCGATACCTTTATCTGGCCCCGGCGCGCGGGTTTCCGCCGCTTCGTCGAGGCCGCGCCGGCGGCGGCGATCGTCGGGCGCCTCATGGGCTCGGACAAGATCAACATTTTCTTCGACCAACTGCTGGTGAAAGAGCCGGGCACCAGCGAGCGGACCCCCTGGCATCACGACCTGCCCTACTGGCCGGTCGAGGGCGATCAGGTCTGCACCCTCTGGCTCGCCCTCGACCAAGTGACCGCCGAGAGCGGCGCGGTCGAGTACATCCGCGGCTCGCACCTTTGGGGCAAGCAGTTCCACCCCAGCGCCTTTGCCGGCGACGACCGCTATGCCACCGACCTGCCCCCGGTGCCGGACTTCGAGACCGAACGGGAC
>JAJFGK010000094.1 GCA_021776195.1 Kiloniellaceae bacterium | reverse complement strand
AAAAAACACCAAACCGCAGTCCGACCGGGTTTACGATGCAAAATCCCGCAAGTGCCTCAAGTGCCGTTCCGACTTTTGGAGCGAGTGGCCTGGGGAGCGAGTTTGCAAGGCGTGCAAGTCTACCAGCGCTTGGCGAGACGGTTTAGCCGCCTGAGCATCGAGACTAGTAAGCGAGTAAGCCGCCAGATTATTCCGATCAACGGCTAAACGGCCGGCGGTCGCGATATTCCGGAACCGAGTCCCGGTGCCCTTGGTGGTGGACTTCCGCCCGACTGTCAGTGGCGAATCTCCATCGTGAGATCTGAAACCGGCGCGTGTAGCCGGGGCGATGTCGTGCCGATTCGCCTATGCCGGCCCCCTGGCGCTGGGATCGCCGGCCCGCGGATCGCCGGGTGCCGGCTCGATGGTTGTGTCCGGCAGGTCGCGGGCTGGATTGCTTCGTGGTGCGATCCGGGCGCAATTCAATGCGGTCGAGTTCGACTGGCGGTTTCAGATGCAGGCCAAGGGCCCCTCCCGGCTTTCCCTTCCGCGCGAGGCTTGGCATGTCCAGCCGGCCGCTCACCTTTGCCGGGGGAGGCCCATCCCTGAAAGGGGCTCTGACTTGTTCGCGTGCTATCAGCCGCCTAGTCTTTTGCCGAAACGCCGATTCGCGGAGGATGACGGCCGATGAGGGTGATGTGGCGTCTGGTTGCCGGCTGGCTTCTGGCCATGGGCGTCGTTGTCGGCCCGGCGGCCTGGGGCGACAGTCATCTGCCGGCCCCGCCCGGAGAGGACGCCGCGCTGAACGCCGGAGATATCGTAGATCCGCGCCAGACAGCCTACCGGGAAGGTCTGGCGGCCTTCGATCAGGGCGACTTCGATCGCGCCTTCGTCGTGTGGAAACCGCTGGCTGAAAACGGCTATTCGATCGCCCAGTACAGCCTGGCCAAGCTCTTCGATAGCGGTGGCGGCGCGATCGTTCAAAATCCGTTACAGGCGGCCCTGTGGTACCGCCAGGCCGCCGCCCAGGGCGTAGCCGCGGCACAGAACAATCTGGCCATCATGTACGCCAGGGGCCGGGGCGTGCCGCAGAGCATGGAACGGGCGGCCCAGCTTTGGCACCAGGCCGCCGAGGGCGGCCACGCCATGGCCAAGTACAACTTGGCGCTCTCCTATTTCAACGGCGACGGCGTCGATGTCGATCGAGAAACCGCGGTCGATTGGTTCTTGCGGGCCGGCGAAGCGCGCGTGTCGGAGGCCCAATTCGCCCTCGGACAGCTCTATCGCCAGGGCATCGGCTTGCCCTTGGATTTGGAACTGGCCCTGGCTTGGTACCGGGCCGCGGCCGATCAGGGCCATGGCGAGGCGGCGCGCCAGGCCACCTTGCTGCACGAGGCCGGGGTGCGGGAGGAGGCACCGCGGCCCATTCCACAGGATGACACCGGCGCCACCGGGGCCGCAGGGACCACGGGGGCCGTCGTGATGGCACCCGATACCTTCAGCCCCCTTGCGCCCTTGACCACGGCCCCGCCAGAGGTCGTTGAACCAACCCTTTCCCCGCCCGCCGATGAAATCGATGCGACCGCCGGTTCGCATGTCGCCGCCGGCCTGGAGGGAGAGAGCGCCGAGGACGAAAATCCCGGTGCCCAACCTGGCGGCCAACAGGACGGCCAGGACCCGATTCCCGTAGACCCGGTGGCCCAGGATAGCTCCGCCGACGGAACGCCGCCCACCGAGGACAGGCGCACCGGCGATGGCACCGACGTCGCCGCGGTAGCGGTCCCGACGGAAGACCTCCCGCGCGAAGAGCCCCCGGCCGTCGCGCCGCAGGACCCGGACTTGCCGCCGAGGCCCGAGCGCAAACCTTCGGAGTCCTTGGCCATGCTGGCGCCACAGGCGAGCGGCATCGACGCCAGGTGGCAACCGCCGCTGCCCCGGCGCAACCCGAAGATAGCCAGCCTCGGCGCCGGAGCGGCTGCCGGGACGATGAGCGATGCATCTCAGGTCGATACAGCGCGGAATGTTCCCTCGACGGCCACGCCCTATCCCAAGGGCAGCTTTGCTGTTTGGCTGGCCTCGACCTCCGAAAGGCAGGGCGCCGATGCCTTCTGGGGCAAGGCCAAATCCAGTTATCCGGAGATTTTCAATGGTGTAACGCCGCAAATCACCAGGGTCGACCTGGGGGATCTCGGAATCTTCTATCGGCTGACCGCGGGTCCGATCCAGGGCAAGGACAGTGCCGAGACGGTTTGCCGCCAACTGCGGGTCCATCAACCCGATGCCTTCTGTAAGATCAGAGCCAACTGAGCCAGGCGGCGCGATGAAAGACTCGAGCTAAACGTCGAAAATTCAAAGGGGAAAGTGCTGATGACATCGATTAAGGAGCGCGTGTCCGCGGGCGAGGGGCTGTGCGGCTGTTGGATCAATATGTTCAGTCCGATCGCGAGCGAGGTGGTTGGCCAGGCCGGTTACGATTGCGTCATGATCGATCTCGAGCACGGTCAGGGATCGGCTTTCGATGCCATCACCACGATGCAGGCGCTCAATGGCAGCGGCACGGTGCCGCTGGCCCGAGCGCCGGCCAACGATCCGGTGTGGATCAAGCGGCTCCTGGATGCCGGCGTGGCCGGCGTGATGGCGCCTAACGTCAACTCCGTGGCGGAAGCAGAGGCCGCTGTCGGCGCCTGCCGCTATGCCCCGCAGGGCTATCGCGGCATGGCGGCGTCGATTATTCGGGCGTCGAAATACGGATCTGAATTAGATAGTTATCTCAATCGAATAAACGATGATATTCTAGTAATATGTCAAATAGAAACGCCAACCGCGGTCGAGGCGGTCGAGGGCATTGCGGCGGTCGAAGGCCTGGACATGCTGTTTATCGGCCCCTTCGACCTTTCGGCCTCGATGGGCTTCCTCGGCCAGCCGGATCATCCCGAGGTGCTCGAGGCCATTGCCCGCATCGAGGCCGCCGCCAAGGCCGCCGGCAAGGCGCTGGGTTGCATCCAGACACCGCGCCGTACACCGGCCGACCTCTACAAGGCCGGCTATGCCCTGGTCCTGGCCGATTGCGATATTGTCCTGCTGCGCGACGCGGCACGCGGTTCGGTGGCGGCCCTGAAACAGGCCGCGGGCCGCTCGTGACGGTCCTGACCTAATGGGCCAGACCTGATGAGATGACTCGGCAATCCGACCTACCCGACGCGGGGCATGACCGGGACGGGGGTCCGCTAGGGCGCTTGGTCCTATTGACGCCTGATCAGATGGCGCGCGCCGACCGTCTCGCCATCGCCGGCGGTGTGAGCGGCAGGGTCTTGATGGAGCGCGCCGGCCGTGCGGTGGCCGAGGCGGTGGCGGCGCGCCACCCCCGGGGGCGGGTCGCGGTGCTCTGTGGCCCGGGCAACAATGGCGGCGACGGATTCGTGGCGGCGCGCCATCTGGCCGCGAAGGGCTGGCCCGTTCAACTGGGCCTCCTGGGGTCTCCGGGAGATCTGAAGGGGGACGCCGCTGCCCACGCGGCACTCTGGAAAGGTCCGATCCTGCCGATGTCGGGCGACCTGCTGGCGGGCGCGGAAATCGTTGTCGATGGGCTCTTCGGCGCTGGCCTCAGCAAGCCCTTGTCGGGTGCCGCGGCTGAGACGGTGGCCGGCCTCGGCAGAATGTCGGTTCCGGTTATCGCCATCGATGTGCCCAGCGGGTTGGACGGGGCAAGCGGCCAGATCCTCGGCGACCTGGCAGTGGCGGCGACCCTGACAGTGACCTTCTTTCGCAAGAAGCCTGGCCACTTTCTGCTGCCCGGACGCGACCTCTGTGGGCCGACCCAGGTGGTGGATATCGGCATCCCGCCCAGGGTCCTGGCCGAAATCGCGCCGCGGACCTGGGAAAACGACCCGGCCTGCTGGCGGGCGTACCTGCCCAGCCGCCGGTCGGAGTACCACAAGTACCACTACGGCCACGCCTTGGTCTCGACCGGCCCAGCCCTGCTCGGTGCCTCGATCCTCGCCGGCCGAGCCGCCCTCAGGGTTGGCGCGGGGCTGCTGTCTTTCGCTTGCGGCCGGGACGCCTTTCCGATTCTCGTCGGCGCCGTTCCCTCGGCGATGACCCGGGTTCTGGAGGCCGAGCCGGAGTTCGAAACTCTCCTGTCGGACCGCCGTGTCAATGCGGTGCTGATCGGGCCCGGTGCCGGTGTCGGCCCGGAGACCCGTGCCCGGGCGCTGGCGGCGCTGCGCCAGGGCAAGAAGGTCGTGCTCGACGCCGATGCGCTCACCGCCCTGACGCCGGAGGCCGGTGCCCTGACGTTGCAATCTAAGGGCGATCTGGTCCTGACGCCTCACGAGGGGGAGTTCAGCCGCCTCTTTTCCGATCTGACGGGGGACAAGCTGAGCCGAGCCCGCGCGGCCGCGGCCCGCTGCGGCGCGACCCTGCTGTTGAAAGGGGCCGACACCGTGGTGGCCGCGCCTGACGGTCGCGCCCTTGTCAACGCGAACGCGCCGCCCTGGCTGGCCACGGCCGGGAGCGGCGATGTGCTCGCCGGCCTGATCCTGGGGCTGCTGGCTCAAGGGATGCCGGGCTTCGAGGCGGCGGCGGCGGCGGCCTGGATCCACGGCCGCGCCGGCACTCTCTGCGGACCCGGACTGCTGGCCGAAGACCTCCCGGGCCAGGTTCCAAAAGTAGTTGTGGAACTGGTCGACACAACCGGCCGTGATGAATGATATTTAGTTCGTATTCTTAGTAACTTGCCTCGGCACGTTAAGCCTACATTTACCCCTTCTTGCTATCCTGGCTGGTACCGATAAGTGACGTCATCCTCCACCGAGGGTGGCTGCGCACAAGAGGACCCGGAACCATGAATGCAGGTAGCTGGTTTAAAACGAGCAGGCAGCGCTCGGAAGTCGAAGTGGGGGCGGTGTTCCGCCACCGCGTGCCAAGTTGGGGTGTCGTCGAGACCGCGACGGTCTTGGAAATCTCCCCCGATCCCATGGGCGTGCCCCACGTTACTTACGACCTGATGGTCGAACGACGCGCGAGTGCCGAGATCCACGATAGACGGACCTTGGGCCTGGCAACCTTCAGAGAGCGA
>JAJFGK010000093.1 GCA_021776195.1 Kiloniellaceae bacterium | reverse complement strand
CTGATCGCGGCGGTGAGCCTGTCGCTTGCCGGCGGTCCGGCCATGGCCCAGGCATCCTGCCCGGTCAAGATCGGCGGCCTCGCGCCCCTGTCGGCACCAGGTGCCGTCGGCGGCGGCGAAGGCATGCGCGCCGCCATGCTGATCGCCCAGGATGACATCAATGCCGCAGGCGGCATTCTCGGCTGTGACGTCAAGGTCATCATCGCCGATACGGAAGGCCTGCCCGAAAAAGCCTCCGCCATCATGGAGAAGTTGATCACCCAGGACGGCGTGGTCGCGGTCGGCGGTGGTTATCACAGCTCGGTCGGCGTCGCCTCGAAGGACGTCGCCAACAACCGCAAGATCCCCGTGGTCTTCGCCGAAACCTGGAACGACACCATCACCGGCGACAAGCAGAAGTACATCTTCCGCATCGCGCCGCTCAGCTCCTGGGCCTCGGCCACCCTGTGGAAAGCCGCGCTCCTGGTTCCCAACATCAAGAAGGTGGCAATTCTGACCGAGAATACCGACTACGGCATTCCGGCCGCCGAAGAGACCACCAAGGGTCTCATGGACAACGGCGTCGAGGCAGTGACCTTCGGCGTGGATATCGGCACCCAGGACTACGCCGGCATCGTCGAGCGCATGAAGGCTGAAAAGCCGGACTACATCATCGTGCTGGCCACCGGCGAGGCGGGCTACAACTTCACCCAGCAGGCCGCCGATGCGGGCATGGGCCCCCTGGACATCCCGTTCCAGGCCGGTCAGGTATCTCTCGAGAGCAAGGCCTATTGGGAAAACGTGCCTGACGGCAACTATGCCTTCGTGCAGCGGATCGGCACGCCGGCGAACCTGTGGAACGAAAAGGCGCTGAAGCTGAACGAAGCTTACAAGGAAATGACCGGTCGGGGCGTCATCGAGAGCTACTCGATGGAAGCCTATGACTCGATCTCGATTTTGGCCCAGGCCATGACCGAGGCCGGCTCCACCGATGGCGAAGCGATCGTCGCGGCGCTGGAAGGCATCAGCCACGAAGGCACTCTGGGCCGCATCTACTTCCCCTACGGGACCCAGAAGGACCCGAGCGTCGACGGCAAGGGCGACGAGTGGTGGCACCAATGGCCCGATCCGGCCATGACCATGATCCAGTATCAAAAAGAGGGCCAGGAGTCCGTCGAGGCGCCGATCATCTGGCCGGACACCTACAAGACGGGCGATCCGATTTACGTCAGCCAGTAAAGGCCTATCGGCCGCCGCCTGGCGGCATAACCAAAACCAAAAAACGCCGGCGGTCTCTGCTGATCGTGGAGACCGCCGGTGAAATCTTGCCGATCGCATTCACTTCATGACCTGGGCGGGGGTAGAGCGTGGAGTTTCCGTATATCTTCTGGGGCGTCTTCGCCTGGATGATTTTCTGGGCGGTGAGCGGGAGCATCGCGACCCGCCGTTCCTACCTGCGCCGGGACCTGGACACTTCGAACGCTTCTTTCGTCGGTGCCATGCTGGGAGCGTCGACGGGGCCTTTCGGCCTGGTGCCGCTTTGCATGAATACACCGGTCATCACGACCCGCCTGATGGTCGCCCCGGCGCTATCGTCGGTCGCCGTTCTCATGATTGCCTTCGGTTTCGCCGATCCCGAGAACTTCTGCGTCTCGAACGGCTCATTCGTCGCCTCGCAGATCGTCAACGGGCTGATCATTGGCATCATCTACGGCTTCATGGCGCTGGGACTGACGCTGATCTTCTCCATTCTGGGCGTGGTCAGCTTCGCCCATGGCGAGTTCTACATGATCGGCGGGATGCTCACCTATTTCCTGACCGCCATCTGGCTGCCCGGCATCAACCCGATCATCGCGATCGCGCTCGCCTGCCTCGCCGCCTTCGTGCTGGGCGCGGTCTTCGAGCGGTTGTTCCTGACGCCGATGTATGAGGGCAAGATCGACAGACCGGTCGAGTACGGCATCCTGGTGACCTTCGGCTTGGCCTTCACGCTGCAGTACTTCGTCCAAGCCACCGCCGGTGCCAATCCCTTGAAAGCGAGCCGCTATTTCGACTTCCCCCGGATCCGCCTGCCCTCGAGCGAGGACCCCTGGCTGATCAAGACCAGCCGCGGCAATATGGAGCTGTTCGAAACCGTTTCGATCTCCAACCCCCGCTTCACCGCCGCGGTGATGTGTATCCTGGTGTTCGGCCTGCTGTTGTTCTTTCTTCATCGCACCTGGACCGGCAAGGCGCTCCGCGCCGTCAGCCAGGACCGCGAGGCGGCGGCCATCGCCGGCATCAACCCGGACCGCATGAACATGCTGGCCTTTGCGCTGGGCGGCACGATCGCCGCACTTGCCGGGGCCATGTTGGTGCAGGCCTTTTCCTGGCTGCCGCAGGTCGGCGCGATCCCGGCCATGCGGTCCTTCGTGATCCTGGTCCTCGGCGGCTTGGGGTCGATACCCGGCGCATTCGTCGGCGGGGTCATCGTCGGTCTCTTCGAGGCGGCGGGCACCGGCTGTCTGCCCGACGCGCAGAAGGCGGCCTCCTATATACCCGCCTACGGCATGATCATCCTCACACTGACGCTATTGCTGCGACCGACCGGGCTCTTCGGCCGTCGGTTCGCCAGCGGCGCGCACGGTAAGTTTTGACCAGGAACCGCATACCGCAAGCGGCGGGACTGGCCCTGGTCCTGCTGTTCGCGATCTTTCCGTTCGTGTACGGCGCGAACGACTATCCCTTCGTCATGCATGTGCTCACGACCTGCTTCTTCTACGCGATCCTGGCCTCGAGCTGGTCGATGCTGGCGGGTTACGCCGGACAGTTCTCATTCGGCCACCTGGGCTTCATGGGGATCGGCGCCTACACCACGGCGCTGTTCTGCCACTATTTCTACCTGTCGCCCGAGCCCACCAATCTCTGCACGGAACTGCCGATCGGCGATCTCTACCTGATCGTCGTCAACCCGATCGGGGTGACCTCCTCGACCTTGACGCAAGACTGTCTGCGTCAAGCCCTCACCATCTGGGACGGCAGCGTCGAGATCATCCCCATGCCGGTCTGGCTCGGCATCGCCTTGGGCACCATCATGGGCGGCATTTTCGGCCTATTGATCGGGCTTTTGGTGCTGCCCCTGCGGGCGGCCTATCTGGCTTTGTTCACCCTGGGATTCTCGGAAATTCTGCGCGCCGCGATCAGCGCCGAAATCGCGATCACCCGCGGTCAGGCGGGGATAGAGCTGCCCTACCTGTTCGATTCCGGCGTCACCCTGTTCGGCCACCATTTAGATAGAACCGACAAGTTGCCGCCCTACTTCGTGATGCTTTTCCTGCTGCTCTTCTGCCTCGCCATCATGACCTGGCTGGCGAAGTCCAAATTCGGCCTCTTCGTGCGCGCCCTGCGCGAAGACCAGGACGCCGCGGCGGCGCTCGGCGTCAACACGACGCGCTACAAGGTCTTGGTGTTCGTTCTGACCTCGATGATGGCGGCCGCCGCCGGTGCCGTGATGGCCCACTACATCCGAATCATCACGCCCAACAACCTGATGATTTTGCAAATGAGCCTGGTCGTCGCCATGGCGGTGATCGGTGGGGTCGAGAATGTCATCGCCGCGGCGCTCGGCGCGATCATCATCAACTTCCTGCTGGAGCTGCTGCGCAACTCCTTCGACATCGGCTCCATTACGGTCGATATGACGATCTGGCGACTCGTCGTCTTCGGCATCCTTTTGATGCTGACCCTGCGTTTCTGGCGCAATGGCTTGATCTCGCCACTCATCGACTACTTCGTCCGCGGTCATGTCGGCGCCGAGACCGTGGCCAAACGCAAGAGCGAGCCGGCGGAGACGGCGAAATGACGCAGCTGACCGTCACCAACCTGAACAAGCGCTTTGGCGGCCTGCATGTCCTGAAGGACGTTTCATTCGAGATCGAGGGGCCCGAGCTGGTCGGACTGATCGGCCCCAACGGCGCGGGCAAGACCACCCTGACCAACATTCTCGACGGGGCCATCAAACCCAACAGCGGCACGGTCTATCTGAACGGCCAGCGGATCGACCAGTTGCAGCCCTACGAAGTGGCACGGGTCGGCCTCGGCCGGACCTTTCAGGTGACCCGGTCCTTCCGCCGCATGACGGTGCTCGAGAACATGCTGGTCCCCGCCCTGGCCTTGGGCGCCGGGCGGGACAAGGCCGCCATGCAGGACAAGGCGATGGAGGTCCTCGAATTCCTCACCATCGATCACCTGCGCAACGAGTACGGCCAGGCGCTCTCCGGCGGCCAGCAAAAGCTGCTCGAACTCGGCCGCCTGCTGATGCTCGACCCGGAGGTCATCATCCTGGACGAGCCCTTTGCCGGGGTTCATCCGCGCTTGATGGAGGTCATCTACCGCTACATCGAGCGGGTCAACCGCGCCGGCAAGGCGATTATCCTGATCAGCCACCAGATGGACTCGATCTTCTCGCTCTGCAAGCGCCTGCTGGTGTTGAACTACGGCGACCTGATCGCCGACGGACCGCCCGAGGCGGTCAAGCACGATCCCGCCGTGATCGAAGCCTATCTCGGGGTCGACGAGGATGAACCCGAGGCCGTGGCCCCCGCGGGGGCCAAGCCATGACCGATCAAATGGCCGCCCCGGATAACACGACGCCGGCGACGCTCGAAGTCACCGGGCTCGATGTCGGCTACTACAAGGATCTGAACATCCTCCAGGGCCTCAACATCAAAGCCCGCAAGAACCAGATCACCGCGATTTTGGGCGCCAACGGCGTCGGAAAATCGACCGCGTTGAAGGCAATCTTCGGCTTCCTTCGCCCCAACGACGGCGAGATCCTGCTGGACGGCGAGTCCATCATCGATGTTCCGACCCACGAAAAGATCCTCAAGGGACTTGCCTACATTCCGCAGCAACCGGGCGTCTTCAAGGACATGACGGTGCAGGAGAACCTGGAGCTGGGCGGCTGGACCTTCCGTCGCGACAAGAAGCAGGTCCAGGCCAAGATCGAGGCCAACTACGAGCGCTTCCCGGTGCTGCGGGAAAAGCGCAAGCAGATCACCGGCGAGCTCTCGGGCGGCCAACAGCGTATGGTCGAGATCGGCCGCACCCTAATGGCCGAACCCAAGGTTCTGCTGATCGACGAGCCGACCGCCGGCCTGTCGAAAATGCTGGCGGCAGACGTCTACGAAATGCTGTCGGTCCTGACCTCGGGCGACGACCTGACGATCCTCATTGTCGACCAGGAAATACGCCAAGCGCTCAAGATCGCCGACTACGTCTATGTCCTGGAGCTGGGCCGCAACAAGTTCGAGGGGCCCGCCAGCGACTTCGACGACCTGGAAAAGGCCTTCTGGGTCGGCTGAGCGGCCGGGCGCGGCAGGAGCCGCGCCGGGGAAGCTCGCTTCACGGATGTTGTTGCGGCTGATACGGTTCAATCCATGATGGGCTCAAGACCGGCAAACTCGGGCAACTACGGCAACCTGATTGCGAAGCCCGGCGACCGTGGCGAGGGGATCAGCCTTGCCACGAAGACGGCTGTGCTGCTTTCCGCCTTGCTGCACGGTTCCGTCTACACCTACCTATTTCTTTGGGCCGAGTTGAAAACATCGGTGCCTCCGCCAGAATCGGTCGCGATCGAAGTGGTCTTCGAGGCCCCGCCGGAACCCGAGGAGGTGGCAGCGCCCCTGCCCGATCCGCCCTCTGTCCCCGACCGGCAAACGGTGGAGCTGGAGCGGCCGACGCCACCGCCGATCGAACCGGCTCCCCTGGCAGAGGCCCCGGCACCGGTGGCCGATCAGCCGCCGGCGGTCGAGGCGAATACCGAGCGCGCCGCCTTGAAGCCCCTGCTGTTCGACGCCGAACCGGCGCCCGAACCAGCCCTCGAGCCGCTTGTGCCCCCGCCACCGCCCGAGCTCCTGGCAGCCCTCGCCCAAGATCAGCCGGCATTCGACCTGCCAGCCGCGCCCGAGGCGCCGCCGGCTCCGGCGCCAGCGGCGGTCGCACCGCCACCCAGTCCCGTGCCTGCGCCGCCGACCCGCAAGCCGGAGGTCCTCACCGAGCAACCCGATCCCCCGTTAGAGCCGCCCACCGAAGCGAATGAAACGGCCCCAGTTGAAACGGCCCCGGTTGAAATGGCCCCAGTTGAAATGGCCCCGGTAGAGACCGCCCAGGCCGAGACACCGCCGGAACCGGCGCCGACCGACGCCGGCCTGTTCTCGCCTCGGAGCCTGCTGGCTAATCTGACCGACCTCCAGAACGAAGATCTCCAGGCCGAGCGCAACCCCGAACTCTGGGCCGTGATCCGCGCCCTGCGGGCCCAGATCAAACGCTGCTGGTCGGTCGATCCGGCAACGGCGTCGAACGCCAGTTTGGTGGTCGATATCGATGTGGCCTTCACGGAAACCGGAGCCCTGACCCGCTCACAAATTCAGCAGGTCGGCGAGATGGTCTGGAACGAGAGCTACAAGAGTTTCGCCTTGGAAGCGCGCGGTGCCCTTCAGCGCTGTGCGCCCTTCGACCTGCCGGCAGAGAACTATGATATCTGGCGTTCCTTCACCATGCGGTTCGTGCCCAGGCTCTCTTCGTGACCGGCGAACGCGCGCCGTGCGACGCGATGGCTCGGAACTCAATTGGCCTCCCCTTTATGCGCGCGCACCTCGGCCGCGCGCGAAACCGGCCGTCAGCCTCTCGATTCTCGTCAAGCGATTCGACCTTTGCGCTTAGAGCGGCTAGGGTGATCCGACCCACTGGGCCGGGGGGCTTCCCCATGCGAGCTTTGCTGAGCTTGCTCATTGTTTTCCTGTTGCTGACCGCCACGCCAAGGCACGCTGCGGCCGAAACGCTCCCCTTTGCCTCGGAGAACGAGGTCGAGGCCTACTTCGAGGAGCAGGAATACAGCATTCGAAGAAAGCTGAAGCGCTACAATCAAAAGCACAAGATTGTGCGTCCGCGGAGCTCGAGCTGGAAGGTCCTGAGCCTCGGTTGGGAATACGACCGGATTCAGGGCGAGAGCCTTTTCGTCGTGATCAACTACTTCATCGGCACCGATTGGAATCCGCAACAGCAGACCGCGCTTTTCGAACTGGTCTGGCGTGACGGCGAGCTGGAGTTCGCCAGCCACGACACGACCTTTGTGAAACGCAAGAAAATCGGCCCCGGTGTCTTACCGACCGTGGGCAAGACGGAGTGTGTCTACAACTATTTCGCCCCCAAGCCCTGCCCCGACGCCAAGCGGCGCTGGGAAGAGTTCGCGGCGCTCAACGACCTGCCGGTCGACCAGTCCAGCGCCGCGGCCTTCCAGGCCTTCATGCAGAACGACAAGGCGCTTGGCGACCGCCTCGTGGCGGTGGCCCGCGGCTTGCCGGATCCCGGCGGCCGCTCGGTCTTCGGCCTGCAGGCCGAAGTGCAAAGGCTCAATCCCGGACAGTACCAGAAGAGCGGCAAGGAGCCCTGCGGTCTCAACCCCTATGGGGTCAAGCCCTGTCCCGAGATCGGCCGTGTCTTCCAGGAGTTCGCCGAGCGTCACGGTCTGGAGACGGACCGTCGCAGCGGTCGCATGTTCGAGGCCTACTCGAAAGGCGACTACAAGCAGGCCGACGTGCTCTACGCCGTGGCCAAAAACCTGCCGGTGCCAAAGTACGGGCACGTCCCGACCGGGATCGCCAGCGACGTGCAGGGGCTCAATCTGGCGCGCTACCAGGACATCCGAAGCAAGGGTTGCGACCTGAACCCCTATGGTCCCAAACCCTGTCCCGAGATCATCAGGGTCTGGCGCGACTTCGCCGAGCGCTACGATCTGGCCGACAACATGGCCAATGCCAGGATTTTCGCCGCCTACGGCGAAGGCGAGATGAAGCGGGGCGATCAGCTCTTCGCCCAGGCCAAGGGTGTCTCGATGGAACAGCTCCTGGAGGCCGCCGGCCAGCCGACCCCGGGCCTGGTGATCGAGGTCTATCCCAGCCCGAAACGGAACGGCAAGTCGAGTTGACCCTACGACCCGATAGCGAGAAACCCTGACCCCGGTCAGGCGTCGGGATAGGCGATCTCCAGGACCTCGAGTTCCTCGATCCCCTCGGGCGTGGCCACCTTGACCAGGTCGCCTTGCCGGGCTTTCAGAAGGGCGCGCCCGACCGGTGAGACCCAGCTGACGGCGCCGGCCTCCAGCGGTGCCTCGTCGACCCCGATGATGCGGACCGTGCGTTCCCGGTCCTGGCTGTCGGCATAGGTCACGGTCGCGCCGAAGAAAACCTGGTCCCGGTTGGTCTGCCGGCTCTGGTCGACCACCTCGGCACTCTCGATGCGCTTGACCAGGTAGCGGATACGACGGTCGATCTCGCGTAGCCGCTTCTTGCCGTAGATGTAGTCGCCGTTCTCCGAACGGTCGCCGTTGCCCGCCGCCCAGGACACCACCTCGACCACCTTGGGCCGCTCGTCGTTGCTCAGCGCGCGCAGCTCGTCTTTCAGGCGCGTGAAGCCCTTGGGCGTGATGTAGTTCTTCGTGCCGCCGCCGCTCATTCAGCAGCCGAGAGAACAGGCCACGCCCCGACCGGCGAAGCGCAGGGCCCAGACCAGAAAGAAGCCCCAGACCGCGAGCAGCACCGCCACCAGGCAGGCTAGCTGCAGCAAAAAGGCGCCGACATGGCCGTGCCCGGCCCAGCGCTGGGTCTCTGGCGCATTCGACTGTTGCTTGACCATGCTTGCGTTCTCTTGGATCGGCGGAGGGCCTTCCAATCGGGCCCGAAGCGGGAAAAATGGTAGTCGGTCCCGGTCATCGCAGCAAGGCCGCGGCCGACCGCCCTCGCGCGCAGAGGTCTCCGCGCGGGGCCGCTTGACCGTCCCGACAGCGCAGGTCACCCTCTGCGCCATGAACTGGAAGGAGCCCCAAAAACCCCGCGCCAACGCGGCCAGGGGGACCAAGGCAGGCGCTGCGGTTCAGCGCATGACCGACCCTGCCTTTGCCTTGGCTCTCGGAGCGCTGGCGGAGGCCATCGGGCAGAATGGCTTCGAGGAGAAGCTCCTCGCCTTTGCCGGCAGGCTGGTGGCGCATGACTGGACCACCCTGACCCGCTACTCGCGCTACGGCAAACCGGATTACCTGGTCTCTTCGCCGGGCTATCCGACGGAACTGGCGGCGCGCTATCTGGAGCACTACTATCAGTTCGATCCCTTCTATCTGAACTGGCGCGAGCGCCAGGAACCCGGTGTCATCACGCTGAACGACCTGTCGTCGGCCGCGGTGCGTCGTGGCCGCTACCTGCGCGAGTTCCTGGTCGAGTCGGGGATCCGCGACGAGGTCGGGCTGTTCCTTCCTCCCTTGGGCGGCGCCAGCGTGGCCCTGTTTCTGGAACGCCGCGACGGGCGCTTCACGGCTGCCGAGATTGCCCGGCTGAGGAACGTCTTTCCGATCCTGGCCGGCCTTCACAAGGCCCATGTCCGCGCCCTCTTCGGCGGGGCATCGACGGTCCAGGGCGGCGCCCCCAGCCTGCCGGAAGGCCAACCCATCGAAGTCACCGACAAGAGCGGCAATCAGGTCTTCGCCAACGCCGCCTGGCGCGAGCTCGAAAAACGGCTGAACGGGGCGCTGGCCGAGGCGCGGCTCGGGCTCGCTGACCAAAGCGCCGCCCTGCCCGGCCCGCTGATCCTGCACCGGGAAGCCCTCGACGAGGGCTTTCGCCTGGCACCCGGCGGTACGCTCTGGACCGTCGAGGCCCGGCCCAGCCTGCCCGCGCCCGGCGAGCGCGGTTTCAAGGCCGCCAGCGATCCGGCGAGCCTCTTTCTCGATGACTTGACCCCGCGCGAGCGCGATATCGTCGGCTTGATCCTGCAGGGCCATCCGACGATTTCCATCGCCGCGCGCCTCGGCCTGTCGCGCGGCACCGTGAAGAACCACCGGCGGCGCATCTACGACAAGCTCGACATCACCTCCGAGCGCGAGCTCTTCCTGACCTATATCGGACGCCTGCAAAACGATGCCGGGGCATAGCGGCCGCGTGTTCGGTCAGACCGGGGGCTGAACGTTGCCGCGACGGGCGTTCAATCCGGGCCAGCATGTGGCCCATCGCGGCCCTGATCAATCAGTGCCAGACGCGCGTCGATGCGGCCGGGCTCCAGTAGGGCGCCGGGTGCGATGACGGCATTGGCGCCGATCCGGCAGCCATCGCCGATCAGGGCGCCAGCGGCGAGCGGGCGAAGGATGCGATGTAGGACGCCAACCGAATTCCCATCAGGCCCCCTCCTCCTGCGCCACCGCGCGCAGACCTTCCAGCGCCAGGGTCAGCAGGTCGGGGTCGGCGGGATTGTCGTGGTAGACCACGTAGGCCGGGCGCTGTGCCTCGACCGCATCCTCGACCCGAAAGAGCTGCCCGGCCTCGATCAAGGGTCCGACCACGCGAAGCGGAAAGTAGCCGGAGCCGCCCTGCTGCAGAATGTGCTGCAGGCCGAGGGCACCCAGACCGACCGAAACCGCCGGGGTTTCCATGGCGGGATAGGCCTGGGCATGAACCTCGCGAAAGGCATCGCCCCAGTCGACGAAGACATAGTCCTCGCGCCAGCCCGGCGTGACTCTGCGTTGCTCCGTGGCGACCAGCACCAGGGTCTCTTCGAACAGCATCTCGACCCTGAGGCCGGCCTGCCGGCGCGGCTGATACATCACCCCGATGTCGATCAGGCCATCGGCCAATTGGCGCATCTGACTTGTCGAGTAGTCGGCGTCGACCCGAATGGCGACCCCCGGCGCGGCCTCGCGCATCCAGGGTATCCAGGGCAGGATCAGCCGGTCCCAAAGGCTGACCTGGGCGGCCAGCGCGAAGACGTTGGAATAGCCCTGCGGCAAGGTCACCGCCTGATGCGCCTGGTACCAGAGCTGCTGCATGTTGAGCGCATAGCGGCGAAACTGCTGGCCCGCCGCGGTCAGCGCGACGCCGGCACGGTGGCGGCGAAAGAGCGGCATGCCGAAGTGATCTTCGAGCCCCTTGACCCGCGCGCTGACCGTCGATTGGGTCACGTTTAGCGCCTCGGCGGCGCGGTGAAAATTTCCGCAGCCGGCGACTTCCAAAAAAGTCCTGATCGATTCCGTGTTCATTGACCGGGCTCCCAATCGAAGTGGCCTCTACGATCGACTATTTCGATCATGGCAGGCAAATCTTTTCGTTATCCAAATCGCATTTCAGGGCCCAGGCTGACCTGCCTGCCGCTTCCAGGGACCGCTTCATGTTCGTTCGCCATCCGGTTTGGATGCGCCGCCTGGGAGCCCCCAGCGCGGAAGCCTTTGCCCTTCTCTTTGCCATGGAATCCTTCGCCCGTGCGCTGCTGACCACGGTCATCCCGCTGGACGTGCTGGCCATCGTCGGCACCAGCGACAAGGTCAGCGGTCTCTATTTCCTGGTCGGCCTGCTTGGCTTGGCGGCGAACCTCGGCATGCCCTGGCTGGTCCGCCGCACGGCGCGGCGCTATGTCTATAGCGCTGGCGGGGTCTGCGCCCTTGCCTCCTGCTTCATGCTGTTCTGGGGCCACCTTGAAACCCAGCTCGTCGGCATGGGCCTGCGGGTTCTCGGCGTGGTCGCGCTTACGGTCTGCGCCAACCTCTACATCATGGACAACATTCCGCGTCAGGGGCTGTCCCGCAGCGAGCCCCTGCGGATCTTCTATTCGGCCGGCGCCTGGACCCTGGGGCCGCTACTCGGAGTGGTCCTGCAGGCCCATGTGGCACACTGGCTGCCCTACGCCCTCAGTGCCGCCACGATCAACATCATGCTGGGATACTTCTGGTTTCTCCGCCTGACCGACAGTCCGCAGCTGACCCGGCCGCGTGGATCGGTGGCCAGTCCGCTGAAAAACCTGGCGCGCTTCACCGCCCAGCCGCGCCTCGTCCTGGCCTGGACGATCGCCGTGGGTCGCAGTTCCTGGTGGGTGCTCTTCTTCATCTACACGCCGATCTTCGCGGTCGAGAGCGGCCTCGGCCCCCTGGCCGGCGGGGCCATGGTCTCCGGCGGCACGGCCTTTCTCTTTCTGCTGCCGCTCTTCTCGCGCTATCTGCGGGCCGTCGGCATCCGCCGGGTTCTGATCAACGGTTTTCTCGGGACCGCCGCCTCCACCGCCGGCGTCGCCCTCTTCGCCGGCCCGGCCCCGCTGATCGCCGCCGGGGTCTTGATGATTGCCGCCCTGATCGCCGTTTCCATGGATGCGGTCGGCAACACGCCCTTCATGCTGGCGGTTCGACCCCACGAGCGTCCGGAGATGACCTCGGTCTATTCGACCTACCGCGATTTCTCGGAATTGGGACCACCCGGCCTCTTCGCTGTCCTGCTGCGCGGCTTAGACCTGGCCGCGGTCTACGTGGTCGGCGGGGTCGCCATGCTGCTGATGGTGAGCGCCTGCCGCCGCATGCACCCGCGGCTCGGCCGCGCCCGCCCCGCCGCCCGCGCCGCCCGGGTCGACCCGCTGCCGGGCTGACGGTCCCGGCCCCGCAGGGGCAGTTGATCCTGGTTAGCAGGCTGCAACCACTGTACCTTTTCTCGTAACGCCAAGACTCTTCGCGCCAACCCTTCGAGCGGTGGGGATCATGACCCTCGACCAGGGCCTTCTATTCGGACTGCTGTTGCTGACCATGGCGCTCTTCGTCCTGGGCCGCTGGCGTTACGACCTGGTGGCGCTGTTGGCGCTGCTCGCCGCGGTGTTGATCGGGCTGGTGCCGGCCGAGTCCGCTTTCATGGGCTTTGGCCATCCGGCGGTGATCACCGTCGCGGCGGTGTTGATCATCAGCCGGGCGCTGCAGGTCTCCGGGCTGGTCGACCAACTGGTCCGGCTGCTGGGTTGGGCGGACCGTTCGACGACGGTGCAGATCGGCGCCACCGGCGGCCTGGGACTGGTTTTTTCCGCCTTCATGAACAATATCGGCGCCCTGGCGCTGATGCTGCCGGTCGCCCTGCGTCAGGCCGCCCGCAGCCGGCGGCCGGCCTCGCGCATCCTCATGCCGCTCTCCTTCGCCACCCTGCTGGGCGGCCTGATCACTCAGATCGGCACGCCCCCCAACATCATCATCGCAAGCTTTCGCGGCGAGACCAGCGGCACGGCCTTCAGTCTGTTCGATTTCGCCCTGGTCGGCCTGCCGGTGGCCCTGGTGGGATTTGCCTATCTCGCCCTGATCGGCTGGCGGCTCCTGCCGACCGGGCGCGAGGAAGCACCGGGCACGGCCGAGCCGCACTTTGCCGTGACCGACTATCTGATCGAAGCCCGCGTGCCGGAAGGCTCGACCCTGAAGGGCGCGCGGGTCCGCGACCTGGAACAGCTCTGCGACAACGAGGCCACCGTGATGGCGATCATTCGCGACGATCGCCGGCTGCTGGCGCCGCTGGGTCCCGATACCATCCGGATCGACGATGTCCTGGTCCTCGAGGGCGACCCGGCGGCGCTGGAGCCGCTCTTTTCCAGCAACCGACTGGCGCCCACCGGCCAGGCCGACTTCCGCGAGGAGGATCTGCGCTCCGAGCAGGTGAGCCTGCTGGAGGCGGTGGTCATGCCCAACGCGCCGATCGAAGGACGCTCCATGCGCGGCCTGCGGATCCACGAGAAATACGGCGTGAACCTGCTCGCCATGGCGCGGCGCGACTGGGCGCCGCGCACCAGGTTGGGGGCGGTGCGCTTCGTGACCGGCGACGTCCTGCTGCTCCAGGGCGACAGCGCCAAGCTGCACGAAGTCGCCGTGACCCTGGGCTGCCTGCCGCTGGCCGAACGGGCGCTGCGCATCGGCCGGCCGCGACGCTCGCTCCAGACCCTGGGGATCTTCGCCGTCGCGCTCGGCCTGACCGCCTTCGGCCTGCTGCCGATCCAGGTCGCCTTCCTGCTGGCCGTCGCCGCCCTCATCCTCGGCGACTGTCTGACCCTGCGCGAGGCCTACGACGCCATCGAGTGGCCGATCATTATCCTTCTCGCCTGCCTGCTACCCTTGGGCGGCGCGCTCGAGACCACCGGCGCCACGGCCCTGCTGGGCCAGGGCGTGGTCGGGCTTGCCGGCGACCTGCCGCTCTGGGCCACCCTTGCCCTGGTCACCGCGATTTCGATGCTGCTGTCCGATCTGGTGCACAACTCGCCAACCGCGGTCCTGATGGCACCGCTGGCGCTGGAGATCGCCCGTGGCCTGGGCGCGCCGCCCGATGCCTTCCTCATGGCCGTGGCGATCGGTGCGGCCTCGCCCTATCTGACCCCGATCGGTCACCAGTCGAACACCTTGGTGATGGCCCCCGGCGGCTACCGCTTTTCCGACTACTGGCGCATGGGCCTGCCGCTCGACGGCCTGATCCTGCTGGTCTCGACCCCGATGCTGCTGTGGATCTGGGCGAGCTAGAGCTAGAGCAATCCCAACCGGAGCTGGGCAAGACCTCTGCAGATCGTGAATGCACCACTCAACAGCTTCAACCTGTTCGTCAGCGCCGTCAGCACCGCTGGGGACGGAAGCGCATGCGGATCGATCTTATCCACCAAGCGCAAGTTCTGCCGATACCGAAGGATCAAGTCGTCCACAAAGCCAAATCCTGGCTGCCTGGACAGGGATCTCAGATCCGCCGCCACCTGCTCAAATGCTGAAATCAGGGTCGTTCGCTGTGCCTCGAGCTCTAAAATCTG
This sequence comes from Kiloniellaceae bacterium, assembly GCA_021776195.1. The sequence continues at coordinate 2,806 of JAJFGK010000093.1, read as the reverse complement.
TCGATCGAAGGGGGCGGTTCCGCGTTCCAGGACGAGGGTGTGAATGGCTGGCATCTTTGTTGTCATCGCCTCCAGTGGCGAGGAAGGCCAAACGAGGAAGCCCTCGCGGGGCGCGTGGCGAGGGCTCCCTCTGGCATGGTTCAGCCAGTACTTTGTAGTTAAGCAGCTCGGACCCCAGCCAGGAAGCGACTGATCTCCTCGCGCAGAGTTTCCGACTGGCTCGACAGCTCGCCGGCCGCTTCCAGCATCTCGCCGGCGGAACGACCCGTCTCGCTGGCGGCCTGACTGACGCCGGCGATGTTCGAGGACACTTCCTGGGTGCCCTGGGAGGCTTCCTGCACATTGCGGGCGATCTCCCCTGTTGCCGCGCCCTGCTCTTCGATGGCCGCGGCAATGCTCCCGGCGATCTGGTTGACCTCGTTGATGATCTCGCTGATGCCCTCGATCGCCTTGGCGCTGTCGCTGGTGACGCTTTGCATTTCATCGATCTGGGAGGAAATTTCCTCCGTTGCCTTGGATGTCTGCAAGGCGAGATTCTTCACCTCCGAAGCGACCACCGCGAAGCCCTTGCCGGCCTCGCCGGCACGGGCCGCCTCGATCGTGGCGTTGAGCGCCAGCAGGTTGGTTTGCTCGGCGATATCGTTGATCAGACTAACGACGTCGCCAACCTTCTCGGCCATTTGAGCCATGCCTTGGATGATCTCCGTCGTCCGGCCGGCCTCCTCGACCGCCTTGGCCGTGATCTCGGTAGACTTGGAAACTTGACGATTGATCTCACTGATCGAGCCGGTGAGCTCTTCCGTCGCGGCCGCCACGGTGTTGACGTTTGTCGTTGCCTCTTCGGAAGCGGCGGCGACGGCGGTGGCTTGTGAGCTGGTCTCTTCCGCGGTTCCCGTTAGGGACTGGGCCGAGGCCTGCATCTCGGTGGCAGCCGAGGACACGACCTGGACGATACCGCCGACCGAGCCCTCCAGATCATCCGCCATCTTGAGCATGGATTGACGCTTTTCCTCAGCTGTGCGTTTTTCGGTCTCCGCTTGTTCGGCCTCCAGGCGTATCTTCTCGATGGCATTGTCCTTGAAGATCTGGACCGCACCGGCCATCTCGCCGATTTCGTCCGTCCTCGAACGACCGGGAACCTCGACCGTCGTATCGCCCTTCGCCAGGCTGGTCATGACACCGGTCATGGACTTCATCGGCGGGACAATGGCCCGGACTGTCAGGAAGGTCACAAGGGATGCGACCACCAGACCGACGGCCAAAATCACCCACTCGGTCAGCCTCAGAAGGTTGATGTTATCAGCCATCCTGACCGAATCCGCGGCAAGGAGGCCCAGCTGGTTGTCCACCATGCCGCCGCTTCGCGCGCCGTCGTCTTGAAGCGATCCTGCCAGGATCGTCAGCAGTTTTCCGGCACGCGGGGCCGCCTCGGTGACCAGCAGATGGTTCGCCATGTTCCACTGTTTCGAGCCGCGAATGGCGAACATCCGCGCCGGCAGCGGACTGAATTCGGCCCGCGCCGTGGAGAGGGACTCGAAAGCCGCTCGCTGCTCCGAACTCAGCAGGTAGCTATTGTTCTTAAGGTCGGCGAAGCGCTTTTCGTTCTTCGCCCAAAAGCTATCGAACAGTTCTTTGAACTTTTCGTCTCCAGTCAGCAGGTAGGCGCGAATGTTGGCCAGGCCCAGACCCATGGTGCCGCGAACGTCGGCCATCATGCCAAGCAGCGCCTTGCGTTCCGCCGTTGCCCCGAGTTCGGCCTCGGCATCGATCATCGCCGTGATGTTTTGGATGATCGTGGAAGCGCGCGGTGCGGCCTCGGTGACCAGGACCTTGGTCGCGGGATGCTCGTCGGCCGTATGGGCGATCGCCTCGACCTGCTGTTGTGCGGTCCTGAATTCATCGAGAGTCGACTTGACCTCGGCCCACTTGGCGACATTCGCCGGAACAGTCCAACTCGCCGCGAGCCGATCCATTTCCGCACGTTTCCGATCGATACCGGCCCACACGGCGGTACGTTCGGCCTTGAATTTTGGATTTCCCGTGATCATCCAGCCGCGCAGCGCCGCCAGTGAGGCATACATGTCCTTGACGATGCCCGAGCTCGTGAAAGCCGTGGGCACGCGCAGATCAACGATCCGATTGGCCTCGCTCTGGACCGCGTCGACCTTGAACAGCGTCGTCCCGACCGCAACGCCCAAAATGACAATGATGGTGGAAAACCCGAGTATGAGTCGGTTGCGGATGTTGAGTTGGACCTTGAAGCGGTCGAGCATGTTGTTCTCCATGCGCATGAGGTTTCTGCGGGTACCGGCCGGGTGTTACTGGCCGATCCGAAATTGACGCCAAAATCAGGAGCTTGTATGGATGAATCATTCTTTGATCGCTACTCGATTGCACCGGCAATATCAGCGGTGCCTAACCAAGTTGGTAGAAGATGAGCCCTAGTGGGCTAACCAAATCAAATAGTATCCATCCACTTCGTATGGACTAAGTGGCAGGAAGAGGTGAATGCTTAGTTAATTCGTGGATTACTCACGATGTGCCTGAACTTCGCCTGATCGATCAAACTTTGTGGGACGGGGTCAAAGCCCGCCAGGGCGAAATGAAGGCCAGCCGCTTTGCCAAAGGCCAGCCCGGTTACTGGGATCGCCGGCGTCCGCGTTATCTGTTTTCGGGGTTAATGACCTGCGGCGAATGCGACGGCGGGGTCGTGCATCTCAACTCGGAGCGGATCGGTTGCGCTACCGCTCGGAACAAAGGCACTTGCAGCAATATGCTCACCATACGCCGTGACGACCTTGAAGCG
>JAJFGK010000092.1 GCA_021776195.1 Kiloniellaceae bacterium | reverse complement strand
GGATTGCCCAGGGTCTCGGCATAGATCACCCGGGTCTCGGGCCGGATCGCCGCCTCGAAGCCCTTGAGGTCGCGCGGCTTCACGAAGCTGGTGGTGATGCCGAAGCGCGGCAGGGTGTGGGAGAAGAGATTGATCGAGCCGCCATAGAGCGAAGAGGACGACACGATGTGGGCGCCCTGGCTCATCAGGGTGACCACCGCCAGGTGCAGGGCGGCATGGCCCGATGCCGTCGCCAGCGCGCCGACGCCGTGCTCCAGGGCGGCGATTCGTTCCTCCAGCACCGCCACCGTGGGATTGGAAATGCGGCTATAGATGTGGCCGGCCCGCTCCAGATTGAACAGCGACGCGGCGTGCTCGGTGTCTTGGAACACGTAGGAGCTGGTCTGGTAGATCGGCACCGCCCGCGCCCCGGTCACCGGGTCGGGCCGCTGGCCGCCATGAAGCGCCAGGGTGTCGAACTTCAGGTATTTCGGATCCGCCATTTTCCGTCTCCCCTTGCCCGCATTTTGCCCAAGCCAGGCCCGCCCGAGCGGATCTTGCTTTCCGCGGTTTATAAAGGCCTAGCCGGGATGCGAACAGTGAAATACCGCGAGTCGGCCCGAGGTCTTCGTAACTTATTGATATAATGAAAATAAAGCCGGCGGTCCGGGCAGGGATTTGGGCAAAAAAAGGAGGGCCTTGCAGTCCTTTTGGAGACCGCTGGCCCTCTTGAATTGTGCCTTACCCTGTCAACTTGCCTTGTGCGGGGATTATTAGGCCGCGAGGGTCCCGCGGTCAAGCAGGGAATCGTTAACACTGTGATTTTACAGCCAAAGCCGCAGAAACCGGCGCTGAATCCGATGCCAAAAGCCGCCCGAAACCCGACACAAAAAAACCGCCGGACAAGCCGGCGGCAAGTTTAACAGGGAGGCGTTACAAGGAACGGATAAACATCCGAACAACGGAAGGGCCATTCCAGGGCGGAACGCCCTCACCGTCACGAGCTACACTAGTCATAAAATACTAACAAATTATTAACGATAATTTGGACCGGGGCTGCTGAGTGAGACAGCTATGTAACAAAAACAAGAACTTGCTCGCGCAGGCCGGGCCTATAAAAATATTAATTTCGCCGAACGTGCAAAATTTTTGGTTTTTTCTGGTCCCCCTGCCGCCACGGATACCCTGCCGTGACCGATCTCGGCGGACATCAGCGCGCCCGACAGCCGAGACGTCAGCCGCCGACGCGCAGCCAGGTCAGGATCGCCGCCAACAGGGGGATTGCCAGCACCGTGGTAATCAGCACGATCGAGGCCGAGCGGGCAATGAAGACCTGATGCTGCTGGGCGACGATGAAGGCGTTGACCCCGGTCGGCAGGGCGGCGGTGATCAGCACCACGGCGGCGGCCACGGGATCGAGGTCGAAGACGGCAAAGGCGAAGAACCCGACCAGCAGGGGATGGGCGATCAGCTTCAGGGCCGAGGCCGTGGCGGCATGGCCGAGCACGCCGCCGAGCTTGAAGCCGGCCAGGGAGGCGCCCAGGGCAAAGAGCGCGCAGGGCACGCTGGCCCCGCCCAGCAGGGTCAGGAAACGGTCGAGGCCCTGGGGAATGGCCAGGCCCGAAAAGCCATAGGCGACTCCGATCACCGCCGAGATCAGCACCGGATTGCGCATCAGCAGACGCAGCGTTCCGAGGGCGGTGTGCCAGAACCCCTTGCCGCTGGCGCGGCCGATCTCGATGGCCGTGATGGAGAGCGGCATGAGGATGGCGGAGTGGCAGGTGATGATCAGCATCAGGTGGATCAGGCCGGCGTCGCCAAAGGCGGTGTAGACAATGGGGATGCCGAGCAGCACGGTGTTGCCGAAGACGCTGGCCATGGCCAGGGCGCCCTCGCTGCCGTCGCTGAACTTGAAGACCCGCAGGCCGAACAGCCAACTGGCGAAGAAGACGATCAGGGTGCCGCTGAAATAGGCCCAGAGCACATCCAGGTTGGCGACCTCCAGGGCCCGAGTGGTGGCCAGGGCCCGGATCAACAGGGCCGGTGTCGCAACGTAGTAGACGAAGCCCGCCAGGCCGTCGACCGCCGCCTCTGACATCAGCTTGAAGCGTCCGGCGCCGAAGCCCAGAAGGGCCACCCCGAAGACCGGCAGGACGATGTCGATCAGCGCGCCCAAGACGGTGCCGTCCTCTTGAGTCCAGCGAAGAGACCGAGACCCCGGCTCGGTCCCCGGCCGGCGGCCGGAGCCCGTCCGGGGTGACCCGAATGAACTTTGGGATCGTCATCCCGGACAAGGCGCAGCCTCGAGCCGGGATCTCGTGGATAGGATGGTACGGCCCGAGATCCCGGCTCGTCTTCCCGGCGCCAAGGCCGGACGGCCTCCGGGGTGACCACCTCCTTTGCCCTTGAGGGCGCTGCCTTGTGAGCCCGGGGCGGCCGCGGCAGACTGCCGGGCATGTCGGAACGTCTCATCGCCTGGTCCCTCTTCCTTCTGCTCTACCTTGCGCCCCTGGCCCACGTCGCGCTGTCACGGCGGGCCGGGCCCTGGCGGGCCCCGGCGGGAACCAGTTGCCCCTTCGGCCCCCGTGTCGGCTGGCTGATCATGGTGGTCTTTCTCGGGCCGCTGGGCTGGCTCTTGTTCTGGCTGCGGCGCGGGATCAGGTCTTGAACAGGCCGGTCATGCCGGTCAGGTAGGCCTTCTTGGCGGCGATCTTGTCGCGCACCCGGGCCGCCTCGGTCTCGAGCTCGGCCAGATAGGCCTCCAGCTCTTCGACCCCCATGATATCCAGGTCCTTGGGCTTTTCGATCGCCTTGCGCGGCTCCAGGTCTTCAATATCCATCGGCCCCTCCAACCCCTGCTTGCCTTCCCGGTGAGGGGGCCATAGTTAAACAGGACGGGCGCAAAGCCAAGGATCTGCGTGACACGAACCAAAAGGACCAGGGGCCATGGCAGCCACCAATCTTCCGGAAACCATGACCGCGATCGAGATCGCCCAGCCGGGCGGCCCCGAGGTGCTGCGTCCGGCAACCCGGCCGCGGCCCCAGGCCGGTCCCGGCGAGGTCCTGATCGAGGTCGCCGCCGCCGGGGTCAACCGGCCCGACGTGCTCCAGCGCAAGGGCGGCTATCCGCCGCCACCCGGCGCCTCGGACATCCCCGGCCTGGAGATCGCCGGGACCGTGGTGGCCCTGGAACCGGAGGCGGCGGAGGCCGGCCCGGCCCGCTGGCGGATCGGCGATAGGGTGGTCGCGCTGGTCACCGGCGGCGGCTATGCCGCCTACTGTACGGCGCCGGCGGCCCAGTGCCTGCCGGTGCCCGAGGGGCTGACCATGGCCGAGGCCGCGGCCCTGCCCGAGACCTTCTTTACCGTCTGGGTCAACGTCTTCCAGCGTGGCGGGCTGAGGGCCGGCGAGTCTTTTCTGGTGCACGGCGGCTCGTCGGGCATCGGTACCACGGCGATCCAGCTCGCCAAGGCCCTGGGCGCCCGGGTCTTCGCCACCGCCGGATCGGCCGACAAGTGCGCCGCCTGCGAGAAACTGGGCGCCGCGCGGGCGATCAACTACCGCGAGGAGGACTTCGTCCAGGTGGTCAAGGAGATGACCGAAGGCGGGGTCGATCTGATCCTCGACATGGTGGGCGGCGACTACATCCAGCGCAATCTGAAGGCACTGGCGCCGGACGGCCGGCTGTCCTACATCGCCTTTCTCGGCGGCTCCAAGGCGGAAGTCGACTTCACACCCTTGATGCTGAAGCGCATCACCCTGACCGGCTCGACCCTGCGCGCCCGTTCGGTCGCCTTCAAGGCCCAGGTCGCCCGCGAGCTGGAGGCGACCGTCTGGCCGCTGATCGCCGCCGGCCAGGTCAAGCCGGTAATGGCCGCCAGCTTCGCCCTGGCACAGGCCGCCGAGGCCCACCGGCTGATGGAATCGAGCCAGCACATCGGCAAGATCGTCTTGACGCTGGAGGATACGAGCAAAGAGCCGTGATTTACCTTCACGGTCCTTTGGCAAGCGCGACCGCGCGCCCGCAGCGTGCGCGAGGAAAGCCCCAGCGGCGCGTGAGCGTCCCATGGTCATTCCCTATGGCCATGGGAGATGAACAACGGCTGGACGGGCCGGCCACGGCGGCGCGGCAACGCACTTAAGGCTTGGCCTTTTCCGCCTTTCGCGCTATCTCACGGCCCAGATCCCGTTTTCTAGAGAACAGGTCCATCGCGCGGGGCCGGCCCGGAAAAAGGGCTGCGGCGCGCGAGAGGAGGAAGCTACTATGGATTTGCCCCTGATGCCCAAGGCGACCGCCGTCTGGCTGGTCGACAACACCACGCTGACCTTCGATCAGATCGCCACCTTCTGTGGCCTGCACCCGCTGGAGATCCAAGGCATCGCCGACGGCGAGGTCGCGGTCGGCATCCAGGGCATGGACCCGATCGGCTCGCACGAGCTGACCCGGGAGGAGATCGAGCGCTGCGAGAAGGACAAGACCGCCTTTCTGCGCATGTCGCGTTCCGAGCTGCCCAAGCCCAAGAAGCGCACCAAGGGCCCGCGCTACACCCCGGTGGCCAAGCGCCAGGACAAGCCCGACGGCATCGCCTGGCTGCTGCGCCACCACCCGGAGCTGAAGGATTCCCAGGTCGCGCGCCTGATCGGCACCACCAAGAACACGATCCAGGCGGTGCGCGAGCGCTCGCACTGGAACTCGCCCAACATCCGCCCGCGCGATCCCGTTCTGCTCGGCCTCTGCAACCAGACCGATCTCAACGCCGCCGTCGCCAAGGCCCGCAAGGCCGCCGAAAAGGCCGGCATCGCGATCCCCGAGCCCGAGCCGGTGGTGGAAGAGCCGATGCAGTCGCCGCTCAGCGACTCGCCCCTGGCCGCCTTCGGCCTGATGCCGAAAGACTGAGGCAACAACCGCGTCATCCCGGACGGGGCCCGGCGGCAGCCGGGGACCGAGCCGGGATCTCGTAACACAGCCCAAACCCGAAAAGATCGCGGCTCAGACCTGACGGTCTGTCCGGGATGACGATCTTTATTGTCGAATCCGTACCTAGTCCGCCACCGGCACCACGTAGTTCAGGCCCATGCGCCCGCCGTCGGGATAGATGGTCTGGCCGGTGATGTAGCTGGAATAGTCCGAGGCCAGGAAGACCGCGATCTTGGCGACCTCGTCGGGTTCGCCGGGCCGGCCCATGGGGGTGCGCGACAGCACGCCCTTGACCTTGGCCGGGTCGCTGTTGACCGCCTGATACATCTCGGTGTTGATCGAGCCTGGGCCGATCGCGTTGACCCGAATGCCCTGGGTCGCCAGGTTCAGCGCCATCACCTTGGTGAGCTGGTTGACCCCGCCTTTGGCGACCACGTAGGGGGTGATCTGCGGGATCGCCAGCACCGCGTTGACCGAGGACATGTTGACAATGGTGCCGCGCGCACCCTCGCCGTCCGGCGCCTGGGCGACCATCTGTCGGGCCGCGGCCTGCCCGGTCAGGAAGACGCCCTTCAGGTTCACCCGGATGACCCGGTCGAAATCTTCCTCCTCGAGCTCGAGAAAGTCGCAGGCATGGACGATGCCGGCGTTGGCGACGCAGCAATCGATGCGCCCGAAGGCCGCCACCGCGCCGCCGATCAGCGCCTCGACCTGGCCCTTGTCGCCGACGTCGCAGGCGATGAAAACCGCATCCGCGCCGGTCGCCTGGATCTTTTCCGCGGCTTCCTCGCCCTTGGTCTGATCGACGTCCGACAGCACCACCTTGGCGCCTTCCCGGGCGAAGCGCTCGGCGCAGGCAAAGCCGATCCCCTGCGCCGCCCCGGTGATCACCACCACCTTGTCCTTCATGTCCATGACCTGTCCGCTCCCCTGTTCGAGACCCTGATTCGGCCGCAAGCTGCCACGGGGTCCGGCCCGCCGCAAGGCCACGGACCGGGCTGATCAAGGGGCTCAGTTCCAACGCTCCAGGAGGCCCGCCTTGGCAAGCCAAAGACTGGGCGCGGCCGGCCCCAGAAGGCGGGCCGCGTAGGCGGCCGGCGGGCGCAGCGGCAGGGGAAACGCGGTCGCGTCGGTCTCGCCAACATAGCTCGCTGCCAAGGCCTGGCCCAAGGCAGTGGTCAGCGCGATGCCGCGGCCGTTGCAGGCGACCAGAGACTCCAGGCCCGGCGCCAGGTCGAGGTAGAGCGGCAGGCGATGGGGCGTGGCGGCAATGGTGCCGCGCCAGACGAATGACGATTGCACCACCGGCAGGTCGGGTACCAGCCTGGCCAGCCGCTTGAGGAAGCCGCGCCGGGCACGCGCCAGCTTGGCCGGGCCGCCAAAGACCAGCCCCCCGGTCACCAGGCGGCCGTCGGCGCTCCAACGCAGGGCAAAGGGATGACGGCGGGTGTCCGAGAGGCACCAGCGCTCGGGCAGGATCCGCGCCTGGTCGGCCTCGGCGAGCGGCGCGGTCGCCATCTGGTAGGCCGTGACCGGCAGGCTGGCCCGCGCCAAGGCCGGCCAGAGCTGACCGGTCAGGGCGTTGGTCGCCAGCAGGACCCGCGCGGCGCGAAGCTCTCCCGCCGGCGTGCGCAGACGCCAGGCCGCGCCGTCGCGCTCGAGCTGCAGGACCGGGCTGTCGGCGTAAACCTCGGCGCCGCACGCGGTCGCCGCGCGACCCAGCTCGCGGGCATAGGCCAGGGGATTGAGCTGCCCGCCGCTGCGGTCCAGCAGGGCGCCGTGGTAACCCGGAACGCCGGTTAGCGCCGTGACCTCCGCCGCATCCAGCCAGTCGACCGATTTACCCAGGGCCGCCCATTCCTCGCGCCGGGCCCGCAGGCGCGCGGCCCAGGCCGGGCTCGCGGCGGGGTGAACCCAGGCGGTGGTCTCGGCCGCGGCGGCGAGCCCGTGGCGCGCAATGAGATCGAAGACCGCCGCGCCCGAACCCGCGACGAAGGCGAGGAAGCGCGCGGCGTGGTCCTCGCCCAGGACGCCGGCGACCGTGGCCCGGTCGAGCGAGGCATAGAGGCTGGGCACGACAAATCCGGTCGAGCGGCCCGAGGCCCCGAGCCCCGGCGCGCCGGCCTCCAGCACCGTCACCGCGACTCCGCGTTCGGCCAGATGCAGGGCGCAGGACAGCCCCAGAATGCCGCCCCCGACCACCGCCACGTCGGTCTGGCTGTCGCCGCGCAAGGGCGGCAGCGCCGGGGCCGGCGGCGCGCTGGCCGCCCAAAGCGTCGCGCCGAGCGGATCGGCCACCATTGCCTTTTCGTCCCACTGGTTTGCTCCAGCGGCCCAGGCTGTCACGGCCGCCAGGCGGCAACAAGAGCATGGGCACTTCCAACAGCCTCTCCTCCGAAGGACCGACTGCCAGCCGCGCCCACAATCCGAGCGCCGGAGTCTCTGGAAGGGTTTGATCGCTGCCGCAACTCAGCTTCCCCTTCGACGGGGGAGGTCGCCCGCGCGAGCGGGCGGGTGGGGGTGATGGTGCGGCAGCCGTTCTTTTTCAATGTGGAGCGGAGTGGTCGAGAGATCACCCCCACCCCGACCCTGCCCCATCGAGGGGGAGGGAGTAGATGACAGCGGCCGTCGGCTCGTCCGCCCCCTCACCCCCCTTGCGGATAGCCCAGGCCTTTCAGCGCCGCGCCGACCTCATCGAGGATCGCCGGGTCGTCGATGGTGGCGGGGACCTTGTAGGGCTCGCCGTCGGCGATCTTGCGCAGGGTGCCGCGCAGGATCTTGCCCGAGCGGGTCTTGGGCAGGCGGGCGACCACCGCGGCCTGCTTGAAGGCGGCGACCGGGCCGATCTGCTGGCGCACCAGCTTGACCACCTCGCCGGCGATCTCCCCGTGGCCGCGCTCGACTCCGGCGTTCAGCACCAAAAAGCCGACCGGCAACTGGCCCTTCAGTTGGTCGGCGGCTCCGATCACCGCGCATTCGGCGACGTCGGGGTGGGTGGCCAGGACCTCTTCCATGGCGCCGGTCGAGAGCCGGTGGCCGGCGACGTTGATGATGTCGTCGGTGCGGCTCATCACGAACAGATAGCCGTCTTCGTCCTGGTAGCCGGCATCGGCCGTCTTGTAGAAGCCCGGGAACTCGCTCAGGTAGGACTCGATGTAACGCTCGTCGTTCTGCCACAGCGTCGGCAGGCAGCCCGGCGGCAGCGGCAGCTTGACCACGATGGCCCCGGTCTCGCCCCGGGGCATCTCGCGACAGGCTTCGTCGACCACCCGCACTTCGTAGCCCGGCACCGTCTTGGTCGGCGAGCCGTACTTCACCGGCAGCTGGCCCAGGCCGATGCAGTTGGAGACGATCGGCCAGCCGCTTTCGGTCTGCCACCAATGGTCGATGACCGGCCGGTCAAGCTGTTGTTCGGCCCAGTTGATGGTGTCCGGGTCGGCCCGCTCGCCGGCCAGGAACAGGGTGCGGAAATGGCTGAGGTCGTACTTCTTCACCAGCTCGCCGTTCGGGTCTTCCTTCTTGATGGCGCGGAACGCGGTCGGTGCGGTGAACATGGCGGCGACCTTGTGCTGCTCGATGATCCGCCAGTAGACGCCGGCATCGGGCGTGCCCACGGGCTTGCCCTCGAACAGGATGGCGGTGTT
>JAJFGK010000091.1 GCA_021776195.1 Kiloniellaceae bacterium | reverse complement strand
GTCCGGCCCTGGAGCAACCGGATGCCTATGAGGCCGGCGATCTGGCCGCCGCGGCGGGGCTCGCGGCCCAGAGCCGCCATCCCCTGGCCAAGGCGATCCTCGCCGCCGCGCGGGAACGCGGCCTGGCGCCGGCCTGGGTCGAGGGTGTTGCCGAGACCCCGGGGCTGGGCCTGGAGGCAAGCGCATCTGCGGGGCCGTTGCGGCTCGGCAACGCGGCCTGGTGCGAGATCGAGGACAATGAGGGAGGAGAAGCGGGTCCCGCGGTCTGGCTGCGTGCCGGGAAGGACAAGCCGGTTCGCTTCGACTTCGTCGACGCCCTGCGCCCCGATGCCGCCGCCGCGGTCGCGGCGCTGGAGGCCATGGGATTGTCCGTGACACTGCTGTCCGGCGACCGGGCGCCGGCCGTGCATGCGGCCGCCCAGGCGGTGGGACTGGCGGACTGGCGCGCGGCCCAGCGGCCCGCCGAGAAGATCGTGGTCATCGAGTCCCTGCGCCGCGAGGGCCATCGGGTCCTGATGGTGGGCGACGGTCTGAACGATGCACCGGCGTTGGCGGCGGCGGACGCCTCGATGGCGCCGGCCGAAGCCAGCGCGATCAGCCAGACCAAGGCCGATTGCGTCTTTCAGGGCCGCACGCTGGGTATCTTGGCAACCACCCTCAGGATCGCCCGGCGGGCTCGTCGGCTGATGCTGCAGAACTTCGCCCTGGCCGGGGTCTATAACCTGATCGCCGTGCCGCTCGCCATGGCGGGATTGGTGACGCCGCTGATCGCCGCCGTCGCCATGTCGGCCTCGTCCCTGCTGGTCACCCTGAACGCCCTGCGCCTGGCGCGCGGCGGGGAGGAGGTCTTGTGAACGCGCTCGCCTTCCTGATCCCCGCCGCCCTGGCCCTGGGTCTTCTCGGGCTGGCGGCCTTTCTCTGGTCGCTGAAGGACGGGCAGTACGACGACCTCGACGGGGCCTCCCAGCGCGCTCTTTTCGACGACGACGAAGAGACCTAGGCTAGTGGATAGAATCAAACATATGGTACCCCTACGACGGCTTGCCACGTTCACTCGGCAAGGCGCGCGAGGCGCCGTGATGCGCGCATCACAAGCCTTGCGGAACGCTGCCGATGAGCGCGGCAAGCCGCCCAGCGGGTCGCGTATCCTGGCTTCTCAGCGCGTAGAGCCCCCTTGACGATGCTTTGGCATCGCCGGCGGGTCCTCTCCTTCTGAGAAACCAGGATACGCGATCGTAGGGGTACCATATGTTAGATTCTATCCACTAGGTGCCCTCGAAACCCATGGCGCGTTCGATGGCGACCACGTTCTCGGGCCGGTCGAAAGGTTCCGGCGGGGCCTCGTCCTGCCTGCGCGGGCGGCCGATCGACTGGAAGAAGTCTTCCAGGCCGGCCGGGCCGATCACCCAGAGCTGCACCAGGTCCTCGTCGCTGTCGTTGAAGATCTCGTGGCGCACGTCGGGGCCGAGGAAACAGGCCGTCCCCGGCACCAGCTCGTGGCGGACCTCGTTCACCTCCACATGGCCGCGGCCGGAAAAACAGATCTGCAGCTCGACCTGCTCGCCGTGGGAGTGGGCGCGGATCCGGGAATGGGGCGCGATGGTCTGGTAGCCCATGGAGAAGCCCCCGAACTTCGTATTGGCCGGCACCAGGGTGGGATCGGAGTGACCGTTGGCCGGCTTGGGCTGCCAGAAGGACGCGCCTTCGCCGGGTTGCACGACAACGGCGTGGTTGCGGCAGCTTTCGAGATCGGTCATCGCGCGGGGTTCCTTTCTTGTGCCGGGCAATCCACTAGCTTCCTCCAGTAGAGTCAGTTTGAACAGTGGATTTCGCGGCCGGGACTGGGCCATGCTGTGCGGGCAAGAGGGAGGGGGCCATGTCACTGGGCAAGAAAATCGCAATCGGGGTCGGCGGTGTCGTTCTCGCCATCGGACTCCTGGTGTTTTTCATCTTCAGAGCGACATCGCCCCTGGTCGAGATCGCCGAGGGCTTTCTGGACGAGCTGGCCGCCGGCCAGGTCGCAGCGGCCCACGAGCGGACCTCGCCGCAGTTCCGCAATGGCACCAGCCTGGAGCAATTGACGGCCTTTTCCGAGGGCCTGGCGCTGGACCGCCTGAAGGAGACGAGCTGGGGTAATCGCAGCGTCGAAACCTCCATCGGCGGCGGCCCGGCCGGGCACCTGACGGGCAATCTGCGGTACGACGACGAGACTACCCGCGGCGTGGAAATCGACTTCGTGAAGCAAGGCGACCACTGGCGGATCCACCGCCTGCGGGTCGATAGCGCGGATCTGGAGCTGGCCAATGCGCCGGGGCGCATGCCGCCCGAGGCAGAGCTCGTGGCGCTGGTCCACGAGACCATGGGCGTCTTCGCCACCTCGGTGGCCGCGCGCTCCATGCAGGGCCTCCACGACCAGGCCTCGATCGCCTTCAAGTCGCAGTTCAGCGTGGCGCGCTTCGACGAGATCTACGGCGCCTTCTTCGCGCTCGGCGACGCCCTCAAGGTGACCGCCGGCATGAGCCCGGTCTTCTCCCAGCCGCCCGGCTTCGACGACGAGGGCTCTCTCGTGGTCGAAGGTTTCTACCCGACCACGCCGGACCGCACCGATTTCAAGATGACCTACACCCTGGAGGGGATGAGCTGGAAGCTGGTCGGCCTGAGCGTCAACATCGGCGGCGGGTGAATCCCTGCTGCCTACGCCAGGGCCCGGTGCTCCAGGCGGCTCAGCAGGCGGACCACCGGCCAGAGCAACAGCAGATAGAGCGCGGCGGCCAGCACGATGGGCGAGGCGTTGTAGGTGAGCGAGCGGGCCATGTCGGCGGAATAGAGCAGCTCGGGCAGGGCGACGACGCTGGCGATGGAGGTCAGCTTGGCGACCTCCAGGGTGTTGCTCACCAGATCCGGCAGCACGTTGCGCAGGGCCTGGGGCAGCACCACGTCGCGCAGGCCCTGCAGCTTGCTCAGGCCGGTCGAGCGCGCCGCCTCCATCTGGCCGGCGCCGACGCTTTCGATCCCGGCGCGGATGATCTCGCCGTAGTAGCTCGAGGTGTTGAGCATGAAGGCCAGCACCACGGCGGCGAAGGGCGACAGCTCGATGCCGGCGAAGGGCAGGCCGGCGTGGATGAAGATCAACAACACCAGGGGCGGGAAGGCGCGGAAGAAGTCGACGAAGGCGATGACCGTCCAGCGCACCGGCCGCGCCTTGACGCCCGACAGCAGGGCGACGACCAAGCCGGCGGCGAAGCCCACCGGGATCACCGTGGCGCAGAGCAGCAGGGTCATCAAAAACCCCTGAAAGACCGTCGGCAGGGCCTGACGCATGATCTCCCAGTTAAAGAAGTTCTCGATCAAGTTTTCCATCAGGCCGGCATCCCCATCAGGCCCGGCGCCAGGCAAATCGCGTCTCGACCCAGCGGCCGAGAGCGACCACGGGAATGAAGAGCAGCAGGTAGGCGACGGCGCCCAGCATCAGGGGCGAGGCATTGCCCGAGAAGGACTGGGCGGTGGTCGCCTGGTTGAGAATCTCGCCGACCCCGACGACGGTCCCCAGCGCCGTGTTCTTGGTGATCGCGATGGTCCGGTTGGTCAGCGGCGGAATGGTGATCCGTACCGCCTGGGGCAGGACGACATAGAGCAGGGTTTGAGCGAAGCCCAGGCCGGTGGAGCGGGCCGCCTGCCACTGGCCCTTGTCCACGGCGAGAATGCCGGCACGAAAGATCTCCTCGGCGAAGGCGGCCAGCACCAAGGTGAGGACCAGCCAGACGCAGACGAAGCCGCTGAGCGACAGGCCGAGCGAGGGCAGGCCGAAGTAGACGATCAGGATCAGCACCAGCGGCGGCAGGGCGCGCAGGCTGTCGGCATAGAACACGATCAGCAGATTGACGGCGCGAATGCCCAGGGTGCGGACCAGGGCCAGGACCAGGCCGAGGCCGATCCCCGCCAGCACCACCAACAGCGCCAGCCAGCAGGTGAGCCAGAAGCCGTCCAGGATCGCCGGCCAGTACTCGCCCAGAACGTCGGCATTGAAGAAGGTGAAGAGGAAGCGATCCCAGGCGGACATGAACTTTCCGATCAGGCCGGAAGCGCCGTTGCGCCCTGCGCTCCGCCTCTGCTGTCCCTGTCCGCTGCCTTTCCCTCCCGGTCGATTTCGCTGACGAAGGCGCGGGTGCGCGGGTGTTGGGGGGTGTCGAAGATCGCGGCCGGCGGGCCCTGTTCGAGAATACGCCCCTCGTCCATGAAGAGCACCCGGTCGGCGGCGGCGCGGGCGAACTGGAGCTCGTGGCTGACCACCACCATGGTCATGCCGCTTTCGCGCATGCCGCGCATGACCTGCAGCACCGAGCCGACCAGTTCGGGATCGAGGGCGCTGGTCGGCTCGTCGAACAGCATGACCTTGGGCTCCAGCGCCAGGGCGCGGGCGATGGCCACGCGCTGCTGCTGGCCGCCGGAGAGCTCGTTGGGATAGGCCCCGGCCTTGTCAGCCAGACCGACCTGGGCGAGCGCCGCGCGCCCGGCCGCCTCGGCCTCGGCCCGGGACTTCTTCAGGACCCGGCGCAAGGCCAGGGTCACGTTGCCCAGCGCGGTCATGTGCGGATAGAGATTGAAGGACTGGAAGACCATGCCGATGCGCCGCCGCAGGGCATTGAGGTCGACGCCGGGCGCCATCAGGTCGACGCCATCGACCCGCACGTGTCCCGCGTTGGGCTCCTCCAGCCGGTTGCAGCAGCGCAGCAGGGTCGACTTGCCCGAGCCCGAGGCGCCGATGATGAAGACCAGTTCCTGGGCTGCCACCGTCAGGTCGATGCCCTTCAGGACCTCCAGGGTCCCGAAGGATTTGCGCAGGCCTTCGATCTCCAGGATCGGTTGCCCGGGTCCCGGCTGTTCGCGATCGGACGGCACCTTGACGGTGCCGCTAGTTGCAGTTCGGGACGTGGGGCGTTGGGTCGTAGCCCTCCATGCCCGCGATGCCGTAGCCGAGGCTGACCGTGGTGGCCGCGTCACCCGGACGGGGCGTCACGCCGAACCATTTTTCGGCCAGGGCCGCCATGGTGCCGTCGAGCTTCATGCACTCCATGGCTTCTTCGACCATGTTGCGGGTGGCCGTGTCGTCCTTGCGGAAGGGCATGGAGAAGACCCTGCCGGTGGAGTGGAGGTAGGACAGCTCGAGCTGCTTGTTCTTCTTCACCGCCCAGGCCGAGACCGTGTTGCCGGCGACGTTGGCGACGGCGCGTCCCGCCAGAACGGCGGCGACGGCATCGGTGTTGGTGCCGTAGGACTCCACGTTCCAGCCGACCTGTTCGATCAAATTGCGTGCCCAGCGGTCGTAGGCCGAGCCCTTGTTGACGGCAATCGTCTCGCCCTTCAGATCCTCCAGGCCATTGATCGTGGGTCCGCCCTTCTTGATCACGAACTGGAAGTCGGTGTTCAGGTAGCCCTCGGTGAAAAGCAGGGTCTTGGTGCGCTCCTCGGTGACCGTGGTCGGGGCGACGATGAAATCATAGGTGCCGGCCTGCATGCCCGGCAGGAGCCCGGACCACTGGGCCGCCGTGATTTCCATCTTGGCCCCCAGGCGCCGGCCGATCTCATTGGCCAGGTCGACATTGAAACCCTCGACGCCGCCGCCAAGCTTGGGCATGGCGTGGGGGGCGAAGGTCCCGTCGAGACCCACCTTGTAGGTCTTGTCCTGGGCCGAGGCCGCCGTCGCGGCGGTGAACAGGGCAGCCGCGCCAAGAAAGGCCATGGTCGCGCCGCGCAGGATGTAAGAAGTCATTGAATGCCTTGCCTCCATGCAGATTTTCTTTGTCGGCAACACTAGCGCTCGCCTTGATGCAGCGGCAAGGCGAAAGCCCATCGGGCCGCGTGACCGCCGACAGCGGCTGCGATAGTCTGGCCGCGGTTCAATCGAAAGGGGCCCCGTCATGACCAGCGACTACTTCGCCCAACAACCTCAACCCGACGCGATCGAGGCCCGCAAGGCGGAGTTCGGCGGCTGGTTCGAGATCGACCTCGATGCCTTGGCCGCCAATCTGGCGGCGATCCGCGCGCGCTGCGCGGTCGAGATGATGCCGGTGGTGAAGAACGATGCCTATGGTCATGGCCTGATTCCCATTTCCGCGGCCCTGGTGGAGCAGGGCGTCGGCTGGCTGATGGTTGCCAAGACCAGCGAGGCTCTGGCGATCAGGGCGGCGGGTCTCGATTGCCAGGTGGTCAACATGGACGCCCTCTATGGCGAGGCCCAGGGGCGCCGGATCGTCGAGGCCGGCGTGACCCAGGTGGTCTACACGCCGGAGTTGGCCGGGCGCCTGTCGGCTGCCGCGGCGGGGCTCGGCCGCAAGGCCGGGGTCTTCGTCAAGATCGACAGCGGGCTGCGCCGGGTCGGCGTGCCGGCGGACGAGGCGCTCGCCTTCATGGAAAGCCTGGCGGCGGACCCCTGGCTGGAGATTCGCGGGACCTTCTCGACCTTCATGCAGGATCCCGACAAGGACCGGGGTATGTTCGAGAGATTCCAGGCCCTGCTCGAAGCCCTGGCGGCCAAGGGCATCGACCCGGGGCTGCGCTCCATGGGCAGCAGCCACGCCATCTTCCACTATCCCTTCAGCTGGTTCGACATGGTGCGACCCGCCATGGCGCTCTTTGGCGTCTATCCCGAGCCGGCCGACCGCGACGCCGGGCTGGCGTTGCGCCAGTGCCTCAGCTTCAAGGCTCGGGTGGAGCATCTGAAATGGGTCGAGCCCGGCCAGTCGGTGACCTACTTCGGCCGTTTCACGGCGCCCGAGCGCATGCGCATCGCCACCCTCCACGTCGGCTTCTACGACGCCATTCCCCGCGAGATGGCGAACAAGGGCCGGGTGCGGGTCGGCGACAGCATCAGGAATTCCATCGGGTCGGTCTCTCTGAACCACTTTCTCTTCGATGCCACGGGGCTGGACCTCGAGGTCGGCGACGCGGTCGAGGTTTTCGGCCGCGACGGCGAAAACGACCTGGCCAGTACCGCCAGGGAGGCCGGCTGGATGGTCTACAGCCTGCTCAATCACCTCAATCCCTTCGTTCCTAGAGTTTATACCAAAGGTGGTCGTCCCGTGGCACTGCTGGAGCGTTCCGTGGGGTAGGATTTCCGTCCGAATTCGCCAGGATCCGCGGGCCGATGCGCAGGAACTGCCCTCAATTCGATTAAACTTTTCGTTAGGTCTTCCCGATAGACTTGTCGCCGATCCGGAGTTCACGAGGGGATCGGACGGCGCCGGCCAGGCGGTTTTCGCCTGGGTCGTTTGCCGTCGCGCGGGAGGAATAGTCATGGCTAGTGGCATGGCCGCCAGCAATGCTGTCGTGTTGGACGGGACGCAGTCGAAGCTTCGCGGCCTGACCGGCCGTCTGCTGAGCAATCCCTTTTTTACGTCCTTCGATCCCGAAATCGTCGAGGTACTGGCACCCCATTGCAGTATCGAGGGGTTCCCCGCCGGCGCCACGATCATGCGCAAGGGCGATGCCTGTGGTGACGTCTTCGTAGTCGACCAGGGTACGGCCCAGGTGGTTTTGCCGGTGCAAGAGGTCGACCAGCTTGTCGTGGAGTTGGGGCGCGGGGGGGTGCTGGGCGAACTGTCCCTGATCCTCGGCGAGGCCCACGGCGCCACGGTCATAGCCAAGGAAACCCTTTCCCTGGTGCGGATTCCGCACGGCCCCTTCCGGGCCGTTATCTCGAGCGACCCGCGTTGGCCCTCCGCGCTGCTCAAGCTCGTCGCCCGAAAGCTGAAAGACACGACGGAACCGCTGGCCCACCTCTGTTTGGTGGCGGAAAATCTGGTGAGCGACAAGTTCGATCCGGCCCTTCTCGATGCCCTATCGCGCAGCGGGGAGGGGCTCGGTCCACTGTCCCAGACCTTCGAGGCCATGGTCCGCTATGTGACCGAGCGGGCGCAGCGGCTGGAACGGGAGGTCGAGGAGCGAACCCGTGCCTTGAGCGATGAGATCGCCCGGCGTCAGGCCGTCGAGGAGGAACTGAGATGCCTCGCCTCGACCGATCCCTTGACCGGGGTCAGCAATCGCCGGGCCTTTTTCGAGGCCAGCGAACGCGAATTGAAGCGGGCGGCCCGCTATGGCCGGCCGGTGGCGCTCATGATGCTGGACATCGATCACTTCAAGAAAGTGAACGACACGCACGGCCACAAGGCGGGGGATGTTGTTCTGAAGGCCTTTGCCGACTGCTGTCACGAAGGGCTTCGCGGTCAAGACCTGCTGGGCCGCCTGGGCGGCGAGGAATTTGCCATCCTGGCGCCGGAATGCGATGCGGAGGCTGCGGCGGGGGTCTCCGAACGGTTCCGCCAAAGCCTCGCCAGGCTGCGGGTTTCGGTCGAGGGACTGACCGACCCGATCAGCTTCACGGTATCGATCGGCCTGATCGATTGCGATCCCCAAGAGCCCATCGATCATCTGTTGGACAAGGCCGACAAGGCACTCTACGAGGCCAAGCGCACGGGCCGGAATCGGGTTGTACGGGGATAGGACTTGATCGCCGGGCCGCCCATCGGAGATCCTGGACGGGAGGGCCCGATCCTTCTGCAACTGGCCCAGGCGGACGACGGCCCGTCCTCGCCAATCGGCCGGGTCAGCGCGGTCGAGGGCGCGGTCTTCGTGGCGCGTGCCGGCAGCGGACTTCAGGCTTTGCGCCCCGGTGACCCGGTCTATCAGCAAGATGTCGTTTCCACCGGGCCGGACGGTAAGCTGACGCTGACCTTCATCGACGAGACGCTTTTCGTCATGGAGCAGGAAGCCGCCATGCTCCTGGACCAGGTCATCTTCGATCCCGGAAGCGCCGGCTCCAGCTTTATCACGACCCTGGTCAAGGGCCTGTTCATCTTCGCGACCGGCGAAATCGCCGGCGAGGGCGAGATGATCGTCAAGACACCCAGCGGCACCATCGGCATTCGCGGGACCACGGTTGGCGTGCGCATTGCCGCCGATGGCAACAGCATCCAGATTACCAACCTGAAGAACCCGGTGACCGGCGAGGTGGGGCGCTTCACCTTCGAAAACGAAGCCGGCGAGACGATCTTCGCGGCTGAGAACGACAGCCTCGCGGTGCGCGATCGCTTCGCGCCTCATGACGGCCTTGCCCGCGCCGAGCCGGCCGCGGTCGAGGCCCTCTTCGGCGGCCTTCTGCGGGATCTCGGCAGGATCCAGCGAATGCAGGGCGGCGATGCGGGCGAGGACTCCGAGGCCGGCGTCCCGACCTTGGCCGAGGTGCGCGGCGACGACCAGCCGCTCAGCTCGGGCAGCAGCACCGCGGCGCGGATGGAGGCCGGCGAGGAGGCCTTCAGTCTCGCGGCGCTGATCGAGGGTCAGGGGCGCCTGGCGGCCGACGACCCCCTCGGGCCTCTGGCTGGCGCCAGCCCGCTTCTCGTGCCCTTCCCGGTGCCCACCGCCGGGGCCACGAATTCGGCGGCGACGATCCTGATCGCCGGCGCGGCCTATCGCTGGACCGGCAGTGCCGGGGACGGGGATTGGCAAAACGGCAGAAACTGGGACTTCTCGAGCCCACCACTCGATGGGGCACGGGCCCTGTTGGGCAGCGCGACCGATATTGTGACCTACCTGGAAGATGATCCCACGGTGCAGCGCCGGCTCTATGATCTGGATCTCTCCGGCGGCGTCCGACTGGTGCTGCAGGATGGCGATCTGGGGACCAGCAATCTTTTTGTCGTTTCGGCGAACAGCGACTTTCGGGTGGCCGGCGGCAACTTTGGCGTTCTCGGGGGCCAGGGCCGCAACGACGGGGACCTGCTCGTCGACGGCGGAACCTTCTCCGTGAGCGGCGGCCGTTTCATCAACGCCGAGGACATGGAGGTGCGCAACGGCGGGCGCCTCGAGGTCCTGGGCGGTCTTTTCGAGAACCACGGCGATCTGACAGCCCAGGGATTCCTGGATTTCGGCGGTGGCCACATTTTGCGGAATTTTGGCGTTTTCACGCCAGCACCGGGGGTCGGGACGGCGACGATCGATGGCGGTTTCCGGCAGGGGTCCTCCGGCGAATTCCTGGTCGAAATGAACGGGGCCGGCCATGACGTCTTGGTCGTGACCGGTGCCGCCGATCTGGCTGGCAGGATCGCCGTGGAGACCTTGCCGGGGTTCTCGGCCAATCCGGGCGACAGCTTCCTGGTCCTGACGGCGGCACAGGTGAACGGTTCTTTCGATCTGACGGCGGGGCTCAACTTGACGCCGAACCTGTTTTTGAACGTCAGCTATGGCGCCACTTCGGTGGAGCTGATCGCCTCCAACCCCGCGACCGGGGGAGCGGACCAGATTTACGGCACGGCCCAGGACAATTTCCTAAAGGGCCTCGGCGGCAACGATACCATCGTCGGTCTTGCCGGCGACGACGTCCTGGAGGGCGGGGCAGGGGTGGATGTCCTGCTCGGCGGGCCAGGGAGCGACACGGTGACCTTTTCCAGCTCGCCTAGCGGGGCCATCGGCAACCTCTCGGCCACGATGCAATTGAGCGTGGCGCCGGGCCATGCCCTGGATGGATTCGGCAGCATGGACCAGCTCACCGGCATCGAGAACCTCGATGGCTCGGGGTTCGACGATTTCCTTTTCGGCGGCAACGGCGCCAACCTTCTCGACGGCCATGCAGGCCAGGACGACCTGACCGGCGGCGGCGGCGCCGACCTGTTCATTCTGCGGCCCGGCGACGGCGGCGCGGCCATCGCTCAGGCCGACCTGGTGAACGATTTTCAAAATGGCTTGGACAAATTGGGCCTGGCTGGCGGCTTGGCATTTTCCGACGTTACCATCGGTGTGGATGGCGGCGGCAATGCGACCCTGCAAGTCGCGGCCGGCGGCGAGTTCCTCATGGTGCTGCAGGGGATCGCCCCGACGCTGCTGGACCCCTCGGATTTCATCGTTTATTGATCGAAAGTCCGCGCGGTGGCACACTCGGGGATGTTCTACTGTCTTTGAACGTAGAATCTAGTGGGTCTTCGATCCACCAGGCGCAAGGAGAGCCGAGATGCGACGTGGCATGACTGTGACCACAATCGCCGTGATGTTGGCGGCCTTTGCCCTGGCCAGCGTCGGTCCAGCTTGGGCCGGTGGCGGGCACGGCCATCGATACCATCACAGAGGACATCACGGGCATCATGGCTACGCAGGCCTTTATATATTGGGCGGGCTGATCGGCGGGTTGCTTCTGGCCGATGCCCTGTCCCGGCCACGCTATCGCGAGGTGCCGGTCTACAGCAGGGTCCCCGTGAGGGCGCGATACGATTGCAAGCCAACGACCGGTACCGGCTATCGCAATGGCAGTCTGGCGGCTTTCGGCGGGACCTTCTGTTACGACGCGAACGGGATCGGCTACGTGGTGCCGGGCAGCGAGTACTTTATCGGCTACGTTCAGTAGTTCGCCAAAGCGCCTGGTCCGGTTTCAGGCGGCGCGGCGGGCTTCGAGGTAACTGAGAGGTAGCATGCCGGCCATGATGCTGGCGACAGCCTCTGGCGTTTTGTTCAAGCTCATGCCGACCGTGTCGCCTTGCCGCCAGATCACTTCACCCCCGAGATGCACCTTTCCGGCAAGAGCCAGCGTGACCGGCGCGCCGAGCGGCAGATCGCCCTTGGCCTTGAGCCTGACCCCGCTGACCGAGAGATCGAGGACCACCGAGGGGAACTTTTCGGAAGCCATGTAGAGATTGCCGTTCAGGACCGTCGTGGCTCGCTTGAACTGCCGGCGGTCGCTTGGGGACGCGACGCTACCATCGGTGTTAGAGTTCTCGGTCATCTCGCTTCTCCTGTCTTGCTTCGCGGCCGGCTAAACTCGGTGTCGGCCAAGTTTGGGATCGGCTCCGAACCGGCGGCGAAATGGGGGAACTCCACCGCCGGCCCGGAGACACTACCTGTCCGATCCCCGGTTTATGGGGCTAGACATCAGCCATTGTTGCGCCAAATTCCTTGTCTTGGCGTTAACTTTTGGGCGAAAGCGTATCAAATTTAATTTGATTTTAATTCAAGTTTGCAATGTCCGTTGATAGCGGCATTCTTGAGCCACCTCATCTTGGCCGGGACTGTCTATGAATGGCGCGTGACCTGGCCGAGACTGGGCCAGGCGGGCCTCAGGGAGACGGCCTTGCCGTTGCAGCGGCTACAGCGCAGGTGGATTGCCAAGGCGGGAATCGCCTGTCGCCGTCCGAATTCGCGCAGCAGCGGGTCGAGGTTCAAAGTCGCATTGTGATGGCAGCGATCGCACCAGCAGAAGAGGTCGATGCCGCCCTCGGCCAGTTCACCCAAGGTCATCGGATGGGTCTCGCCGCGCGTCTTGCGCGCGCGGGGCGGTGGGGGCGGCTTTGCGTCCTGCGGAGGCTTGGTCATGCTCCGATAATAGAACAAAACAAGAACAATAAAACTGGAATCCGCCACTCATAAAGACTATTGAGTCATGGCGAGCTGCCGGACGGCTGATCTTCTTTCTCGGGATGGGTAATTATAATTGAGCTGTTACAGATAGTTAAATGACGATCCTAAGGTGTCGGCTAAATATCTGCAGAGCCTCCGAGAGCGTGGCCGCACGCTTGAGCTTGGCCGGGCCGGAGCGCACGACGAATTCTCGTCCCTGGCGCGTGGGCCGTTTGGAAATTGTGAAGACCGGTGAATCATGACTGTGCCGGAACACCGAAAAATTCGCGGTGCCCTCGTTCTGGTCGATCGCATAGTCGCGCCACTCTCCGGAAATGACGCGCTGACTGTAAAGTGAGAGAAGCTGGTTGAGTTCTATGCGATCGAAAAAGATAGGCCGCGATGGATGACCCTGTCGTTCCAACCGGTAAACACTGCCCATCGTCTCTTAACACCTCCCCGTGCCGTCATCGCGGTAGCGGTGGCCCGGCGACCACGCGACCGTCGTTAGTTTTCCTCAATTCGGAGGTCACGTCCAGGAGAACCGGCGACGTCCGGGTACCGGGAGCCGTCGGATTGACGCTTTGGCTACTGCATGGCCGCGTAGGAACTGGCGGTGGGGTCGGGCTCGGAGTAACAGGAAATATTGCCCAATGTCCGATAGCAGAAGACCGGTGGGGCGCTGGCAATCTCGCTGTCGCCCAGGCCGTTGGGGTCGTTGTAAGGGGCGTCGCTGCCCCAACCGGCCGCCAAGTCGGCCTCCGGCAGCGGCTGGCAGTAGGGCTGGTTGTTTGCGGAGTGCCGGATCGAGCAGTTTTCCTCGGTGATATAGGAAATAGCATGATCGGTCAGGGTCTTGTCGGTATGGACGTAGGAGACAAGGTTGAATCCGGCCATGGCCGCCTGGCTGGCGAAGTCGCAGGCGCTGAGCTGGCTCAGGATGGCCGCCGCGAGAAAAAGCCGCATTGTCATGACTGCTGGTTCCTTGAGACTACCTATCTCGTCTTTTCAAGTGTCCGCTGCCCGGGTAAACAAAGGGTTTAGGCTAGGCTTGCGCGATCCGGTGCCCCGGGTGCGGAGGGTCTGGTCCCTGGCTCACAACTGGAAGAGGTGGCCCGATGGCTGGTGTGCCCGATCTTTGTCAGTTCGACTGGCCGGCGCCGGCCTTCGAGTTGCCGGCGGTCGACGGCCGACGCTACAGTCTGGCCGATCTGCGCGGCGAAAAGGGAACCCTGATCGCCTTCATCTGCAATCACTGCCCCTATGTCCGGGCCATCGCCGACCGGATCGCCAGAGACGGACGGGACCTGCAGGCGGCGGGCATCGGCGTGGTTGCGATAAACGCCAACGATACCGAGGCCTACCCCGCTGATTCCTTCGACAACATGAAGGTCTTCGCCAGCGAGAGCGATTTTTCCTTTCCCTATCTGTTCGATGAGACGCAAGAAGTCGCGAAGGCCTACCAGGCGGTCTGCACGCCCGATTTCTTCGGTTTCAATGCCGCTCTTGCCTTGCAGTACCGCGGCCGCCTCGACGCTTCGCGAACCCAGCCGGTGGCGTCGGCCAAACGCGATCTCTACGAGGCCATGCTCGGGATCGCCGAGACCGGCCATGGCCCCGCCGAGCAGCTTGCCTCGATGGGCTGCACGATCAAATGGCGGCCCGGAAACGCGCCGGATTGAGGCAGAACTCCCCTTTCTGACGGCGATTCGGGACGGCCGCGGTGTGGCTGGCGAGCCAAGGCGGCAAGGCCCTGAAAGTCCTAATCTTATGCTTTATCTGGGCCCTGCCTGAGACTATGGTAGCGCGCTCTTTCGAGCCGGAGGTTTGACGTGGCGGATATTTTTCGTGAAGTCGATGAGGAAGTCCGCAAGGATCAGGCGCTCGCCTTCTGGCGACGCCATAAAGGCGTGGTCAGCGGGCTGATCGCCATCGTCTTGATTGCGGCCATTGGGTTCCATGGCTGGCGCTACTATCAGCGTCAGCAGAGCATCGATGGGTCGAATGCCTATGCGGCGGCGCTCGCGTCGCTGAGCGAGGGCAACCAGGAGGCCGCCCATGCCCAACTGGCGGATATCGGAGACCCCGGCAGTGGCGGCTATGCGCTCCTGGCGGGCTTCCAAAGGGCCAATCTGCTGCTGGAGGCCGGCGACAGGGCGGGTGCGATCGCCCTGTGGGACGAGATCGCCACGGCGTCGCGTGCCGGGTCGGCCTTCCAGGGGATGGCGACCTTGCTATCGGTGATGCATCAGCTTGAAGAGGGCGATCCGGACGCGCTGCGTGGCCGTTTGGCGCCCTTGACCGGGGGCGGGCAAGCCTACCGCGCGACAGCGCTCGAATTGCAGGCGGTGCTGGCTCTGCGCCAGGGCCAGCGCGGCGAAGCGCGGAACCTCTATCAACAGCTCGCCGACGACCTGGAGGCGCCGCGTGGACTTCGCGCCCGCGCGGCCGAGATGGCCGCCGCCTTGCAGGAATAGCCGGACCATGCGCACCGGGTTCCTTCATTGCTGCCTTGTGGCGGGGCTGACGTTGCTGCTTGGCGGGTGCGATCTGCTGCCTGACTTTCTGGGCGAATCCGACGACGGCCCGCCGTTGCCGGGGCGGCGCATCGCGATCCTGGCCCTGGACCGGGGTATCAGCGCGGATTCCCGTCTCGCCGACCTGGAAGTGCGCCTGCCCAAGCCCTATGCGAACGGCGACTGGAGTCAGCCGGGCGGCGTGCAGAACCATGCCATGTACCACCTCGCCCTCGGCGCTCAGCCGAAGCGGCAATGGAAAGCCGATGTTGGCGACGCGGCCGACGACGAGACCCGAATACTCGCCCAGCCGCTGGTCGTCGGCGATTTCGTCTTCACCATGGATGCCGGCTCGACGGTCAGCGGGTTCGACGCGCGCAACGGCCGGCGGATCTGGCGGATCGACCTGGAGCGGGCCACCGAGGACGACGAGTTTTTCGGCGGCGGGATCGCCTATAGCGGCGGCAAGGTCTTTGTCAGTACCGGGTTCGCCAAGGTCTTCGCGCTCGACGCACGGCGCGGCAAGGTCCTGTGGCAGCAGCGCGTCTCCGGGCCGGTGCGAGGCGGGCCGGCGGTTTACGGCGACCGCGTCTTCGTGGTGACGCTGGACAACCAGACCGTCGCCATGGAAACCGAAACGGGCTCGGTGATCTGGACCCATCGCGGGGTCCAGGAGATCGCGGGGATCCTGGGCTCGGCAACACCGGCGGTCGAGGGCAGGGCGGTGGTCGTGCCCTATTCCTCGGGCGAGATCTTTGCCCTGTCGATCGAGGACGGCGAGGTCCTGTGGAGCGAAAACCTGGCGGTTCTGGCCACGGTGGACCCGCTGGCCGACATCGCCCAGGTGCGCGGTCTCCCGGTGATCGACCGCGAGGTAGTTTTCGCCATCAGCCATGCCGGGCGCATGGTGGCGCTGGATCTGGAGCAAGGCTCCCGGCTCTGGGATATCGACCTCGGGGGAATCGAGACTCCCTGGGTCGCCGGCGATTTCATTTTCGTGCTCACCAACGATTCCCAGATCGTCTGTCTGGTGCGGCGGACCGGCGCGATCCGCTGGGTGCGTCCCCTGCCGCGCTTCGAGGATCCCGACGACCAGGAGGATCCGATCCGCTGGTTCGGTCCGGTTCTGGCCGGTGACCGCCTCATCGTCGCCAGCTCGAACGATCAGGCCCTGGCGGTCTCGCCCTACAGTGGTAAGGTGCTGGGCCAGATCGAGTTGCCCGACGGCGCGACCGTAACCCCTGTGGTGGCCAAACAGGGGCTTTATTTTCTGACAGTCGATGCCGAGTTGCTCGTCTACCGGTGATCCAAGCGGTTTGCTCCGAAGGGGCCCCATGCAAAAGACAATCGCAATCGTAGGACGGCCGAACGTCGGCAAATCGACGCTGTTCAACCGTCTAGCCGGCAAGCGTCTGGCACTGGTCGATGGCACGCCGGGGCTGACCCGCGACCGTCGGGAAGGCGACATTCTGTTGCATGACCTGCCCCTGCGCCTGATCGACACCGCTGGCCTGGAGGACGCCGACGAGGGCAGCCTCGAGGCGCGCATGCGCGGGCAGACCGAACAGGCGGTGGAGGATGCCGACATCGTGCTTTTCGTGATCGACGCGATGGCCTCGATCACACCGCTCGATCGATTTTTCGCGGATTGGTTGCGGCGAGTCGTCAAGCCGGTGATCCTGGTCGCCAACAAGTGCGAATCGCGTAACAGCCAGTGGGGCGTGAGCGAGGCGCACGCGCTGGGCCTGGGCGAGCCGGTGGCAATCTCGGCGGAGCATGGCGAGGGTCTGGGAGAGCTGTATCAGGCCCTGCGCGAAACCATCGAAGGCAAAGACAACCCTTATGACGGCGGCGACGGTGAAGACGCCAGGCAAGCCGACAAAGAAGGACCTATGCAGGTTGCCATTGTCGGTCGGCCCAACGTCGGCAAATCGACCCTGATCAACAAGCTGCTGGGCGAAGATCGTGTCCTGACCGGGCCCGAAGCGGGTATCACCCGGGATTCGATCGCCATCGACTGGCGGGCCAAGGACCGCCGGATCCGGCTGGTGGATACCGCGGGTCTGCGCAAGAAAGCGCGGATCTCCGACCGTCTGGAAAAGCTCTCGGTGTCGGACAGTCTGCGGACCATTCGCTACGCCCAGGTCGTGGTGCTGCTGCTCGACGCCTGCCTGCCGATGGAAAAGCAGGACCTGACGATTGCGCGCAGCGTGATCGACGAGGGGCGGGCGCTGGTCGTGGCCTTGAACAAATGGGATCTCTGTCCCGACCGCAGCGCGACCCTGCGGGCGCTCGGCGACCGGCTCGAACGGTCCCTGCCGCAGAGTCGCGGCATTCCCATTGTCACTCTGTCGGCGCTGCAGGGTAAGAACTTGACCGGTCTGCTGGACGCGGTCTTTGCGGCCTACGACGTCTGGAACCGGCGGATCGGGACCAGCGAGTTGAACCGCTGGCTGGTCGACGTGACGTCATCGCATCCGCCGCCGGCCCCGGGCGGGCGCCGGATCCGGATGAAGTATGCCACCCAAGCCAAGAGCCGGCCGCCGACCTTTGCTATATTCTGCAGCAAACCGGAGGATCTGCCGGTGTCCTACCTGCGTTACCTGGAAAATCGGTTGCGCGACGATTTCAAGCTGCCGGGGACGCCGATCAGAATTCAACTGCGCAAAGGCGCCAATCCTTACGCGCCCAAGCGGTAGAAAAGGGAAACCTCTCGCCCGGTCATCCCAGGCGAGAGGCTAGATTTCGACCCAACAATCCCATCTGAGTAGGGGTCGTGCTTTAGAGCGCAAACTCCGAACGGGTCACGCCCTTGAGCAGATCCGAGAACTTCTGCCGCAAGCCATCGTCTTGGATGGAGTAGTAGTAGCGCAGCAGGTTTAAGGTCTCTTTCCGACTCATCAGGTCGTCGGGCAAATCATGGCCCGAGTCCTTGAGGGTGAAGGCCTCCTTCAGGCCCGGACTCTTTTTGTCCTCGATCCCCTCAAAGAAGAATGTGATGGGGACGTCCAACAACTGTGCGATGTTGTAGAGCCTACTCGCACTGACGCGGTTCGATCCGCGTTCGTACTTTTGTACCTGTTGGAACGTGATTCCCAGACCCTCGGCTAGCTTTTCCTGGCTGAGGCCTAGGAGGATGCGCCGCGCCCGAACCTGCGCACCGACGTGAACGTCGATGTAGTCCGGACCTCGGCTATACTTTTTTCTCTGCAATGCACACCCCTTTTTTTATCGAGTTGTTTTCATCGTCCGATCGTTGATCGGCGACACAACTCTGTTAGACCTTGAGGCGAGTTCTCGTCAACCGAAAACAGATTTTCAGCCGAAAATTAAGTAGATTGAGCGAATTTAACAAAAACAAAAAAAGTAGCCGGGCGAAACGGACCGCTTCGTTTCGAGCAGTGCAGACCAGCGGAACAGATTAGGGAACAAACGATGCCGCTCTTTGTCAGGTTTGTTTTTACGATTTGTACTCCGGCCCCAGAACTTCTCCATTGACGAGACAATCTGGGGATAACAGTGACAAGATCCCATCAGTGCATCCTTCGGGACTGGGAAGAGATATCGGATCTTCACCTGGAAAAGCTTGCGCACGCAGGGCCGTGCGCGTCGGCCCGGGACGCCAGATATTGCAGCGTATCTCGGATCGCTCGACCTCGGCGGCGTAGCACAGAGCCACGGTCTCCAAGCCCGCCTTCGAAGCGGCATAGGCGGCCCAGTAGGCCGGTGTCCGTTCGGCCACGCGGTCGCCCAGAACTACGACCCGTCCCGCCGTCGCGCGCCGCAGCAGGGGGTCGAGGCTGCGCAGGAGTCGGTGGTTCGCCGTGAGATTGACCGCCAGGACGTCGTTCCAGACCTTGGGCTCGATGTGGCCGCAGGGCGACAGTACGCCCAGTTGAGCGGCGGCGGCCACCAGGCAGTCGAGCCGCCCATAGCGCTCGTAGAGCGACGCACCGAGGCGATCGAGACCGTCCTGATCGCGCAGATCGTGGGGGACCAGCAGCGCGCCCGGACCGCCCGCCTTGCGGATACGGTCGTCGAGTTCTTCGAGCCCGCCAACGGTGCGCGCGACCGCGACGACTTGTGCACCGGCCCGGCCCAGGGCCTCGGCAACGGCCGCGCCGATGCCGCGCGAGGCCCCTGTCACCAAGGCGACCCGCCCGGCAAAGTCGTGCCTGATGGGGTCGGTCGCGCCGATTTGCTCTGAGGTCATTGTGTCACCTTTGAACGCCTGAGACGGCGGCGACGCCAGGCCGTGAAGATCCGTGGAACTGCGGCGCCGATGAGACAGCCCAGAAGGGCATAGAGGCCACCCTGGAGCGACAGGGAAAGCGCAGGTTCATAGACCCGGAGCGTGGCCTTGGCCAGCAAGGGGTCGAGATGGCTGAAGAGGGTCAGCGGCAGCTTCCAGGCCGGGCTGGCCAGGAAGGTATCGTGGGTGTCGCGCAGACGCTCGGCCGCGGCCAGGCTGGCTTGCATGTGCCGGCCCTCCAGAACGTGCGACGGACTGTCGAGAAACCGCGCGATGTAATCGTCCGGCGACAGATCGAAGCTGCGCGCGTCGGCGCGAATTTGCGTGGCCCGCTCTTCGGCCGCGGCGAGATGCCCGCCGAGGCGCTGCAGGTACTGTTGAGCGAAGGCCGGCAACTGCGAGAAGATCGTCGCACCGGTCGCGCCGGCGAGCAGCTGCGGGACGGCGCTTGCCATAGAGCTCTGCCTCCTTGCCGCCGATAAGCCTTCGGAGGTCAGCCCATTTCCGCCAAGAGAGACAACTGCCGTTTGTCGCCGTCATCGAGGTAGTCGGTCAGGGCAATGGGGTAGTCCCCCGTGAAGCAGGCGTCGCAAAACTGCGGGCAGGCCGGATTGCGCTCTTCCTCCTTCATGGCCTGGTAAAGGCCATCCACCGAAATGAACGAGAGCGAGTCGACGCCGATATGCGCGGCCATCGCGGCGACATTCATGCGCGAGGCCAGCAGCTCGTCTTTTTCCGGAGTGTCGATGCCGTAAAAGCAGGGAAAGGCCGTCGGCGGCGCCGCAATGCGCATGTGAACCTCCGCCGCCCCGGCGGCGCGCACCATCTCGACAATCTTGATCGAGGTGGTGCCGCGCACGATGGAGTCGTCGACCAGCACGACCCGCTTGCCGTCGAGGACGCCGCGGTTGGCGTTGTGCTTCAGTTTGACGCCCAGGTTACGGATTTGCTGGCCGGGCTCGATGAAGGTACGGCCGACGTAGTGATTGCGGATGATACCCAGTTCGAAGGGGATGCCCGCCTCCTCGGCATAGCCGATGGCCGCCGGTACGCCGGAATCGGGCACCGGGACGATCACGTCGGCGGCCACCGGATCCTCGCGGGCCAGGACCGCGCCGATACGTTTGCGCGAGGCGTAGACCGAATCGCCGCCGATCAGCGAGT
The DNA here is from genome assembly GCA_021776195.1 of Kiloniellaceae bacterium. Next base: position 24,249 of record JAJFGK010000091.1, on the reverse strand, counting down.
CGGGACGGGCGAAGTAGATGTGCTCGAAGACGCAGGGACGTTGAGGCGCGCGCGGGAAGGGGCGGTGGCTTTCAACGCCGTCCTTGCTCAAGACCACCAACTCGCCAGGTTCGACGTCGCGCAGATACTCGGCGCCGATAATATCCAGGGCGCAGGTCTCGGAGGTCACGATGTGGGTGTCTTCCAGCCGTCCCAAGACCAGCGGGCGGACGCCGAGCGGATCGCGCAGGCCAATGACGCAGTCCTCGGTCAGGGCGACCAGCGAATAGGCGCCCTCGACCCGCCGCAAGGCCCTGATCAGGCGATCCAGCAGGTTTGCCCCGCCAGCCGTCGCTGTCAGGTGGATGATGACCTCGGTATCGGAGGTCGACTGGAAGATGGCCCCCCTGCTGACCAGATCCTGGCGCAGTTGCCTGGCGTTGGTCAGGTTGCCGTTGTGGGCCAGCGCAAAGCCGCCCAGATCGAGATCGGCAAAGAGCGGCTGGACATTGCGCAGTCCCGACCCGCCCGTGGTCGAGTAGCGGTTGTGGCCGATCGAGGCGTGACCGCGCAGGCGCTCCATGACCGAATTGCTGGAAAAGATATCGCCGACCTGGCCGATATCGCGGTGGGCGTTGAACTGCCGGCCGCCGAAGGAGACGATGCCGGCGGCTTCCTGGCCGCGGTGCTGCAGGGCGTGCAGCCCCAGGGCGGTGTGGGCCGCCGAATCGCTGTGGCCGAAAATGCCGAAGACGCCGCATTCCTCGCGCAGCTTGTCGTCGTCCCAGGGACAGCTTTCGGTGGCCAGGGGACTCACGGGCGGTGGCTTTGCTGGGCTCATTGGGAGTTCTCTTCGATCTTCTGCTGCAAGGCATCGCGATCTTCGGCGTTATAGACGGGTTCGCTTTGCGATGCATCGCCTTTTGTGACCGGGCTCTGCAGGCCCTCGAATCCCTTGTCGTCACGGATCATGTCCTTCAAGGCATCGGTGCCGTCCTGCAGCAGGTCTTCGGGCACCAGGGCGATCATGACCCGCCCGCCTTCATCGAGCAGCGGCGGGCTCTTGGCCTCTTCGACCCAATCCGGCCAACTGGTCTGCGGGATCCAGGCCGCGAATGCGATCCAGGCGAGACAAACCAGGGCGACCCCGCGCAGCAGCCCGAAGGCCAGCCCCAGGGAACGGTCGAGAACGCCAAGGGCGCTTTCCTTGACCTTAATGGCCAAGAGGCGAACCGCCAGGGAGAGGACGATCAGCACCACCAGGAAGATGCCAACGCCGGTGGCCACATCGGCCAGAAGGGGAATGGAGATATAGCGGTGGGCATAGGGTTGCAGGGGCACGAAGCCATAGAGCGTGGCCAAACCCGCGCCGATCCAGGCGAAGATGCCGAGAACTTCATGCACGAACCCGCGAAACAGGCCGAGCAGACCGGATATCGCCAGCACGACCAGCACGATGAGATCGATCGGATTGATCGGCAGGTCCTGAAGCAACCCGCTCATGCCCTCTGCCCCACGCCTTGCCGGGCGGCATCCTGGCTGGCCCCGTCGCGGGACCCCTCGCGCAGCAGCCGCAGGAGATCGCTCAGGTGCGAAAGCTCCGTGATCGTGAAACCCTTTGCGGCGCCGCGCCCGGCGTCGCCCTTTGGTGACTTGCCCTTGGCCGTGGAGGATGCGCCGGCCCGGGGCAGGATCGCCCGCGTGAAGCCCAGCTTGGCGGCCTCCTTCAGGCGCAGCTCGCGCTGGCTGACCATGCGGACCTCGCCCGATAGCCCGATCTCGCCGAAGAGGACGCTGCCCTCGGGAACCGGCAGGCCGTCGGCGGCCGAGAGCAGCGCCGCGGCCACGGCGAGATCGGCGCTGGGCTCGGTAATCCGCAAGCCTCCCGCCACGTTGAGGAAAACATCGTGCTGGGCCAGCCGCACGCCGCAGCGCGCCTCAAGTACGGCCAGGACCATGGCCAGGCGCGCCGAATCCCAGCCGACGACGGCGCGGCGCGGCGTGCCCAGCGGCGAAGGCGTGACCAGGGCCTGTATCTCCACCAGCAGAGGACGGGTCCCCTCGATACCGGCGAAGACCGCGGCGCCCGAAATGTCGCCCTCGCGGTCGGAGAGAAACAAGGCCGAGGGGTTCTCCACCTCGATCAGACCGGCCTCGGCCATCTCGAAGACCCCAATTTCGTCGGTCGCGCCGAAGCGGTTCTTGACCGCCCTCAGAATGCGGAAGTGGTGGCCGCGTTCGCCCTCGAAGGTCAGCACCGTGTCGACCATATGCTCCAGGACCTTGGGGCCGGCAATCAGGCCTTCCTTGGTGACGTGGCCCACCAGGAAGACCGTGAAGCCGCGGATCTTGGCGAGCTGAATCAGGGCCTGGGCGCAGGCGCGAACCTGAGAGACCGTGCCGGGCGCCGACTCGAGACTGTCGATCGCCATGGTCTGGATCGAATCGATCACCACCACGCCGGGCCGGGTCAGGCTGTCGAGGCTGGCCAGGATGTCGCGCAGGGCAGTGGCCGCGGCGAGTTCCAGCGGGGCGTCCTGCACTCCCATGCGCGCGGCGCGCATGCGTACCTGGTCGACCGATTCCTCACCGGAAATATAGAGACAGCGCCCCTCGGAGCCCATGCGCATCGCCAGGCTGGCAACCGCCTGCAGCAGCAGCGTGGACTTACCGATCCCGGGATCGCCGCCGACCAGGATCGAGGCACCGGCAACCAGGCCGCCGCCGCAGACCCGGTCGAGCTCGCCGATGCCGCTGAGCAGGCGCGGCGGGCTGGCGGTTTCGCCTTTCAGGGGCGCGAACTGCAAGGGGCGCCCCTTGCCGCCGCGCGCGAGCGGCGATCCAGGGCCGCCGACCGCGCCGGAGGGTTCCTCGGCGATCGAGTTCCACGCGCCACAGCCCTCGCACCGTCCGGCCCACTTGCCAAAGACCGATCCGCAGGACTGGCACACAAAACGCGATTGCGGCTTGGCCAAGCGCTTCCCCTCTCCGTTCCGTCTCAGGCCCCGGGCTGGGTCTGGATCGGACCCTCGAGAGCACCGGTGATAAACTGCTCCAGGTAGGCGTTGCCGGAGCGATCCATTTGGCTCGTCGGTCCCTGCCAGACAACATGCCCGCCATAGATCATGGCAATTGAGTCGGAAATGCGGCGAACGCTCGCCATGTCGTGCGTGATCGAGAGCGCCGTGGCGCCCAGGTCGCGGACGCACTTCACGATCAGTTTGTCGATCACATCGCCCATGATCGGATCGAGCCCGGTGGTCGGTTCGTCGAAGAAGAGTATGTCGGGTTCGGTGGCGATGGCGCGGGCCAGGCCGACCCGTTTGCGCATGCCGCCTGAGAGCTCGGCCGGATAAAGCGCCGCCACGTCCGGCCCGAGCCCGACCTGCTCGAGCTTGTCGAAGGCGATGTCGCGGGCCTTGTCGCGCGCCATGCCATGGGCCTGGATCAGGCCGAAGGCGACGTTTTCCCAGATCGGCAGGGAATCGAACAGCGCGGCGTTCTGAAACAACATGCCGAACTTGCGGCGAACCCGCTCCATGTCGCCTTCGCCCAGGCCTAGAACTTCCTCGCCGTCGATTTGAATCGATCCCGCATCGGCCTGGAGCAGCCCGAGCACGCATTTGATGGTGACCGACTTGCCGGTACCCGAGCCGCCAATGATCGCCAGGGACTGCCCGCTCGGCAGGTCGAAATCGATGCCGTCGAGCACGCGCTTGGCCCCAAAGGCCTTCTTGAGCCCGCGAACGCGGATCTTGGGCGCGGGTCCGGATACGGCGCTTGTGTCGCTTGTCATCGCGCGAAGAAAAGCTCGGTAATGAAGTAGTTGAAGCAGAGGATCAGGATGGAGGCCGAGACCACGGCGTTGGTCGTCGCGGCGCCGACGCCCTGGGCGCCGCCCTTTGAGTGGTAGCCGTGATAGCAACCCATCAAGGTCACCAGAAAGCCGAACGCGGCGGCCTTCACCAGGCCGGAGATCACGTCGATCGGCTCCATGAAATCGATCGTGTTCTTCAGGTAGCTGTCGGGATTGAAGCCCAGCTTGTGGACCGAAACGAGATAGCCGCCGAAAACACCGATGATGTCGGCGACCAGCACCAGGACCGGCATCATGGCGATGCCGGCGATCAGTCGGGGCGCCACCAGGTACTTGTAGGGGTTGGTCGCCAGCGTGTTGAGCGCGTCGATCTGTTCGGTCACCCGCATGGTGCCGATCTCGGCGGCCATGGCCGCACCGACCCGCCCGGCGACCATCAGGCCGGCGAGGACCGGTCCGAGTTCGCGGGTGATCGAGACGATGACCACATTGGGAATCGCACTTTCGGCCGAAAAACGCTGGAACCCGGTATAGGTCTGCAGGGCGAGCACCATGCCGGTGAAAATCGCGGTCAGCCCCACCACCGGCAGGGAATAGTAGCCGACCTCGATCATCTGCCGCAGGATCAGTCGCGGATAGTAGGGTGGCCGCAGGCAGTGGGAGAGCGAGACTAGGGCAAAGAAGGAGAGCCGCCCGACAGCGCCGAGAAAGGCCAGGGCGGCGCGGCCGACCGGCTGTAACACGCCCCTCATGCGCCGGCTCTGGTTGGCGCGACCTGATCGGGCCCGAGGTAGTGCCGGTGATAGCGCCGGCCCAGGCTGGTGAGGATCTCATAGCCGATCGTCCCGGCCTCCTCGGCCAGCCGTTCGACTCCATCGCCGCTCCCGATCAGGTCGACCCAACTGCCGGGCCGGACCGCCGCCGCCGGCAGGTCCGTAACGTCGAGTGTGATGAGATCCATGGAAACACGTCCTACCAGAGGCACCTGACGGCCCTCGATGAAGGCATGGGCTCGATTGGAGAGATGGCGCAAAAATCCGTCGGCGTAACCGGCCCCCACGGTCGCGATGGTTCGGCGCGTCGCGGCACGGTAGGTCGCACCATAGCCAACGGTCTCGCCAGCGTCAATTTCGCCAAGCTGCAGGATTTTTCCTTGCAAACGAACGACTTGCTTGAGCTCTTTGGGCCTGCCGGGAGTCGGATTGACGCCGTAGAGCGCGACTCCGGGTCGCGCCAGATTAAAGTGATAGGCGGGGTCGAGAAGCATCCCCGCGGAATTGGCCAGGGACGCGGTGACCTTGGGGAGATGGGACAGCGCCGCTTTGAAGGCGGCGAGCTGTTCGCCGTTCTTGCGGTGCTCGGGTTCGTCGGCGCAGGCCAGGTGGCTCATGACCAGGGTCACCACGAGACCCTCCAGAAGGTCGGGGGCCGCCGCAATTCGCGCCAGATCGGCGGGCGACAGGCCCAGGCGGCGCATCCCGGTGTCGACATGGACCGCCGCCGGCAAGGTCAGCGATTGGGCTCGATTATAGGCACGCCAGCGTTCGATCTCCTCCAGGGAATTCAAGACCGGCGCGATGTTGTGGGCCCGGTAGTCGTCCTCGGCACCGGGCATCAGGCCGTTGAGCACCAGGATCGAGCAGGCCGGTATCACGGCATCGAGCACCGGCCGCAGCGCGATGGCTTCTTCGAGCTGCGCCACGAAGAAGGAGCGCGCCCCGGCCCGCGCCAGCACCGGTGCCACCGCGGCGGCGCCCAGACCGTAGCCGTCCGCCTTGACCACGGCGGCGACCGCCTGGGCGTGGCACTGGCGCCGCAGGGTCTGGTAGTTTTCGGCGATGGCCCCGAGATCGATGCTGAGCAGGCAGCAGGCACGACTGAGATTGGCGTCGGTCCCGGCCCCCGCCTGGCCCGGGTCAGTAGTGGGCGGGGAGCCGGCCATCGTCCTGGTAGTCTTGAAAGGTGGTGGTCGCACCGTTGAAGAAGAGCTTGATCGTGCCGATCGGGCCGTGGCGCTGCTTGGCGACAATCACGTCGGAAAGGTTCTCGGCGTTATCCCGGCGCTCCTGCCAGCGCTGAGAGCGCTCATGGAATTTCTCGGCATTCTCGTCGTCGCGCTGCATGGGCTCGGCGCGATCCAGATAGTACTGTTCGCGGTAGATGAACATGACCACGTCGGCGTCCTGTTCGATCGAGCCCGATTCACGCAGGTCGGCCAACTGCGGACGCTTGTCCTCGCGGTTCTCGACCTGGCGCGAGAGCTGCGACAGGGCCAGCACCGGCACGTCGAGGTCCTTGGCCAGGGCTTTCAGGCCACGGGTGATCTCAGACACTTCCTGGACCCGGTTCTCGCTGCGCTTGCCGGCCGGCGGCTGCATCAGTTGCAGGTAGTCGACCACGATCAGGCTGAGGCCGAACTGGCGCTTCATCCGGCGCGCCCGGGTGCGCAGGGCGGAGACCGAAAGCGCGGGCGTGTCATCGACGAAAAGGGGCACTTCATAGAGTTGGCGGCTCGCCTCGAAAATGCGGTCGAACTCTTCGTTCCTGATTTCGCCTTTGCGCATGGAGTCGGAGCCGACGCCGCTGCACTCCGAGATCAGCCGTGTCGCCAGCTGCTCCGCCGACATCTCCAGCGAAAAGAAGGCCACCGGCTGGCGCATCTCGATGACGTTGCCTTCAGGATCGCGCTCCTCGCGCGGGCTGTTCGCGATGTTGAAGGCGATGTTGGTGGCCAGGGTACTCTTGCCCATGGAGGGCCGGGCCGCGAGGATGATCAGGTCGGACCGATGCAGCCCGCCCAACAGCTTGTCCAGATCGCGCAAGCCGCTGGAGACACCGGCCACCTGGCCGTCCCGGCGCATGGCCGCCTCGACCATGCCCACGCTCTCGACCACGGCGCGCTTCAAGGGCAGCAGGCCGCCTTCGGTCTGTCCGGTCTCGGCCAGCTTGTAAAGGCGTTCCTCCGCGACCTCGATCTGCCCCGAGGCGTCGGCCTCCAGGTCGTGCTCGTGGGCCTCGTTGACGATGTCCCCGCCGAGGTCGATCAACTGGCGGCGCAGAAAAAGGTCGTGGATCGTGCGGCCATAGTCCTTGGCATTGATGATGGTCACGAAGCTGGCCTGCAGGCGCGCCAGATACTGCGCGCCGCCAACCGCCTCGAGCGCTTCTTCTCGCTCGAAGAGGTTCTTGAGCTGCACCGCGTTGGCGATTTGGCCGCGCTCGATCAGGATGCCGCAGGCCTCGAAAATGCGGGCATGAACCGGATCGGCGAAGTGATCGGCGGCGAGGAAATCGGCGACCCGCTCGTAGGCCTGGTTATTGGCAAGGATGGCGCCGAGCAGGGCCTGCTCGGCTTCCACGTTGGTTGGCGGCGCGCGGTGATGCAGATCCGGCTCGTCGTCGGACAGCAGAGGCGTCACGCTGTAGCTTGGGCTGGGTTCCATGGTTGCGACCATAATGCCCGCCCGGGCGATTCGCACACAAGGCCCGCCGCTGAAAGAGTGGATAGCGGGGGTAAGTCGCCGATCGAGTTTCGGCGACGACCCTTATCCGCTTGACGCGGCGTAAAAACTCGTTCGGTCCGGCCGGAATCTATGACACCAACGGCCATTAAGAATGACCGTTGGGCGCTCACTCGCCGCTAGGGCTTTCCTCGCTTACGCTGCGGGCGCGTGGTTACGCTTGCCAAAGTCCCATGAGTCGATCTCATGGGACTTTGGTATCACTCCGCGGCGTGAACCCTATTGCCCCGCCGCTTGCCGTCGTTCGCGCTGGCCGGCCGGTGCCTGCGTTCCCAATCGGTCATGTAGTCGCGTTGCAGCGGCACGCCGTTCTTACAGCGCGTGAGTTGAAGCTGGAAGTTCATCAGGGTCGATAGCCGGAAGCTGAGCTCGGAGCTCGTCAGGTAGAAATCCCACATGCGGCAGAAGCGTTCGTCGTAGAGGTCGCGGATCTTGTCCCGGTTGGCGTAGAAGCGTTGCCGCCAGTTTTTCAAGGTCTCGGCATAGTGGTCGCGCAGGATCTCGATATCGGTAACGTAGAGCCCTTCCTTTTCGACAGCCGCGAGGGTCTCGGACAGGGAGGGGATGTAGCCGCCGGGAAAAATGTACTTGGTGATCCAGGGGTTCGTGCTACCCGGCGGATCGAAGGTCCCGATGGAGTGAACCACACAGACGCCGTCCTCCTTGAGCAGCTCGCGTACCTTGCCGAAGAAGCGACGGAACTGGGCAGCGCCGACATGTTCGAACATGCCCACGGAAACGATGCGATCGTAGCGCTGGCTGTCCTGCCGGTAGTCCTTCAGCTCGAAACGCACCCGGTCCGCCAAATCGAGTCCGCGCGCGCGAACGTTTGAGACGGTCAACTGTTCCGTGGAAAGCGTGATGCCGCGGACCCGGGAGTCTGGCGAAACCTGCGCCAGGTAGAGCCCCAATCCGCCCCAGCCGGACCCGATGTCGAGGATTTCCAGGCCCGGTTCGTCGAGCAGAAGCTTGGCCGCCAGATGACGCTTCTTGTTGTCCTGGGCCTCTTCGAGCGACTGGTCCGGATGGTCGAAATAGGCACAGGAGTACTGCCGGTCCCGATCCAGGAAAAGCGCGTAGAGTTCGCTGGAGAGGTCGTAGTGGTGGGCGACGTTCTTGCGCGCCCGCTTGACCGGATTGAAGCTCGTGACGTAGCGCAGCAGATTGCGGGTCCACTGCAGGGCACGCCAGAAGACGTGCGAGCCGACGTTTTCCACATTGTCGATACAGATCTGCAAAAACTCATAGAGCGAACCCTGCTCGACCGTCAGCTTGCCGTTCACATAGGCCTCGCCCACGGCCAGCTCGGGGTTCATGAGAATTCGCAGCGCTGTCCCATAGCCGTGGACTTTGATGGCGACGGCAGGCCCGGTACCGTCCCCGTGGCGTTGGGTTGTTCCATTTGCGTCGGTGACCGTCAGGTCACCGCGTTCGGTCACGAGGCGAAACAACAGATTCGCAAGCATCCTAGCCCCCTTTACAATTGGCACGCCGACCCTTCATTCGGCTGGTTGGCCCCACTTTGGAGGAGGTTTAAAAATAGCGCCTTGATTTCGCTCAGTCTAGGGGGGTTGAGGATCAGGCGTCGGAGTAACCTTTGATTATATTCCAATCGACCTTTGCTAGTTTACTGATGGGCCCTGGCGGTTTGCACCTTGCCTTGGAGAATACGCATGAGACCCTCAAGACCCTGGTTTTTGATCACGGAGGCGAACTCCTGGCGGGTCGTGGCCACAAGGCTGATGCCGTCGATCTGAACATCGATCACGCGATAAGCCCCGGCGGTGTCGCGCACGCGCCAAACCGCGCGGGTCGCGTGGCCTTGCGCGTCCACGATATTGCTGGCGACCAGAAAATCGCTGGCCCCGGAGCGTGAAGTTTCCTTGATGGCGATGGATTCGCCGCTGTAGCTCTCCATGCGTCGGGTCACGGTGCCGATCAGGTAGTCGCCGTAAAGCAGGGTAAAGTCCTCGCGCGTTGCCGGACTGGCATCGCCCCAGGCCTCGCCGAGGACGGTTTTCGCCATCAAGGGAATATCGAGGCCCTCGCGCAGAATGGGGACCAGGGCGGCGCGCCGCTCATCGACCCCGAGGCCTGGTCGCCGCAGGGCGGCAATACCCTCGGCGACAAGCCGGCGGACGTGGCTGGCCGCGTCGTCTTCCGGCGCGGCCAAGGCAGGCGCGCCGAGGCCGAGGGAGCCGCCGGTAATGAGCAAGGCACAGGCCGTTTGGGCAAGGATGAGGCGTCGGGTGATCATGGGGACTTCTCCTGGCTTGCCGGAACCGCGCTGTTGGATCGAACCGTCAGTTCCGTGTGTGCGTACGCCATGAACGATAGAGAGATCGCCTTGAAGAATCGTTTATAAGTTGTAATATTTGAACTAAATCTAGCTAAAATACGATCTATATCTGCCTCGGCCGGAGAGGGCCGCGTGGCGTCCCAGCAGTGCTCCAAGGCAGGTCGGCGCTCCTGGGCAGGTCGGCGCTCCTGGGCAGGTCGGCACTCCAGGGCAGGGCAGCGATTCAGGTCGGGGTCGCGATGCCGATCGAGGCACCTCCCGGTCCCAAAAAAAGAGCGGCCCAGTGGGGCCGCTCAGTTCAATCGAAGAGAGAGACTAACAACAGTGACACTCCAAATCAGGCGGAGCCTTGGCTCCGCCATCCGATCGCTCGGATCACGGGGCCGCGGCGGTCTGCACCTTGCCCTTGAGTAGGGTCAACAGGCCCTCCAGGCCCTGGCGCTTGATGACCGCGGCGAATTCCTGGCGTTGCGTGAGGACGAGGCTGATGCCCTCGACAGCGATATCGACCACCTTGGGGCCTTGGCCCTGGTCGCGGACCCGCCAAACGGCTCGAATCTGGTGGCCATTGGCAGCGTGAAGGCGGCTTTCGACCAGAACCTCACCTGTATTCTGGTGTGCCGCACCCAGCAAGATGAGGTTTCCGTCGGTCTGGTCCTTGAGTTTTCGCGCGACACTATCGATGAGGTAAGCGGCGAAGATGGCCTCGAACTGCTGCCGGGTCGTGTCGCTGGCCTGACGTCCGGCCTTGCCCAGGACCGCGCGGGCGATCTGGGGGATATCGAGCCCCCGATTGAGGGTTTCGGCCAGCATCGCCCGGCGTTCCGTGCCGGACAGGTCGCTGCGTTCCAGAACGGCCAGACTGCGGGCCGCGAGTTGTTCGACAAGGGCAGCGGCCTCGGCGGCCGTTTCGGTGTTTGCCGCACGTGAAGAGACCGAGCCCGCGGTAACGGCAAAGATCGCGGCGAACACGGCGAGTGCAAGACGTCGGGTCAACATAAAGCCTACTCCTGGCTGGTCGGGCTGATGCGCCCCTCGTTCATCCTGAATTCTTCGGCGACTATACACAAATTCGCCACATTGATCAAGTAATTTATCCAAAAAAATAGATCAATATTCTCATGGTAATCAATAGTATTTGCGATTTATTGTAGTGTTATTTAAAAGAAAGGTTTTCTATATTTAGATAAATTTACTTAGGCATTCATTGGAAACTGTTCCTATTTCTAACCGTTACCGGCTCGATAGGCGTGACAGGTCGAGCCGCGCTCGCGCCGGATTGGCGTCTTAGCCGATCCGGCGTTTGCGCGGCTCCCCCTGCGAGGGGTGAGTCAGGCCGCCTTCTTGGCGCCCTCGTCGGCCACTTTGGTGTCGGCCAGTTTGGCTGCTTTGGCGTCATAGGCATCCACCATCTTGTTGACCTTGGCGATCTGCTTGGCGGCCTTCTTGAAGTCGCCGTCCTCGGCGAGAGACTTGGCTTCGTCGTAGGCCGCCTGGATGGCTGCCTGATCCTTCACCAGTCGCTCGTCGTCCGGTTTCTCGGAGCCTTCCAGTTTCTCGGTCAGGGTCTCGTAGGCCTTCAGCAACTTGATCCGGTCGCGGTTCTTGCCAAGTTCGATCAGCTTGAACACGAACTCGCTCGCCTCGCCATATTTGGTCTCGGCCATGGCATAGTCCTTGGCGCGCATGCAGGCGTCGACCGACTTCTCCAGTTTTTCGTAGCTGGCGGCCAGGGCGCGCATTTCCGAGGAGGGCAGGGGGACGTCCCAGGCATTGCGGAAATTGTCCTTCATGGCCGGGATGGCTTCCTCCAGGAGCCATTTGGCGCTCGCCTCGACTTTTTTATAAGTTTCGAGGTAAAGGTCGATGGCCTGATTGAGGCTGTCCTCCAGGGCGATGGCGGCGGCATACTTTTCTTGACCCGCCGCGGTATCGATCTTCTTGACCAGGGCCCAGAGCGCCTTGTCGGCTTTTTTCAAGTCGTCATCGTCGTACTGAGCACTGTTCATCGAGACCTCGCCGAGCCGCTCCTGCACCCGGGCCTCCATCTGGTGATAGCCGTTGAGGCCTTCCAGTTTCTCCAGCTTTTGGCGCGCTTCCGGCTCTCTTTCCTTGGCCTTCTTATAGTCGTGGCGGCACATCTCGGCGTACATCAACTGGATCGCCTTGTCGGTTTCCTTGGCGAACTTCTGGACCTCGGTCGAGGCCGCCAGATCCGCGGCGACCGCGTCGTAGCGGCCTTTCAGCTCGGGATAGATGGTCTGCGAGAACTCTTTCTCGTCGTCCTTCAGGGCGGTGAGAACCTGCTGGAAGAGGATGTACTCGGCCTTGATTTGCTCGGCCAGTTTGAGGGCGCCCTGGTAGTCGGCCTTCTCGCCTAGGGTGTCCATTTTCGCCGCCCAGCCACCGATCTTGTCGCTGTGCTTGTTGAGCGCCTTGTCGGTCCGGTTCGCTGCCAAGGAGGTCTCGCCCAGAATGTCCTCGACGTCCTTGTTCGCGGCCTTGTACTGGCTCAGCCAGTCCAGGTCTCCAAGGTCCTTGCTGATCGGGTCATAGAACTCGACCGCCTTCTTGTAGTCTTGGCGGTTGATCTCGGCCTCCATCTTGGCGAGGCCGGTCTTGATCTTCTCCGCGAGCGCCTTCACCTCCTTGTCGTCGAAGAGTCCACTTGGATCGAACTCGGCATCGAGCGAGCGGTAGCCCTCGATGGCCCTCGACTTCTCCCTGGTCTCGATTTCCTGGAGCCGCTGCTCGAAGAGGGCGAATTCGGCCTTGAAGGGTTCGGCCAGCTTGGTCGCGCCGGGGTAGTCGCCCTTGTTGGCCAGCTTGTCCATCTGGGCGGCAATCTTGCTCGCCTTGCCGCTGTGCGCGTTCAGCACCTTGTCTTTTCGGTTGGCCTCCAGTGACAAGACGCCCAAACAGTCCTCGACCTCCTTGTTGACGGTCTTGTAGTCGCTGAGGAGGCCCAGATTGGTGATCAGCTTGTCGGTCTCGGGGTAGAGCGCGGCGCCTTCCTGGTAGTCGTGGCGGTTGATCGCCGCGTTCATCTTTTCCAGCGCGGTCTCGGCCTTCTTGGCCTGGTCGGTGACCTCCTTGTCCGGGAAGAGGGTCAGGGAGTCGAACTCGCTGCGCAATGCCCGATGGCCTTCGACGGCTTTCGACTTCTCCGTGGTCTCGATCTCTTCCAGGCGCTGGCGGAAAAGCTCGGCCTCGGCCTTGATCTGTTCGGCCACCTTGAGGGCGCCCTTGTAGTCGCCCTTTTCGCCCAGCTTGTCGAAGCGCGGTGCTATCTTGCAAGCCTTGTCGCTGTGCTTTTTCAGCACCGCGTCTTTGCGGTTGGCCTCCATGGAGAAGAGGCTCAGGCACGCCTCGACTTCCTTGTCGGCGAGCCGGAAGCTGTTGAGCGGCGCCAACTCGCCCAAGAGCTTGCTGGCCTCGGGTTCGTTCAGCGCGACGTGTTTGTACTCGCGGCTGGCGATCAGGCTGCGCATGTCGCCCAGCATGATCCGGATCTGCTTGGCCATGTCCTGGACCTGCTTGTCCTGGGCGAGGGTGCCGGCGACCGAGTCGTACTCGGTCTGCAGCGCACCCAGGATCTCCTCGGCACGCTTTTTCTCGTCGGCGATCTTGCGGTCGCGCTCGGCGACGTAGCCGTCCAGGGCGGTGTTGACCTGATTGGCGAGATCGATCGCGGCGTCGTAGTCCTCGTCCTCGGCCTTCGCCTCCATGGAGTCGATGACCTTGTCGATCTTGTCCTTATCCTTTTTCAGGTCTTCGCGTTCGCCGTCGACCTGAATGCCGTTCAGCCGGTCCCAGATTCCACCGCGGATCTTCTCGTATTCGCTCTTCTTGGCCTTGAGTTGCTTGGCGGTTTTTGTATCGCCGGCGCTCTGTCCTGCCGCTGGAGCCGCGGCCTCGTCCGCATCGGTGGCGGCACGCGTCTTCTCCAGTTCGCCCATGAAGAGATCGATCTCTTGGTTGACCCTTTCCGCAAGATCGAGCGCCAAATCGTAGCACTCGTCCTTGGCCTCGACCTGCATCTCCTTGAAGAGCTTGAAGACCTTGGCGGCGATGTCCTTGAGGTCCTTGTGGTCCTGGTTGTCCGAGACCTCCTCGAGGCGGCCTTCGATCTTGGCCAGGGCCTCGCCGTATTGGTTGAGGAGCTCTTCCTGGTCCCACATGGCATTGGTTTCAAAGGCGCCCAGGCGCTCGGTGGTTTCATTGAGCAGTTTGTAGGCGGTGCCGAAGTCGCCGGCTTCCTCGACGTAGGCCAGCATCTCCTGGTGCGCCGCCTCGATTTCCCCGAGCTCATTGTCAAGGATTTCTGTGGGCGGTACGGGGGCCGCCTCCAGGCGTTTTTCGAAAGCCTTGATGTTGTCGAGATAGCCCGTGCGGTCGGGATCGTTCATCGCCTCCTTGAACTCGACCAGCGCATCCCGCGCGGTGGTCAGGGACTCGTTGGCCTTGACGTAGTCTTGCTTGGCAAGCGCGCCATCGATGGCCCCGAGCGCGTCCTCGAGATCGGCCATGGCGCTGTCCATGACTTCCGAGTAATGGCCGCCGTTGCGATAGATGGCCAGCTCGTCGTTGAAGCTCTGGCGGTCTTGCTCGTAGGTATCCTTGGCGGCTGATTGGGCCTCGAAGCCGGCATAGATCGGCTCGAGCTTGGCGGCCAGGGCTTCCAGGGTCTCGACCGCACCGGCCCAATCCCGGGCGACAACCTTGGCGTCGATGTGGCCGGTCACCTGAAGGACCGTTTGCGCCTTCTTGAAGCCCCAGGCTTCCATCTCGTCGATCCGCCGCGCCGTCTCGACGTAGGTATCCGCCAGAGCGCCCCATTTCTTGAAGGCGGCTTCGGTCGTGTCCTGCAGATCTTGAGTTTGCGCGGTCAGCTTGTTCATGAAGCCCAGCACCTGCGGGATACCGGCTTCGACCTTCTTCTGCTGTCCGGCCTCCTCCTGCTTCAACAGCTGCTGATAAGCGGCAAAGGCCTTTTCGCGTTTGGCCGCGACGGTGCCGTGAGCCTCCGCGGTGGCATGAGTGGCGGTATAGCGCAAGATGGCATCGACCTGACCGATATCCTTCTTGAACTGATCCTGAAAGGCTTTCGCCGCCTGGCCAGCTTCGCAGGTCGCGGGCTCTGCGACACACCAAAGCGCCATGAATCCCTTACCGTTCGACATAGTCCCGTTTCCCTGTTCGCTTGGGGTGACGATGAAGGCCGCGGCGGGGTCGCGGCGTTCGATGATGACAGGGAAGGTAGTGCGCGGGGCGGCGTCAGATAACCTGCCGCTTAGTGAGTTGCCTCACAGAATGGCGACGGGCCAGGCGCGGTCAGTCGACCCACTTGAAGGAGAGTTTACGGGCGTTGTGATAGGCCGACTCGGAGATGTTGCCGAATGCGATGGATTGCGCGCGAAAGGACTTGATCGAATCGACCAGCTTGCGGCTCAGCGGATCGGCCGCGGCGAGATCGTTGATCACCTCGCCGGAGAGGCCGCCCATGGCGTTCAGGACCCGGTCGGGAAATTTCTTCAGGATCACGCCGTGTTGCGTTACCAGGGTTTTCAGCGACGAATTGTTGTTGGCCAGGAACTCGCTCAGCACGTAGTTGTTGGCAAAGGCGTTGGCCGCCCGCACGATGGCCTGCAAGTCGCCGCTCAGGCTCTCCCAGGCCCTCAAATTGATGAAGTTGTCGAGGATCGTCGCCGGCTCGTGCCATCCTGGGTAATAGTAGAGCTTGGCCGCGCGGTGAAGCCCGAAGGCCAGATCGTTGTAGGGACCGACCCATTCCGTTGCGTCCAGCTTGCCGGACAGAAGGGCGTCGGGAATTGCGCCCCCGGGCAGATTGACAACTTTGCCGCCGGCCGCCTTCACCACCTCGCCGCCAAGGCCGGGGATGCGCATCTTCAGGCCCTTGTAGTCCTCCGGCGAGTTGATTTCGTTTTGGAACCAGCCGCCCATCTGAACCCCGGTGTTGCCGGAGGCAAAGAACTTGCAATTCATCTCGCTGTAGATCTCGTCGGCGAGCTCCTGACCGCCCCCGAACTGAAGCCAGGCATTCTGTTCGGCGACATTCAGGCCAAAGGGGGTCGAGGCGACGAACTGTGCGGCTGAAACTCTGTTTTTCCAGTAGTAGGGCGCGCCATGGCCCATTTCGAGGTCGCCGCTTGCCACCGCGTCGATGGTCTCGAAGGCGGGTACTACTTCCTTGGCGCCATAGACCTCGACCGTGAGGCGGCCTTCCGAGGCCTTGGTGATGAACTCCGCCAACTTGTTGGCACCGGTCCCCAAGCCGGGGAAATTCTTCGGCCAGGTGGTCTGCATCCTCCAGGTTCTGCGCCCCTGGGACAGCGCGGGGGTGGGCAGCACCGTGATCGCTGTCGCGCTGGAGGCGGTCGCGCCGGCCGTCTTGAGAAATTGACGGCGTTTCATCGACCTTTCTTCCGTCACGAATGCATCCTCGACTATGGTCTGGACTGGCAGAAAGTTCGGCCCTGCAGGCGGCGCGCGCGCGGTGGTGTGCCAGGTTCGCGAGAATAGGCGAGCCCCTTTGCAGAGGCAACAGATTGGCATCCGTTGCTGTAGATTTCTCTAAGAAAACTCAGAGTTCTGCGATCTTCGATTGCAATGGACCCCAACCTTCGGCGCCAAGCTGCTCAAGCGGGCGAAAGCGGACCTTGTAGGCCATCTTGGCGGTTTCCGCGATTAGATAGCCCAGATAGACGTGACTCAGGCCGCGTGCCCTGGTGGCCTCGATGAGCCAAAGAACCATGTAGGTTCCCAGGCTGCGCCGTTCCGTGGCTGGATCGAAAAAGGAATAGACCGCCGAGGCGCCACTTTCGAGCCAGTCGAGCAGCAGGATCGCGGTCAGGCTGCCGGAGGCGTCGCGAAACTCGATGAGCCGGGTTTGCACTTTGGTCTGCTCGACCATGCTGCGGTAATCGTCGAACTCCATCTCGGCCATTTCGCCGCTGCCGTGGCGGGTCTCCAAATAGGCCTTGAAGATGGCGAACTGTTCGAGCGTTGCCTGGGGCGGGCGCTCGTGCGCCACGAGATCCAAATTCAGGCGCATCGTGCGGCGCTGCGAGCGGCTCGGCACAAAACGCGACACCGGCACGCGCACCGGCTTGCAGGCCTGGCAGCCGGCGCAGGCAGGGCGGTAGGCGAAGCTGTGACTGCGACGGAAGCCGGCCCGGGACAGCGCGTCGTAGCGGCTCGCGCTATCGCTGTCCAAGAGTTCGGTCAGAAGCTTGCGCTCGCTCCGTTCCGGCAGATAGGGGCACTCTGTTTCGCGCAGCACATGGAACACCGACCCCTCGCCATGAAGGCGGAAGGGGTGGTCCGCGGCATTGTCGTGGCGATCGGACCGGCAGTGCGCGGCGCCACTGACAGGGGTTTGGGACCGTCGGTCGAACGGGCCCATAACTAGGCTCCGCGCCACGTCGAACGGCGCACCACCGAGCACCCGGTCAACCAGTCGTGAAGGGTACGCCGACGGGGATTGAAGAGGGGCACCAAAAGCACCAGCCAGACCGGCGGTATCAGGCTCAGGTAAAACAAAACGGTCGCCGCCAGGGCGTGCGGGAGGTCCGGTGACCGGCCGTTGGCCATCACGACTTCCAAGTCGAGCAGTTGCATGCCAGGGGTGGCGCCGCGCAGACTGATGAAGAGACTGTGGTAGCCGACTGGAACAACCGCGAGGAGCGCAAGGAGCGGGGACAGAAGGCCGAAGGTGACAACCGCCAAGGTGCCGAGCGCCAACCAAGCCAAGAAACCGAGCACCAGCAGGAGGGCGGCATCGATCCAAAAGGCTAGTATGCGTCGCGGAATGAGGCCGTCATAGAGATCGACCCGGTCGAAGTCGATTGCGACCTCCTCGCGGTAGGCTGCGAAATCGGGCCGGCGCGGGTTCGCCGATTGCGGGCGGGGCTGCTGGCCGAGGTCAATGGGAAGCTGCGGTTCTGGCACGGGCGATACTTTTTCCAGGTCCGGCGAAATAGCTTGTCTGGAAGGCTACGCACCCGGCTGTCGCGCCACAAGGGGCTGCAATAAACAATCCTGCCGCAACCGGGCCAGAATTACTGCACGACCTCGAATTTCGGCAGTTCCACAACCGGATTGTCGCGCAGCAGGATGATCGAGATGCGCCGGTTTTGCGGGTTGGTGGGATCCTCCGGGAGCAGCGGATCCTGAGCCGCCCGGCCGACGACCGACTCCAGGCGTTCGGCCGGCAGTCCAGCCTCGGACAGGGCGCGGCGGCTGGCGTTGGCCCGGTCGGTCGAGAGCTCCCAGTTGGAATAGCCGTTGCTGGCCTGGAACGGGGTGGCGTCGGTGTGTCCCTTGATCGCCACCTTGTTGTCCAGGTCCTTGATGGCCGCATAGACGGTCTCCATCAGCTTGCGCGTGTGATCGAACATGGCTGCCGAGCCGGAGGGAAACATGGCGGTGCCGTGCTTGTCGACGATCTGGATTCGCAAGCCTTCGGGAGTCTGGTCGATCAGCAGGTTCTCGGCCAGTTCCTTCAGGTCAGGCGTCTCCTGCAAGGCTTGGCGGATCTGCTCTTCGGCCTGTTCGAAGCGTTCTTCCTCCGAGCGTTCGGCGATGGCCTCGACCGGATCGGGGGTCCCGCTTTCAGCCGGATTGGTAGGGTCCTCGGCGGGATCTTCGTTCTCCGTGCCGGTGGCGCGCACGCCGATCGTCTCGCCTTCCCAGTTCTCGTCGGCCTTGGGCACAGAGATGGTGATTCCCACCGGCGAGGTGTCGTTCTTGAGCGAGCCCTCCACGGTGATGGTGTTGCCGCTCAAGACGCCATCGGCTCCCTTCATGCTGCCGGTCACGATGGTCGGGGCGAAATAGTCGGCGATACCGAGTTTTTGTTCCTCCGTGGTGGCGTTGAGCAGCCAAAGGAGAAGAAAGAAGGCCATCATGGCGGTCACGAAGTCGGCATAGGCAATCTTCCAGGCGCCGCCATGGTGTCCATGGGCGGCCTTCTTGACCTTCTTGATGATGATCTGATTGCGATCGTCAGCCATGGCTCAGCGACTGTCCAAAGTGGGTTCGCGCAAACGGTTCGCCGCCCGCCTCACGCCGGCGCCGGAAGCTCGGAGGCGGCGGTCTCGACCTCGTAGAAGGTCGGGCGGCAGTAGGACAAGAGCGCCTTGCGGGCGAACTCCACGGAGACCGCGGGCGGGCTGCCCGACATGTGCGCCAGGATGCCGGCCTTGATACATTCGAGGTACTTGCTGTCCTCCTCCACGGCGACGTTGTAGGAGCCGGCCATGGGATTGACGAAACCGTAGGCCATGAGAATACCCGAGAAGGTGCCGACCAGCGCGGCGCCGATGGCGTAACCGAGCACTTCGGGCGGCTCGGAGATCAGCCCCATGGTATGAATGACGCCCAGCACGGCGGCGACGATTCCCATGGCCGGGAGGCCATCGCCCAATGTGGTGATGGCGCTGCCCACAGCCGCGTCCTCGTGGTGATGGATCTCCAGCTCCATATCCATCAAGGCCTCGATCTCGTGAGGGTTATCGGCCCCCAGGATCATCAAACGCAGATAGTCGCAGGTGAATTCCACCGCATGATGATTGCCCGAGAACTTGGGGAACTGGGCGAAGAGAGTGCTTTCCTCGGGATTCTCGACGTGCTGTTCCAGCCCCAGATTGCCCTTGGTCTTGGCCAGACGAAAGACCTGATAGAGGCAGCAGAGCAGCTCGAGATAGTCGGGCTTTTTGTAAATCGCGCCCTTGAAGACTTTCGCGAATCCACCGCCCACTTTCTTCACCACCGCGGCGCCCGAGCCGGCAATCAGGGCGCCGATGCCGCCGCCGAAGATGATGACGAACTCAAAGGGCTGCCACAGAATATCCAGATGGCCGCCGGCACCGGCATAACCACCGAGTACCGCCGCCACCACAACTATCAAACCGATAATAACGAACATGGGAAGCCCTTGATTTGGCTCGAATTGCTCCGACCGGGATCATGCGGCAGATAGGTTAACAATCATTTGCCAAACCGAGCTGCGAAGCCAAGGGCCCAAACTTCAGGTGGTGGCCAGGGGCTAGACGGAATTCATCTTCCAGATCAAGAGTTTGGTGCGCCTGGAGTCGTCCAGTTCCCGCACCTCGTCGGGATCATGGCCGGGGACGGTAAAGGAATTGCTGACAAAGAGGCTGCCGGGCTTCATTTCGCCCCGGGCCTTCTCGAAAAGCCGGGCCATGGGTGCGGGCGACAAAAAGCAATAGACCAGGTCGAAATCGCCGAGGTGCTGGTCCCATAGGCTGGCAAACCGCAGCTCGACGCCGCTGGCACCGGTGAGCCGCTTGCGCAGCCAGGCGCCGGCGAAGGGCAGGGGCGCCGATTCGACTCCCACGAAGCGGCCACCGGGGTGCCGTCCGGCGAGATCGAACAGCGTGCCGCCGAGCCCACTGCCGAGGTCGATGACGGCAGGGGCCACCTTGGAGGCGGGCGCCTTGGGCAGGATCTCGCCCAGTGCCGCGCAGGTGCGTTTGTTGGTCAGATAGAGCGGCACCCGCTCGCCGGCCGCGTTCCAGTAGACCAGGACGAGGGCGAGAAAGCCCGCGAGATAGAGCCAGGAAGGGAGCGCAAGCGCCAAGGCCCCGGCGACGACGAAGGGCAGGACGAATTGAATGGGCAGCCACCAGCGGGCGAGCCCGAGGATCTGGCCGACCACGGCGGCGACCAGACCGATCAGGGCCAAGGCGGCCAGTTCGTGAAAGACCAGCCCCAGGCTCAAGAGGAACCACAGCGTGGCGAAGCCGGCCAGCTGGCCAAGCAGGGCGGCGAGAATAGGGATGCGCGCGATCATCGGCCGAGGCTAGGCGAGAGGTCAGAGTCGTGGCGAGGCCTCAGTCTCGGGAACCGGCGCCGAAGGGCCGATTCGCCCACTCGCCCTCGCCCAATCGCCGTGCTAAGACTGCGGCACTGGGCAAAGTCACCAAGCCCACCGAAATCTCAACTCTTCACTCCCAAGGAGCCTAGCGTGAAATTCGATACAAAAGTCGTACGCGCCGGCATTACGGCGGACCCCACCACGGGTTCGATCGTGCCGCCGATCTACCAGACGGCGACCTACGTCCTGGACGAGGTCGGCAAGGACAAGGGATTCGACTACACCCGGTCCTCGAACCCGACCCGCCAGGTCCTGGAGAACAACCTCGCGGCGCTGGAGAACGGCGACTACGGCGTCTGCTTTTCCAGTGGCATGGCTGCCGTCGACAGCTGTATGAAGCTGCTGAGCTCTGGCGATCACGTGGTCTGCTCCGACGATGTCTATGGCGGCGTGTCGCGTCACTTCAACAAGGTGCTGACCCGCTACGGCATGGATTTCACCTATGTCGACACCTCCAAGCCCGAGACGGTGCGCCAGGCCATTCGCCCCGAAACCAAGATGCTGTGGGTCGAAACGCCGACCAACCCACTGCTGAAGATCACCGATCTGGAGGTCATGGCGGCCCTGGCCAAGGAACAAAAGCTCTATTTCGGCGTCGACAACACCTTCGCCACGCCGGTCTTCCTGAAGCCCTTGGATCTGGGCGCCGATTTCGTGATGCACTCGACCACCAAGTATCTCAGCGGTCACAATCAGATTATCGGCGGGGCGGTGCTGACCAAGAACAAGAAGATTTTCGACGAGCTGAAGTTCATCCAGAAGACCATCGGCGCGGTGCCCAGTCCCTTCGATTGCTGGCTGACCCTGCTTGGGGTCAAGACCCTTTCGGTGCGCATGGAGCGCCACGCCCTCAACGCGCAAAAGGTCGCCGCGTACCTTGAGGCCCACCCGAAGATCGCCTTCGTCACCTATCCGGGCCTGGCGTCCCACCCCCAGCACGAAATCGCGAAGGCCCAGATGAGCGGCTATTCGGGAATGCTTTCCTTCGAGCTGAAGGGGGGAACCGAGGCCGGCAAGACGATGATGAACGCGGTCGAGCTTTGCGGCCTGGCCGAAAGCTTGGGCGCGGTCGAGACCATGATCACCCACCCGGCGACCATGACCCATGCCGAGGTGCCGGACGAAGACCGCCGCGCGCGGGGCCTGACCGACGGCTTGGTGCGCTTGTCGGTCGGCATCGAGGATGTCGAGGATATCATCGCGGACCTGGACCAGGCGCTGGCGAAAACCTGAGCCCGTAGGTAGAGCTTGCGCTTAAATTTCGAAGGCCGCCCTAAACGTCGATGTCCTCGACGAAGCGGGCGTGTTCCTGGATGAAGGCGAAGCGCAGTTCGGGCTTGCGGCCCATCAGCCGTTCCACCAGATCGGCCGCGTCGCGCTGCGATCCGGCCGGATCCGGGTCGTCCGCCGGGTTCACGGTGACCCGGAGCAGGATGCGCTTGGCCGGGTCCATGGTGGTTTCCTTGAGCTGCCGGGCCGGCATTTCGCCCAGGCCCTTGAAGCGGCTCACTTCGATCTTGCCGCGCCCGGTCAGCGTGGTGGCGGCGAGCTCTTCGCGATGCTCGTCGTCGCGGGCATAGACCGTGACGGCACCCTGGCTCAGGCGGTAGAGCGGCGGCTGGGCCAGATAGAGCCGCCCGGATTCGATCAGCCCGGGCATTTCGCGGTAAAAGAAGGTGATCAGAAGCGAGGCGATATGGGCGCCGTCGACATCCGCGTCGGTCATGATGATGACCCGCTCGTAGCGTAGCTTCTCGACGTCGAAAGCCCCGCGGGTGCCGCAGCCCAGGGCCAGGGTGATGTCCGAGACCTCCTGGTTGGCCTTCATCTTTTCGGCGGTGGCGCTGGCGACGTTGAGGATCTTGCCGCGAAGGGGCAGGACCGCCTGGGTCTCGCGGTTGCGTGCCTGCTTGGCCGAGCCGCCGGCCGAATCGCCCTCCACCAGGAAGATCTCGGTGCCCTCGGCGCGGTTGCGCGAGCAGTCGGACAGCTTGCCCGGAAGACGCAGCTTGCGGGTCGCGGTCTTGCGCGCCTGTTCCTTCTCCTGGCGGCGGCGCAAGCGTTCCTCGGAACGCTCGATGATGCGCTCCAGCAGCAGTCGGGCGCGGTCTGGATGGCCCGAAAGCCAGTGGTCGAGATGGTCCTTGATCATACCCTCGACCAGCTTGGCGGCGTGGGGCGAGGCGAGCTTTTCCTTGGTCTGGCCCTGGAATTGAGGATCGCGGATGAAGATCGAGAGCAGCGCGCAGGCGCCGCCCAGCAGATCGTCGGCGTTGACCTGGTTGATCTTCTTGGCGCTGACCAGTTCGCCGTATGCTTTCAGGCTGCGCAGCAGACCGCCGCGCAGGCCCTGCTCGTGGCTGCCGCCCTCGATTGTCGGCACGGTGTTGCAATAGGACGAGACGAATCCGCTCTCGTCGGCGGGCCAGGAGATCGCCCACTCCATGCGGCCGGCGTCGCCGGGGAAGTCGGCCTGGCCGGCGAAAGGATCGGGTGTCAGGGTCTTGCGGTCGCCCATCTGGGCGTCGAGGAAGTCGCGCAGCCCGCCGGGAAAATGAAAGGATGCGCTCTCCGGCGTCTTATCGCCGGGTCCGATCAGGTCGGGGTCGCAGGACCAGCGAATCTCGACGCCGCGGTGCAGATAGGCTTTGGAACGGGCCATGCGATGCAGCAGCGCCGGCGCGAAGTTTGTCGCTGAGCCGAAGATGGACTGATCGGGGGCAAAGGTAATGCTGGTGCCGCGCCGGTTCTGCACCGGACCGCAGTCCTCCAGCTTCGAAGTCGGCTGGCCGCGCGAGAAGGTCTGTCGGTAGAGCTGGCGGTCGCGGGCCACCTCGGCGGTCAGGCTCTCGGACAGGGCGTTGACCACCGAGACGCCGACGCCGTGGAGGCCGCCGGAGGTGGCGTAGGCGTTCTGCGAGAACTTGGCCCCCGAGTGCAGGGTGGTGAGGATCACCTCGAGGGCCGACTTCTTCTTGAATTTCGGGTGCGGCCCGACCGGAATACCGCGTCCGTTATCGGTCACCGAAACCTCGTTGCCGGCCTTGAGGTCCAACTCGATGCGGGTGGCGTGGCCCGCCACGGCCTCGTCCATGGCATTATCGAGCAGTTCGGCCACCAGATGGTGCAGCGCCCGCTCGTCGGTGCCGCCGATATACATGCCCGGGCGCTTGCGCACGGGCTCCAGGCCCTCGAGGACCTCGATATCCTTGGCGGTGTAGTCTCGCGAGGCCCGGTCGGGCTGGGTGTCGAAAAGGTCGGCGGATTTCTTAGCCATGGTCAAGGCGTCAGGCTCCACTGGGCATTATGAGGCAAATACGCTGTTTGGGAGGATCTAGCACAGCGAATCGCGCGCTGGGTAGGTCGAAATTTGATCTAAGCCTCTCTGAGACCTTGGTTTCGCCTTGATTTCGCTGCACCTTGAGACTTTCTGCTGGCCGGGGAAAGCGCGGCGATACCGCAGGTCACGAAAGGAACGCAAACCGGTGACTGATCAGATGGGCGAGGGTCCGCAGGGCGATTTGGTGACGCGAATGCTGGCCATGCCCGGCGACGCCAACCCGAGCGGCGATATCTTCGGCGGCTGGGTGCTGGCGCAGATGGATATCGCCGGTGGCATCGCGGCCTCGCAGTTCGCCGGCGGCAGGGTTGCCACGGTGGCGATCGACGCCATGACCTTTCACCTGCCGGTCTACGTCGGTGACGTGCTGGG
>JAJFGK010000010.1 GCA_021776195.1 Kiloniellaceae bacterium | reverse complement strand
GACCAGATCGCCGACCCGCAGGCCGCGCACCGCCAGGGCCGGGTTCTCCCGGCGCGTCGCCAGGGGATCGATGGCCTTCCAGCCGGCCGGCGTCGAGAAGGGATGCTCGGCCGTCACGAAGCCCGCGCCGCCGTTGAAGCCGTAGAGCTTGCGCGTGCCCAGGCAGGGCCGCTCGATGGCCCGGATGGCACTGACGCCGCCGGTGCCATTGCGCACCCGGTCGCCGGGCCGCAGGCTCTCGATCGGCCGCTCGCCGCCATCGGCCATCAAGACCCTGGTGCCGGCGACGAAGCAGGAAGACGCGGCCTGGGCGACCTTCAAGACCGGCGCGTCGAGTTCGAAAGTCAGATCGATGGGGGCCGAAGCCAAGGCGCAGGCCAAGGCGCTGGTGGAGGCCAGCAAAGCCCAGTTGCGGCGGGACCGTGCCATGGCGTCGTTCTCCTTACTGCGCTGAAGGCGCATTTCTCAATAAAAGGCACGCTGGCCGGACACAAGGGCCAGCTTGCGTTACTCTTGTCGCACCTAAGGAAAACACGCCGGCAGGCATGTTCTTCCCTCCGCCACAAAAAAAAATTTGGTCCCGATGGGATGATCGCCCAAAGTCGGGTGTTCATCAATTGATGGATTGCGCGAGAGAGACCCTTCCCGGGCGGTCGCCCTTTCGCCAATCGGTCGCGATGGTGACCACATCGAGCGCCGGCAGAGACGAGCGAGGACACGCCAAGAAATGACCCAGGCGCTGCAGGAGGAGATGTTGTCCCTGATGCCGCGCCTGCGCCGCTTCGCCTTGAGTCTGACCGGGTCCGGAGCCGATGCGGACGATCTGTTGCAGACCACCTATGAAAAGGCGATCAGTGGCATCGCCTCCTGGGAAGAGGGTACGCGATTGGATGCCTGGATGTTCAAGATCGCCCGCAACAGCTTCTTGAATCAAATGCGGGCCGGGGCGGTCCGCCGCAATGCCG
Source organism: Kiloniellaceae bacterium (assembly GCA_021776195.1). Next base: position 51,136 of record JAJFGK010000010.1, on the reverse strand, counting down.
CCCCGCGTCTGGCGGCGGAACAGCCCAGCAACCACGACGGCGCCAGGCTGGCAGAAGATCGCCTGACTCTGGAGGCCGTGCGCGGGTTGATCGATCGATTGCCCGAGGAGCAGAGGTCCATTCTGCTTCTCGTCGCGGTCGAGGGCCTGTCCTACCAGGAGGTCGCCGGCATGATGGAGCTGCCGGCCGGAACCGTGGCCAGCCGGCTCGGGAGGGCCCGTCAGACCCTGCGCGACTGGCTTGGCGGCCGCGACATACCTATCGGGGGTGCGCCCCTTCACCTGGTGCCCAAAGGGGCCCTATCGTGAGAGTTCCAGCAGAAGAGGATAGTCCGCAATGACTGGCGACCTGGACCCTGCCCGATGGCAGCGCTATCACGACAAAGAGCTCGACCAGGCCGAGACGGACCGCGCGGATCGCGAGTTGCCGGACAACCCGGCCGCACGAGCCTACCTCGACGAGTTGGCGCAAACCGACGCGCTCGTCACGGCCGCCTTGAGCGAGTCTCCGGCCGAAGAACTGGCGCCGGAACGCCGCGCGGCCATCGAATCCCTGGCGAGCAGCCTGGGCAACAGTTCGCCTTCGGTCGGATTGGCTGGGCCGGCCGGGCCGACGCCGCGCCCGTGGGCCTGGCCACAGTGGGCCATGCCGGCCTTGGCCGCGTCGCTGGCGGCATTTATCCTCGGCGTCACGGGTGGGTTCTACATCGCGGACCAACGCCAGGAAGCGCTGATTGCGCGCATCGAGATACACCGGGAGAGCGATCGCGTCGCCCTGGCCCAGGCGGTCACCGAGGCTCTGGAGAGCAAACTGAGCGGCGCCACGGTCGCCTGGCACAATCCCAACAGCGGCACATCGGGGTCGATTACGCCGGTTCGCACATTCCGCAATCGGGACGGCCGCTGGTGCCGGGAGTACGAAAAGCAGGTCCAGGGAGAGGGATGGGGCGGCAGACTTCTGCTGGCCGGCGCGGGATCGGAACGGGTGATCGCCTGCCGCGAGGATGACGGGCGCTGGGTGACACGGCTGATCGCCACGACCGATAGCTGACGTCGGTCGGGCCGGCTTGGGCAGTTGGGTCAGTTCGCCCAGGCCACGAACGCACCGCCATCGAACAGACAGACCCGCGGCGCCTCGTTCGCAAAGGTACAGAGGCCCTGGCTGTGTGGCCGGTTGGCGCGAAACTCTCCGATGAAGCCCTGTCCGGTCACCAACAACAGCACGCCCTGACCCTCGAAGAGGCCGTCGCCGAACTGTCCGACATAGCCGCCGCCCTCGGCGTAGGTCAGCGTGCCCTGGCCGTGAAACTTGCCAGCCAGGAACTGGCCATCGTACCGCTCGCCCTTGGCCGATTGCCAGGTGCCGTAGCCGTGGAAACGCCGGTCCTCGAAGGCACCGCTATAGCGGTCGCCCAGCGCCGTCTCCAAGGTTCCGATGCCGTTGGCTTCGCCGTGCCGCCAGTGACCCTCGTAGCGCAGGCCTTCACGATCGACCCAAAGGCCGATCCCATGGCGGCGCCCGGCGCGCAGCTCGCCCTCGTAACGCGCCAGGGTGGCGCCATCTCGGCTCCAAAAGGCAATCCCAGGGCCGTCCGCGCGCCCTGCCAGACAGGCGCCGGACCAACTGACGGTGTCACCCGGCTCCGGATCGACGGCCCATAGAGCACAGCCGGTGGCCTCGGCTTGGATCCACGCACCGCCGGAGCCGGACCCCATCGATTGGGCATGGGACAGGGTCGCAAACCCGACCGACAACAGGCCGAGGGCCACTGATCCAATGCGAAGCAAGCGGTAAAGGCGGAGCATCCTGCACCTCGAAACTCTGGTCTTCCTGACCAGTCCTACGTCTCGTCCTATATCAATTGTGTAAATGATATGGAAAATTCGAGCCAAGAAACGCAAAAAGCCGCGCTCCGAAGAGCGCGGCCTTGCCGAGCTGGGTGTCTCCAGCCTGCTAGCGCGAATAGAACTCGATCACCAACTGGGGTTCCATCTGAACCGGATAGGGAACATCGGCCAGTTTCGGCGCGCGGATCATGCTGGCGGTCATTTCCTTGTAATTGACCTCGAGGTAGTCCGGCACTTCGCGTTCCGGCGACTCGACGCCCTGCAGAACCAGCTCGAGCTCGCGGCTCTTGGCCTTGACCTGCACCACATCGCCGTCGCGCAATCGATATGAGGGGATGTTCACGCGGCGCCCATTGACGGTGATGTGACCATGGTTGACGAACTGCCGCGCGGCAAAGACCGTCGGGACGAACTTCGCCCGGTAGACCAGCGCGTCGAGGCGACGCTCGAGAAGCTCGATCAACACCTCACTGGTATCGCCGCGGCGCCGGGCCGCTTCGTCGTAGTATTTGCGGAACTGCTTCTCGCCGATGCTGCCGTAATAGCCCTTCAGCTTCTGCTTGGCCTGTAGCTGAGTGCCGAAATCCGAGGGTTTGCGCCGCCGCTGACCGTGCTGGCCGGGGCCGAACTCGCGCTTGTTAAAAGGGCTCTTGGGACGTCCCCAAAGATTGCAGCCCAGGCGCCGATTGATCTTGTACTTCGAACTTTGCCGCTTGGACATCTGTCCAAATCCTTTCAATTCTAATGCCGCCGGTCTCGGTCGGCTTGTTGTCCCGGTTAGCGCGCGGCAAGATCGTCCGATGACGTCCTATCGCGAGCGGGGCTTGACCAAGGGGTCAAACACACGTTCCCAGAAAGCGCGCGGACTATAGGGAGCAGGACGCCATTGTCAATCCTTGTCGAGGCCAAGCCTCGCCGGGGAACAATCTGCCGCTGGACCACAACCCGATCGACGAATCGCGAGCTGGAGACCGGAACATGACCGACAAGGAGCCGAGTAAGCCTTCGGGCGCGCCCGTGGCGCTTGGCGGGCGATCCGGTGAGCGTTCCCCGGCGCCGGCGACCGAGGTCGAGGCGCGCGTTCGGCGAACCCAGCGACTGTTCGTCTCCAAGGCCAGCCACGAGCTGCGTCAGCCGCTGGCGGCGTTGAAGCTGCTCGCGGGCGAACTCGAGCATGTTCGAGATCCCGCCCTGCAAAAGCAGGTCACCATGGCCATCCTGGCCTCGGCCAGGATGATGGAGCAGTTCGTCAGCTCGATCATCGATCTGAACAAGCTGGAAATCGGCGCCATGGAGTTCACCAGCCAGGTCTTCGACCCGACCCCGCAAGTCGAGGCTGCCATGCAGGATCACGCCGACGCCGCCCGGTCGGGCGCCGTGACTCTGCGCCGCACCGGGACCTTCGACCCGATTTGCGGAGATCCGGAGCAGTTCCGTCGCCTGATCGACTGCCTGCTCAGCAATGCCATCCGGTTCGGTTCGGGCGGCAAGGTCTTGATCGGTGCGCGGCGACGGGGCGACCTTCAGCGGATCGAGGTCTGGGACCAGGGCTTGGGGATCCCCGAAGGGGACTTGGATGCGGTGTTCGACCCCTATTACCAGGTCGAGCGCACGGCGGCCGTGGCGGGCAACGGGCTGGGTCTTGGGCTCTCGATTGCCCGGATCATCGCGGAAGAAATGGCTGGTGGTGTCGCCCTTCGATCAGTCGAAGGCCGCGGCACCGTCGCGGTCCTCGAACTGCCCTGCCTGCGACCCGACCCGAATCGCTGCGAGGCGGTCTAGACGTCACAGACTGGCGAGTGCGCCCCCCGATTGCCGGCGCAGCGCTGCGGCATGAAGAACGATCTGCATACGATTTTCCAACTGCAAGCGCTGCAGTATGCCGTGGATATGAACTCGAACCGTATTAATCGAGAGATCCAGGCGGGACGCGATATCGGCGTTGGACAGACCGTCGCTCAAGAGCTCGAAAATCTCGCGCTGGCGCTGTGTCAGCCTGGCCTCGGACACCCGGATCATCGACGCGGAATCCACGGCCGAACCGTTTTGCATCACGCTCTTTTGGGGCTGCTCCAGGATACGTCGCGGCAGGGTCACCTCGCCGGCAAGAACCAGATTGATCGCTTTTTGAATTTCCTCACGATCGGCGGTCTTGGGAATATAGCCCATGGCGCCCAGGGCAACGCACTGTAGGATATCGCTGCGGTCTTCGCTGACAGACACCACGACAATAGGTGCGCTGGGCGCGACGTCGCGCAGGCGCTGCACCCCGGCGACACCGCCCATTCCCGGCATTACCAGATCGATCAAGATAATGTCCAAGTCCGGATCGGTCCGGGCCTGAGCCATGGCCTCGTCGAAACTGTTAGCCTCGAAAATCTGGACATCGTCTCGAATGCCGCGAAGAACGTTCGCCAAAGCCGCCCGCGCGATCCAATGATCGTCAGCCACCAGCGCTTTAAGGCCACCGTCGCTTTTGTCCGTCATCGCCATCACACCCCTATCGTCTTGAACGTTCACTCATCGACCTTGGGAAACCGTAGTCCGAACCAGCTACATAACTTCTACCAGACTAAACTCAACGTGTTAACAAACGATCACCAATTGCACCAAAAGATTGTTCACTTTGCACGCCACGGGAGAAATTTGTCACAGAACTGAAGAAATCTAAACAAGAATTATGTTCTTCATCGTCGCGAGCCCGAATCCGGGCAAGGTAGTTTACGGCAAATCTGCATTTGCCGACTGCGCAAGTCCACTTAAATCGTTTATAGTGGCGCCGGCTTTGGACGGCCGGCTTGTCGGGGGGCATCCTCGAAAGGAAACGGACCGTGTTTCGTACATTTCTGTTGCTCGCGCTCGCGGGGCTCATGAGCGCTTGCACGACCCCACCTCCGCGGGCGGCCAGTCTGTTGCAGCCGTCGGACCGGCAGGTGATCGCGGCGACCACCGCCGAGGCCCTGGAGACTTCCCGTTCGGGCGAGAGCCGCAACTGGGAAAATCCCGAAACCGGACTGACCGGCCATAGCACGCCGCTGAACAGCGACGGCGGCGAGCCGAACCGTCCCTGTCGCGACTTCCGTCAGACGCTCGGCCATAACGGCTCGACCACGACCGCCTACGATCGGGCCTGCCGTGGCGAGGACGGGGCCTGGATCAGCCTGAACCATCCGGATCTCGCGGGCGCCATTTCCCGGGCGCGGCTCTACGAAACCAATTATCCGCCGCCGACCTATGGCCACGGTGTCGTGCTGGTTCCCTCGGTGACCTATGGCTTCTATGGGCACCATGGCGGACATCATGGCGGCTACTATCGCCACCGTTATCCCTACTATTTCGGCCATTATGGGTTTCGGCATGGCCTGGGCCACCATCGCTTCGGCCATCACCGATACGGCCACCATCGCCACGGCCATCACCGCAAGCACCGCGGCAAGCACCACCGCAGAAGGCATTGAGGCCGGCAGGCTACGCGAGATAGCCCGACGACTTCAGGTGATCGACGATTTGCTCGGCCGACTCCTCGGCCGCCTGGCGTTCGCTGCGCAAGGTAATCTCCGCGCTCAAGGGCGGTTCATAGGCCGAATCGATTCCGGTGAAGTTGGCGATATTCCCCGCCCGGGCCTTCTTGTAGAGCCCCTTGGGGTCGCGCTCTTCGCAGACCGCCAGGGGCGTGTCCATGAAGATCTCGACGAACTCGCCCGACTCCATCAGCTCGCGAGCCATCTGCCGCTCGCCGCGGAAGGGTGAGATAAAGGCCACCACGACGATCAAACCGGCATCGACGAAGAGCCTGGAGACCTCCGCAATGCGCCGGATATTTTCGACCCGGTCCTGATCGGTAAAGCCCAGATCCCGGTTCAGGCCGTGGCGAACGTTATCGCCGTCGAGCAGGTAGGTGTGAGCGCCCAGGAGATTGAGCTTTCTCTCCACCAGATTGGCCACCGTCGACTTGCCCGATCCGGACAGGCCGGTAAACCAGAGGACGCACGGCTTCTGCCCTTTCTTTTTGGCCCGCTCGACCTTGTCGACCTCGGTCTCGTGCCAGGTCAGATTGGCCGCGCGGCGCAGGCCGAAGTCGATCAGCCCGGCGCCGACCGTCTCCTCGGTGAAGCGATCGATCAGGGTAAAAGCGCCGGTGTGGCGGTTGTCGCGATAGGCGTCGAACACCAGGGATCGGTCGAAACCGAGATTGCAATAACCGATATCGTTCACCGCCAAGGTCTGCGCCGCGGGTCGCTCGAGGCTGTTCACGTTTATCTGGTAGCGCAGGTCGGTGACCTGAGCCGTCGCCGTCTGGTCCCCCAGTTTCAGGAGATACTGCCGCTCCGGCAGCATCGGCTCCTGGTGCAGCCAGATAACGTGTGCCGCGACCTGGTCGGATTGCTCCGGCGGCCTTTGGGTCTCGACCAGCAGGTCGCTCCCGCCGACCTCGACCGCGGCGTCCAGGACCAGGGCGACCGACTGTCCCGCCACCGCTCGCTCCAGCTCGCCGCCAGGAGCCTCGATCCGCTCCACCGTCACCGCCTGTTCCGCGGCGGCGACGAGAACCCGGTCGCCGCGCCTGACCTGGCCGGAGACCAAAGTGCCGTGACAGACGCGGAGCCCCGCGTCTTGATCCTCGACCCGGTGGACCGAAAATCGAAGCGGCGCGAGCCGTGGGTCCGGCGCCGGATCGACGCTATCGAGAAGCTCCAAGAGTGTCGGGCCCTGGTACCAGTCCATGCGATCGCTGGCCCGGACCAGGTTGTCGCCCTCCAGCGCGCAGACCGGAATGACACTGAGAGAGGCCGGAGACAGTGCCGCCGCGAAGTCCTCGAATTCCGCGCTGATTTCCGCGAAACGCGCCTCGCTGAAGCCGACCAGATCCATCTTGTTGACCGCCAGCACAAGGTGGCGGATGCCCAGCAGCGTGGCGAGGTAGGCCCGGCGGCGGGTCTGGGTCAGGACACCGGCAGGGGCATCCACCAGGATGACGGCCAGATCCGCACCCAAGGCGCCGGAGATCATGCTACCCGTGTCGTCTTCGTCGTCCGGCCCATCGGTGGTGACAAAAAGGCGTGTTTCCGTGGCAAAGGTGCGATTGGCGGCGTCGGACTGGTCCCCGGCGGGCGATTTCGACCCCTTCAGCAGGCACCCGATCAGCGTGGACTTGCCATCCCCCAAGGTGGCGCAAGTGATGAAGCGCAGGCAGGGTTTGGTCGCCTGATCCGTCGGTTCGCTCGCGACGTCGCCGGTGGAGGTGGCAGGCCTATGGGGCATCAGCTAGAGCGCCCTTTGCGTGCGGTGGATGCGGGTCCGTGCCTTGGCACGGTGAAGGTGGCTTCTACATCGCCCGGAGACCCGCTTGCAAGCGAGATGATCCCGATACTCGAGCCCTTCCCCGACCCCGGTCGCGGCCTCTCCCGAGCAAGGCGCTTGCATGCCCGGCCGCCCGCGTTAGCGTAGCGGATCGAATAGCCCGCCAACGTGAGAACCGCCATGACCTCCCCTGCCCGGCCCGATATCGACCTGCTGTTGACCAACGCCAAGATTGCCACCATGGCACCCGCCGGGACCTTCGCCGAGGCTCTGGCCGCGGCCGACGGCCGGATCATCGCCGTGGGCGACGAGGCGGCCGTGGCGGAACTGGCCGGACCGGACACCCGGGTCATCGACGCCGGCGGCCGCACGGTCATCCCCGGTCTGATCGACACCCATGTCCACTGCGACATGCAGGGCACCCGGATCGGCCGCTGGCTCGATTTCTCCTGGCCCGGCACCCGGGACAAGGAAGCCGCGCTCGCCGCCATCGCCCGGGCCGGCGAAGCCAAGGGGACGAACGACTGGGTCGCCGGCTATCGCTACGACGACGTGAAGCTCGGCGGCTACCCCAGCCGCGCCGAACTCGACAAAGCCGGCCAGGGGCGTCCGGTCTTCATCTTCCGCACCGACGGGCATGTCGGCCTGGCCAACTCGGGGGCCTTGGCCCGCTGCGCCATCGACGAGACCACGCCGGATCCGCCCTTCGGGCGCTACGACCGCGACCCCGAGACCGGCCGGCTGACCGGCCTGCTGCGCGAGACCGCGGCGCACCAGGTCTTGGAGGAGGCCGAGTCGGGGATCAAGATCGAGGAGCTGGCCGACGGCCTTGAGACGGTCTTCCAGGGGTTTCTCGCTCTCGGCATCACCTCGATCCACAACAGCCTGGCGACCCGTCCGGCGATCAAGGCCTACCAGCGCATGCGCGAGGCCGGCCGCCTGAAAATGCGGGTCGGGATCATCGCCAGCGGGCGGGAGGAAGGCCTGATCGAGAGCCTGATCGACGCCGGTATCCGTACCGGGTTCGGCGACGACTGGATCCGCCTGGTCGGCGTCGAGTGGTGCCCCGACTGCTCGACCTCCGGGCGCACCGCCGCCTACTACGAGCCCTACCGCGGCCAGGCGGTGCTGGGCGAACCGGCCGACAACCGGGGCATGCTGCTCTACGAGACCGAGGACTTCGCGCGCCGGGTCCTGGCCGCCCACGCCGCCGGCCTCACGGTCTGTGCCGATGGTGTCGGCGACCGCGGCATCGATTTCGTGCTCGACGCCTACGAGGCGGCGCTCGAGGCACACCCCCGGGCCGATCACCGCATGCGGGTGGAACACTGCTGCTGTGTGACGCCGGATATCCGGGCCCGCCTGAAGCGCCTCGGCGTGGTGGCCTCTTCGGCCAGCGGTTTTGCCTACGATCTGGGCGAGGCTTACCTGCGCAACCGCGGCGCCGAGGCGATGAAGTTCATGTGGCCGCACCGCAGCCTGATCGACCAGGGTATTCCCGCTCCGGGCCATTCAGATGCCCCGGTCTGCGACCCCAATCCCTTCCGTGGCATCTATTCCCTGGTCGCTCGCAAGGCCCAGACCGGGGCCGACCTCGACGCCAGCGAGGCGATCACTCTCTGGGAAGCGCTGGAGGCCTACACCACCCTGGGTGCCTGGGTGGGGCGCGAGGAGAAGGTCAAGGGTTCGCTCGAACCCGGCAAGCGCGCCGACTTCGCGGTCCTGGACCGCGACATCTTCCGCCTGCCGCCCGACCAGCTACTGGAAACGAAAACGTGTATGACCGTGCTCGACGGCGCGCTTGTTCACGAGGCCGAGGGCGCATAGATCTTCGCCCATGGATACGACTTCACTACCCCGACTGCATTGCGCCGAGCGCCTGCTGGTCTTCGGCGGCCCCTACAGCAACCGCCAGGCGACCCAGGCTCTGCTGGCCGAGGCCGCCCGTCTCGGAATCGCGCCTCGCGAGATGCTCTGTACCGGCGACCTCGTGGCCTACTGCGCCGAACCGCAAGCCACGGTCGATCTGATCCGCCAGGCCGGCATCGCCACCATCATGGGCAACTGCGAGGAATCCCTGGCGCTGGAGGCCGAAGATTGCGGCTGCGGCTTCGAGGAGGGGACGCTCTGCGACCTGCTGTCGGCCCAGTGGTACAGCTATTCCCGGCAACGTCTCGATCCTGAGACCAAGGCCTGGATGGGCACCCTGCCGCGTCATCTGGTGGTCGAGATCGCCGGCCGGCGCCTGCTGGCGATCCACGGCGGCGTCAGCCAGATGAACCGCATGATCTTCGCTGCCTCGCCGCGGGAGGACATTTCGGATGAACTGGATGCCGCCGGCCTGGACGGGGTCATCGGCGGTCACAGCGGCATTCCCTTCGCCGCGCTGGATAGGGGTCGTCTCTGGCTCAACGCCGGGGCCATCGGCATGCCGGCCAATGACGGCACGCCCCGGGTCTGGTTCGCCCTGCTGGGGGCCGAGGGCGCGGACCTGACGGTTGAAATCCGCGCCCTGGCCTACGACCATGCCGGCGCGGCAGGCAAGATGCGCCAGGAAGGGCTGGCGAACGGCTACGCCGGCTGTCTGGAGACCGGCCTCTGGCCCAGCCTCGATGTCCTGCCCGAGGCCGCCCGGGCCGCCACCGGTGTCCCCCTCGCCGAAAGCCGCCTGGTTTGGCGCGGTGAGCGGGCTTTGGCTGGGGAGCCCGCTGTCACAAGCTCTGCCCTGGCCTGATCCGCACCTGATCACGGCACGACCCTCTTCCTTCGATGCGGGTTGAAACGATGGCGCTGGACGATCCGGTCCCAGCCCTGCAACCCTTCCGCCTTACCAGCAACGCGCCCCCTTCAGGAGGAACCATGACGGTGAACGACGCCACGGTCTTGCAGGCCGCTGCGGCCCATGCGGTCAAGTACATCGAAGACCTCGACCGCAGCCCGATTAACGCCTCCGCGACGCCCGCGACCTTGCGGACGAAGCTCGGCGGTCCCCTGCCACAGCAGGGCACCCCGTCCGACCAGGTCATCGACGACCTGGTCCGCGACACCCGCGACGGGCTCTTGAGCTCGACCAACGGTCGCTTCTTCGGCTGGGTTATCGGCGGCACGCTGCCCGCCGCGCTGGCCGCCGACTGGCTCACCTCGACCTGGGATCAGAACGCCGCGTCCAACGTGACCGCGCCGGCCGAGGCCGTGATCGAGGAGATCTGCGGTGCCTGGACCAAGGAGCTCCTGGGTCTGCCCGAGACCGCGTCCTTTGCCTTGGTAACCGGCTGTCAAATGGCCCACACCACGGCCCTGGCGGCCGCCCGGCACTGGCTGCTGGCGGATCGCGGATGGGACGTCGAGACGCAAGGTCTTGCCAGCGCCCCGCCGCTGCGCGTCTTGACCAGTGCCAACCGCCACGAGTCGATCCTACGCGCGGTCCGCCTGCTCGGCATCGGCACCAACGCGGTCGAGATTGTCGAGAGCGACAACCTCGGGCGCCTCCAGGCCGGCCGTCTGAACGAAGCCCTGCGGAACCGGCCCGACGCACCCACGGTGGTCTGTCTGCAAGCGGGCGACCTGAACACCGGCGCCTTCGATGACTTCGCCGACCTCTGCCCCCTCGCCCGCGCCCAGGGGGCCTGGGTGCACGTTGACGGCGCCTTCGGGCTTTGGGCAGCGGCGAGCGAGATCCACCGTCACCTGCTGACCGGCGTCGAGGCGGCCGATTCCTGGGCCACCGATGGTCACAAGTGGCTGAACCTTCCCTTCGATTCCGGCTTCGTCTACGTCGCCGATCCCGCCGCCCACAGCGCCGCCTTTTCACAGGTCACGAGCTACGCGGTGCCGCTCGAGGGTCTGCGCAACCAAAAGGACTGGAACCCGGAATGGTCCCGGCGCGGGCGGGGCTTTGCCGCCTACGCGGCGATCCGCTCCCTCGGCCGCAATGGCATCGCCGATCTGGTGGACCGCTGCTGCGCCCATGCCAGCCGGCTGGCCGAAGGGATCGCCGCGCTGCCCGGGGCCGAACTGGCCGCCGCGCCGATCATCAACCAGGGCCTGGTTCGCTTCCTCGCCGCTGACGGCGATCATGACCGGCGCACCGACGCCGTCATCGGGCGCATCCAGGATCAGGGTATCGCCTTCTTCGGCGGGGTGACCTGGCGCGGCATGCGGGTCATGCGGATCTCGGTCTGCAACTGGGCGACCGCCGCCGCGGACATCGAACAAAGCATCGACGCGGTGCGCCAGGCCCTGGCCGATCCCGTCACCTGACCGCCCAGGCAACGCCGCCGCCCACGCAAAAGAATCGGGGTGCCCTCGGCCCCGCTTTTGTCCTATAGGGGAAGGATTGGATCAGGGAGGGACCAGGGACAATGAAATCGCATGTCAGGGTGGCCGTCATCGGCGGCGGCGTGGTCGGCTGCAGCGTTCTGTACCATTTGACCAAACTGGGTTGGAGCGACGTGCTGCTGATCGAGCGCTCGGAGCTGACCTCAGGCTCGACCTGGCATGCCGCCGGCGGCTTCCACACCTTGAACGCCGATACCAACATGGCCGCCCTGCAGGGCTACACAATCCAGCTCTACAAGGAGTTGGAGCAGGTCTCGGGCCAGTCCTGCGGCCTGCACCATGTCGGCGGCCTGACCCTGGCGACCACGCCGGAGCGCATGGACTTCCTGACCGCCGAGCGGGCCAAGCACCGCTACATGGGCCTGGAGACCGAAATCGTCGGTCCCGCCGAGATCAAAAAGATCTCGCCGATCGTCAACACCGAGGGCGTGATCGGCGCGCTCTACGATCCCCTGGACGGCCATCTCGACCCCTCGGGCACGACCCACGCCTATGCCAAGGCGGCACGCCAGCAGGGCGCCGAGATCGCCCTGCGCACCAAGGTCGAGGCGCTGACCCCGCGGCCCGACGGCTCCTGGAACGTGGTCACCGATCAGGGCACCATCGTCGCCGAGTACGTGGTCAACGCCGCCGGCCTCTGGGCCCGCGAAGTGGGCGAGATGGTCGGCGTCATCCTGCCGCTCCATCCCATGGAGCATCAGTACCTGGTGACCGACGACATCCCACAGGTCTACGAGAACAATACCGAACTGCCGCACTGCATGGATCCCGCCGGCGAATCCTATCTGCGTCAGGAGGGCCGCGGCCTGGTCATCGGCTTCTACGAGCAGGACTGCGACCCCTGGGCGGTCGACGGCACGCCCTGGGATTTCGGCCACGAACTGCTGCCCGACAAGCTGGAGCGCGTCGGCGACAAGCTCGATGTCGCCTACGAGCGCTATCCGGTGCTGGAGACGGCCGGGGTCAAGCGCATCATCAACGGGCCCTTTACCTTCGCGCCCGACGGCAACCCTCTGGTCGGGCCGGTGCCGGGCCTGCGTAATTACTGGAGCGCCTGCGGTGTCATGGCCGGCTTCAGTCAGGGCGGCGGCGTCGGTCTGACCCTGGCCGAGTGGATGATCGAGGGCGAGCCCTCGCGCGATGTCTTCGCCATGGATGTCGCCCGCTTCGGCGACTACTGCACCAAGAGCTACATCCGCACCAAGGTGCGCGAGAACTATCAGCGGCGCTTCTCCGTCTCCTACCCCAATGAGGAACTGCCCGCCGGCCGGCCCTTCCACACCACACCGGCCTACGGCCTCTGGCAGGGCCGCCGCGCGGTCTTCGGCCAGGGCTTCGGCATGGAGGCGGTCAACTACTTCGCACCGGATGGCGAGCCGCTCTACGAGACGCCCTCGTTCCGCCGCTCCAACGCCTTTGCCGCGATCGGCGAGGAATGCCGCGCGGTGAGGACCGCCGTCGGCCTCAACGAGGTCCACAATTTCAGCAAGTTCGCGGTGACCGGGCCCGGCGCGGCGGACTGGCTCGACCGGATCATGGCCGGGCGGGTCCCCAAGGTGGGGCGCATGTCGCTGACCCCGATGCTGAGCCCCAAGGGCAAGCTGATCGGCGACTTCACCATCTCGCGCCTCGGCGAGGCGGAGTTCCAGCTCACCGCCTCCTACGCCGCCCAGGCCTTCCACCAGCGCTGGTTCGAACAGAACCTGCCGGCCGACGGCTCGGTCGTCCTCCGCAACGTTTCGCTGGAGCGCATCGGTTTTCAGATCGCCGGGCCCAGGGCGCGCGACCTACTTGCCCGCGTCACCCGCGACGACGTCTCCAATGCCGCCCTGCCCTTCATGTCGGCGCGCCGCCTCTCGGTCGGGCTCTGCGACGCCCTTTTGCAGCGGGTGACCTACACCGGCGACCTGGGCTACGAGATCTACGTGCCGCCGGAACAGCAGGTCTCGCTCTACCACGCCCTGACCGAGGCCGGCACGGACCTGGGCCTGCGCCCCTTCGGCATGCGGGCCATGATGAGCCTGCGCCTGGAGAAATCCTTCGGCGCCTGGCTGCGCGAGTTCAAGCCGGACTACACACCGCTGGAAACCGGTCTCGACCGCTTCATGTCCTACAACAAGCCGGCCGACTTCATCGGCAAGGCCGCCGCCATGAAGGAGAAGGCCGAGGGCGCGCAAAAGCGCCTCTGCACCTTCCTGGTCGAAGCCGAGGACGCCGATGCCTGGGCCGACGAACCGATCTGGCTGGACGACAAGGTGGTCGGCTTCGTGACCTCCGGCGGCTATGCGCATTATGTCGAGAAATCCGTCGCCCAGGGCTTCCTGCCGCTGGATCTGGCCGAGGAGGGCCGCGAGGTCGAGATCGAGATCCTCGGCAGCCGGCGCAGGGCGCGGATGATCGGCGAGCCGCTGTTCGATCCCAAGGCCGAACGCATGCGCGGCTGAAGGGCTTGCTAGTCCGCCATCCGGGCCGACAGGGCACTGTCCCGCGCGATCAGAAAGGCCCATAGCCGGTCCGGATAGTCAGGGGCGACGGCACGCCGCAGCGAGGGGCGCTGGGCGAGTTGGCGACGCCAGACCTCAGTTCTCGGTTTGCCCGCCAGGATGCCGAAGTCGGCGACCCGGTCGAAGGCGTCGAAGTAGCGAAAGACCGGGCCGAAGGCCGCATCGACAAGACTGAAGCGTTCGCCGGCGAACCAAGGACCCTTTGCCAGTTCTGACTCGACCCGCCCGAACAGACTGGCGAGCCTACCCGCCTCCGCTTCGAGGCCCAGGCGGTCCCTGGCCACATAGAAGCGCGCGATGCCGGCGAGGATGGTCGATCCGACCTCGATCCAGGCCCGGTGCCGCGCCCGTTTCAGGGGGTCGGTCGGGTGCAGCGGCAGCGGTTGGGTCTCTTCCAGGTACTCCAGGATCGCGGCGGACTCGAAGAGGACCGTCTCGGGCTGCGGCCCCGCGACCTTCAGCAGGGGCACCTTGCCGAGCGGCGAGATCGCGCGAAACCAATCCGGCTTGTCGGCCAGATCGATGGAGACTCGCTCGAAGGCGACGCCCTTCTCGTCCAGGGCAACCGCCGCGCGCTGGACGTAGGGGCAGAGGTGGTGACTGACCAGGGTCAGGGCGGGGCCCGCACCAGCCCTAGGGTCCTCGATCGCATTCGTTTTTGTCAGCATGATGGTCTCCTTAAATGCAAATGCATGTAAATTAAATATGCTGATCCGTCCGACTGTCAAGCTTGATGCAATTGCATAGATCTGATAACCGATAGCAATGGCCCCCTTGAAGAAACAAGCAAGCCAAGAGGCGCTGACGGCCTGGCCCCTCTTCCTGCGGGTCACCCGGACCCTGGTGGACGCGGTGGAGGCCGATCTCAAGACGGCAGGGCTGCCCGCGCTGGCTTGGTACGACGCCCTGCTGGAGCTGCGGCGGGCCGGGAAGGCCGGCCTGCGGCCCTTCGAGCTGCAGGCGCACATGCTGCTGGAACAGTACAACCTCTCGCGTCTGGGCGACCGGCTGACGCGGGCGGGCCATGTCGAGCGGCTGCCCTGCCTGGAAGATCGCCGCGGTCAGCGGCTGCGGATCACGGCCAAGGGCCGCGCTCTGCTGAAGGCCATGTGGCCGGTCTACCGCGCCGCCATCGTCCGGCATTTCGCTGCAAAGCTCAGGCCCAAAGAGGTTGCGCAATTGACCGCCGTTCTCGCCAAGCTGACTTAACGCGTTCTCCCCTCGACCTGCCTGTCGCGGCGCTGCTAGAGCACTTCTTTGTTACATGGAAGTGCTCTAGAGTCCCGTCGCCCAACAGGACTGCCGCCATGCCTCCTTACGATGATATCCCCTTGCCGCCAGGCATTCGCTCGCGCTTCGTCGAAGGCGTCAACGGCTTGACCCTGCACCTTCTGGAGGCCGGTTTTCCAGGTTCGGGCGAGGACCAGGCGCGCCCCTGCGTCCTGTTGCTGCACGGCTTTCCCGAGCTGGCCTACAGTTGGCGCCGGGTGATGCTGCCGTTGGCGGCGGCCGGCTTCCATGTGGTCGCGCCCGACCAGCGCGGCTATGGCCGGACCACGGGCTGGGACGGCGCTTACGACGGCGACCTTGCTTCCTTCAGCCTGATGAGCCTGGCACGCGATGCCCTGGCGCTGGTGTTCGCGCTTGGCCACCGTAGCGTGGCGGCCGTGGTGGGGCACGACTTCGGCTCGCCCGTGGCGGCCACCTGCGCCCTCGCCCGCCCCGATGTCTTCCGCTCACTGGTCCTGATGAGCGCGCCCTTCGGCGGCCCGCCGGCTTTGCACTTCGACTGCGCCGATGGCGCGCCGGCACCCCTCGCGGACAGGGTTCACGCCGATCTGGCGGCTCTGGAGAGGCCGCGCAAGCACTATCAGTGGTACTACTCGACCCGCCAGGCCGATGCCGACATGCACCGCCCCGCCCAAGGCCTGCAGGCCTTTCTGCGCGCCTACTACCATCACAAGAGCGCCGACTGGCCGGCCAACGAGCCCTATCCCCTGGAGGCCTGGAGCGCCACCGAGCTGGCCAAGCTGCCGGCCTACTACGTCATGGACCTGGATCGGACCATGGCCGAAACCGTGGCGTCCGAGATGCCCTCGGCGGCCGAAATCGCCGCCTGCCGCTGGCTACCGGATGCGGAGTTGGCGGTCTATCGCGACGAGTTCCAACGCACCGGCTTTCAGGGCGGGCTGCAGTGGTACCGCTGCGGCACCGGGGGGCTTTCGGGCAGCGAGCTCCGGCTCTTCGCCGGTCGAACCATCGATGTGCCCGCCTGCTTCATCGCCGGGCGCAGCGACTGGGGCGTCTACCAGAAACCCGGCGAGTTCGAACGCATGCAAAACGAGGCTTGCACGCGGATGGCGGCCTGTCATCTGATCGAGGGCGCCGGCCACTGGGTCCAGCAGGAGCAACCCGACGCCGTCAGCGACCGGCTGCTGGACTTCCTGCGGCAGTAGTGCACTTCGCGATCTGCCCGGAGAAAGACCATGACAGCCGGAATCTCAATCGAGGGCTTTGCGCAGGGCCTCGGCGAGTTCTCGTCTCTCGAATGGCTTGTCTAGCAATACCTCATCGGACGCCAAGGCTCCGTTGCGTTTAACGGACTCGGCCGGATAACCCGACATGAAAATGATCTTCAGATCATGGCGGATCGCACGGGCTTCCTCGGCGAACTCCAAACCGCTGGTCCCGCCGGGCAGGGCGACGTCCGACAGCACGAGGTCGATTTGCCTGTCCTCGGACAGCAGATCGCGCGCGCCGCTGGCATCGGCTACCTCTACCGCTATGTAGCCCAGCCCCTTCAACATCTCGACCGCGAAGTCCCGCACGTCCGGATCGTCTTCGATCACCAACACGACCTCCTCTCGCCCCCGGGGAACTTCGGCGGCTTGTACGGCGGCCGGCTGCACGGTGCCAGCCTCCGCCCGGGGCAGGTAGAGCTTTACTGTCGTCCCCTGGCTCTCTTCGCTGTAAATCGTGACGTGCCCGCCCGACTGCTTGGCAAATCCATAGACCATGGAGAGACCAAGCCCGCTGCCCTCGCCCACGTCCTTGGTCGTGAAGAAGGGCTCGAAGGCGTGCTGCAGCACCTCGGGCGCCATACCCCATCCTGTATCGCGAACCGACAGTAGGACATACTCGCCTGACTTGACCTCGGCCTGGGTCGCCGCATAGGCCTCGTCGAGGATCGCGTTGCTCGTTTCGATGAAGAGTTTGCCGCCGTCCGGCATGGCATGGCTGGCATTGATCGCGAGATTGAGCAGGGCGCTCTCGACCTGACCCGGATCCGCTTCGGCTTGCCAAAGCGCCGACCTCGACGAAATCACGATCTCGATGGTTTCGCCCAAGGTTCTCGTCAGCAGATCCCGCATATCCCGAACGAGAGACGCCAACAAGATTGTCTGAGAACGGAGCGGCTGGCGGCGCGAAAAGGCCAGCAGGCGCTGTGTGAGGTCGGCTCCCCGCAAGGCGGCGCGTTTCACCGCTTTCATCGATCTGTCGTCGTGGCCCAGGCGGTCCTGCAGTATCTCCGCATTGCCGATGATGACGGCGAGCAGGTTGTTGAAGTCGTGCGCGACCCCCCCGGTCAGTTGGCCGATGACCTCCATCTTCTGGGCCTGCCGGAGCTTTTCCTCGGTTTTCCTCTGTTCCGTCACATCGCTGATGATCGTCCCGATACCGATGATCTGCCCGTCGGCGCCGAAAACCGGAAACTCGGTGACGATGACCGAATGCGGTATCCCATCGGCGAAAGGAACATCGAGTTCGAACTCGGTTGCCTGCCCGGTCTGCAAGACCTCTCGGTCCATGGTGCTATAGAGAGTCGCGAGTTCCTCGGTGAAAAGATCGTTCGACATCTTGCCCTTCGCCTCGGCCTCGGAGATCCCATACCAGGCCTCGACGCGCTTGTTGACCAGAACAACGCGTCCCTTGACGTCCTTCAAGAAAATCGCAGAGGGCGAGTTCGCAACCAGAGCCCTGAAGCGCTCTTCACTCGCCTTGAGGGCCTCCTCGGCCTGCTTGCGTTCGGTGATGTCACGCGCCACGCACAAGAACTGCTGGGCCCGGCCCGGCGAGACCGTCATGGCCGACCACGAGATAAGCGCCGGGATACAGGTCCCGTCTCTTCTTTTGAGTGACCCCTCCACGCTGACCGGCCCGCGTCGGAGCCTGATCTGGTCGAAATCGAAAGTTCCGCTCGAAACGCTGTCAGGACAGAGAATTTCATCGACGTGAAGGCCCGCTAGATCGTCCAGGTCTCTGATCAAAACCCGACAGGCGGCGGCATTGGCGCTCTGAATCCGCGCGTCCTCGCCAAACACCAGCAGCGGGTCCAGCATGTTGAGCAGGATGTTGTCGACGTATTCCTTGGAGACCGTGGTCTCATTGAGTTCACCGGCCATCCGCCTCAGCGACAGAGCGAGTTCGCCGATCTCATCGGTTCGGGCAAAGGGAATTTCGATCTCGTACTGACCGCTGCCGATGCGCCGCGTCAAGCCCGTCAGCACCTTGATCGGCTGGGTCAATCCGCGGGCGACCCGGATACTGAGCAGAAGCGACAGGAGAATGAGGCCGGCGCAGACAGCGCCCGCGGCAACAAGATAATTTCTGGTTCCCTCCGCACTGATCGCCGCCAGAGTGCCCTGCAGGTCGTTGATGTCCGCCTGCACGGCCGCGAGCGAGAGACTGACCTTGACCCCGCCAAGGGTCTGGGAGCCAACCTTGATTGGCGCCACGACCTCCAGCGAGTCCCGGGTGATCGCCGTGCCGATCTCGCCCGACGAATGAGCGCGCAGCGTGACCTCATCGTCCAGCAGGCGGCCGTAGTTCTCCAATGTCTCGGTGCCGTCGTGCAGAACCAGACGGGAGGCGTCGAACACGAAGGCGTAGTTGACTCCCTTTTGGGCCGCCGCCGATCCGATCAAGTCCTTGATCAGGCCGACATCCAGTTTGTACAGCGGGTTGGCCAGGTTTTCCGCCAGGTGCGCAGCCATGCTCCGGGCATACTTTTCGAGCTGCGACATGAGCGCCATTTGGGTTTCGGCGTAACCGGAGCGGCGCATCTCTTCGTTCGTCGTTCTGAACTGGAGCAGCAGCGCCGCACCGAGCAGCAAAACGATGGAGAGAGTCAGCGTGGCGAGCGCCAACGCGTAGCGGGCCTGGAGGCCGAGCCTCATCTAGCGCGCCTCCTCGCTGACGAAGGGATAGAGGTCACGCGCCCGGTCCAGGCCTCCCGCGGCCTCTCCCGAGATTTCGTCGTACTTGGCAACCCTGGAGTACTGCAAAAGAACATCGGCTCCGCCCGGGTCCTCGTGTATCTGCAGGAGAATCTGCTTGACGCGGGCTTTCACGTCAGCCCGCAGCCCCGTTCTGACAAGGGTGGCAGAGCGCATGACCGGCTCGGTCACATGGAAAATGGCCAGGTCCTCTTTCAACGGCTCCGGCGTCCGTCCGATATCATCCCAATCTTGCGTGTTGAAGGCGCCGGCATCGGCAATACCCCTGGCCACCCAGGCTGCGATGTTGACCTCTTCGATCGCGAAAGAATAGCTGACGACGCCGGGCTGGGCCTTTCCTCTAGGCGGCACTTCGACGACTTCGAGCCCGCTCTGTTTCAGTATTGCCAGGGGCAGCAGGAATCCGCTGGTCGATCCCGCGTCCTCGAATGCGATCTTTTTGCCTCGCAGGTCCTCAATCGAACGGATGCCGCTGTCGCGGTGCGCGATGAAGACGGTCTGGTATTCCGCAACGCCTTTCTTCCATTCACGCAGCAGGAACTCCGCGACACCCTCCTGGGCGAAACGCAGGCCGGAAAAAACTGTCTCCGACACAATGTCGACCGCGCCGACCTCCAGCATGTGAGCCATTTCGGTGTTGTTGTTGGCGATAAGCACGGCGCCCCGGCGAATTCCCACGCCCTCGAGCCGCCCGGCCAGGTAGTTGGACATCGCCTCCAGCCTCGGAATGCGCGACTTCGGGTCTTTCGAGACCGCACCCACGATAATGGTCTGTGCTCTCCCGACGGGCCGGTCCGGATCGACCGCCGGTGGTTCGGCAGCTCGCGCGCCAAGACTCGCGTATAACGCGCAGAGCAGAATCGACAGGTATGCGATCCGAGGCAATACCCGTTTCATTGCCTCTCTCCCGCTGTCGGCACGGTATCGTCCTCTCGTCAGGGCAGCCCACTATCGGCCGGTCGGACCCAAGCTCACCCATCCTGGTTAGCAATCCGTCAAGAACGACCGCAATCTGCGAACCATTGCGGGATACTCAGGCGAGACGGCGCTGATGCGACTCTGCTGAAAGACGGTCCGGATGAACAGCCCTTTCCGGTCGCCGCACCATGGGGAATCGAAAAACGTGGACCCTCGCCACGATCACGCCGGTACTCGCCAACCTTGTCCATTCGCGGTCAGCGGGCAAGAATCTCTTCGACCCAATCCAATGGCGAGGCATATTCAACTTTTAACTGAAATCGCCTAGGCGAAAAATCACAGGCCTCTGTCGGGACTGGAAACGCACCGGCAGCGGCATCCGGTCGCGGCCCGAATCGCTGTCCGGCGGTCAGCCCGAGCAGGAGGCGCCGCCGAGGACGCAGAACTTGGCGCAGTGGGGGTGGTTGAGCGCAACGCTGCCCAGCGCCTCGCCGAGGGTGCGGCCGAGATCGAACTGAGCGTCGTAGGGCAAAAGCGTACAGGGCACGACCAGGGGCGCGGCATCGCCCTTGCGCTT
The DNA here is from genome assembly GCA_021776195.1 of Kiloniellaceae bacterium. The sequence goes on along the minus strand of JAJFGK010000010.1, from coordinate 30,414 downwards.
GACCACCATGCGCGAGGAGGCGCACATCACGCTCTCGGGCGCGATGTTCAGGATGTCCCAACAGGCCGTGGTGATCTCGGGCACGTCCTGGGCCGCGTCCATCTCGGGAAAAATCACCAACTCGCTTGGACTGTCTTGGTCGATCGCCGCGCCGAGCGCGGCAAAGAGCCGCCCGAAGCCGGCCCGGACCTCGGCCTCGCTTTCCGCGGTAAAGAGACGCCCGGCGACATGAATGCGAAAGCCGTTTTCGCTCAGCCAGGCCAGTCCCTTCATGGTCGGGTCCCAGGAGCGTGGACCGCGTTCGGCCTCATGGATGCGCTTGCTGTAGTGGTCGATGGAAATCCTCAGCGTCAGGCGGTCGCCGAACCGCTCGCGCAGGTCCAGGAGGGGGGCGGCGCACTTCATCATCGGGCGCATGGCGTTGGTCAGCACCAGCACCTGAAAGCCGCGGGTCAGGGCGTCTTCCAGCATGCCCATGAAGTCGGGATTCATGAAGGGCTCGCCGCCGGTAAAGCCGATCTCGGTGGTGCCCAGCGCCGTGGCCTCGATCTCGTCCAGATAGGCGGCAACCTCGGCGCGGCTGATATAGACCAGCCGGTCGTTCTTCGGCGAGGACTCGATATAGCAGTTGCCGCAGGCCAGGTTGCAGAGCGTGCCGGTGTTGATCCAGAGGGTCTCCAGGCGGACCAGCGCGACCTGGGCCCGGGCCTCGCCTGCCTGGGTCCAGGCCGGGTCCTGGAACTTGCCGCGATCCAGCGGTTGTTTGACGGCCTTGTCCATAAAGCTTTCCCTGTGGCGCGCGAAGTCGCGAATTAGATAGGGCAGACGACGCTATATCGCCATTCACGAATTCGCTAGTCGGCAAGCGGCCCGACGAATCGGCGATTCGTTCCCTCCCACTGTCATAGAGGACCCAAACGATTGCAAGGCCAGGGGATTTCTACTCCAGGGCCGCGCCCTGGTCGATCCAGGCGCCCAGCAGGGCCCGTTCTTCGGCCGTCATCGCGGTCTTGTTGCCGAGCGGCATGGAATCGCTGAGCACGACCCGGGCGTAGACCTTCTGGGCCGCGGCGCGCAGCTGGGCGCCGGTCTGCAACACCAGATCGGCCGGCGGTTCCTCGAAGTCCTCATCGGTCGGCCGGGCCGCGTGACAGTTCACACAGTGGGTTCGCACGACCGGCGCCACCTCGGCGTAGGTCACGGTCTCGCCGGCAAATTCGTTGGCCGGCCGGACGAGACTGAACCCCGCCAGGCAAACCACGGCGATGACCGAAGCGGGCAAGAGGAAAGGATAGGTCCAGTCCTTATGGCCGCTGTTGTGCGAGTTGAACCAGTGCCGCACCAGGCCGCCCAACAGCACGATGCCCGCCGCCATGACCCAGCCGCGGCCCTGGGCATAGAGCAGCGGATAGTGGTTGGAGACCATCATCAAGATGACCGGCAGGGTCAGGTAGTTGTTGTGCAGCGAGCGCTGCTTGGCCTGCTGGCCCAGGCTGGCATCGGGCGTCTCGCCGGCTTTCAGGGCTGCCACGGTCTTCTTCTGGTTGGGAATGATGATGAAGAAGACGTTGCCGACCATGATCGTGCCGACCAGGGCGCCGACGTGGAGAAACGCGGCCCGGCCGCTGAAGATCTCGCCGTAGCCCCAGGCCGCCGCCGTGGTCAGGAGAAAGACGAAAACCGCGAGCCGGCCGGTGGCGGTGCCGAGCGGCGAGCGGCAAGCCAGATCGTAGAGCCCCCAGCCCGCCGCCAGCGAACCGGCACTGATCAGAATGGCGGCTGTCGGCGAGAGCTCCATGACCCCGGCGTCGATCAGGTAGGAGCCGGCGCTCCAGTAGTAGATCGCGATCAGGAGCGCGATGCCGGTCAGCCAGGTGAAATAGGCCTCGTACTTGAACCAGTGCAGCTCGGCCGGCAGGTTGGCCGGCGCCACCATGTACTTCTCCACCTGGTAGAAGCCGCCGCCGTGGACCTGCCATGATTCGCCCGCCACGCCGGCCGGGCTGTCGGCGCGCTGGCGCAGGCTGGCATCGAGCCAGATGAAATAGAACGAGGTGCCGATCCAGGCGATCCCGGTCATGACATGCGCCCAGCGCAGCAGAAGACCGATCCAATCCGCGAGCAAGATTTCCATTGCAAAGCTCCGATGACAGGTTGCCAGTCTAGCGCGGTCCGGGTCCGCTTGACGATTATCAAGTGAATTTTTAAATTCTCCGACACTTTCAAGATTTTCTTGAAAATAGACTGACGACGGCCACAGGAGGAAACGCCATGAACGTCAATGATTGGGCCGTCTTCACCCGCGCGGCGGAGCTCGGCAGCCTGTCGGCCGCAGGCCGTGACCTGCGGCTTTCGCCCGCCGTCGTCAGCAACCGCATCGCCAAGCTTGAACGCCATCTCGGGGTCCGCCTGCTGCATCGCACGACAAGGCGGGCCAGCCTGACCGAAGAGGGCGAGATCTTCTACCGGCTCTGCAGCCGCTTCCTGCGCGAGGTCGAGGAGATCGAAAGCACCCTCGCGGCGCGGCGCGAGCAGCCCCGCGGCACCGTGACCGTCAGCGTCCCGGTCGGCTTCGGCCGCCGCCACGTCGCGCCCTTCATCCCGCTCTTCACGACGCGCTACCCGGACGTTCAGGTCCGCTTGCATCTGACCGACCGGCTGATCGATCTGGTGGACAGCGGCACCGACCTGGCGGTGCGCATCGCCGACCTGACCAACCAGTCCTTTGTCGCCCGCAAGCTGGCGACCGATCGCCGGGTCATCGTCGCCGCCCCCGCCTATCTCGAACGCGAAGGCCGGCCGCAGACGCCGGAGGATCTGCTGCGCCACAACTGTCTGCTGTTGCGTTTTCCCGGCTCGCAGCAGTTTCAGTGGACGCTGGAGACGCCAGACGGACCCAGTTCCTTGGCGGTGTCCGGCAAGATGGACAGCGACAACAGCGAAGTCCTGACCGCCTGGTGCCTGGCCGGCGAAGGCCTGGCCCTGAAATCTCTCTGGGAGGTCGGCGAGGCGCTGCGCGAGGGCCGCCTCGTGTCCCTTCTGCCCGATCACCCGCCGGTCGCCCACGCCATCTCGGCACTTCACCCCGGCGGCTCCCTGTTGCCGCCGCGGCTTCGCGTCTTCATCGATTTCCTGGTCCAGCTCTATCGTCCGACGCCCTATTGGGAACAGGACCGCAGTGCCGCCGAGCGCCTGGCGGAGTTGGCCTGACGCGCGGCTTTTCCTTTTCGCCGCACTGTCTGTAAGACTGCGCCCCGCAACAAAACCAGAGAGAAAGCGGATTCTTCATGACACGCTGGTCGATCTCCGGCAAGGAAGTCCTGATCACCGGGGCCAACAGCGGCATCGGATTCGAGACCGCCCTGGCCCTCGCCCGGCAGGGCGCGACGGTCACCATCACCGCGCGCGACCCGGCGCGCGGCGAAGCGGCACTGGAACGGCTGCGCGCCGACAGCGGCCGGGCCGACATATCGCTGCGCCTGCTCGATCTCGCCTCCTTCGCCTCGGTGCGGGCCTGCGCCGCGGGACTGCTGGCCGAGGACCGCCCGCTCCATGTCCTGATCAACAATGCCGGGGTTGCTCTCTCCGAGCGGCGTATCACCGAGGATGGCCAGGAGGCGACATTCCAGATCAACCACTTCGGGCCCTTCCTGCTGACCGGCCTGCTGCGCGAGCGTTTGAGAGCGAGCGAAGCCGCCCGGGTCATCTCCGTGGCCTCGCGGGCCTATCTGATGGCCGGCGCGCGCGGCATCCGTTTCGACGATCTGCTGCGGAATAGGCGTTACCGCGGCTTTCAGGTCTATGGCGAGAGCAAGCTCGCCAACATCTATTTCATCCAGGAACTGGCCCGGCGCGCGACCGGCGGAACTCTGTCGGCCTTCTCGCTGCATCCCGGCGTGGTCGCCACGGGCTTTGCCGGCGACGGCGACATGACCGGCCTTCAGGGGATAATCACCAGGCTCGCGCTGGCCTGCGCCCTGCGGCCACGCCACGGCGCGCGCACCTCGATCCATCTGGCCACGGCGCCGGACATCGAGTCTCACAGCGGCGCCTTCTTCTATCGGCGCAAACCCCACGGTCTGCGGGCCATCGCGCGCGACGCCGCGGCCGCGAAACGGCTATGGGACTATAGCGAGGAATTAACCGGGATAACCTACGGGTCCTGATCTGCGCCGCGCACCGGGCGTCAGAACCGTTTCTTCCACTCGATGCCGAAGGGCGTTGTCAGGCCGGTTTCGCTGGCCGAGCCATCTTGCCGGCGATCGAGAATGATGGGCGCGAATTCGAACTCGCCGGCCTTGCTCGTAAGGTTGGCATAGCCCTCTTTCTTGTAGGCCGGATCGCCGGTGATGGTCTGGCTGCGGCTGTCCGCGGCCTCGTCCTGTTCCAGTGCGCCATAGTCCAGCGACAGGTCGAGCGCGGGCGTCTTGAAGCCCCCTTGCAGGTTCTCGCCTTGGGCCAGCACTGGCGGGGCCGTGAGCGAACTCGCCAGCAGGAGGGCGACTGGAGCCAATCTGAACATCGCAACCATCTCCCGGGCGACAATCTCTGAGTTGATACCTGAAGATATAGGGTCCTCAGGGTCGCTTCCAAGCCTAAAGCTTCCATTAACGCGCCTGCGAAGCGCCCTTGACCAGGATGGCCAGCGCCCGCTCGACATCCGCGTCATCGGTGAAGCGGCCGAGACCGATGCGGACCGCGCCCGCGGCCTGCGCGGGGTCGAGGCCCAGGGCCGACAGCACCGGCGACGGCTCCTGCTTTCCCGAGGCGCAGGCCGCACCGCTGGAAAGCGCCAGGCCGGGGCAGGCCAGGATCCAGTCCTCGGCGGCGAGACCGGGCAGCGCGACATTTAGGTTCCCGGGCAGGCGCCGCGCCAGAGAGCCATGCAGCACCAGGTCCGGAAGAGCCGCCTGCAAGCCCGCCAACAGGCGCTCGCGCAGCACGGTCAGACGGGCGGGCTCGTCCGCCAGTTCCTCCAGCGCGATTTGCGCCGCCTCCCCGAAGCCGACCGCCAGGGGCGCCGGCAGGGTGCCCGGCCGCAGGCCCCGCTCCTGGGCGCCGCCAAAGAACAAGGGACGCAGTTGCACTCCCGGGCGGATCGCCAGGGCGCCGATCCCCATGGGTCCGTAAAGCTTGTGGGCCGAAAGGCTCATCAGATCGCAGCCCAGCGCCGTGAAGTCGACCGGAACCTTGCCTGCCGCCTGGGCCGCGTCGCAGTGGAACAGAACCCCGGCGGCGCGGCAGACCGCGGCCAGTTCGGCCACCGGCTGCAGGCTGCCGATCTCGTTGTTGGCGACCATCACCGAGACCAGCCGGGTCTCGGGACGCAGGAGTGCCTTCAGCCCGGCCGGATCTACCAGTCCTCCACTGTCCACCGGCAGCAGGTCCAGCGCGACCCCCTGATCGCTCAAATGCCGGCAGGCCATCAGGACCGAGGGGTGCTCGATCGCCGAGCAGACGATGCGACCGCCCCGGGCCGGATCCACCGCACCCAGGATCGCCAGATTGTTGGCCTCGCTGGCGCCGGAGGTGAAGATCAGGTCCTCCGGCCGGGCGCCGACCAGGGCCGCTACCTGGCGGCGGGCCTCGTCGACAGCCGCCGCCGCGCGCCAGCCGTAGCCGTGGGTCGCCGAGTGGGGATTGGCCGGACCGCCGTCGAGAAAAGCGTCCATCGCCGCCCTGACCCGGGGGTCGAGCGGCGTGGTCGCCTGATAGTCGAGATAGAGCGGCTGGGTCATGGCGGCGGCAGTGTCTCCTGACAGGCAGGCTGCGGCAAGTGGTGGGCAAAGTGTGCTTCGTCGTCGTCCCGGACTTGATCCGGGGCAACGATAACAGGCGTTCAACGATAGAGATTGCAGTCTCTTCGATACCAACGTCGCACCGAAATCACCTCTTGCCCGGCGCCCGTGAAAACCGCCACTCTCGCGGCCATGAAAATCTGGCTCGGTTCCCTGGCGGCCCTGCTCTCCGCACTGGCCTTCGCGCTGAATGTCACCCTGGCCAAGCTGGTCTACGAGGCCGGCGGCAACATCCATGCGATCAATCTGATTCGCCCCTTCGCCTTCCTCGCCCTGCTGCTGCCTTGGCTCTTGCTGAGCCGCGCCGACCTGAAGCTGCCGCGCCGCAAACTCGGGCTGACGGTGATCCTGGGCGCCATCCTGACCGCCGAGCTCTATGCCCTGCTTGCCGCCATCCACTTTATTCCCGTCGCCCTGGCGGTGCTCCTGACCTACGTCTATCCGCTGCTGATCGCGCTCTTCGAAACCGTGACCGGGCGCGGCCGCCTGGGGCCGGTGCGCGCCTTCGCCATTCTCGTGGGCTTTGCCGGCCTCGCCGTGACCCTGCTCGGCACCGACGACCTGGCGGCGACCTGGGAGGGCATCGCGCTGGCCCTGCTGTCGGCGGTGGTCCTGGGAAGTCTGTTGCTGGTCAGCGAGCCGGCCATGGCCGGCAGCGACCGACGGGTCGTGATGGTCCATATGCTGGTGGTGGTGGCCCTGGTGATGACCGCGATCACCGCCAGCGGCCTGGTCGCGCCGGTCTGGCCGGCGACCACGGCAGGCTGGTGGGCCTTTGCCGGCTCGACCCTCTGCTTCGTCATGGCGACCTTCCTGCTGTTTGTCGCGGTCGATCTGGTCGGGCCGCTGGCCACCGCCGCGATCGACAACTCCTCGCCAATCTGGGCCATCGCCTTCGGCCTGCTGCTGCTCGGCGAGAGCCTGACCGGCCAGCAGCTGGTCGGCGCCGCCGTGGTGCTGGGCGCCATTCTGATCTTTCAGCTCAGGCAGGGGCGCAAGGGCGCCGAGGCCACCCCACCCTCGATCACTTGACCGCGACGCCGAGCCGCGCCGCCAGGGCCTGGATCTGCCGCCAGGTCGGCTCCGGCAAGGCGATGCCGCTGTCCCTGTTCAAAGCGGCACGGTCGCGTTCGCGCTCGCCGGGCACCTCGACCCGCGCGAAGCCGGCGGCCGGCGGGCAGGACCGCAGATCTTCCAGGATTTCTTCCGCCACCCGCTGGATGCGCGCGCCCTCGGCATAAAGACCGGTGTCAATGCAGATCAGCAGCCAGTTCATTTCCGCCGTCACCGGGCCCAAGAGCGCCTCGCCGATCAGCTCCGCGACCACCGCCAGTCCGTAGCCCTTGGCCCCGCCCGAGGGCAGGATCGCGCCGCCGTTGAAGTAGTCGTCGGGCTGGCGGGTCGGATCCCCCGCCGCGTCGATCACGGCCCCCTCCGGCAGCAGGGCGCCGGCGCTCTTGGCCGCGTAGATCCAGCCGCCGGCGATCTTGCCGGTGGCAAAGTCCACCACCACCGGCCCCTGGTCGCCGCCGGGCAGGCCAAAGGCGTAAGGGTTGGTCGGCAGCCGTCCCTTGCGGCCGCCATGGGGCGCGACCTGGGGCCAGGCCTTGCGGCCGCCGCCGCCGATCAGGATGGCCAGGCAACCGGCCCGTGCGCCGGCCTCGACGTAAGCGCCCAGGCGTCCGGTGTGGCCGCAGTTGACGATCGCGGTCACCGAGATGCCCTGCGCCTTGGCCAGGGTGCAGCCATGGTCCATGGCCAGGGTCAGGGCGGGAATGCCGATCCCGCCATCGCCATCGACGATCCAGGCCCCCCGGCCGTTCTGCTTCAACCCGGGCCGCCCCGCGGGACGCATGGCGCCGGCCTCGAACTGCTCGACGTACTGCAGCACCCGCATGACGCCATGGGACTCGACACCGCACAGGCTGGCCTCGGCCAGATGCCCGGCCACGGCCCGCGCCGTCTCGCCGTCGCAGCCGGCCTTGCCCAAGATCCCCGCGACCAGGGCCGTGATCTGCGCGACCGACACCAGGCGACGGGGAACGTCGGCATCGAGTTTGCTGGGACTTTCCGGGCTCTTGGACATGACAGTGCCGGCCTAATTTTCGGCCGACGCCCTGATCATCTCTTGGGAGCGGTCAGCCTAGCTCGGCAGGTCGCCCTGGACGCCCTCGACGTACCAGTTCATGCCGGCCAGGACATCGTCGCCCAGGGCCTCCCCCGCGCCGACCACCTCTTCGCCCGCCTGATTCCTGATCGGACCCTTGAAGGGGTGGAGCGCGCCGGACTTGATCGCCTCTTCGGTTTCCTTGGCCAGCGCCGCCACCTCGTCGGGCATATTCTTGTAGGGCGCCATGCCGACCATGCCGCTGGCCAGACCGTCCCAGACGTCGACCGATTCCCAGGTGCCGTCCAGTACCGCCTGGGCGCGCTTGACGTAGTAGGGCGCCCAGTCGTCGATGATCGCGGTGAGCTGGGCGTTGGGCGCGAAGGCCGCCATGTCGGAGGCCTGGCCGAAGCCAACCACGCCGCGGTTCTCGGCAACCTGGAGCGGGGCCGGCGAGTCGGTGTGCTGGGTGATGATGTCGGCGCCCTGATCGATCAGGGTCTTGGCCGCATCGCCCTCCTTGCCCGGGTCGTACCAGGAGTTGACCCAGACCACCTTGGCGGTGATCGCCGGATTGACCGAGCGCGCGCCGAGCAGGAAGGCGTTGATGCCGCGCACCACCTCGGGGATCGGGAAGGAGGCGACATAGCCGATCACGTTGGTCTTGGAGAGCTTGCCGGCGATCACGCCGCAGATGTAGCGCCCCTCGTAGAAGCGCCCGACGTAGGTCGAGAGATTGGCGGCGCGCTTGTAGCCGGTGGCATGCTCGAACTTCACCTTGGGGAACTTCCTGGCGACCTTCACCGTCGGGTTCATGAAGCCGAAGGAGGTGGTGAAGATCAGGTCGTGACCCGAGGCCGCGAGCTGCTGAATGACGCGCTCCGAATCGGGGCCTTCCTTGACGCTCTCCACGAAGGTGGTCTCGACCCTGTCGCCCAGCGCCGCCTCGACGGCGAGGCGTCCCTGGTCGTGCTGGTAGCTCCAGCCATGGTCGCCAATCGGCCCGACATAGACGAAGCCGACCTTGAGTTCGGCCGCCCGGGCGGCCGAGATCGGCAGGGCGCCCAGTGCTGTCAGCGTTGCTGCAGACTTTATAAATGCGCGTCTTTTCATGAATTTACTCCCTGTTCTTCGAGTGATCAGTTATTTAGCTTTGCTTCTCCGCGACGCGTCATCCCGGCCTCCGAGCCGGGATCTCGGGCCAACAGAGACTGGGACACCGGACCCCGGCTCGACCCCCGGCTCGATCCCCGGCTCGACACCGGATACCTTCCTGGGTGACGCCCCTCTGTGGTTCCAGATCGCCTGATCGGACCCGCATGTCCCCCTCATTGGGTCGGCTTGAAGGGTTTGCCGATGCAGGCCGGCGCGTTCAGGCGGATCTTCGTGCGATCCCGGGAGATCAATACTAGTACGAGGATCGTCGCAAGGTAAGGCAGCATCGACATGAACTGCGAGGCCACGCCGATGCCCAGGCCCTGGGCATAGAGCTGCAGAATGGTGATGCCGCCGAACATATAGGCACCGAGCAGCAACCGCCCGGGCCGCCAGGTGGCGAAGACCACCAGGGCCAGGGCGATCCAGCCGCGCCCGGCGGTCATGTTCTCGGCCCAGAGCGGTGTATAGGCGAGCGACAGATAGGCCCCGCCGAGCCCCGAGCAGGCGCCGCCGAAAAGCGTCGCCAGGTAGCGGATGCGGATCACGTGATAGCCCAGGGCATGGGCCGACTCGTGGGAGTCGCCGACCGCCTTCAGGACCAGCCCGGCCCGGGTCTTGGACAGGAACCAGGCGACCGCGCCCAGCAAGACGAAGGAAAAGTAGACCAGGAAGTCCTGGCCGAAGAGGATCGGCCCGACCACGGGAATGTCGGAGACCAAAGGCAGGGCCAGCTTGGGCAGCGGCTCCAGGGAGTAGCCCACGAAGCCGGCCCCCAGCAGCGCCGAGAAGCCGACGCCGAAGATGGTCAGCGCCAGGCCGGTCGCCACCTGGTTGGCCAGCAGGCTCAGGGTCAGCACCGCGAAGATGCCGGCCATGACCATGCCGGCCAGGGCCGCGAGAGGGATCGCCAGGATCGCGCTGCCGGTCGCGCTGGCGGCGGCAAAGCCGGCCACCGCCCCCATCAGCATCATGCCCTCGACCCCGAGATTGAGCACGCCGGCCTTCTCGGTCACCAGCTCGCCGGTGGCGGCGAAGAGCAGCGGCGTCGAGGCCGTGATGATGGTCAGCGCAATCGCGACCGGATTGACCAGGGACCAGTCGATCATGACGCGCCTCCCTGCCCTATCGGCGATCCGATGCGGATCCGGTAGCTGCTCAAGAGGTCGCAGGCCAGGAGGAAGAACAGCAAGATGCCCTGAAACAGCCCCTGGACCGCGGCGGGCGTGCCGATCTCGATCTGCGCCGTCTCGCCGCCCAGGTAGGTCAAAGCCATGACCAGCCCGGCGATCAGAACGCCCACCGGGTGCAGGCGCCCGAGAAAGGCAACGATGATCGCGGTAAAGCCGTAGCCGGGGGAGACCGAGGGCAAGAGCTGGCCGATTGGCCCGGCCACCTCGAACAGTCCGGCGAGCCCGGCAAGCCCGCCGCCGGCCAGCAGGCTGAACCAGATCAGGCGCTTTTGCTTGAAGCCGACATAGCGCGCCGCGGCCGGTGCCAGGCCCACCACCTTCAGCTGGAAACCGATCACCGCCCGGGCCAGCAGCACCCAGCCACCGACCACCACCAGCAGGACGATCAGCGCGCCCAGGTGGAGGCGGCTGCCTTCGACCACGATGGGCAGGAGGCCGGCATCCGGGAAGAGCCGCGATTCGGGGAAGTTGTAGCCCTCGGGATCGCGCCAGGGCCCGTGCACCAGGTAGCTGAGAATGAGCACCGCCACGTAGGTCAGCATCAGACTGACCAGGATCTCGTTGGCATTGTAACGGGTCTTCAGGAAGGCCGGTATGGCCGCCCAGGCCATGCCGCCGAGCACGCCGAAGATCATCATGGCGGGCAGCAGAAAAACACTATCGCTGTCGTGCAGCCAGATCGCCAGGCCGCCGCCGAAGATCGCCCCCATGGTGAGCTGGCCTTCGGCGCCGATGTTCCAGACGTTGGCGCGAAAACCGAGCGAGAGGCCGATGCCGATCAACACCAGGGGGGTGGCCTTCACGCAGAGTTCGGTCAGGCCATAGAGGCTGGTCAGCGGCTGGACGAAGAAGACGTAGAGCGCCTGGAAAGGATTCTTGCCGAGCAGGGCGAAGATCACCAGGCCGCTCAGAAGGGTCAGCAGGACGGCCAGGACCGGGGTCAGATAGACCATCGCCTGGGAATGCTGGCGGCGCGGCTCGAGCCTAATGGGCATGGCCGGCCTCCTCTCCCGTCTCTCGGTCGGGCAGGTCGTGGCGGCCGCCCATCAGAATGCCGATTTCCTCCACCGTCACCTGCTCGATCGGCCGCGCCTCGGACAGCCGGCCCTCGGCGATCACCGCGATGCGGTCGCAGACCGCGAAGATCTCGTCCAGGTCCTGGGAAATCACCAGAACTGCGGCGCCGCGCCCGGCCAGGTCGATCAGCGCCTGGTGGATCGCCGCCGCCGCGCCGGCGTCGACGCCCCAGGTCGGCTGCGAAATGACCAGGAGCCCCGGTTCCTGCAGGACCTCGCGGCCGACCACGAACTTTTGCAGGTTGCCGCCCGAAAGGCTGCCGGCCTCGGCCTCGGGTCCCGTGGTGCGAACGTCGAACGCCTGGATCACGTCGAGGGCAAAGGTGCGGCTCGCGGCCTCGGCGATCAGGCCGCCGGGGGCCAGGTTGCAGCGGCGGAAAGCGGTCAGGAAGGCATTCTGCGACAGGGTCAGCGGCGGCACCGCGGCGTGGCCGTTGCGCTCTTCCGGCACGAAGGCGGCACCCAGCAGCCGGCGCGGCCCCGGCCCCTGGTCGCCGACCGGCTGGCCGTCGATCTCGATGCAGCCCGGCGCGCGCGGCAGGGTCGCCTCGCCGGTCAGGGCCGCCATCAGCTCGGTCTGGCCGTTCCCGGCGATCCCGGCAATGCCCAGGATCTCGCCGCCGGCCAGGGCGAGGGAGACCTGTTTCAGGTCGACACCGAACTGGTCCTCGCTGACCAGCGACAGATCCTGCACCGCCAGCCGGACCGGGGCGGCGGCGGTCGCCGCGCGGTCGCGCTGGGGCGGCGTGAGTTTTTCGCCGATCATCATCTCGGCCATGGAGCGCGGGGTTTCCTGGCGCGGATCGCAGGTCGCCACCACCCGGCCGCCGCGCAGGATCGTCGCGCTCTCGCAGAGCGCCTCGACCTCGTGCAGCTTGTGGCTGATATAGAGAATGGCGCAGCCCTCCGCGGCCAGCTTGCGCAGGGTCACGAAGAGATCTTCGACCTCCTGGGGGGTCAGCACCGAGGTCGGCTCGTCCATGATCAAGAGCCGCGGGCCGTTGATCAGGCAGCGCACGATCTCGATGCGCTGGCGCTCGCCGACCGAAAGGCTGAAAACGTTGCGATCGGGGTCGAGCGGAAGCCCGTAAACTTCTGATACACGGCGAATTTCCGCTGCCAAGGCCGCCATGTCGTGGCGGTCGTCCATGCCCAGGGCGATATTCTCCACCACGGTCATGGCCTCGAAGAGCGAGAAGTGCTGGAAGACCATGCCGATGCCGAGATCCCGCGCGGCCCGCGGGCTGGGCACGGTGACCGTCCGGCCTTCCCAGGCGATCTCGCCGGCATCGGCGGCGAGCACGCCGTAGATGATCTTGACCAGGGTCGACTTGCCCGCCCCGTTCTCGCCCAGCAGCGCGTGGATTTCGCCCGGCTGGACCGAGAAGGAGATGTCGTCGTTGGCCAGCGTGCCGGGATAGGCCTTGCGAATGCCGCGCAGGGCCAGTTGCGGCGCGGACTGGCCTGCGCCGCCGGCCTCTCGAGTCACAGTCCCATGATCCCCCGTCATGTCGCTCGTCCCTGTTACCTGTCGCTCCCTGGCCCGGCCTTTGCGGCTTCTGGGTCAGTAGCGGACCTTGTCCTCCTTGGCATCCCACTCGGCGAAGGTCGCCGCCGCTTCCGGCAGGGCGATCTGGACGATGGGGATGCTGCGGTCTTGCAGCGGTTTGGGTATTTCCTGGTAGATATGATCGTCGTCGAAGCCGACGGCCGCCGCGTCGCCGCGGGTGTTGGCAAAATAGATCCGGTCGATGCGCGCCCAGTAGATCGCCGCCAGACACATGGGGCAGGGTTCGCAGGAGGTGTAGATCTCGCAGCCGGCGAGCGAGAAGTCACCGAGCGTGCGGCAGGCCTCGCGGATCGCCATGACCTCGGCATGGGCCGTGGGGTCCTTGGCCGTGGTCACCTGGTTGAAACCCTCGGCGACCACCGTGCCGTCCTTCACCACCAGGGCGCCGAAGGGCCCGCCCAGCCCCGAGCGCATGCGCTCGGCCGAGAGCGCCACGGCGCGGCGCATGAGATCCTCGCGCGGGTCAGCCATGAGCGGCCTCCTCGATACGCCCCAGCAGGTCGGCGGCGACGGAGGCGGCGATCACCGCCGGTTCCTTACCCATGATCCCGGGCAGCCCGATGGGGCAGCTCAGTTTCTTCAGCGTCGCCTCGTCCAGGTCCCGGGCCGCCAGGCGGCGCAGAAACTGGGTCTTCTTGGACTTCGAGCCGATCAGCCCGAGATAGCCCTGATCGCCGCGCTTGAGGACCGCCTCGCAGATCGCCTGGTCGAGCGGGTGGCTGTGGGTCATGACCAGGAAGAAGGTGCCCGCCGGGGCCCGGTCCACGACGAAATGCGGCGGGTCGCTGACCACCTTGGTGGCGTTGGCCGGCAGCAGCTGCGGAAACTCTTCCTCGCGACCGTCGATCCAGATCACCCGGAAGGGCAAGGCGGCCAGGGCCGCCACCAGGGCCTTGCCGACATGGCCCGCGCCGAACAGGAACAACGATTGGCGCGGGTCGTGGCAACGGTCGAGCACCACCCTGGCACCCTCTTCCTGGCGCAGTTCGGTGCGCCCCTCCGCGGCCGCCGCGCCATTCAGCAGCGCCTTTTCGACACCCTGGTCGGTGATGGTCAGCCGGCGCAACAGCGGTGCCTTGGCCAGTCCGCCGGCAAGGTCACCGATCCAGCCGAGGTCGCTGGCGACAATCGGCTCGTAGAGCAGCTCCGCCCGGCCGCCGCAGCACTGGCCCAGCGCCGGCCCCAAGGGCTGAGAGTCGAGCGCGGCCTGGGCCGTGCCCAGCAAATCGCGCGCCCTCTGGATGGCGACGTATTCCAGCGCGCCGCCGCCGATGGTGTCGAAGGAGCCCTGGGCGGTGACCACCATCTTGGCGCCGGGACCGCGCGGCACCGAGCCCTCGGCCTCCACCAGGGTCACCAGCACCGCCGGTTCCGTCTTCGCGGTGACCTCCTGCAGGGCATCCAGCCAGATCATTGGGCCTCCTCCTCGGCGGTATCCGCCTTGATCGCCTCGACAGCCAGCAGAATGCGCTCCGGGGTCGCCGGGGTGTCGAGCATCGGGAGGGTCTTATAGTCGCCTAGGCTGGCGATGGCATCGGTAATCGCGCTGAAGACGGAAATCGCCAGCATCAGCGGCGGCTCGCCGACCGCCTTGGAACGGTAGATCGTCGGCTCGACGTTACGGCCCTTCTCCCAGATTTTCACCCTCAGGTCATCGGGCCGGTCCGATGCGGTCGGAATCTTGTAGGTCGAGGGCGCGTGGGTCTTCAGGTGGCCCTCGGCATCCCACCAGAGTTCCTCGGTGGTCAGCCAGCCCATGCCCTGGATGAAGCCGCCCTCGATCTGGCCGATGTCGATGGCCGGATTGAGCGACTGGCCGACGTCGTGAAGGATGTCGCAGCGCAGCACCCGGTTCTCGCCGGTCAAGGTGTCGATAACGATCTCGCTGACCGCGGCGCCATAGGCGAAGTAGTAAAAGGCCCGGCCCCGGTTCGCCTCGGGGTCCCAATGAATTTTCGGGGTCTTGTAGAAGCCGGTGGCCGACAGCGAGACCCGCGCCATGAAGGCCTGCTTGGCGAGATCGGGAAAGGTCACCTCCTGATTGCCGACCCGCACGCGCCCGGGCAGGAAGGCGACATCGTCGCGCTCGACCTTGTAGTGCAGCGCGGCGAAGTCGGTGAGACGTTCTTTCAGGGTCAGCGCCGCCGCCTGGGCCGCCATGCCGTTCAGGTCGCTACCGGACGAGGCCGCCGTGGGCGCGGTGTTGGGCACCTTGCCCGTGGTGGTCGCGGTGATCTTGATCCAGTCCAGCGGGATCTGCAGGGTCTCGGCCACCACCTGCGCCACCTTGACGTAGAGCCCCTGGCCCATCTCGGTGCCGCCGTGGTTCAGGTGGACCGAGCCGTCCTGGTAGATATGCAGCAACGCCCCGGCCTGGTTCAGATGTGTCGCGGTGAAGGAGATGCCGAACTTGACCGGGGTCAGCGCGATGCCCTTCTTCAGGACCGGGCTCTGCCGGTTGAAGTCCCGCAGCGCCGCGCGCCGGGCCTGGTAGTCGCTGGAGGCCTCGAGCTCGGCGATGATCTCCGGCGCGACGTTGTCTTCCACCGTCATGTGATAGGGCGTCAGGTCGCGGCCGGGGCCGCCATAGAGATTGGCCTTGCGCACCGCCAGGGGATCCTTGCCGAGCCGCAGGGCGATGGCATCCATGACCCGCTCGATCGCCACCATTCCCTGGGGCCCGCCGAAGCCGCGAAAGGCCGTGGCCGAGACCGTGTTGGTCTTCAGACGGTGCGAGACGATCTCGGCGCTGTTCAGGAAGTAAGTATTGTCGGCGTGGAACATGGCCCGGTCGGTGATGCCGGCCGACAGGTCGGCCGAGCAGCCGCAGCGCGCCAACTGCTCGAAGCGGATGCCGGCCAGCCGGCCCGCGTCGTCGAAGCCGACGTCGTAGTCGATGCGGAAGTCGTGGCGCTTGCCGGTCACGATCATATCGTCGTCACGGTCGAGACAGAGCTTGGCCGGCCGCCCGGTCTTGCCCGCCACCAGGGCGGCAATGGCCGCGATGAGGGCGGCCTGGCTCTCCTTGCCGCCGAAGGCCCCGCCCATGCGCCGAACCTCGGTGGTCACCGCATTGTCCTTCAGCCCCAGGACCTTGGCCACGGTGTGCTGCACCTCGCTGGGGTGCTGGGTCGAGGAAAGGACCAGCATGTCGCCGTCCTCCTGGGGCAGCGCCAGGGCGACGTGGCCCTCGAGATAGAAATGCTCCTGGCCGCCGATCCGGATCGAGCCCCGCAGCCGGTTCGGCGCGGCGGCCAGGGCCGCCTCGGGATCGCCCAGCCGAAAGCGCCGCGACGGCAGAACGAAGGACTCGGCTGCCATGGCCTCCTCCACGGTCAGGATCGGCGCCTCCGCCCGGTACTCGATGACCGCGAGCTTGGCCGCCGCCAGCAGCGGGTCCAGGGTCTCGCCGGCGATGGCGGCGATGACCTGACCGGCATAGACCACCTCGCCTTCGGCAAAGACCGGATCGTCGCCCATGATCGGGCTGGCATCGTTGATCCCTGGGATGTCGGCGGCGGACAGAACGCAGGCCACGCCCGGCGCCTGGCGAACGGCTTCGAGGTCGAGCCGCGTGATTTGGGCCCGCGCATGGACGCTCTTGATCAGGTGGATGGTCAGGCAGTTGGCCGGCACCGCCAGATCGTCGATGTAGCGCGCCTGGCCGGTCACGTGCTTGACCGCCGAATCATGGGCCAGGGCCTGGGCGATGCCGCCCGCCAAGGTCTCGTCTTGGGGGGCGAGTTCAGCCATGCGCGGCGTCGCGGTGGGCAAAGACCCGGGTTTCGGTGACCTGCCCCGTCGTCTCCAGGAAAAAGCGATAGAGCAGGTTGCGCGCGGCCCGCATGCGATAGTCGGCGCTCGCCCGGTGATCGGTCATGGGCGCGAAGTCCTCGCCCAGGGCCGCCATCGCCTGGCGCACCGACGGTTCGGTCCAGGGCTGGCCGGCCAGCGCCGCCTCGGCCTTGGGCGCCCGCGCCGGCACCCCCGCCATGCCGCCATAGGCGATGCGGACATCGGCAACCCGGTTATCCTCGAGGCTGAAGGCCAGGGCGCCGCAGAGCGCCGAGATGTCCTGGTCGAAGCGCTTGGCGATCTTGGCGCAGGCGAAGTGCTGGGCCGGCTCGGGCAGCGGCAGGCGGACCGCCTCGACGAACTCGCCGGCTTGACGATCCTGGCGGCCGTAGGCCAGGAAGAAGTCCTCCAGAGCCATTTCGCGGCGGCCAGCGGCGCCGTTCAGGACCAGCCGCGCGCCAAGCGCGATCAGGGGCGGTGGCGAATCGCCGATCGGCGAGCCGTTGGCGATGTTGCCGCCGATGGTCCCGGCATTGCGGATCTGGCGCGATCCCAGGCGCCGCAGCAGCTCGCCGAAATCGGGCCAGTGCCGGGCCAGGACCGGATGGGCCTCGTGGTAGGTCACGCCGGCGCCGATCTCCAGCCAGCCGGCCGTCTCCTCGATTCGCTTCAGTGCGGCGATCTCGCCAAGATAAACGATGTGGTCCAGGCGGCGCCCCTGCTTGGTGACCCAGAGCCCGACATCGGTCAGCCCGGCGATGAGGGTCGCCTCGGGGTTTTCGGCGAGCAGCGCGCTCAGTTCTTCCAGGCTGCGCGGCGCATCGTAGCGCCGGCCGGCGGCCGCGTAGGTCAGCGGTTGAGCATCCGCGTGAAGAGCAACCAGGCCGGCCGGCGGTTCCTCGCCCGCGGGCTCGGCCTCGGCCAGCGCGGCGCGGCCCGCGGCCAGGATCGGCCCGTAGCCGGTGCAGCGGCAGAGGTTGCCGGCCAGGGCGTCCTCCAGCCCGGCGCCGTCGGGCTGCTCGCCCGCTTGGCAAAGCGCATAGAGGCTCATGACGAACCCCGGCGTGCAAAAGCCGCACTGCGAGCCGTGCTGCTCGACCAATGCTCGCTGCACCGGATGCAGGGCGTCGTCGGTCACGGCCAGATCCTCCACCGTGAGCACCTGCCTGCCGTGAACCAGCGGCAAGAGCTGGATACAGGCGTTGACCGCGCGGTGCCGCAGCCGGCCCTCGACCAGTTCGCCCAGCACCACCGTGCAGGCGCCGCAATCGCCCTCGGCGCAGCCCTCCTTGGTGCCGCAACGGCCGGCCGGGCCGCGTAGGTAGTCGAGCAGCGTGGTGTTGGGGTCGAGACCGGCGACGCGCACCGGGGTCTCGCCGAGCAGAAAGACAATCTCTCCGCCGTTCCCCGTCATGCTCAGCTCCCGCGGTAGGTCGAATAGCCGTAGGGCGAGATCAGCAGCGGCACGTGGTAGTGGCTGTCTTCCTCGGCGATGCCAAAGACGATCTCCACCGCGTCGAGGAAGGGCGGGGTTGGCAGCGCCACGCCGGCCGCGCGAAAATAGGCGCCGGCCTCGAACACCAGCCGATAGCGCCCGGGGACGAAGCGCGTCCCCTCCAGCAGCGGTCCGTCGCAGCGGCCATCGGTATTGGTCCGGGTCTCGACCACCAGTTCACCGCGGTCCAGGTCGTGCAGGGCGATGGCCATGCCGGCCGCCGGGCAGCCCCGGGCGGTATCGAGCACATGGGTGGTCAAGTGTCCCACAGGCGGCCTCCTCTGCTAGCGTGGCGGCACCTCTGACCGGGCGCTTGTCACAGGATAGGAGCTTGGCACCGGGCTGGCGAGGGCGGAACAAGGAGCGCCTCGCAAGCTCTTTCAAGAAAATCTTGAAAATAATCCTGATTATCAAGAATTTCGAAAAGATGTAGTCTGACATTCCGATCACGGCAAGAGAGATCCGAGCGATGACCGCCGATGTCCCCATCTTTCCCGAACCGCCCGAAAGCCTTCCTCGGGCGACCTTTGTCGGGCGCTTCGGCGGTGTCTACGAGGACTCGCCCTGGATCGCCGAGGCGCTCTGGGACGCCGGTCTGACAGCCGCCCATGGGACCTTGGATGGCCTGGCCACCGCGCTGGCCACCATCGTCGCCAAGGCCGGACGGGATCGTCGATTGGCGCTGATCCGGGCCCATCCCGACCTTGCCGGCAAGGCCGCCCTGGCCGGCGCGGTCACCGAGGAATCCCAGGGCGAACAGGCCTCGGCCGGACTCGATCGCTGCAGCCCCGAGGAACTGCGACGCTTTCACGATCTGAACGCCGCCTACAAGGCCAAGTTCGGCTTTCCCTTCGTCCTCGCCGTGAAGGGTCTGGACCGCGGCGCCATCCTGGGCGCCTTCGAGGCCCGCCTGGCCCACGATCCGGAGACCGAGTTCGCCACGGCGCTGGATCAGATCGACCGCATCGCCCGGCTTCGCCTGGAGGCGCTCACGGCCGGCGCGCGATAGTCAAGGCCGACCCTCGATGGTCAGGATGACGACCTCGGGCGGCACCCCAAAGCGCACGGGAATGATCGAGGTGCCGAGGCCGGCGGTGACGAACATCTGCCTGCCGGCCTCTTCAATCGCACCATAGGCGTAGCGCTCGCCATAGCGCGAAGGTACCACGAGGCGGCCCAGCAGCGGCAGATCGACCTGTCCGCCGTGGGTGTGTCCGGCCAACGTCAGGGCCACGGTCCCGGGCAGTTCGGGAAAGACGTCTGGATTGTGGGTCAGGGCGATGATCGGCAAATCGTCATCGACCGTCGCCAGCACGCTCGGGACATCCGGCGCCCGTTCCCAGAAGTCCGCCAGACCGGCGAGCCAGAAGGCACCCTCGGCGCGCCCGACGCGCCGTGTCTGGTCGTCGAGCACCACGATCCCCGCGGCGCTCAGCGCCTTGGTGATGGCCGCGGCATCGTCCCACCAGTCGTGATTGCCGAGCACGGCATAGGTGCCGAGCGGCGCCGCCAGGGCGCCCAGCAGCGGCGCGACCCGATCGATCGGCAGGTACCGCCCGCCGGCCACGCCATGGATGGTGTAGTCGCCGAGCAGGACGACGAGATCCGGCCGGGCCCCGTTAATCAGGGCCACGGCCCGTTCGATCTTCGCCGCATCCACATAGGGCGACCCGGCATGCAGGTCGCTCAGCAGCGCGATTCTCAGCGGCGCGTGGCCCTCCGGCCAGCCCGGCAGGGTCACGGCGGCCTCGCGCAGCACCAGCCCGCGCGGCTCCCACCAGAAACCCCAGGCACCGAGGCCAAGCGCAAAAAGTAGAACGCCGCCGAATGCCCATTTCAGTGCCCGCATCGACGGGTCCTTCCTGCCAACAATCTTATGTTCAGGAAGTTTCCTTAGCAGGAGAATCGTTCGCATCCAGGGCAAGCCTGTGGCATTTCCGAGACGCTGGTAGGGTCTGTTGACAATTGTTGCCCAGGGGACGTCATTCCGGAACCCGGTTCGGCCCAAATCTTCGATTTGGCGGCCGAAGCGAGGTATCCGGAATCTCGGGCCGAGGCCTGATCCTCACGTTGCCGAGATCCCGGCTCACTGACTTTGCTTCCCAAATCGAAGATTTGGAGAAAAGTCGCGGCCGGGATGACCGCCATTTGTCAACAGACCCTAGTTCTCCGCCGGCCTGCAGTGGGCCTGAGCTTAGGTCCCGGCCTGCAGTGCCTCGAACTCCCGAGCCACCTCTTCCGACGCCGCCATGCCGATACGATAGCCGAGCTCGCGGTAAGCCTCGAACTGCTTATCGTCGAAGAATTGGTCAACCGTGCTCTCGTCGGGAAATTCAGGATGAGATCCCTTGTAGCCCAAGGTTTCGACCGACAGCCCGTCGACCAGCGTGGACTTGATATAGACCAGGGTGCCGACCGAGGCCGGCAGTTTCCCGGTCTCGTCGGCTGGATATTGAATGCAACCGACGACGAACCCCGGTGCTTCGGCCACCTGGACCCCCTGTGGAAAGCGCACTTCCCGAAGCGGGTCACGCGAGGGAATGAGATCCGACAGCTCACCGCGCCCACAATTGAAAGTGATCTTCGCGCCGAAATCCTGGGCGCAGCGGCGCACGCTAGTCTGTAGATCCTCGAAGGCGAACTCCGCATCGGCCCCGCAGTCGCTGACAACGATGAGATCGACCCGGCGGCGCACCAGCTCGTATATCCCCAAGTTCTCGAAATGACCGCCGTCGCTCAGTTGCATGCGCCGGGCGTCTTCGTCGAGCTTCAAGATACCCACTTCGTAGAGAAACGCGGCGAAATGATTGACGCTTCTCATGACTTGGTAGGCGAAGAACGGCTTTTTTGTCATATGTCCCGGATTGGGAATCCAGTACCCAAGCCGAATGTTCATCGCCGCCATCAGGAACGACACTACGCGATTACGGGTCAGTCCGGTCCCGCCAACGCCGGTATGGGGATGGGCAGCGGCGCCCGAAATCGCCATGGCTGTCGAGAGCGTCATGCCGTCGCTCATGAAGTCCTTGGTGTCGATCCAGCCGGTCGCCCAACTGCCTGAGTAGAGCGGCGAAAGAACAAAACTGTCCCCGCCGCGAAACGCACGGCGCCTGGAATGGGAGCCGGTCAATACAAGATTGGCGTTCACCAGGTGCAGCGGCAAGAGCGGGTCATCGACGCCACTCGTCCGGTCGTCGCGACGACCGCAAACACTGCTCAAGCGAGTCGTGTCGGCCCGGAGCGCCAATTCGGGAACTTTCCCATCATCGCCCTTGGGATCGGGCATGAAAGCTTCCATCAGCCGGTCGCGATAGAAGCGGTGCAGCGATATGTAGTTGAGATTGACGAAGTAGCCTGTGATCGCAGCGACTGCGACCAGTCCCCAAAACAACGCAGCGGGAACGGCGGCTGTCTTGAATGAAACGAGATACCCAAACGCCAACAACGCGAAGCCATAGACCAGGAAGATCCCGCCGAAAGTGGCGAGAACGCTGGTTGGGACGAACCCGCTCTCTTTGCCCTTTCGCAGGTAAGTGAACCCGGCGGAGAGCAAGCCGATAAAGCTGGCGGCAAAGCCGGCGCTGTTCGACCCGGTCTCCGAAAGGCTCAGATAGACCCAGGGCAATGATGCTACTACGAGGCACGCCAAACCGACGCTTAAGAGATGGGGGGTACCCTTCTCGAACCGCCGGCGCCATTGGTAGCGTTTAATTCTGTCGCGGATGCCCTTCAAGAATCCATCCGGATTCCGATGAGAGAAAGTGGAGAGACTGTAGACTGCACAGACCACAATGAAGAGAGCCAACAGCACGGCTCCCAAGAACTCGATCGGCGCGAAACGCGGCACTCGTTCTCCAATTGCACCGGCTGCCGCTCGCAAGTTACCGTAGGCGTCATCCCATGGCAGCCAAGACCACGACGCTGCGTCGGAGGCCACTGTCAGTATCACCACCCAATACGACAGGTGCGCCAAAACTAGCAAAAGCAGGGTGCCCAAGGGAAACCACACCAGCCAATTCAGCAGAGTACCGCGCAACACGATAGCGACCAGCGACAGGAAGGTGACGCCCTTGCCCGGCGTCAGGTAGTTGCCGCGCTCCCGCAAGCGCTTGAGACGAGAGTTGGGCGCATACTGTTCGGCGGCATCCGCCGGATCGCCGGTTCCGTAGCGAAATTTCTCGCCCAGGCTGCCCCCGTTCTTGCGCAGCCAAGTGAGTGCGGCGCCGGTGTAGCCGCCGCCGGAAACGGTCGAGAGGTAATCGAAGCGCTCAAGCAGGCCCTTGGCGGCGAGGGCTTGAACCAAGCCAAGCGCAAAGGTGGCCGACCGGATGCCGCCGCCGGAAAGGGCCAAGCCGCTGCAGCGAAATTGGGCCTTCGTCTCGGCCGCCGTCTGGGCCGCCGTCTGGGGACCTGTCGTCGCCCCCGTCCCCGTCTGAGCCTCGCCAGCTTTTCGCGCCTCGCGTATCCAGACTTGCTCCCTGGCAATGACATCGGCGCCATCGCGTGTCGCGGGAAAATTATCAGTCATGCCGGACCCTCCACTGCACCGGTCCCGCGGTGGATCGCGACAAGACCGGAAGCTCAAGACGAGTATTTTTATCGATCTTACGATCTTAAGGCGCAATTTGGAAGCGGCTTTTACGCCCTGTTCAGAGCCAACACGACGCGCCATAGTCGCTTGCGCATGAAGTTGCCACGCTGGCGATGATGCTTGCCTGACCCGGAGGTCGAACCCTTGTCCGCTCCGACCGATATGTTCAACTCGAACCATTACCGGGGCACCCGCCGTCCGCTGGCCCGGGCCGAGACCCTGCCGGCTTGGTGCTATGGCGACGAGGCCTTCTATTGCCGCGAGTTGGAGCGGGTGTTCCGGCCGAGCTGGCGCCTCGTCTGTCGCGCGGACGAGATCCCCGAAGCCGGCGACTACATGACCGCCTGGACCGCCGCCGGACCGGCCGTGGTGGTGCGGGGCGAAGACGGCACGCCGCGGGCCTTCGCCAACACCTGCCGGCACCGCGGCGCGCAACTGGTCGAGGGCCAGGGTCGCTGCAAGGCTTTTGTCTGCCCCTATCACAGTTGGTCCTACCGCCTGTCCGGCGCGCTGACCGGCGCGCCTGGCATGGCCGGCGCCGCGGGCATGACGGGCGCCCCGGGCATGACTGGCGCAGAGGGCTTCGACAAGGCCGACTACGGTCTGTTGCCGCTGCGCCTGGAGGACTGGGGCGGTTTCCTCTTCGTCAACGGCGATCCCGACGCCCCCGGTCTGGCCCAGACCCTGGGCGATATGCCGGCGCGCTTTGCCGGCCACGGCCTGGAGGACCTGCGCTGCGTGCGGCGGACCAGCTTCACCATCGAGGCGAACTGGAAGCTCCTGGCGGAGAACGCCCTGGAGGCCTACCACACCGGCACGGTCCACGCCGCGACGGTCGGCCAGCAGAAGGCCGAAGCGATCGCGACCCAAGGCGATTGGATCGGTCTGACGGTGATCGACGAGCGCTCGGTCGCCACCCTGCCCGGCGTGACGCCCGGCCTGCCGGAGATTGCGGGCCTGAGCGACGCGGCAAAGCGCGGCACCAGCTTCACCATGGTCTATCCCTCGACCCAGTTCGTCTTCGCGCCGGACTGCGTCTGGTGGCTCGACTTCACCCCGCTCGGGCCGACCCGCAGCAAGCTGGTGCTGGGCGTCTGCTTTCCCCGGGCCACCACCGCCCGTCCCGACTTTCAGCAGGCGGTCCTGAGCTACTACGACCGCTGGGACCGGGCCACCCCGGAGGACAACGACATCTGCGAGGCCCAGCAGCGCGGCCTCGCCTTCACCGCCCGCCCGCCGGGCCGTCTCGCCCCCAGCGAGTTCAACGTCCACGCCCTGGACAATTGGGTCCTGGACCGGGTGTTGGACTGACAGGACATTCCGAGCAATGCAAAGTAATCGAAACTGGCGGTCACGATCCTTCTAACCGGTCTCGACGTGACGGCTGCTGGCACGCTCAGCGACGAGGCGACCGTCGCCAACCTGCTGGCGAACGGAAATCTGGTCGTCTGACGCCGCTTCGCTAGCCGAAGTTCTGCCAGGCCAAGGGCTCTGGTAGGTCGTCCGCCGAAAACTCCACCTGAATGACACGGCGACGCCCCCGATCGCTGCTGGACCGCGCCGACCTGTGGAAGACCAGGGGATGCATGGCCAGCACGTCGCCGGCCTGCACGGATGGCATGACGGCAAGACCCCGGTTGGCCCGCTCCCCTACTTCGGCTTGAGGGACCACGCCGAGCCGGTGGCTTTGCTCAACGAGCTCCAAAGCGCCGTTGTCGGCGTTCGCGGAATCGAGATGAAAGCGCAGCGTCACCATGCGCTGCAGGATAGCCAACGGCGGCTGCACATGCCACTGACCCGCCTTGCGGGACCAGGGACCGAAGCCCGGGAGGTCATGCCTCTCGCGCACCGCGATCATGCGGTCCTGGTGCCAGGCAACCAGCCAGTTGTGCTGCTTGTTCTTGTCGAAGCAAAGCGCGCGCACCGGCCTCGCGTCCGGCAAGGCCAAGTCCTCGAGGACCTTGCGAACGACCGGCAGCGCCAAGGTGTCACGCAGCGTCGGCCAGGAAACCAGCACCACCCGGTCGCTGCCGCTGGGGTTGGACGAGACCCGATCATCGAACTCATCGCCAAGCGCCGCACGGGTGGCCCGGTCGAGAACCCCTGCAACCACGGCAAAGCCCAGGGACTCGAAGGTTGAAGCAATGGCCATGATATTCGATGATCATCCTGTCAAAGCCAGAGACCGGGGGCCCCTCGGAAGTGCGCTGGCCAGCCACCCCATCTTGCCATCGTTGTCCTTAGGGAGATGCACCGCAATGTCGCAACAAGAACCCGCCGCAGCCAAGCCCCAATCGACCCCGCCGCCCGGCTTTTCGGTGCGCCATGCCGGCGACGATACTTTCGAAAGCGATGGTCTGCGCGCCTTCTTCGAGTACCGCGATCTCGGCATCAAGGCCGCCACCGGGGGTCGCTTCGGGGCCCATGCGATCCGCGCCAAGCCGGGGACCGGCGTGAAGCCGGAATGGCACAACCATCAATTGGAGTTCCAGATGGTCTATGTGACCCGGGGCTGGATCAGCTTCGAGTACGAGGGCGTCGGGGAGGTCACCTTGAAAGCCGGCTCCTGCGCCCATCAACCGCCCGGCATCCGGCACCGCGAGCTGGCCCATTCCGATGACCTGGAGCTGATCGAGATCACCCTGCCGGCCGACTTCGGCACCGCGGGTGTCGCGGCGCCCTAACGGCATGACAATGACGCGGACAGACGGGGCAGCCGGCCTCCCGGTCATCGACATGGCCGCGCTATTCGACGCAGCGGACAGCGCGGGCCGGCAGACCGCCGCCGCCGCCATCCAGAGCGCCTGCCGCGAGAGCGGTTTTTTCTATGTCACCGGCCATGGCGTGGCTTCGTCGCTGGTGAGCGCGCTCGAGGCCGCCAGTCACCGCTTCTTCGCCCTTCCCGAGGCCGACAAGATGGCCATCGCCATGGCCAAGGGCGGACCGGCCTGGCGCGGCTACTTTCCGGTCGGCGCCGAGTTGACCTCGGGGCGTCCGGACATCAAGCAGGGGCTCTACCTGGGCAGCGAGCTGCCCAGGGATCATCCGCGCGTGGCGGCCGGCTGGCCCCTGCACGGCGCCAATCTCTGGCCGACCCAGGTGCCCGAGCTGCGCGACGCGGCGCTGGCCTACATGGCGGCAACGGCGCGCGCCGCGCGGGCGCTGCTGGAGGGTATCGCTCTCAGCCTGGGGATTGCACCCGGTTACTTCGAGGACCACTACACCGCCGAGCCGACCATCCTGTTTCGGATCTTTCACTATCCGGCCCCCGCGCCAAGCGATGACGACGAATCCGAAGCCGGCGACGGCCCGGCGCCCTGGGGCGTCGGCGAGCACAGCGACTACGGCCTGCTCACCCTTCTCGCCCAGGACCGGCACGGCGGCCTTCAGGTCAAGACACCCGGAGGCTGGATCGACGCCCCGCCCCTGCCCGGCAGCCTGGTCTGCAACATCGGCGACATGCTGGATCGCCTGACCGGCGGCTGGTACCGCTCGACGCCCCACCGGGTGCGCAACGTCAGCGGCCGGGACCGCCTGTCCTTTCCGCTGTTTTTCGACCCGGATTTCACCGCCGTCATGCGGCCTTTGCCGGAGAGCGCCGCAAAACCGACCGCCGGGACCGGGATCCTTGGAGAACCGCGTTGGGATGGCGCCGACCTCCAGGCCTTCGAGGGAACCTACGGCGATTACCTGATGGGCAAGGTCGCGAAGGTCTTCCCCAACCTCGGCCAAAAAGTCCTATAGACCCGCCCTGTGTCGCGCGTCACAGATTTGCCCTTCGTCGCCGTCTAAACTCATGGCCAGACACCCTGGGCAAGAGGATGACGCCTGTGAACTTCATGATCGGCACTGTTCGGGCCGACGGCGACAAACCGGAAATCGTCGTCAAGTTTCAAGACTACATCAAGCTGCCCTACGAGGCGGCAGCGGAACGTCATCTTTCGGTGGACTGCATCGGCCCCTGGCGGGCGCTGGCGGAGAAGTTCCCCGGCATCACCTTGAAGCCGCTCTTCACAACCATCTCGGCCGAGGCCATCGTCGAGATGACGGAGGCCGCCCAGGCACGCGACGCCACCTACCAGCCGGCCAATTTCCTGGCCTATTTTCTGCTGCCCTGCCCGCCCAATATCGATCCCTGTGCCCTGACCCGGGCGATGAACAACTGGCCGGCGGTGCAGACCGCCATCTTCAGCCCGCCGGGCAGCCTGCCGATGGTCCCGCCCCTGCGAGACACGCGGCTCTACCACTAGAACCGGTTGACGAAGTGTGGTCCTCCCGGACGCGACTTTTCTCCAAATCGTTGATTTGGCATGGAAAGTCAGTGATCCGGGATCTCCTGGAGAGTGGCGTGAGGAGCTGATCGCCCGAGATTCCGGATACCTCGCTTCGGCCGCCAAATCGAAGATTTGGGCCGAACCGGGTTCCGGAATGACGCTCCGCGTGCCGAAATTGTCAACGGCTCTAGCCCGGATAATTCACGAACGGTTCTAAAGTAGATTTTTCGGTTAGTTTGTTGAGTTTTCTCGTCTCGGTTCGGCGATTTTCTTTGGTCGTGCCGGGGCGCCGATGGTTTTGCTGCTTGAGGCGCGATTTTGGCGCGTTCAGCGCAGGCCCCAGGGTACGCCGGTTGGCGTCGATAGACGGCTTAGGACCTTCCTGGTTCGGGCTATCGCGGTCTGAGCCTTGCGGCGGCGAGGTGGAACAGGGCTTTGTCGGGGCAGGCGGTGGAGAGATGCAGGCAGACACGCCTTGTGTTGCGGGTGACGACGGCGCCGATTTTCAAGAGCTTCATCCGGATGGTACCGGCCTGGGCACGGGTCATCTCGGTGCCCTTGAGGGCGAGGCGGCGGATCGCTTCGATCAGGCTGTAGGCCAAGGACGCCAGGATCAAGCGAAACTGGTTGGGCCACCACTTGTGGCAGGAGGTGCGGTCGGCAAAGAGGTTGAGCTGCTGTTCCTTGATGCGGTTCTCCATCTCGCCGCGCAGGCAGTAGAGTTTGTCGTAAAGATGGCCACCGTTGCCTTCGAGGTTGGTCACCACATAGCGCGGGTTGGCACCCTTTGGCCCGTGCTCGAGGCGGGCAATGACACGGCGCTGCTTGGTCCATGTTTTGGCGCCGTAGCTGAGCTCGGCAAAGAGCCGCTGCTTCGCGCCGCTCTCGCGGTAAGCTGCTGCGGCCCAAGCCATCGCCGTTTGGGTGTCCTTGTTGAGGCGGGCGTTCTTGGCCAAGCCGACGATGTAGCCGACACCGTGACGCTCGCACCAGTTCAACATGCGGTGACGGCAGAAGCCTGAATCGGCCCGCAGCACGATGCGGACATCGGGCCATTTCCGGCGCAAACGCTTGACCAGCAGCGCCAAGATCGCCCAAGCATGTTGGGCGCCATCGATGTTCGAGGGCCTGAGATAGCTGACCAGAAGATGGTCGCCGCAAAAGACATACAGCGGCAGGAAACAATAGTGATCGTAGTAGCCGTGGAAAAAGCCGCCCTCTTGGCGCCCATGCACGACATCGTCGGTGGCATCGAAGTCGAGAACCAGTTCCTCGGGCGCTTCTTCGAACCCGGCGATGAAGGTCTCGACCATCTGCCGATGCGCCTCCCAAGCCCAGCTGCGGTCCGCCGACCGATCAAGGCGCCCGACCGTCGAAGGACTGGCGAGCCGAACAGCGCGCCCGACAGCCGTCTGCAACACGACATCGTCGCGCAAGGCTTCATGGTCGTTGACGTCTTCGTGGCCCAGCGCCAGAGCGTACACCCTTTGCCGCAACAGCGGCAGAAGCTTGTGATCCACTTTACCCGCCTGGCGCCCGTCTTTGAGACCCCGCGCCAGGCCCGACAGCAAGCCGAGACGACGATCCGCCAAAGCCAGAAGCGGCGCCCCGCCATTCGACGAGATATCGCCGCCCGCAAAATCCGCCTCGACCCGACGCCGACAACAACGTGGAAATTCAATCTTTGAAAGGTTACAATCCGTCACCGCCGTCTCCCTGCGCTCGATCCAGTCTAAGCACCTGAATCATAACGCAGAACAAGGGACGGCGGTAACTCTTTCATGAATCTTCCGGGCTAGAGGAACTCTGCTCAGAATACCCGGCTAAGCACACCAGGTGCTTTGAGGGCGATGCGAACATTCATGTTCGAAAAATCTGTAGCTCAGTGAACTGGCAAGAAAGTACAAAAGGAAAATGGGGAACGAGAGCCGTATTGTTTTTGGATCCCTACGGGCTAGAGGTCGATTGGGAGACCATACGTGTGGTGGCTCAGACTAAAGCTATAGATATGTGGTTGTTGTTTCCTATTAGTGGTCTGAATAGGCAACTGGCAGGCCGTTACGAATCGATTGAGAATTTCAAATCTGAAAGGATTGATAGGTTCTTGGGTGGGCAGGACTGGCGAAATATGTACACAGAATCTGACCCAGATTTATTCGGTGAGACTGAGACAATAAAAGACACAGATTTACAGAAATTAGCGGCCTTTATTAAAAATAGATTAGACTCGGAATTTTCTAAGACATCAGAGCCAATCTATATCTATAGAAATAACACAAATCAACTATTGTTCTTGCTATTCTTTTCTATTGGAAACCCAAGCAGCAAAGCTGTAAAGGCTGCTATGCGAATTGCTGGCCACATACGGAAGAATTTTCGCTGACTTTGGGAAACTCGTCCCAAGTTTGATTTCTCCACGTTCTGCCGGTCTGCTTTTTGTTTTTGCCTCCCCATTGTTTGAAGAAAAATGCAGTGCCGGTGAGGCGACACGCACTCTCGATATCGGTAACCCATACTTCCTTTATCGGTCGTGAGTTAGGGCCACTTTCGCCACCAACTATCGCCCAATCAATGTTGGTTAGGTCTATGCCATCCAAAGGTCCTATGAGAGGTTCAAGTGATGTAAATCGGACCGCGGCGGGGGTAGCACGCAAGGTATTTAGTCTTGTAAGGTGCTGACGACTCTCGACGCTTACACCAAGCCACACATTCTGCAAAATGGGGAATTGCTCGGTGTCACTTAAGACGGCGCACATTTGGTCGGGTCGCTTGGTCAGCACCTGAAATTGGTGCTGCGGTGCATTCGCCATTACCGACCAAACCCTTCCAAGGAATTCGACTGGTATCTTTTCATGGAAGAGGTCGGACATCGAATTGACGAATACACGCCTTGGCTTCTTCCATGAGAGAGGTTGGAGCAATGCTCGTTCGTCCAGTACGATCTTGCCCGTCCATTGAGTTCGGCCCCTAGAGCGGCGAGTTGTTCCCAAATAGTGTTGTTGCCCCATCGCCTGAAGACGCGCTGCCATTCGAATTGCATAGCAATTCTTGCAGCCCTGCGAGACCTTTGAGCAGCCTTTAGTAGGGTTCCAGGTTCGGTCAGTCCATTCAATTGAAGAATCTGCCATGGTGAACCCCTAGTGAAAAAACAAAAGCCTACAACAACGCTCGATTTCGTTACAACGAAGTTTAATACCCGCTGATTAGGAGTGGATGCCTTCACCCCGCCGGGAAGAAATAGCTCTCCAGGATCTTTTCGTAGATGCCGCTCAGCGCCTCCAGGTGGGCGAGCGGGACCTGCTCGTCGACCTTGTGGGCGTAGCCGTTCAGGAGGCCGAACTCGGCCACCGGGCAGTGGTC
>JAJFGK010000090.1 GCA_021776195.1 Kiloniellaceae bacterium | reverse complement strand
GAGGCCGGTCGGGGTGAACTCGCGGCCATCGTTGCCGGCCTCGTCGTAACCGGCGACGCCAAAGTAGGTGTTGTAGTAACCGCCAAGGCCGAGCTTGACACCCTCTTCCGCGGAAGCGGGGGCCGCAGCCATGGCACCGGCGGCTATCAAAGCAGTCGAGCCGTACAGGACTTTTTTCATCGTTGTTTCTCTCTCTTCGATGCGTTGCTAAGCGCGAAGCAAACCCGGCCGCTGGTCTGGTGCCAGGACGACCGCGTGGCGGCTCTGCCGGACAGAGACCACCGCAATTGCGGCGGCCATCATGGTCAGGAGGGTTCCCGTCTGGACTCGAATTTCCCCTGCCGTGCCTTTTCCGGGAGAAGCGACCGTGCAAAGACCTACAGAAAAACCTGGTAGGAAGTCATTGAGATAGATCAGTTTTGAGGGGATTCCTCGATTTCGAGTCTGCCCGGGCACGATCGGACCTCGATCGGCGTTGCGGTGCCGCGCCCGGCGGCTGAACTGCACTCACAAAACTTGCCGTCCGCTGATTTAGAAGCCGATCCTCATGCCGAGGATACCGGCGACGCCATCGGCGTCGGTGCCGTTGCCCTCGTCGTCCCAGTCCGCATAGATGACCGTGAAGTTGGACTTGATGCCGGGGCCGACCGCGTAGGAGGCCGCCCCCGAAATCGCCAGAAGGGTATCGTCGTCGGGATCGGCGGCGGCGCCCTCGACCTTGCTATAGAAGCCAGTGGTGCTGACAGCCCAGGGGCCGATGCCATATGCCAAGCCGAGATCGGCGGACCAGCCATCGGTCGTCCGGTCGGAATCCTCCAGCGCGAAGGAACCGCCGAGAGTGAAGCCGATGAAGCTGACATTCAGGCCCGCGGAGAACTGCTGAGGGTCTTCCAGGCCGCCCGCACCGGACGCCTCGGCGCGACGGTAGCCACCGGCAAGGGCCACATCGATGCCGCTGAAGGACTCGACGAAGTTGGCGCCGACCGAAAAGAGGTGATGCATCTCGGTGTTCTCGTCGGCAAAAACCGGGAAGTTCTTGCCTTCGCCGTTGACCGTGGCCGCCGGAACATAGGAGGCGCCGATCTGGAAGCCGGAAAACCGTGGCGAGAAGTAGTCGATGCCGTGGTCGTCGTTGGAAAAATCCACAAAGGTCGACAGGGACGGAGTCCTAAAGCCGGTGGTCGAGCTCGGACCCGGGGGCACGAAAGAGGTGATCCAGCCGGTGTTCAGAGGGGCACCGACTTCAGGCGCGCTGAGATGCATGATAAAGGCGGCGGTGTTTTCGCCGCCGATCACGAAGCGACCGAAGCTGCCCTCGATGAAGGCATAGTTTTCATCGATCTGGTCGCCGGACTGGAAGGCTTCCAGTTCGATCCGAACACCGAAGGTGATGCCGTTGTCCAGGGTCGTGGACCCCTTGAAATGCACCTCGCCGTCGGCGAAGAGACCGGTCGGGGTGAAGTCTCGACCGTCGTTGTCCGCCTCGTCGTAGCCGGCCACGGCAAAGTAGGTGTTGTAGTAACCGCCGAGGCCAAGCTTGACGCCCTCCGCCGCACAGGCGGGGGCCGCAGCCATGGCACCGGCGGCCACCAACGCGGTCGATCCGTAGAGGCAGGTTCTCATCGCCGCGCCACTCCTCCCAAATAATTGAAAAACCAGAATCCTGGTTAACCAAAGAACATCTGCACAGTTAACCGCTCGGCCTCGATAGAGGTCAAGACATCCGTCAAGGTCCCGTTCGCTCGGTCCGACCCTGGTTCCAAGGCCTTGCACGCCACGCCCGCCTCGCTATCGTGACCGCGGGACACAGGCAAGGGAGCAAGGCGCGATGAGCATGATTGACAGTGGCGGCGCGGTCCCTCGGGGGGTTCCCTGGGGCGTCCAGGCGCAGACCGGGGTTTTGACCGACGTGCTGCTCGGCAAACCGGACCACTTCCGCTGGGTGCCGCTCAATTCCATCTCGGCGGTGACCCAGGCCAACCAGGAGCAGATGGGCTACCGCTTCGATAAGCAAAAGGCCATGCGCCAGCACCGCGAGATGGTCGACATCTACACGGCCAACGGCGTGAACTGCCACTTCCTCGAGGCCGACGAGGGCCTGCCGTCGAGCGTCTTTACCCGCGATTCCTCCTTCATGACGCCCTGGGGCGCGGTGATCGCCTCGATTCAGACTCCGCCGCGCCGGCGCGATTACGCCGTGGCCTCGGAGTTCTACCGCGCCGCCGGCATCCCGATCTGGAAGTGGGTCACGGCGGACCATTTCGAGGGCGGCGACTTCGTCATCGTAAAACCCGGCGTCGCCCTGATGGGCTTCACCGGCGACCGCTCGACCAAGGCCGGCGCCGAACAGGTCGCGGGCTGGCTGAAGGAGAAGGACTGGCAGGCCTTCATCGTGCCCCTGCCGCCCCAGTTCGTGCACATGGACGCGGTGGTGGTGATGCTGGAACAGGGCCTGGCCCTGGTCTGCGAGGACGCCCTACCGCCCTATGCCCTGGAGTTCCTCGACAGCCAGGGCATCCGCCGCATCCGCGTCGAGTACGGCGACTGCGTCAAGCTGGGCGGCAACCTGGTCAGCCTGGGCGACAAGCGGGTGCTCTCCATGGCGCACAACGTGAACGTCAACGCCCAGCTCGAAGCCGAGGGCTTCCAGGTCCTCGCCGTCGACTACGACATGTTCGCCCTGGGCGGCGGCGGCGTCCACTGCTCCTGCCACGAGTTGCACCGCGCGGCGGAGGGGTGAGTGGCTTCGCCCGCCGGGACCGTCCCGGATTGACGCCCGAGACAGTTAGACCGGACGCATGAGGGCCAGGTAACAGGGCGTAGCTTGGTCGAAGCCCAACTCGCGCTGCGTTGTCACCCCACGGCAAGCCCTGCCGCCCGCGGCCTCGATCCCGACCAGCGCCTCGCCGACACCGGGCCGGGGCGCGGGTTCGTCGCGGAATTGGGCCTGTTGGGTCGCGCCGTAGACCAGCACCTTCATGGATTTCGTCACTTGGCGGTATAGCCCCCATCGACGAAGAGGACCTGCCCGGTGACATAGTCCGAGGCGGCCGAGGCGAGAAAAATCACCGGGCCATCCAAGTCCGCCAAGTCGCCGTTGCGACCGATGCAGGTCCGCGCGGCATTTGCCTGCGCAGCCGCTCGATCCTCGAAAACCGGTGCCGTCAGTTCGGTCGGAAAGAAACCCGGTGCGATTGCGTTACAGGTCACCCCTTGGGCTGACCAAGCCTCCGCCATCGCGCGGGTGAGTTGAGCGACGCCACCCTTGGAGGCACCGTAGGCAATGCTCTTCGGAAAGGCCCTGGCCGACTGGAGCGATGCCACGTTGATGATCCGGCCCCAGCCCTTGTCGCGCATGGCCGGCACCATTGCCTGGGCTAGGAAGAAGGGGGTGTCGAGATTGACCGCGATGGTCGTCCGCCAGCTTTGCGGCGTAACCTCCTCCGCCGGCTCGCGCAGGTTGACACCGGCGGCATTGACCAGAATATCCGGCGCACCGAATGCCGTGCCGATCCGCTTGGCCACGCTCGGCAGGTCCTGGGGATCCGCGAGATCGGCCGCGCAGGCGGCGGCGCGGCCTCCCGCGGTCTCGATCTCGTTTCGCCATTGGTCCAGTTGGGCCTCGCGCCGCGCAACGCCCACCACGGCCGCGCCGGCGCCGGCAAGAACGCTGGCGATGCGACGACCGATGCCGGAACTGGCTCCGGTCACGCAGGCGGTGCGACCGGCCAGGCTAAACATTTCGGACATCATTCGACGTTGGCCAGGTCGAAAGCCTCGTCGGGGAACCATTTCGCGAGGCGAACGTCGGCGGACCTGGCATGGCCCTCCATGCCCTCGAGACGCGATATGCGCGCCGTCACCTGGGCGATATCGCGATTGGCCTCCCGGGTCATGCGCTGCCAGGTGACGATTTTCATGTATTTGTGGACGGACAAGCCACCCGTGTAGCGGGCCGCGCCGGACGTCGGCAGCACGTGGTTCGTGCCCGACGCCTTGTCCCCGAAGGCGACCGTGGTCTGCTCGCCAAGGAACAGTGAGCCATAGCACTGCAGGCGGCCGAGCCACCAATCGAGGTCCTCGGCCTGAACGCTCAGGTGTTCGGGCGCGTAGTCGTCGGCGGTCGCCGCCATTTCCTCCCGGTTGTCGCAAAGGATCACCTCGGCAAAGTCGCGCCATGCGGCCTCGGCATTCTCGCGGTTGAGGTCGGGAAGCGACGCGATGAGCCGCGGAACGAGCGCGAGCACCTGTTCGGCAATCGGCCGGCTGTCTGTGACGAGCCAAACCGGCGAATTGTACCCATGCTCGGCCTGACCGACGAGGTCGGCGGCGACAATCTCCGGATCCGCCGTGTCGTCGGCCAGGATCAAACTGTCCGTCGGCCCGGCGAACATATCGATCCCGACCCGGCCGAAAAGGATCCTCTTGGCCTCCGCGACGAATTGGTTTCCGGGTCCGACAAGAATATCGGCTTTGGGCAAACCAAAGAGCCCGAAAGCCATGGCGGCGACGCCCTGGACACCCCCGAGGGCCAGAATCGAGTCGGCGCCACAGATATCGGCGGCGTAGATAATCGCCGGGTTGATGCCGACGTCGGGGCGGGGCGGCGAGCAGGCCACGATTTTTTGGCAACCCGCCACTTTGGCCGTGGTCACGGTCATAATGGCGGAGGCCACATGGCTGTAACGCCCGCCCGGCACATAGCAACCGGCCGTACGGACCGGAATGCTGCGCTGACCGGCGATCAGCCCTGGGACAACCTCGGTCTCGATGTCGCGCAACGTCTCTTTCTGCGCCTCGGCAAAGCGGCGCACGTTCTGGTGTGAATACCGAATGTCATCCTTCAGTTTTCCGGGCACGGCCGCATGGGCGGCTTCGATCTCTTCTCGCGTCACCAGGACATTGCCACTGTACTTGTCGAACTTGGCGGCGAATTTCAGCGCCGCCGCGTCGCCGCCGGCCTCTATTTCGTCCAGTATGGCCTGAACCGTCGCACTGACATCGCCAGCGCCGCTGGCCGAGGTCAGGACCGCCTTTTTGAGGTACTCGATTGTCATTTGTAGGGTGCCTATTTCAGTATGTCGGGGAGCAGGTCAGGTGGAAACCTCGGGCAGGCCGGCGATCAACAGCACAACCGCCAACATGCAGATGGCGTCGGGCCCGACACCTGCCGCGATCTTGAGAATTGACTCGCCGGATAGCCCGGCGACCACGAACAGGTTCAGGCCAAGGGGTGGGGCGATGAAACCGACACCCCGCGCCGTGGTCGTCATGACTCAGAACCGACTCTCGTTCATGCCGATATTGTCGGCCAATGGTTTGAGGATCGGGGCGAGGATGACAATGTTCAATCCAAAGACCGCAAACAGGGCCGCAGATACGATCAGCGCCATTCGTCAAGATATCGCAAGATTTCCTTTCGATGAAAAGTAAGCGCTTACAATTTCGCTCACGATAAGCCCGCGAGCAACATCATGTCAATCCCTTTAGTCGAAGGCGGACTTGCCCTAGACTGCAAGACTGCGCCAATCGGTGAGCCCTTGGAGTGATGTGGGTTATGGAGGATACGAATAGACTCAAAAGCAAGCGCTTGCAGAATCCAAGTGGTAACTTCCCGACCCTGGCGGATGTAGCAACGCGCGCGGCGGTCTCGTCGGCGACCGTTTCGCGCTTTTTCAGCGCGCCGGAGAAGATAAAACCGGCCCTGCGTCAGCGCGTCCAGGAGGCGATCAATGAACTTGGCTACACCCCGCACGGCGCGGCGCGGGCTCTGGCGTCCCAGCGCAGCAACACCATCGGCGCGGTGATCCCCACACTGGACAACGCGATTTTCGCGACCGTGATCCAGACCTTCCAAAAAGAGCTCGCCACGAGGGGCAAGACCCTGCTGCTCGCCGCGACGGAGTATGAGCCGGACCTCGAGCGCGGCCAGATCGAGAACCTGATCGTGCGCGGATTGGACGGGCTCATGCTGACCGGCGAAGATCGAGACCCGGCGATTTACGATCTGCTGGATCGGCGCGGCATCCGTTATGCGAGCACCTATGTGCACCATCCGGATTCGCCCTGCCCCACGATTGGATTCGACAATCGGCGCGCCATGCAAAGAGTCGTCGATTACCTCCTCGACCTTGGCCACCAGTCCTTCGCCATGATTGCCGGCATGACCAAAGGCAACGACCGGGCGCGGGAGCGTATTTTGGGGGTCCAGGACGGTCTGGGGCGCAAGAATCTGCGCCTCGATCCGGCCTCCTGCCTGGAGAGGCCCTACAGCCTGGCGGCCGGGCGCGACGCCCTGCGCCAACTCATGGCCCGGCCCAAACGACCGACGGCGGTCGTTTGCGGCAACGATATTCTGGCCCTTGGCGCCCTCCTGGAGGCCTCGGCCTTGAAAATCAAGGTGCCGGACGAACTTTCCATCACCGGCTTCGACGATCTCGACCTGGCCAGGGAAATCCCGCCGGGCCTGACCACCATCCACGCCCCGTTGGAGGAGATGGGCCGCCAAACCGCCGCTTACCTGCTGAATGCGAATCCCCCGGGGACCGAGGTGCTGCACATCGATTTACCGGCAGAGCTGGTCGTACGCGGCTCCACGGGGCCACTGCGGTCGTCCGGATAGCAGGTTCACACGCCTCGCCTTGGGCAGGGGTGCCCGGCCACGGCATCGCCCCGAGGGGGCCAAGGCCTCGGCGAGTGGGCTTGGAGAGCGGGACAGAGCGTGGCACCATCGCGGTCCGGTGAACGAGAGAACATGGGAGGGCACCATGAGCCTGGCCGAAAAAGTCGAGAACGAGGGTCTCGCCGCGGCGCTCGACGAGCTGCGGGCGGCCTTCGGCGAGCGGGTGTCGACGGCGATGGCGGTGCGCGAGCACCACGGCATCGGCGAGGCCTACCACGAGCCCGGCCTGCCCGACGCGGTGGTCGCGGCCCAGAGCACCGACGAAGTCAGCGCCATCGTCAAGATCGCCGCGCGTCATGGCGTGCCGGTCGTGCCCTACGGCGCCGGCACCTCCCTGGAGGGCAACGCCCTGGCGGTGCGCGGCGGCATCAGCCTCGACCTGATGGCGATGGACGCGGTCCTGCGGGTTTCGCAAGAAGACCTGGACTGCACCGTACAGGCCGGCGTGACGCGCAAGCAGTTGAACCGCGACCTGCGCGACACCGGCCTTTTCTTTCCCATCGATCCCGGCGCCGACGCCTCGATCGGCGGCATGACCGCGACCCGTGCCAGCGGGACCAACGCCGTGCGCTACGGTACCATGCGCGAGAATGTGCTGGGCCTGACCGTGGTGCTGGCCGACGGGCGGGTGATCAAGACCGGCACCCGGGCGCGCAAGTCCTCCTCGGGCTACGACCTGACCCGGCTTTTCGTCGGCAGCGAAGGCACCCTGGGGATCGTCACCGAGATCACCTTGCGGCTCTGGCCGGTGCCCGAGACCATGGCCGCGGCGGTCTGCGCCTTTCCCGGTCTCGCCGAGGCGGTCAATGCGGTGATTCTGACCATCCAGTCCGGCCTGCCGGTGGCGCGCATCGAGCTGCTCGACCGGGAGTGCATGAGCGCGGTCATCGACTATTCCAAGCTGGAGGGCTACGAGGTCGCCGACACCCTCTTCTTCGAGCTGCACGGCTCTGCCGCCTCGACCGCCGAGCAGACCGAGGCGATCAAAGCCATCGCCGAGGACTTCGGCGGCAGCGCCTTCAAGTGGGCGACGAAAACCGAAGACCGCACCGCCCTCTGGGAGGCCCGGCACAACGTCCACTACGCCATCCTGGCGCGGGCCAAGCCCGGTCAGCGCTCCATGGCGACCGATGTCTGCGTGCCGATCTCGCGCCTCGCGGACTGCATTCTGGAGGCCAAGAAAGACCTCGACGAGTCCGGCCTCTGGTCCGTCGTGGTCGGCCATGTGGGCGACGGCAATTTCCACATGGGGCCGCTGGCGAACTACGACAACCCGGAAGAACGCGCCCGGGCGATGGCCTGGCACGACCGCCTGGTCAAGCGGGCCCTGGCCATGGGCGGCACCTCGACCGGCGAACACGGCGTCGGCAGCGGCAAGATCAAGTTCATGGCCGAGGAGCACGGCGAGGGCGTCGCTGTCATGCGGTCCCTCAAGCAGGCCCTCGACCCCCAGGGCATCATGAACCCCGGCAAGGTGCTGCCCGCAGCTTAGCACGGCCTGGGACTTCGCCCGAACGAGGAAATGCCATGAGCCCGCAGACCGAACCCGGAGCCCGCCCGCAGCCGCTCGTCATCGACGCCATGCAGTACAGCCAGCCGGAACGGGCGCGCTTTCTCGAGTGGCGCGCGGGCGGGATCGGCTGTGTCCACGTGACGCTGTCGATCTGGGAGAATGCACGCGAGACACTCGGCGTCATCGGTCAATGGAACCGCCTTTTCGGGGACAATGCCGATCTGATTGCCCTGGCGCGAAGCGCCGAGGAGATCGAGGCCATCGCGGCCTCGGGGCGCACCGCCGTGCTCTACGGCTTCCAGAATACCTCGCCCCTGGAGGACGACATCGATCTGGTGCGCATATTCCACGACCTGGGGGTACGCATCGTCCAGCTCACCTACAACATCCAAAACCACATCGCGGCGGGCTGCTGGGAGGACGACGACCGCGGCCTTTCCCAGTTCTACGGCCGCAACCTGGTCCGCGAAATGAACGCGGTCGGCATGCTGATCGACCTGTCGCACACCGCCGCCAAGAGCAGCCTCGACGCCATCGAGTTCTCGGAGCGTCCGGTCGCCTTCACCCACGCCAACCCCGAGGCCTTCGTCGGAACCGAGATCGAGCTTAAGCGCCGCAACAAGTCGAACGTCCTCTTGAAGGCGCTGGCCGAGCGCGGCGGCGTCATCGGCCTTTCGATGTATCCGCGCATCGCCAAGGGCGGCTCCAACCAGACCCTGGAGGAATTCTGCGACATGGTCGCCTGGAGCGTGGATCTGATCGGCGTCGATCACGTCGCCTTCGGCACGGACTTCTACAGCGGCCATGGGCCCGAGGCGATCACCTGGTGGCGCGCGGGGCGCTGGGCGCGCCAGAGCCCGGTGAAGATCTCGGCGTCCTTTTCAGAGTGGCCCTCCTGGTTTCGCTCGCCAGCCGACTTCCCGAGCCTCCTCGATGGGCTCCGGCACAAGGGCTTCAACGAGGACGAGGTCGCCAGGATCGCCGGCGGCAACTGGCTGCGCCTCTTCGACGAGAGCTTCGGGCCGCAGGGCTAGATCGAATCCGCCCGCTATTTGTCCCGCGGCGAATAGGAGCCCGCGACGCTGGGCGGACCGTCGCAGGCGGCCTGGCCGGTCTCGACCATGTGGATCAGGTGGGCGAAGACCGACCGGCCGGCGGCGGGATGCAAAAGGACCGGCACGTCGGCGTAGAGCCGCTCGACGATGGCCGGGATCCGGGTCATGCCCTCGGCCAGGCAGGCGGCGATGGCCGCCTCGCGCGCCTCGCGGTGGGCGATCAGGGCCTCGACGTGACGCCGGGGATCGGTGATCGGCGGGCCGTGGGTCGGCCAGTAGGTCGCGTCGTCGCGCGCCAGCAGGCGCCGCAGCGCCTGCATGTAGGCCTGCATGTCGCCGTCGGGCGGCGAGATCACCGAGGTCGACCAGCCCATCACATGGTCGCCGGAAAAGAGCGCCCGTTCCTCGCCCAGGGCAAAGCAGAGGTGGTTCGAGGTGTGGCCCGGCGTGTGCAGCGCCTCGAAGGTCCAGCCCGGCCCGGCGATCGCGTCGCCGTCATGGAGCCGATGGTCAGGGCGAAAGGCGCGGTCGCCGTCCTCCTCGACCCGGACATCGGGCTCAGGGCGGCCCGAGCCGTGCGGGCCGAAGCCGTAGGTCGGCGCCCCGGTGGCCTTTTGGAGCGGCGCGGCGGCCGGCGAATGGTCGCTGTGGGTGTGGGTC
Source organism: Kiloniellaceae bacterium (assembly GCA_021776195.1). The sequence goes on along the minus strand of JAJFGK010000090.1, from coordinate 65,220 downwards.
ACCAGGATGTGGGTCACTCGCTCCCCCGCCACCGCGGCCAGCAGGGCCTCGACGTGATCGTGCAGCAGCGGGCCGGGGTCAATCACCGCCACCTCGCCGCGCCCGACGATGTAGGTCCCCGTGCCGTAGTAGGTAAAGGCGCTGGGATTGTTGGCGACGACGCGGCGGATCAGCGGCGAGACCTGGTCGACCCGGCCATACTCGAAGTCCAGCTCGCGGACGAAGGGGATCGTGCCGGCCATGGCTTTCGTGGACCGCTAGCCGCGCCGCGCGGCCAGGGAATCGGCCATCACGCAGAGCATTTCGAACATCAGGTTGGCGACCGTGATGCAGGTGATGCCGGTGGGGTCGAAGCAGGGCGAGACCTCGCTGATGTCGGCCCCGACGATCTCGCGGCCCTGTAGAGAGCGCAGGATCACCTGGGCATCGCGCGGCAGGATGCCGCCGATCTCCGGCACGCCGGTGCCGGGCAGATAGGCCGGGTCCAGGCCGTCGATGTCGAGGGAGATATAGACTGGGCCGTCGCCCAGGACGGCGTGGATCTTGTCGATCACCGCGGCGCGGCCCATATCCTCGTATTCGTCCATGGTAACGATCGAATAGCCAACGTCGTAGCCGTACTGGATGTCGTTCTCGTCGAAGCGGCTGCCGCGCAGCCCGACCTGGATCACCCGGGCCGGGTCCACCAATCCCTCCTCGTGACCGCGCCGCAGGAAGGTCGCATGGTTCACCTTGTCGCCGCAGAGCTCGTCCAGGGTATCGGCGTGGGCGTCGAAGTGCAGCACACCGACCGGCCGGTCCTTGGCGATGGCGCGCAGGATCGGCAGCGGGATGGTGTGATCGCCGCCGATGGCTATGGGGGTGATGGCGTGGTCGCGCAGCTCCTCGAAGAAGCCCTGGATCATGTCGATCGAGCGGTCCTTGTTCAGGGGATTGACCGGCGCATCGCCAAGGTCGGCGACGTTGCAGATCTCGAAGGGCTTGATACCGCTGGAGGGGTGTACCCGCCGGATGATGCGCGAGGCCTCGCGCACCCCGGCCGGACCCTGGCGCGCGCCGGAGCGGTAGTTGAGGCCGATGTCGAAGGGCACCCCGACCAGTCCGATATCGACCGCATCGGTGATGTCGTGCCGCCTTGTGCGCATGAAGGTCGCGATGTCGGCAAAGCGCGGCACCACGGCGGGATCGATGGGCTCAAAAGACTCGTTCGACATGGCACTCTCCATTCCAGCGGCGCGTTTCTCGGCGACGATCATGGCGCGAATCCCCGCAGGGGCAAGCCCGGCGCGCGCTGCAGCCAATTGTCCGCCGGGTAACGGCAGGCACCATCGATCAGATGCAGCGTGTAGGCCTGCCGGGAACGGGCCGACCGGTTCGCGCCGCTGAAGTGCGGCAGCTTGCCGTCGAGCAGGACCAGGGTTCCCCGGGGCACTTCCAGGGGGACGTGATCCCGGTCCGGCCAGGGCGAAGAATCGAGGGTCTCGGTCACCAGATGACCCGCGGCGTTGCGAAAGTGGCGCTGCTTCAAGGGTCCCTTGTGGTGGCCGGGCAGCGCGAAGAGACAGCCGTTCTCCAGGGTGGCGTCCTCCAGGGCGAACCAGAAGGCCCGGCAGGAGAGCGGCTCGGTGCGAAGAAAGGTCGAGTCCTGGTGGATCGTGACCTCGCCGCCGATGCGCGGCTGCTTGAAGATCATCATCGACTGCAGCAGCAGCGGCGCGGCAAAGCCCATGTCGGCGGCCAGCCGGGCCAGGGCCGGCTGGCGCGAGAAGGCGTCGAAGGCGGGATCGAGATCGTGCAGCGCATGGCCGATCTTGTTGATGGCCAGGCCTTTGGGCCGGGTCAGACCGCCGGCCGCGTCGAAGGCGCCTTCCTCGAAGAAGAAGCGGATCTTGTCGCCCGAGCCCTCGAAATAGGGGTCGCCCAGGTGAGAGGTCTGGCGGGTCGAGAAAACCGAGCGAACCTCGGCCGGATCGAAGGCCTCGATCATCGCCGCCGCGCGGTCCATCAGGCGCAGGCAGGCCGCCGGCGACGCAAAGTCCTCCAGCACCAGCAGACCGTCCGCCTGGAAGTCCCGCGCCATGCCCGCGCTCAGACCCTCGGCGCTGGAGGTCCGGTATCGCGGAACTTCACTCATCGCCATCCGACAGGGCCTCGATCACCACGGGCCGGGGCTGTACGCTTGCTTCGCCCAGTATCACGGCCTGACGAAGCGTCGCCGTGGCGGCCTCGGCATCGGCCTCGCTGGCGGCGTGGACCAGGGCCAGGGGACGGTCGCCATCGACCGCCTCGCCCACGGCCGCCACCTGGGAGAAACCGACCGCCGGATCGATGCTGTCGCCCGCCCCGGTCCGGCCGCCACCGAGGGCCACCACCGCGATCCCGATGGCCCGGGCGTCCATGGCCTGGACGATGCCGGCGCGGGCCGGCGGTACGGCACGTACGACCGGCGCGCGCGGGAGACCGGTCGCAGCCTTACCCAGGATGTCGCCCGGCCCGCCGAGGGCCGCGACCATGGCGGCGAAGACCTCGGCCGCCGCGCCGCTCTGCAGCAGGGCAGCCGACGTGGCGCTCCCGGCGGCGGGGTCCGGCGCCAGGCCGCCCAGACAGAGGAGCTCGCCGGCCAGGGCCAGGGTGACGGCGTGGAGCCGGGGATCGCGCGCCGCGCCGGTCAGGTAGTCGACCGCCTCGATGACCTCCAGGGCGTTGCCCACGCTGCGGCCCAGCACCTGGTCCATATCGGTGATCAGCGCCCGCGCCGGCAGCCCGGCGCCCTCGGCTACCGCGACGATGGAGCGGGCCAGGGCGCGGGCCCGGTCCAGCTCGGCGGCGAAGGCGCCGTTGCCGGTCTTTACGTCCATGACCAGGGCGTCGAGCCCGGCCGCCAGTTTCTTGGAGAGAATCGAGGCGGTGATCAGCGGGATCGACTCGACCGTCGCGGTGACGTCGCGCACGGCATAGAAGCGCCCGTCGGCCGGCGCCAGATCGGCGGTCTGACCGATGATGGCGCAGCCGACCCGCTTGACCGTGTCGCGAAAGACCGCTGGGTCCGGCGCGATGTCATAGCCGGGGATCGCCTGGAGCTTGTCCAGGGTGCCGCCGGTGTGACCCAGGCCGCGGCCCGAGATCATCGGCACGAAGCCGCCGGCGGCGGCGACAAGCGGCGCCAGCATCAGGCTCACCTTGTCGCCCACCCCGCCGCTGGAGTGCTTGTCGAGGACCGGCCCGTCGAGGTCGAGCGCTGCCCAGGATAGACGCTCGCCCGATTCGGTCATGGCCCGGGTCAAGACCACAAGTTCGTCCCGTGTCAGGCCCTGGAAGTAGACCGCCATGGCGAAGGCGGCGACCTGCGCATCGCTGAAACCGCCGTCGACCAGGCCCGCCGCCACGGCGGCGATTTCGGACTCGTCGAGGCGGCCGCCGTCGCGCTTCTTGCGGATGATCTCTTGCGGCAACATCACGGCCATCGGGGGTCGGCAGTCATTGCAGGGGTGTCACTCATTGCAGGGGTCCCGCCTGAGCCCGCGCCGCGGCGAAGCAGATCAGAATGCGCCCCGCCGCTTCGGCGCCCTTCGCGGCCACGGCCTGGGTCTGACCGTGGCTCAGCGGCCCCTCCCCCAGGCCGGCCGCCGGGTTGGTGACAATCGAAAGCGCCGCCGCCGTGAGACCGGCCCGGCGCGCCAGGATCACCTCGGGCACGGTGGACATGCCGACCGCGTCGGCGCCGAGGGCCGCGGCGGCGCGAATTTCCGCCGGGGTCTCGAACTGCGGCCCGAGAAACCAGATATAGGTGCCCTCGTGGAGCAGGACGTTGACCGCCCCGGCCGCGGCACGCAGCGCCTGGCAAAGACCCGGATCGTAGGCCGCCGTCATGTCGACGAAGCGCTCGTCGCCGGTGGCGCCGACCAGCGGCGAAAGGCCGGCGAAGTTGATGTGGTCGATCACCAGCATGACCGCGCCGGGGCGCATCTCTTCGCGCAGCGAGCCGGCGGCATTGGTCAGCACCACCGCCTGACAGCCCAGGGCCCGCAAGGTCCAGATCGGCACCGCCATGGCGTCGGCCCGGCCAGTTTCGTAAGGATGGGCGCGGCCTTGCAGGACCGCAACCGGCAGCCCACCCAGCAGCCCCAGGACCAGTTGACCGTCATGGCCGCCGACACCGGTGTGCGGGAAGCCCGGCAGGCGGTCGTAAGGAACCGCGGTCGCGTCCTCCAAGTCCGCCACCAGGCTGCCGAGCCCGGAGCCCAGGACCAGACCCAGGCGTGGGGTTGCGTGCGGCGCGGCGCGGCGCAGCTCGGCGGCGGCGCTCTCGGCCTGGGCTTCGATCTCCGGGGTCATGGCAGGTTCCGCGGCCCAAAGGAGAGGGGCAGCAGCTCGCCCAGGGTGACGCTACGGCGCAGACCCTCGGGCCCCAGGATGTGCACCGGCAGGTCGTCGCCGGCGAACTCCCGGAGCTTCTGGCGGCAGCCGCCGCAGGGCGTGCAGAGCTCCGCGCCGCCGCCGATCACGGCCAGTTCGACGATCCGCCGCTCGCCGGCCAGGACCATGGCGGCAATGGCCGATGCCTCGGCGCACCAGCCTTGCGGATAGGCCGCGTTCTCGACGTTGCAGCCGGCGAAGACCGCGCCGCTCGCCGCGCGCAGGGCCGCGCCCACGGCGAAATTGGAGTAGGGCGCGTAGGCCTGGTCCCGGGCCGCCCGCGCCGCCGCGAACAAGTCCTCCATCGCCGCTCCTTCACCCATCACCGCTCCTTCACATAGGGCATGCCGATCGCCTTGGGCGCCACCGCCCGGCCGATGAAGCCGGCCAGCAGCACCACGGTGACGACATAGGGCAAGGCCTGGATGAACTGGACCGGGATCTCGCCGACCAGGGGCAGGGCGACCCCTTGGAGGCGGATCGCGATGGCGTCCAGCAGCCCGAACAGCAGGCAGGCCAGCATGGCCGGCACCGGGCGCCACTTGCCGAAGATCATGGCGGCCAGGGCAATATAGCCCTGGCCCGCGGTCATTTCGCGCACGAAGCCGGACCCCTGGGCGGTCGAAAGGTAGGCGCCGGCGATGCCGGTCAAGAGGCCGGCGATCAGGACCGCCGAATAGCGCAGCCGCACGACGGATATCCCCGCCGTGTCGACCGCCGCCGGGTTCTCGCCGACGGCGCGCAGCCGCAAGCCGAACCGGGTCTTGGTGACGATCCACCAGGTCAGCGGCACCACCGCGAAGGCGACGTAGACCAGCAGGTTGTGGCCGCTGATCACCTCGGCGTAGATCCGGCCCAGGATCGGCAGGCCGGCCAAGGTCTCGGCGAAGGGCCAGGTCAGCGAGTGGAAGCGGCCCTCGGGGGCGAGCGCCGGGGTCTGGCCGCCCTGCCGGAACCAGGCCGTCGCCAGCACCACCGTCAGGCCGGACATGAGGATGTTGATGGCCACGCCGCTGACCACCTGGTTGCCCCGGTGGGTGATGCAGGCAAAGCCGTGCAGCAGCCCGAGCCCGACCGCCAGGGCCACGCCGCCGAGCAGCCCGAGCCAGGCCGAGCCGGTCCAGACCGACACCGAGGCGGCCATGAAGGCGGCGCCCAGCATCTTGCCTTCGAGCGAGATGTCGATGATCCCCGAGCGTTCGGAAAAGAGCCCGGCCATGGCGCAGAGCACCAGGGGCGTCGAGACCCGGAGCGTGGCATCGAAGGTCAGCAGGACCAGGAGGTAGGCCTCTTCCATCACGCCTCCTGCCCGACCGCGGCGCGCGCGCGCCGTCCGATGAAGCCGTGGTAGAGGCGTGCCACCAGGGGGTTCAACATGTAGGCCAGGGCGCCGCTGAAGAGAATCACCAGGCCCTGCAGCATGACCACCATCTCGCGGGTCATGGTCGGGATCTCGAAGGCCAGCTCGGCGCCGCCCTGGTAGAGCAGGCCGAAAAGCAAGCTCGCCAGCACGATGCCGAAGGGATGGTTGCGCCCCATCAGCGAGACCGCGATGCCGGTAAAGCCGTAGCCGGCGGTGAAATTCAAGAGCAGCCGGTGATGCACCCCCATGACCTCGTTCATGCCGACGAAGCCGGCAAGCGCGCCGGAGATGCACATGGTCAAGACGATGACCCGCCGGGGATTGATCCCGGCATAGACCGCGGCGGCCTCGTTCAGGCCGACGGTGCGAAGCTGGTAGCCCCAGCGGGTGCGCCAGATGTAGACCCAGACCGCGACGCAGGCGATACCGGCCCAGACCACCGAGAGATTGAGCGGCGTCGCGGTCACCGTGATCCCGAAGCCGGCCAGCAGCTCGTGCATGAAAGGCAGCCAGGCGGCCTGGGCGAACTCGCGGCTTTCCGGCGACATGGAACCCGGCTCGATCAGCACATTGACCAGCAGATAGACCATCAGCGCCGAGGCGATGAAGTTGAACATGATGGTGGTGATGACGATATGGCTGCCGCGGTAGGCCTGGAGCACCGCCGGCACCGCGGCCCAGGCCGCGCCGAAGGCAGCCGAGGCCAGGATACCCAGGGGCAGCAGCGCCCAGAAGGGCAGCCAGCCGTCGCTCGCCAGCATCGCCAGACCGAGACCGAGGCCGCCGATATAGGCCTGACCCTCGCCGCCGATGTTGAAGAGCCCGGCATGAAACGCGACGGCCACGGCCAGACCGGTGAAGACGAAGTTGGTCGTGTAGTAGAGCGTATAGCCGATGCCCTCGTCGTAACCGAGCGCGCCGGCCAGCATGATCTGGACGGCCTCCAGCGGGTTCTCGCCGATCAGCAGGATGATCAGGCCGGCGACGATCATCGCCAGCAGGATGTTGAGCAGCGGGATCAGCCCGATATCGATCCAGCGCGGGAGCGGCGGCAGCGGCGCGCTCACGGCCCCGGCCCCGGGGTTTGCTCTTGGCTAGTGGGTTGCTGCTGGCCCGGCGATGGCTCCTGTCCATGGGCGTTGGCCATCATCAGCCCCAGAATCCGTTCATCGGCCTCGGCGGCGGCGACCTCGCCGACGATGCGCCCCTCGAACATCACCAGGATGCGGTCGGCCAGGGCCATGACCTCTTCCAGCTCGACCGAGACCAAGAGCACGGCGCAGCCCGCATCGCGCATCGCCACCAGGGTCTTGTGGATGAACTCGATGGCGCCGATGTCGACGCCCCGGGTCGGCTGCCCGACCAGTAAAACCGCCGGATCGCGGCCCAGTTCGCGCGCCAGGACGAGCTTTTGCTGATTGCCGCCGGAAAAGTTGGCGGTCTTCAAGGAAACGTCCCGCGGCCGGACATCGAAGTCCCTCATCATCGCGTCGGTCGCGGCCATGATCGCGGGTCGGTCGGTCAGGCAGGGCCCGTTGTAGGCGGGATCGTCGTGATAGCCGAGGAGGGCCGACTCGAAGGCCGCGAACTGGGTGACGAGGCCCCGGCGCTGGCGGTCTTCGGGGACGTGCGCCAGACCGAGCGTGCGCAGGGCGTCGGGTGTCAGGGGGTGCTCCGGTGTGATCGTCCGGTCGAGCAGCTCGATGGCGCCGGCGTCGGGCGGGCGGATGCCCGCCAGGGTCTCCAGCAGCTCGCTCTGGCCGTTGCCCGAAACGCCGGCGATCCCGACAATCTCGCCGCGCCGGACCTCGAAGCTGACCGCGTCGACCCGGGCCACGCCGAGGGCGTCGCGCAGACTGAGGTCGCGGACCCGCAGGAGCGGCTCGCCGGGGCTGGCGACTTCCTTGTCCAGTTCCAGGCGCACCTTGCGCCCGACCATGAGTTCGGCCAGTTCCTCCTTGTCGGTCCGGGCGGTCCGGCGATGGGCCACCACCTCGCCGCCGCGCATCACCGTCACATTGTCGGTGACGGCCATGATTTCCCGCAGCTTGTGGGTGATCAGGATGACCGTCACCCCGCGGTCCCGCAGGGCCCGCAGGATCTGGAACAGGGAATCGGTTTCCTGGGGCGTCAGAACCCCGGTCGGTTCGTCGAGAATCAGGATCTCGGCGCCGCGATAGAGCGCCTTCAGGATCTCGACGCGCTGCTGTTCGCCGACCGGCAGGCGACCGGCGATGGCATCGGGATCGACGAAAAGGCCGTAGCTTTCCTCGAGGCGCTCGAACTCGGCCCGCGCCAGGGCCTTGGACCGGGTCAGCAGGGCCCCGGACTCGGCGCCCAGCAGGACGTTCTCCAGCACGGTGAAGGTCTCCACCAGCATGAAGTGCTGATGGACCATGCCGATGCCGCGGTCGATGGCATCGCGCGACGAGCGGATCCTGACCTCGGTGCCGTCGATCAGGATGGCGCCGCTGTCAGGCTCGTAGAAGCCGTAGATCACGCTCATCAGGGTCGACTTGCCGGCCCCGTTCTCGCCGATGATGCCGTGGATCGTGCCGGCCGGCACGCTTAGCGAGACGTTCCTGTTGGCCCGGACCAGACCGAAGGCCTTGTTGATGTCCTTTAGCTCGATAGCCGTGGGCCGCTCGATGGCCACGGGTCCATCGTCGATCGTCATCGCGCGCGCCGGCCCCCCGCCGGCGAGTTAGTAGTTACAGGTGTTGTCGGACATGTAGTCGTGGACCGTGATCGCCTCGCCGATGATGTTCTTGCGCGCCTGCTCCACCGCGTTCTTCATGCCGATGGTGATCAGGTCCGCATTGTGCTCGTCGAAGGCCCAGCCGACACCGCCCTCGGCCAGTCCAAGGTTCTGGATCCCTGGAGTGAAGGTCCCGTCCTGGGCGGTCTTGAAGACGTTGTAGGCCGCGACGTCGACCCGCTTCAGCATCGAGGTCAACATGGTGCCGGGATGCAGGTGGTTCTGGTTCGAATCGACCCCGATGGCCAGCTTGCCGGCATCGGCGGCGGCCTGATAGACGCCAAGGCCGGTGCCGCCGGCCGCGGCATAGACCACGTCGGCGCCGCGATCGAACTGGCTCTTGGCCAGCTCGCCGCCCTTGCCGGGATCGTTCCAGGCCGCCGGCGTGGTGCCGGTCATGTTCTGGATCACCTCGATATCGGGATTGACGTGCTTGGCGCCCTGCTCGTAGCCACAGGCAAAGCGCCGGATCAGGGGAATGTCCATGCCGCCGACGAAGCCGACCTTCGCGGTCCTGGAGGCCAGGGCCGCCAGCATGCCGACCAGGAAGGAGCCCTCATGCTCCTTGAACACGATCGACTGCACATTGGGCAGATCGACCACCATATCGATGATGGCGAACTTGGTGTCGGGGTGCTCGGCCGCCACCTTCTCCATCGCCGGGCCCTGGGCAAAGCCGATGCCGAGCACCGGATTCGAGCCGCGCTGCGCCATCTTGCGCAGGGCCTGCTCGCGCTGGGTCTCGTTGGTGACCTCGAACTCGCGGTAGTCGACCTTGGCGTCTTCCTTGAACCGCTCCAGGCCGTTGTAGACACCCTCGTTGAAGGACTTGTCGAACTTGCCCCCCATGTCGAAGACGACGGCGGGGCTGAATTCTCCGGCCAAAGCCGGGCTGGCGATGAGCAGGACCGCCGCGGCAATCGCGGTTGTGAGTTGATGTTTCATGGATCCCTTCATCCTCTTCCCTGTTGTGTGGGTCGGTCTTCTTGATAAAACCAAAGCCGGCGGCACGGCGGCCCGATGGCAGATCCTGCGCCCGCTTCCCTGTCTGGTGGCCCATGGTCGTCGCTTTTTCCCGTCCGGTCAACGCACCTGCCAAGGCCGAGAGTGTCGCCGATCACACTCGCGGCCCTCGCAATGGCAGGCTGGAAAAGGCAATGTCCTTTCGTGGCCGATTGGTTTTATGATCGAGCCCACGAATGACAGACACCACGGCGGGAGCAAAACGGCCATGGCCACACCGACCATTCCCCACCTCGACCGCGACGCGAGCGGCGAGGAGATCGCCGCGGCCCTGCTGGAAGTGGGCTGCGTGATCGTCGACCGGAAGCTCGACGCCGCGGAGATGGACCGCTTCACGGCCGACATGGCGCCCTGGTTCGCCGGCGACGGCATCTGGAACGACGACTTCTCCGGCTACAAGACACGGCGCGTGTCGGGCTTGATCAAGCGCTCCGCCGTCGCCCGCGGGATCGCGCTGGACCCGACCGTGCTCGATCTCTGCGACCGGCTGCTGCTGCCCAACAGCCGGGTCTACCGGCTCCAGGTGACCCATATGGTCGATATCGGGCCCGGCGAACTGCGCCAAGAGGTCCACCGGGACGACTCGATCTATCCCACCCAGTTTCACGAGGCGACGCCGGACATGGTCAAGCTGGTGCACGGCATGTGGGCGGTGACCGATTTCACCGCCGACAACGGGGCCACGACCATCGTCCCCGGCAGCCACCGCTGGAGCGACCGCGCGCGCAAGCCGCAAGAACACGAAATGACCCAGGCGGTCATGCCCAAGGGCTCGGTCGCCTTCTATCTGGGCGGCACCTATCACGGCGGCGGCGCCAATCGATCCAACGTGCATCGGGTCGGCGCCCTCTTCGGCTATGCCCTGGGCTGGCTGCGCCAGGAGGAGGACATGGCGCTGGCCTGCCCGCCCGCGGTCGCCCGGGACTTCCCCGAACGCCTGCAGCGCCTGATCGGCTACGACCTCTTCTCCAACCACGCCGGCTGGGTCGACGACGAGCATCCGCTGACCTTGCTGCGGGAGGAAAGGGAGCCGGAGGTAGCTTAAGCGGTTCACATGGTCCGCCATTCGACCGCTGGCGAATGGCTATTTTTCTAACGTGCATCCCTAGAGCTTCTTGATTTTCTGTTTTTTCTTCGAAAAATGTCCCGCGAGCAACAATGACACTGCTGCGCGCCGCTCAGAGATTGATCGAGCGACGACAATGATTAAATCTTTGTCAATGCTTGCAGTTCAGCGTGAATGAGCGCTAGTGTTTGCCGAACTTGAGAGGATGAGCAACGTGTCGGATGACCTGAAAACTCTAGTGGAGCGGGCGCGACACATAAAGATGACTCCCGAGGCCGAGCGCGATCAGCGTCAGAGCTTCGTGTATGGCAATACGCATATAGAGAACTCGCGCATCACACGGGAACTGGTCGCGGAAGTCGACCGCAAAGTCGACGCAGCCGATGGACACCGGGTTCGCAAGGACAAATGACTCTAACGTGTCTGATGATCGCCATAGCGTCGCTCCATCCCAAGAACTGATAACAGACCCCGACGACAAAGCGCGCCGCGAAGCTGAAAACGGTGTCCGACAATTCCACTTGGCGACCGACCTAATCCGAGATCACATTCATGACTTGGAGCGTCCGTTCAAGCTCGCTCCTCGCCATGTACTGCAGCTGAATTATGCTGCGCTGGAAGGTATTCATGCCCTGGCGGGCACCTACCGCAACACCCCTATCGACATTAGCAAAAGCCAACACACACCGCCGGAGCATTTTGTTGTCCCCGAGCACATATCCGAGCTGTGCGACTACGTGAACGAAAACTGGGATGTTAAGAGTGCCATCCACTTGGCTGCCTACGTTATGTGGCGACTCAATTGGATTCACCCCTTTGCGGACGGCAACGGGCGTACATCACGAGTCCTGATGTATATCGTGTTGAACATAAAGCTGGATGCACTGCTTGCGGGAACACCAACAATTCCAGATCAGATCTCAGGTGATAAGACGCCATACTACGACGCATTGGAAAGCGCCGATAAGAACTGGAAATCTGGAAAACTCGACGTCTCGGATTTGGAGAGCTTGCTTGAAGGGATGCTGGCCAAACAGCTTCTCAACGCGGTAAAGCAAGCCACCGCAAACGAAACCGAGAACTGAGCCTGACCCAACCGAACGGTAGTAAATCGCTACCCGTCGACCCTGTAGTAAAGCCGCACGCTGTGCTTGGCCTCGGCGAAGAAGAGCCAGCGCTCGACGAAGGCGCCGACGGTGCCCGCGAGCGCCGCCAGCAGGGCCACGGCAATTCCAAGGGCCCCCTGGAAACCGAACAGCAGCAGGGTCGCGGCCAGCGGCAGGGCGCCGAACAGCAGCCCGGCGATCTGGCGCAGTTTCTTGGCGTGCTTGCGCCCGATGCGGTAGCCCATTTCCTTGAGCAGATAGTTTTCTTCCGTGTGCGGGCGCTCGAAGGTCCGCACCGCGCCGAGCCGGCCAAGGCCGGTTGCGCTCTCCAGGCTCGGGCCGCCATTGTCGCGGTCGATCGCGCGCCAGTAATCCAGTTTCAAGGCCCAGGTCAGGAGCAGGGTCACAACCACCAGGGCCGAGAGCCAGGCCAGTTCGAGACCGAAAAGCCAGACCAGGGCCTGGCACCAGAGCGCCCCGGTGGTCGCGGCAAAGCCGAAATAGAGCGGCGGCACACGAAGATTGCGCCACTGCCGGATCGGTTTCAGCGAGGCATAGATCATGGCGGTGCAGACCACGGTCAGGGTCGCACCCAGTGCGGCCAGCAGGCCAAAGACGGCAAAAAGCCCGCCGGTCTCCTCCAGGAACACCCAGCCGATGCCAAAAAGGCCGGCCGGCAGATAGGTGGCGACGGCCATCACGCCTTCGCGCGACAGCCAGGAGGAGCGCCACTGGCTGAGCGCCCGCCAGGCCCGTTCGGGGTGACCCAGATGAAAAGTCGAGGACAAGAGCCCGACGGTGACCAGGGCCAGGGCGAGGCCCAGGCCGGTGAAGCCGAGCCAGCGTTCCGCCGGCAGCGCCTCCAGGGCGCCGAGCAGGCCGAGCCAAGCCAGCAGGCCGTAGCCGGCGCCCGAGGCGGTGGTGAAGAAGAGAACGGAAAAGGCCGGATTCATCTCCCCCTCTCCTAAGCCGACAGCACTTTGTCGAGCCAGCCGAGCAGGCCGCCGGCCTCGCCCAGCGGCTCCAGCGCCTTGGGCGCGGCCTTATCGTCGCCCCGGCGACGCGGCCGCGGCGGCAGGTACTTGTTGGTCGGCTGGTAGCCCAGCTCCGGCATCAGGTCGTAGCCCCGGCGCTCGGCCACCAGCTTGGAGACCTTGGAGTCGGGATCGGCGAAGTCGCCGAAGTGGCGCGCGCTGGTCGGGCAGGCGTTGACGCAGGCCGGCTGCCGCCGGGCCTCGGGAATGGTCTCGTTGTAGATCCGGTCGACGCAGAGCGTGCACTTCTTCATGACCCCGCCGACCGGGTCCATCTCGCGGGCGCCGTAGGGGCAGGCCCAGGCGCAGAGGCCGCAGCCGATGCAGAGATCCTCCTGGACCAGCACGATGCCGTCCTCGACCCGCTTGTAGGAGGCGCCGGTCGGGCAGACCGTGACGCAGGCGGCATCGGCGCAGTGCAGGCAGGAGCGGGGAAAGTTGACGGTCTGGCCCTTGTCGCCGGCGCCCACCTCGAAGCCGTGGACCCGGTTCAGCCAGGCCCCGGTCTGATCGGCGCCGTAAGGGTTGAGGTCGCTGAGCGGCGCTGGATACCCACCCGTGTTCCATTCCTTGCAGCTGGTCACGCAGGCATGGCAGCCAACGCAGGTGTCGAGATCGATGACCAGCCCCAGACGCTTGGCCGGCGGTGTCGCCGGCAGAGAGGTCATGATCCCATCCCCTTCTTGCCGCCGCCATCGCCGGTCTTGAGATGGAATTCCGCGCCGAAGCGCGACAGCTTTGGCGCGGCGGCGAGCCCGGCGCCGGCCGGGTTCAACGCCTCGAACTGCGGCTCGCTCCAGCCCGCCTCGGCCGGGTCGGCCTTTTCCACCCGGACCCGCAGGTCGTACCAGGCGGCCTGGCCGGTGACCGGATCGCTGTTGGAGTAGCGGTAGCCGCCGCCGCGCTCCGGCATCAACTCGGCAATCAGGTGGTTCAGGAGGAAGCCGTGGCTGGCCTCGGCGGCGTCCGGGTCCAGATTCCAGGCACCCTTGCGCTTGCCGATCGCATTCCAGGTCCAGACGGTGTCGGGATTAACCCCCTCCATGAGACTGACCTGGGCCTTGACCCGGCCAAGCTGACTCGAGATCCAGACCCAGTCTTCGTCCTCGATGCCGAGTTCCTGGGCGCGGCCGCGGTTCATGTAGAGCCGGTTGCTGCCATGAATCTGGCGCAGCCAGGCGTTCTGCGAGCCCCAGGAATGGTACATGGCCATGGGGCGCTGGGTCACCGCGTGCATCGGAAACTCGGCACTGCTGCCGGCATCCTCCGCGAGCGCCGCGCCCTCGAAGGGTTCGTACCAGAAGGGCAGCGGATCGAAGTAGGTCGCGATGCGGGCACGGTGTTCCGCCGGCGGAACCCGCTTGCCGTGGCCCTGGGCGGCGAGGCGGAAGGTCTGCATCGGCTCCAGATAGAGCTGGAAGACGATCCGCGAGGTGGTGCCGCGGTAGCCCATGGCGACGGCACGGTCGTAGTAGTCCTTGTTGGCGTGGCGGAAGTAGCGCAGTCCGGGCGCCAGTTCCTCGTGATTGAAGCAGCCGTTTTCGATGTAGCGCTGCAGCTGTTCGGGATTGGGCGCGCCCTTGCCATAGGACTGGCCGTCGGCGCCGCGCCAGCCGGCGAGCGGTCCGATCCCCGGCTTGCGCTCGTGGTTGACGATGTAGTCGGGATAGCCGCCCGGGTACTTCGGGCTGCCGTCTTCTTTCACCAGATTGGGCAGCTTCAGGCGCGCGCCGAGATCGAGCAGGACCTCCTGAAAGGCCCGCACGTCGCGGTCAGGCGCCACCACCGGCTGGCGGATCCCATCGGCCGCCCCGCTCGGCTCGGAGATCGGCCGGTCGAGCATCGAGATGCAGTCCCAGCGTTCCAGATAAGTCGTGTCCGGCAGGATCAGGTCGGCATAGGGCACGGTCTCGGAATAGTAGGCGTCGGCGTAGATGATCTTGGGGATCTTGTAGGCGCCGGTCTCCGGGTCCTTGTCGGTGAGCTGGCGCAGGGTGTCGGGAATGTTCATCGACGAGTTCCAGCCCATGTTCGCCATATACATGAACAGGACCTCGATCGGGTAGGGATCGCCCCTGGCGGCATTGGAGATCACCGTGTGCATCATGCCGTGGGAGGCGAGAGGCGCATCCCAGCTGAAGGCCTTGTCGATGCGCTGGGGCTGCCCCGAAGCGTCGAGCAGCAGGTCCTCGGGCCCGGTCGGAAATCCCAGGTGCGGTCCGCCCAGGGGCTCGGACGGCGCGGCCTCGCGCGCCCGGCCCGACGGCTTCAGCCAGGGCGGGGTCTGCTTGGGATAGGGCGGCTTGTAAAGGAAACCGCCGGGACAGTCGATCGAGCCCAGCAGGATCTGCAGGATGTGAATCAGGCGACAGGTGTGAAAGCCGTTGGAATGAGCCGAGATCCCGCGCATGGCGTGCATCCCGACCGGCCGGCCAACCATGGTCTCGTGGCGCCGGCCGGCCCAGTCGGTCCAGGGCACATCGAGCACGATCTCTTCCTCGAAGGCAGCCCGGGCCAGCTCGGCGGCCAGGCGGCGGATCGTCTCGGCCGGCACCTGGGTTCGTTCGGCTACCGCCGCGGGCGCGTAGTCTTCGGCCAGGAAGCGTTCGGCGAGAAGCTGGAATGACGGCACCGCGTTGCGGCCGTCCGGCGTCTTGAAGGTGCCGCTCATGGCCGGCACCAGGTCGACCCTGTTGGCATCCACCACCGCGCCGGAGGTCTTGTCGTAGGCCTGGGGGTTGCCGTCGCCATCGCGCAGGAACAGACCGTCGTCGGCGGCACCCTCGTCTTGGATGACCAGCCAGGGCGCGTTGGTGTAGCGGACCAGATAGTCGACATCGATCTTGCCGGCCTGCAGCAGCTCGTGGATCAGCGCGCCGACGAAGAGCCCGTCGGTGCCAGGCTTGATCCCGATCCACTCGTCGGCGACCCCCGAATAGCCGCTGCGCACCGGGTTGACCGACACGAACTTGGCGCCGCGGGCCTTCAGCTTGGCCAGAGCCATTTTCATGGGGTTGGAGCCGTGCTCCTCGGCGACCCCGAACAGCATGAAGTAGCGCGTGCGGTCCCAATCGGTCTCGCCGAATTCCCAAAAGGCGCCGCCGAAGGTATAGAGCCCGGCGGCCGCCATGTTGACCGAACAGAACCCGCCATGGGCGGCATAGTTCGGCGTGCCGTACTGGATCGCCCACCAGCCGGTCAGGGACTGGCTCTGGTCGCGGCCGGTGAAGAAAGCGAGTTTGCGCGGATCGGTCCGGCGCACCTCGCCGAGCCAGTCGGTTGCCAAATCGAGGGCCTCGTCCCACTCGATCTCCTTGAACTCGCCGGCGCCGCGCTCGCCGACCCGCAGCAGCGGCTTGCTCAGCCGCGCCGGGGAGTAGTGCTGCATGATCCCGGCCGACCCCTTGGCGCAGAGCACGCCCTTGTTCACCGGATGGTCGGGGTTACCCTCGATGTAGCGGACCCGGCCGTTCTTCAGGTGAACCTTGATGCCGCAGCGGCAGGCGCACATGTAGCAGGTCGTGGTCTTGACCTCATCGCCGATCGGCGCCGAGGTATCGATCGGCCGCGCGCCCTCATCCGACACTTGACCAATGGGATCGCGCGGACTCTGCATCATGACTTCACCAACAGCTGTAAGAGGCAGCGAAAGGCCAAAGCGGCCGGCCATGGCTTGGCCGCGCCCCTCAGGTCGGAATGACAGACTGATTTCGCATGTGTTTACACAGCCAACCAGGGTCTATGCAAATGACGAAGCGCCCTGGCCCCCTTGAATTGTTGGAATTGGCACAGCCCGCCAAGGCAGATCCCGGAAGCCCGGTATTGTGCGGATCAGACGCCTGGATCCGATGCTCCCGCCCTTGGCTTTGCCGGCGAGCGGCGGGCCCGGCACGAGAGCTCGGCCACTTTAGTCGTTGATCGCCCTGACCAAATTGGGCACGTTACCCAGCAACAGACCGAGTCCCGGACGATAGAATCGGGACCGAGAAAAGAACACGAGGGCGAACACAGGGGGCATCGATGCCGAATTGCGCGGATCCCGACAGGTGCGACGGTCGCAGGGCGCGTGGGCGCCTGGCAGGCGAATAGACCTGTCCGATGGATCCAATGAACTCCGGTCCCACGCCTGTAATCGGCTTCATTAAGGACTGGAATCGTCCCCGGCAAACTCTCGAGCCTCGCGTTGAACCCAACCGGCTAACAATGGGATAATTAGATGGTCAACAGCAATCCCTTTGCCGAGCTTTCGGCCTCCATATCGCCCGGCGTCATGCAGACCTACGTCGTCGTCATGATCCTGCTGGTGGTCGGCGGCACGCTGTTCGACATTCTTCACAAGCAGAGCGCCACCTACTTCTTCAACAACTGGCGCAAGGCCCGGGGCAAGGGCACAAAGTCGGTCGGTGGCGGTAAAATGGTGTCGCTCGCGGTCCAGACCGCTGCCGTCGAGGTCCTGACCTCGGCCGAGTTCTGCAACGCGCGGCGCCGGATCGCCCACCTGTTGACCATGTACGGTTTCCTGGCCTACGTCATCGCCACCGCCATCATGGTCTTCGGCTATCCGACGCCGGCCACGCCCACGCCGGCCATCCTGCCGATCCTGTGGTATTTCGGGGCCCTGGCGGTTTGCGTCGGCGGCTACTGGTTCTGGTTCTTCATCCGGGTCGACGTCGCCGCCGAGGGCCATTCGCCCTTCCGCATCGTGCGCGCCGACCTCTTCGTCTTGTCGCTTCTGGCAAGCACCACCTTCGGCCTGATCTGGGCCGTCCTGCAGGCCTCGGACAGCGCCGGCGCGATCCTGTTCCTCGGGGCTTACCTGATCGCCACGACGGTGCTCTTCGGATCGGTACCCTGGTCCAAGTTCGCCCATATGTTCTTCAAGCCCGCGGCGGCTTTCCAGAAACGGGTGGCAGAAGCGGACGGGTCGCGCAGCAACCTGCCGGCGCCGGCCGACAAGCCCGAGCTGTTCGGCAGCGCCCGCCGTCAGCCCGGTCACTACTAGCCCGCTTCTTATTGGTCTTCGATACAGGAGATAACGAATCTCATGCCGACATTTGTTTACATGACCCGTTGCGATGGCTGCGGCCATTGCGTCGATATCTGCCCCTCCGACATCATGCACATCGATAAGACGACCCGCCGGGCCTACAACATCGAGCCCAACATGTGCTGGGAATGCTACTCCTGTGTGAAGGCCTGCCCGCAGAACGCGATCGACTGTCGCGGCTATGCCGACTTCGCGCCCATGGGCCACAGCGTCCGGGTGCTCCGGGAAGAGGAAAAGGGCACCGTCTCCTGGAAGATCAAGTTCCGCGACGGCCGCGAAAAGAATTTCGTCTCGCCGATCCGGACCACGCCCTGGGGATCGATCAAGGGGCCGGCCGAGTACGCGGCGCCCAGCGCGGAGGCGATCGAGTCCCAGGAACTCGCCCACGAACCCGATGCGCTCAACATCGAAAAACTGCCCGCCTTGACGCCGGAGCAGCTCAAGCAGGGAGTGGTCTAGTGGGTTTCTTCACACGCCGAAAAACGGTTTTCGTGGATTCGGACATCCTGGTCGTCGGCGGCGGCATGGCCGGCTGCGGGGCGACCTACGAATCCCGCTACTGGGGCCGCGACAAGAAAGTCGTCGTCGTCGAGAAGGCCAACATCGAGCGCAGCGGCGCCGTCGCCCAGGGCCTCTATGCGATCAACTGCTACATGGGCATGCAGTGGAACGAGAACCAGCCCGAAGACCACGTCCGCTATGCCCGCAATGACCTCATGGGTCTGGTGCGCGAGGACCTCGGCTACGACATCGCCCGGCACGTCGACTCCACGGTGCACAAGTTCGAGGAGTGGGGCCTGCCGATCATGAAGGACCCGGAGACCGGGCGCTACCTGCGCGAGGGCAAGTGGCAGATCATGATCCACGGCGAAAGCTACAAGCCGATCGTCGCCGAGGCCGCCCGCAAGGCCGCCACCGAGGTCTACAACCGGGTCATGATCACCCACCTGCTGACCGACAAGACCAAGCCCAACCGGGTCGCCGGAGCGGTCGGTTTCAATGTCCGGACCGGCGATTACTATGTGTTCCGCGCCAAGGCCGTCATCATCGGCGCCGGCGGCGCGTCGCACATCTTCAAGCCCCGCGCGGTGGGCGAAGGCATGGGGCGGACCTGGTACGCCCCCTGGAGCAGCGCCTCGGCCTATGCGCTGCCGATCCAACTCGGCGCCAAGATGACGCAGATGGAAAACCGCATCGTCCTGACCCGCTTCAAGGACGGCTATGGTCCGGTCGGCGCCTACTTCCTGCACCTCAAGACCTACACCGAGAATGCCTACGGCAACGAGTACGAATCCAACTGGTACGAAAACACCAAGGAGCTGGTCGGGGACTACATCGACCGGCACCCGGTGCCGACCTGCCTGCGCAATCACGCCATCCTGGAGGAGGTCAAGGCCGGCCGAGGCCCGATCCGCATGGTGACCAAGGAGGCCTTTCAGGACCCGCACAAGGAGACCGTCGGCTGGGAGAACTTTCTCGGCATGACGATCGGCCAGGCGGTGGTCTGGGCCTCGCAGAACATCGACCCCAAGCACACCAACCCCGAGCTGACCACCTCCGAGCCCTACGTCATGGGCTCCCACGCCACCTGCTCGGGCGCCTGGGCCAGCGGACCGGAGGACTACGCCCCCGACGAGTACCAGTGGGGCTATAACCGGATGATGACCGTCGATGGCCTGTTCGGTGCCGGCGACACCATCGGCGGCACGGCTCACAAGTTCTCGTCGGGCTCCTTCACCGAAGGCCGGATCGCCGGCAAGGCGGCGGTCAAGTACGTGGACGACCTGGGCACGAACCAGCCCCAGGTCAGCGAAGAGGAGTACGAAAACCTCGAGAAGGTCGTCTTCCAGCCCTTGGAGAACTACGCCATCGGCCGCAACGAAATTACCGCCGGCACCGTGTCGCCGAGCTACCTGCTGCCGATCAACGGCCTTCAGCGTCTCGAGAAGATCATGGACGAGTATGTCGGCGGCATCAGCTCCCACTACACCACCAACGAGCCCTTGCTGACCCGCGGCCTGGAGCTGCTGGGCATGTTGAAGGAAGACCTGAATCATCTCGGCGCCGAGGACCTGCACCAGCTCCAGCGGGCCTGGGAGCTGCAACACCGGGCCCTGGCATCGGAGTGCGTGACCCATCACACCATGTTCCGGCAGGAAACCCGCTGGCCGGGCTACTACTACCGGGCCGACCATCCCAAGCTGGACGACACCGACTGGCATTGCTTCACCCTGTCCCAGTACGACCGGGAATCGGGCAAGTGGGAAATGGAGAAGGCTCCCGTTTATCACATCGTCGATTAGGCACATCGTCGATTGGCCGGAATTCCCCGAAACGGCCCTGGTCGGCTGCGGCCCGCCGGTCGGGTCTCATCGGGATGGATGTTCATAGTCAAAGGGAGCGCGTGCGATGTCCAAACTGGTTCTGCCGCACGGTGGCGGGCCGCTCCGGCCCCTGCTGGTCGACCCAGCGCAGGCGGCATCGGACCTGAAGCGGGCGCCGGGCCTGAAGGCCGTGCCCATGACCAGCCGCGAGAGTTCCGATCTGGTGATGCTGGCCATGGGCGCCTATACGCCGCTCGACGGTTTCATGGGGCAGGACGACTGGCGCGGCGTCTGCACCGGGATGAAAATGGCGAACGGCCTGTTCTGGCCGATCCCGATCACGCTTTCCTGCGGTCAGGACCTGGCCGACGGCATCGGCGCCGGCGAGGAGATCGCCCTGGTCGACGAGGGGACGCGCGAGATCATGGCCCTGATGACGGTCGAGGAAAAATACGCGATCGACCGGCAGTTGGAGTGTTCCGAGGTCTATCGGACCACGGACGGCAAGCACCCCGGCGTCGCCAAGGTGATGAGCCAGGGCGCGGTCAATCTGGCCGGACCGGTGCGGGCCCTGAGCGAGGGCGTCTACCCGCAGACCTACCCGGATCTCTACCTGCGGCCGGCCGAAACCCGCGCCCGCTTCGAGGCCCTGGGCTGGTCCAAGGTGGCGGCCTTCCAGACCCGCAACCCCATGCATCGCAGCCATGAGTACCTGGCCAAGATCGCCGTCGAGATCTGCGATGGCCTCCTGATCCACCAGGTCCTGGGCGCCCTGAAGCCCGGCGACATTCCAGCCGACGTGCGGGTGCGGGCGATCGATGCCCTGGTCGAGAACTACTTCGTGCCGGGCACCGCCATTCAGGCCGGCTATCCCATCGAAATGCGCTATGCCGGCCCGCGCGAAGCCCTGCTGCATGCCCTCTTCCGGCAGAATTTCGGCTGTTCCCATCTGGTGGTGGGGCGCGACCATGCCGGCGTCGGCGACTACTACGGCCCCTTCGACGCGCACAGGATTTTCGACGAGATTCCGGCCGGCGGCCTGGAGACCCAGGCGCTGAAGATCGACATCACCTTCTACTGCTTCAAGTGCGATGGCATGGCCACCGGCCGCACCTGTCCGCACGGCAAGGAGAGCCAGCTCGCCATCTCGGGAACCCGGCTGCGCGAGATGTTCGCCAAGCACGAAGAGGTGCCCCTGGAATTCAGCCGGCCGGAGGTCCTCGCCGTGCTGCAGGCCTACTACGACGGGCTGGAAGGCAGCTAAGACCGGAAGAACGCCATCACTTTGCCGCATTCTGGAGGCGGGATGGCCGGCATGCGTGCGTTGCTCTCTTTTCTGATTGTCCTGATCGGTCTGACCGACGCTGTCGCCGACGCGCCGGCGCCCTTCTCCGCGCGGCTCGAAGCCGCGGCCCTGGCGCGCACGGCGCACCGGGTGGTCTATGACGGCGCCTACAGGACCATTGCCTATCCGCTCGGGGATGTGGCGCCGGACCGGGGTGTCTGCAGCGATGTGGTGATCCGCGCCTACCGCGCCCTGGGCATCGATCTGCAAAGATTGGTGCATGAGGATATGGCCGATCACTTCGCTGCCTATCCGGCCTTCTGGGGCCTGACGCGGCCCGACCGCAACATCGACCATCGCCGGGTGCCCAATCTGGCGGCTTTCTTGACCCGCAAAGGCGCGCGCTTGCCGGTGGATCGCGATCCGTCAGCCTATCGGCCGGGCGATCTGGTCACCTGGCTGGTGGGCGGCAGCCGGCCGCATATCGGGATCGTCACCGGGCAACGCTCTGCCGATGGCAAGCGGCCCCTCATCGTGCACAACATCGGACGCGGGCCCCGGCTCGAAGACATGCTGTTCGATTTTCCGATCACCGGACATTTCCGCTACCACCCGCAGGGGGCTTCAAGTTAACCGGCCTGGGTCCTAGGTGTCGAATCGGTTGCCGCGATGAACCCAGGGTGCGGGACGCAGAAAGAGCGCCAGGCTGTTGGACAGAATCGCGGTCGGGCCATACAATCCAACCGCTCCGCCGTGGGGCGCCACCGGGGGGCTCACAGTCCGATGAAAATCGCGCAGATCAGCGACACGCACATCCTGGCGTCCTCGTCGGACCAGGCCGAGGCCCCGCGCCGGGCCGACAACCTGCGGCGCTGTGTCGAGGACATCAACCGCCAGCAGCCCGATGCGGTGGTCCACACCGGTGACATGGTGCAGTACGGCCGGCCCGAGGAGTACGAGCACCTGCGCGCGATTCTGGCCCCCCTGGAGGCGCCGCTTTACGTGATCCCCGGCAACCGCGACAAGCGCGAGGCCCTGCGCGGTGCCTTCGGCGACCATGGCTACCTGCCCCGGAAGGGCGACTTCCTCCACTACACGGTCGAAACCCATCCGCTTCGTCTGGTCGCGCTCGATTCGACGCAAGCGGGGGAGCGAAAGGGCGTCTATTGCCAGGAGCGCCAGGCCTGGCTGGACGGTGCCCTCGGCGCGGCGCCGGACAAGCCGACGCTGCTCTACATCCACCACCCGCCCTTCGATATCGACGACCACTACATCGGCGGTTACCGCCGGCCCGCGGACGCCGAGGGCCTGGCCAGTGTCGTCAGCAGGCATCCCCAAGCCCTGCGGCTGCTCTGCGGCCACGTTCACTGCCCGACGAACCAGCCCTGGGCCGGAACCCAGGCGACCACCATGGCCAGCGTGGCGGTCGACGTGCGAAAGGGTATCGACGAGACCCAGGCCCGCGAGCGGCCGATCTACCAGCTCCACAGTCTCACCCAAGACGCCGGCCTCGTCAGCGAGGCCCGCCTCGTCACCGACTAGGGCACGCACCGTCGTGTAGGGACACGACGCTGCCTTGAGCCGGGATCTCGTCGGGGAAAAGCCCCGGCCCGAGACCACGGCCAGAGACCCCGGCTCGGCCCCCGGCCGCCGGGCCGGGTTCCGTCCGGGGTGACGCGATCATCTATGGGATCGTCATCCCGGACGCGACTTTTCTCCAAATCTCCGAGGCTAAAGCCTCTTCGATTTGGGAGGAAAAGTCCGCGATCCGGGATCTGGCGCGGCATGGTGCAAGGCGGCGGCCCGAGATCCCGGAGATCCGGGATGATGCCTTGGGCTGCACAACAGGGCACGGGCCTCGGAATCCGCACCGATGACGATAACGCATTGACACCCGCTCCTTCGCGGATCGAAAGTCGGGATCTGTGTCTGCTGACCCGGGTCTGCCGACCCGGTCGACTTTCGGAGGAGGAGGGCTGAGCCACCATGGGCCGTCTCGATACAATCCTCGGCGCCGGCGGGCTGAGCGCCTTCAAGGGTCAGGGACCGCTCCATGCCGGCCTGCCGTCGCGGGCCTATACGGACCAGGCTTTTCTCGACTTGGAATTCGAGACCCTGTTTCGCGACGGCTGGGTCTTCACCGGCTTCGCCCACGAGTTGCCGAATCCGGGCGACGTCCAGCCGGTCGAGGTCGCCGGCCTGCCGCTGTTCCTGATCCGCGGCAAGTCCGGCGCGATCCAGGCCTTCCACAATGTCTGCCGGCACCGCTGCGCCAAGCTGCTGGACGAACCGGGCAACGTCGGCCCGGTGATCCGCTGCCCCTATCACGCCTGGGTTTACGGGCTCGACGGCGCACTGCGCTCGGCGCCCCACTTCGGCGGGCCCGAGACCCATTTCCCGCCGGACTTCCCGCGCGAGGACTTCGGTCTGCGGCCGGTGCGCAGCGTCACCTGGAGCGACTGGGTCTTCGTCAACGTGAGCGGCGAGGCAGAGGATTTCGAGATCTACGCCAAACCGCTGATCGACCGCTTCGCTGGCCTCGACCTGGCCGCGATCAAACCCATCGGGTCCATCGAGTTCGGCGAGGTGCCGACCAACTGGAAGTTCCTGATGGAAAACTTCATGGAGCCCTACCACGTCCAGTTCCTGCATTCCTCCACGACCAACCAGCCCCTGCTCGACCACTACACCATCGTCGAGGGCCCCTGCCTGGGCAGCGCGGTCGACGTGGCCGAGAGCCAGCAGGCTAAGGCGGAGGAACAGCAGGCCGACACGCTGGATGTTTCCTCGCGCTACCTGACGCTCTTTCCCAGCTTCGTCCTGGGTTGGTACTTTCCGGATCAGATGGGGGTCTATCTGAACCAGCCGGTGGCGCCCGGCGTGACCCGCCAGCGCCGCATGCTCTACCACAGCCGCGCCGACCAGATACCCGCTTCGGAGGTCGAGGCCATCAAGACCCTCTGGACCGGGGTCCACAAGGAGGACCATTGGATCTGCGAGCGCCTGCAGCAGGGCCGCCGCTCGCCGGTCGCCGATGAAGGCGGCGTCCTCTCGCCGCATTGGGAAACCCCGGTGCGCCGCTTCCAGGAGATGATCGTCGAGGCCTGCGACCGGTAGGGCGGCAGTGGGTGGTGTGGGTGTGTGTCCGATCAGCACCAGGAAGTGTGGCTTACGATCCCGAACTCTCCGCAACTGACCATTGCGCGGTACGGAGAAAGATTGCCACGAGCAGACAATCAGCAGGGTGGGATGCCGCCGTAGGACTCCCATCGCGCTGATTCATAGATTGGACCGCGGTAGACGCCTTGGCGAATGGCTTCCAGCGAACTTTGCCACTGCGACTCCCACGCTTGGGCGCACCGCAGCACGTCTCCGGGCCTCTTTCTGGAGCGAGCGACAAATCCTGGAAAGGCGGGCCGACCAGTCGGCTGGCCAATCGGTTGGTAGCGAAGATCAAATGCAAAACGAAGATCGTTGGATCGGTTGGGGAGCGATGCGTGTTGGGTCAGCTTGTGCAAAAGAACGACGGCGCCCTTCCGCACCGGCAGCGGGACACGGGGTCCCGGCGCCAACCTGCGTCCGACTATGCGATTGGCTGGATTCTTCTCGTCCTCGGGGCAGTGGACTGTCAATTCTCCTCCGTTGCTCCGATGGCTTCCGGGAATAGCGACGAGACAGCCTTGCTCCTCACTCGCATCGCTGATGGCAATCCAAACCGTCAAGAGATTCGTCTCCAGCGCTTCGTCGAGCAGTCCCGCCAAATCCTGATGCCACGCGGTTCTCCCGACATAGCCTCGGGACAGGCTCGACTGTAAGAGCCTTTCAGGGGGTTTGAGCCGAAGGTGTTGGGTAGGATTTGAAAAAATCTCGGGTCCGATCACGGCCTCGACAACATCGAGAATCTGCTCATGGGTCAGCAGGTCGAGAACCGCTTGGCCCAAATGGATTGGTGGGTCGTCGGGCAGTGTCTGCTTGACGGGAAAGGTGATGTCCATTTGCGGGAAGACATCGCTGCACTCGCTGACAATCCTTGAGTAGCGTTGGTCGAAGGACAAGCCGGCATAAGCCGTTGCGATCGCGCCAATGTCGTATAGCCGAGAGGCAACTCTGTCCAAGAGAGTCTCATACTCGGTACGCACCGGAGCGAGGTCGTACTCGTGGAGCACATCGTGAAGCACCAGATATCCATTGTTCTCAAATTCGTTCAGTTGATCCGCTGTCAGACCTTTCGGCATCATCGCTCTCGCTCGCTCACAAACGCCCCTTGGGTTTAGTCCCAGCGACAGCTGGGCTGTCAAGCTCAGATCGCGAACAGCGATAAGCTGGTCCGCTCTCAGTCAAAGGCACGCCTTATCGCAGCTCGCCAGCCGCGCCGAGACCCGGAGGCAAAGCGATCGAACAGGGGCCAGCACTTCCGCTTACCACTCGTAACTCACTGTTGCTGAAGGCGCCGCGCAAGGCCAGCTCGTAGCCGTGGGACCAAACCGCTCTCGCGGGAGTTTGTTGCGGTAGGTGGTGATATCGGAGCGGTAACGGGCCGGGTCTGTTCCCTGTTGAGATTGTGGATCCCCAACCATGGTCTCAGCGGAAGGAACAGACCCATGACAGACCAAGCTATCAGCCCGTTGCGCCGGCGCATGATCGAGGACATGGAAGTCCGTGGCTTCACGGCCTGCACGCAGCGCCGCACCGTAGGAACGCAGTTTGTCGGTCACCACCGACCTCGGCGACACGCCCTGCTTCCTCAGCCGCTTCCGAATCAGCTTCTTGGCGCCGCGCTTGTCGCGCCGCGACTGGACCAGGATATCGAGAACCTCGCCTTCGGCGTCGACGGCGCGCCACAAGTACATCCGCCGTCCACCGATCGATACGCACCTCTCGGCCAGATGCCAGCGGTCACAGGATGGAGTCAGGCGCCGGCGCACAGTCCTGGCATAGGCCCTGCCGAATTCGAGGACCCAGCGGCGGACCGTCTCGTAGCTGAGGTCGAGGCCACGCTCGGCCGGCAGACCCTCGACGTCCCGCAGGCTCAAACTGAACCGTAGATACAGCCGGACCGCACGCTGGATGACACTCGGCGGATAATGATGGCGGGCATAGGAGATTTCCAGCATGCGCCGACGCTACCGCGCAACCATCGGCCAGACCAAATCGTTCCTGTGAAAAAGCCCAACTGGGCGCTCTCGCCGATCAATGATAGCGATCACTTGCACGCCTGGGCTGCTGGCAACACCTAGGAGAAAGCAGATCACGCGCTAGGCGCTGATCGGACGACACAGCAAAATGGGGAGTTCAATCACATGAGTGCAAAAGACACCCTTACGGCTCTCTAAGACGCCGCCAAACGCAAGGTTCTGGGCGTCAAAATCAAGAAGAGCATCGGCGAATCAGAAAAGCAGATAGTAAGATGCCATCAAGGGGTCAAAGTGCTGGCAAAGCAGGTGCGCGGTCGATTGGACCAAGCGGATGAGGAAATCAAAAAGGGAGATTACAAAAAAGCCAAGCGCTATTTGGTCGACACCGATAAAGACGAAAAGATGATGAGAAGCAATCTCTTGGAGATCTACACACGCACGGCCAAGGTCAAAAAACTGAAGAGTCAGGCAAGTAAGCTTGGCGTTGATCTCAGGTCCAGAAGCGACGACGAAGGCGCCTCTGCAGTCAATTTCTAAATCCAGGAGCTAGAATCATGGCAAAGACCCCAAAGAACTACGACGCGTCCAGTTTCGACAGTCAATTCAAGAAAACCCGCGCGGGGATCAAAGATATCGAGTCTGGCTTGAAGAAGGCCAGTACGGATCCGACCGTTGGTGTGACCGCCGTCAGCAACTTCGCGCGTGACAAAGCCATTCTGGTCAAGATGCTGAAATAGGGCGAACCGCCAATCAAGTGGATGTCGATACGCTTTGGTGCACAAGTTGTGACGAGCTGCTATGGAGGGCGCCCGAGGATCGCCTTGCGTCATACACACGCATCATCACGACCTGCCAGCCACGCCCGGAACCGGGGGTCAAGCGGACGAAAACGGGCCGGCGTTTCCGCTTGCCACCCTTTACTCACCGTCGCGCCGCATGCTCTACCACGGCTCGGCCGACCAAATAGCGGCCGATGAGGTCGAGGTCTGCGACCGGTAGGGCGGCCTTACGGTCATAACTGGCGCCGAGTGAAGGAATTCAGATGAGGAGGGGCGGTCATGGCGCTTTCGGTTATCGGCGCGGGATTCGGACGGACCGGCACCGATTCCATGCGAGAGGCTTTGAACATGTTGGGATTTGGGCCGTGCCACCACATGCACGAGGTCCTCAATGATCCCGAGCAGTTGAGCTTGTGGCGGGCGCTCGGCCAGGGCGTCGCGCCGGACTGGGACCGCCTGCTCGTCGGTTACCGCGCCGCCGTCGATTGGCCCTCCGCCTACTACTGGCGCGAACTTGCCGCGACCTATCCCGAGGCCAAGATCCTCTTGACCACCCGCAGCCCGGAGAGCTGGCTGGCCAGCATGGAAAAGACGATTTTCCCGGTCCTGCGCGAGAGCACGGATCCCGCCTCGATCGGCGTCACGGTCGTCGCCCAAGGTACCTTTGGCGGACGCCTCGACGACCAGGACCATGTCCTTTCCGTCTACCGGCGCCACATCGCCGAAGTGCAGGCGACAATCCCGGCGGAACGTCTGCTGGTCCATCGACTGGGGGATGGTTGGATCCCGCTGTGCCAATTCCTAGGGGTGCCGGTTCCCGACGCGCCTTTTCCACGGCGAAACTCGGCGGCCGAATTCAATTCGGCGAGCAAAGATCGCGAGACGCCCTAGTTTTACCGCTCTACTTCCGCAGATCCTAGCGCCGCGACGGATGGACCGTGTCCGGCACCGCGCCGGCGATGATATCGGCCAGTTTCTCGACCAAGGCCATGCGCGGGTAGCCTTTTCGGTGGGTCAGCCGGACGGTTCGCCCGACGGTTCCGCTCGCTTCGCGCCGGACGGAAATGCCGGCATCGGTGACCCAGGCGTCCGACAGGCTCATCGCCGGCACGAGCGTGATGCCGGCGCCAGAGCCGACCAGGGACAGGATTGTCGACAGGCTGGTCTTCTGCGTTCTTGGGCCTTGCGCGCCGGAGGACCGGAATTGGCCGAGGTTGCAGGCCTCGTAGACCTGGTCCCGCAAACAATGGCCGTCCGATAGAAGCAGCAGCTCGCTCGGCTCGATTGCCTCGATGTCGACGCTATCGCCGACCGTCAGCGGATGTTCGTTGGGGAGCGCCACCCAAAAGGGCTCTTCATAAAGGACAATTTCCGCCAGGATCGTGCGCGTCGGTCGTGTCGCCAGAATCGCGATATCCAGCCCGCCCTGCACCAGCTGTTTTTCCAGGTTATCGGTGAAATCCTCGACCAGGTCCAAACTGACCTGCGGGAGGTAGTGCTTCATGGCCGGCAGCAGCAGCGGGGTCAGATAGGGGCCGATCGTCGGCGGCATGCCAAGAACGCAGGTCCCGACCAAGGGGTCGCGATGGACCGAGGCGATCTGTTCCAAGGCATCGACTTGAAGCAGGATGGCTCGCGCCTGCTCGACGATGTGACTGCCGATGGCCGTCAGCCGGACATGCTGCTTGGTCCGCTCGAAGACCTTCACGCCGAGGCGATCCTCCAGCTTGCGCAATTGGCCGCTCAGGGCCGGCTGGCTGGCATGGCACCGTTCCGCGGCCCGTCCAAAATGAAGCTCCTCGGCAAGGGCGACGAGGTACTCGAGGTCCCGTGTGTTCATGGCGCCCCATCGTCAAGTGTGCGGCGCCGGAAAGGTCACGGCGCCTAATAAGAATAACCGATTACAGTGATATATATAAACGATTTCCCTTATCAACTGTCCGGGGCCATTTTCTAGGTCCAATCAGAGAGGAGGTTGGTGCATCGCATCGAATCACGCTGGCGACAAACGCCGGCCTAAGTTCGGGCTTCCGCCCCAAGACCATCATGCGGAGCGATAGCCGTCAGTCATTCCGATCGATCGGCGCCGAGGCACGGTCTCGTTGGACCAATCTGAAACAAAGCAAGGGAAATCAGGAGAACATCATGGGTGAAAGCAAATGCCCCGTCATGGGTGGAGTTCACAAGCAAACGGCAGGCGCCGGTACGTCGAACCGGGACTGGTGGCCGAACCAGTTGAAGCTCAACATTTTGCGGCAGCATTCTTCTCTTGCGGATCCGATGGGTGGTGACTTCGACTATGCGGCGGCGTTCAAGAGGCTCGACCTGGATGCCTTGAAGAAAGACATCTTCGAGTTGATGACCACGTCGCAGGACTGGTGGCCGGCCGACTACGGTCACTATGGACCGCTGTTCATTCGCATGGCGTGGCATAGCGCGGGTACCTATCGGACCGGCGACGGCCGCGGCGGCGCGGGCACCGGCAATCAGCGTTTCGCGCCCCTCAACAGCTGGCCCGACAACGGCAATCTCGACAAGGCGCGCATGCTCCTGTGGCCCATCAAGCAAAAGTACGGCCAGAAAATCTCCTGGGCCGACTTGATTGTACTGGCCGGCAACTGCGCCCTGGAATCGATGGGATTCAAGACCTTCGGTTTCGCCGGCGGTCGCGCGGATATCTGGCAGCCCGAGGAGGATATCTATTGGGGCGCCGAGGCCGAGTGGCTCGGCGACAAGCGTTACAGTGGCGAAAGGAACCTGGAAAAGTCCCTCGCCGCCGTTCAGATGGGCCTGATCTACGTGAACCCGGAAGGACCCAACGGCAATCCCGATCCCGTCGCCTCGGGCCGGGACATTCGCGAGACCTTCGCGCGCATGGCGATGAACGACGAGGAGACGGTCGCGCTGGTCGCCGGGGGACACACCTTCGGCAAAGGCCACGGCGCCGGCGATCCGGCCCTTGTCGGGCCCGAACCCGAGGGTGCCAGCATCGAGGAGCAGGGCCTGGGTTGGAAGAACGCCTTCGGCAGCGGCAAGGGCGGCGATACCACCACCAGCGGCATCGAGGGCGCCTGGACCCCGACCCCGACCCAGTGGGACAACAGTTTCTTCGACACCCTGTTCGGCCATGAGTGGGAGCTGACCAAGAGCCCCGCCGGCGCACAGCAATGGAAACCCCGGGGAGGCGCGGGATCGGATTCGGTGCCGGACGCGCACGATCCGTCGAAGCGCCACGCGCCCATGATGACCACGGCCGACATGGCCCTGCGGATGGATCCCGTCTACGAGCCGATCTCGCGGCGCTTCCACGAGAACCCGGATCAGTTCGCGGACGCTTTCGCCCGGGCTTGGTTCAAGCTGACGCACCGCGATATGGGCCCCCGCGCGCGCTATCTCGGCCGGGAAGTCCCCGCCGAAGAGCTCCTCTGGCAGGACCCGGTCCCGACCGCCAGCCACGAGCCGATCGATGCGCCGGACATCGCCGCCCTCAAGGGCAAGATCCTCGCCTCGGGCCTTTCGATCTCTCAATTGGTCTCGACCGCTTGGGCATCGGCGTCGACCTTCCGCGGCTCCGACAAGCGCGGCGGGGCGAACGGAGCGCGTATCGGTCTCGCGCCGCAGAAGGACTGGGAGGTCAACCAGCCAGACCAGCTGGCCAAGGTGTTGCGGACCCTTGAAGGCATCCAGCAGGACTTCAACGGCGCGCAGGCCGGCGGAAAGTCCGTATCGTTGGCCGATGTCATCGTGCTCGCCGGCTGCGCCGCCGTCGAACAGGCCGCGAAGAACGCCGGTCACGACCTGCAGGTTCCCTTCACGCCGGGCCGTACGGATGCGTCCCAAGAGCAAACCGACGTCGAGTCCTTCGCCGTTCTTGAGCCGGCCGCCGACGGCTTCCGCAACTATCTGAACGGCAAGTCCGGCGTGTCGCCGGAGGAAATGCTGATCGATAGGGCGCAACTGCTGACCCTGACCGCACCGGAGATGACGGTTCTGATCGGTGGCCTGCGTGTGTTGAACGCCAACACCGGCCAAACCCAACACGGCGTTTTCACCGAGACTCCCGAAAGCCTCACCAATGACTTCTTCAAGAACCTGCTCGACCTGAGCACGACTTGGAAGGCAGCCTCGGATGCCGATGACCTGTTCGAAGGTCGCGATCGGGCCAGCGGCGATCTCAAGTGGACCGGCACCCGCGTCGATCTGATCTTCGGGTCCAACTCCGAACTCCGGGCCATCGCGGAAGTCTACGGCTGCGAAGACTCCCAGCCGGCCTTCGTGTCTGACTTCGTTGCCGCCTGGAACAAGGTGATGAACCTCGACCGTTTCGACCTCGCCTGAGCGCAGGCAGAAGATCATCAAGCACTCATCTTGAGGGCCCTCTGCGTGGGCAGGGGCGCCGATTTCAGGAAAGCACCGGGCGGACCTCTTCGGTCCGCCCTTTTTCCGTTCGGCTGGCCCTTTCTGCTCGACTGGAACGACCCTTCGGCGGCGCCTATGATCTTCTCCCCTTAACTTCACCGGCGGGACAAACTTGAAGCAAGTCGAACTATCGATCCGGCCGTCCGCTTTCTCCGATTGGGGGGGGCTTCACCGGCTTCTGATCGAGTGCTTTGCCTTCATGGAGGGGCGCATCGATCCGCCCTCGTCCCTGAACAGGGTCACGCCCGAGGATCTGCGCCGCAAGGCGGCGGTGGAGACGCTGGTGGTGGCCCGTTGCGACGGTGAGTTGGTGGGCTGCGGCTACTTGGCTGACCGGGACGATGCGATTTACCTCGGCAAGCTCGCCGTCACGCCCCGGTTCCGCAATCGGGGTATCCTGCGATCCATCGTGACGGCGGCGGCGGGCCTCGCGAGGGATCGGGGAAAGCCGGCCCTGGAGATCCAGACGCGGATCGAGTTGACCGAAAATCACAAGACATTCCAGTCCCTTGGCTTCGTTCGAACCAAAACGACATCGCATGAGGGCTACGACCGGCCGACCAGCGTGACCATGCGGAAGGCCCTGTAGTCCCGCGCGATGGACTGGAGCTCGAGGTCGAATCTGTCGGGCGCCACGCAATGCAAGGGGCCGCCGCACGGAGCTGGACCCAAAGGGCGGTTGACTTCGTCTGCGCGCGGAGCGTTAATTCGCCCCGAGAGAGCGCGCCAAGAACGCTCGCGACGAACAAATTCCAAAATGATAACAGGGAGAACTGCCATGCTAAGCTGGTCGAGGCGGCAACTTTTCGCCGCCGCCGCACTCATTCTGCCGCTGACTTTCGGGCTGCCCGCGGAGGCCTCGGCCGAATCCGTGCTGCGGGTCATTCCCCATGCCGACTTGAAGAACCTGGATCCGATCTGGACCACGGCCTACATCTCGCGCAACCACGGTTACCTGATCTACGACACGCTTTTTGCGCTGGACGACGATCTGAAACCACAGCCGCAGATGGTCGACGACTGGACCGTGTCGAGCGACGAGCTGACCTGGACCTTTACCCTGCGCGACGGCCTGATGTGGCACGATGGCGCGCCGGTGACGGCCGAAGACTGCGTCGCCTCGCTGCAGCGCTGGGGCAAGCGCGACGGCATGGGCCAGGCACTCTTCAACGTGGTCGAGAGCCTCAGCGCCGCCGACGACAAGACCATCGTCCTGAAGCTGACCGAGCCCTACGGCCTGGTGCTCGATTCGATCGGCAAGATCTCCTCGAACGTGCCCTTCATGATGCCCAAGCGCATGGCCGATACCGACCCCTTCGAGCAGATTGGCGAGCACATCGGCTCCGGTCCCTTCATGTTCAAGGGCGACGAGTGGGTGCCGGGATCGAAGGTGGTCTACGTCAAGAACCCGAACTACAAGCCGCGTTCCGAGCCGCCCTCGGCGGCGGCCGGCGGCAAGGTCGCCAAGGTCGACCGGGTCGAGTGGACCTACTTCCCCGACCAGACCACGGCGATGAACGCCCTGATCAGCGGCGAGGTGGATTACTTCGAATCGCCGGCCAATGACCTGATGCAGATCCTCGAAATCCAGGAAGGCATCGTGGTCGAGATCAACGATCCACTCGGCAACATCGGCTTTGCCCGCTTCAACCACATGCTGCCGCCCTTCGACAAGGCCGAGGTCCGGCGCGCGGCGCTCATGGCCATGAAGCAGGAAGACTACATGAACGGCGCGGTCGGCGACCAGAAGTTCTGGAAGACCTGCTACAGCGTCTATCCCTGCGGCACGCCCATGGAGAACTCGGTCGGCAGCGATGTCATGGCGACCGGCGATATCGACGCCGCCAAGGCCGCCCTGGCGGCCTCGGGCTATGACGGAACACCGGTGGTGCTGATGCAGCCGACCGACATTCCGCTGCTCTCCGCCTTCTCGCTGATCACCGCCGAGAAGCTGCGCAAGATCGGCATGACGGTCGAGGTGCAGGCCATGGACTGGTCGACCCTGACCTCGCGCCGCGCCCTGCGCGACCCGGTCTCGGAAGGCGGCTGGAACATGTTCCACACCTGGTGGATCGGGGCCGACGTGATGAACCCCATGTCGATCGCCTTTTCCGGCAGTCCGGACAAGGGCTGGTTCGGCTGGCCGGACGACGCCGAGCTGGAGGCCCAGCGCGCGGCCTTCGCCAAGGCGGGGACCCTGGATGAGCAAAAGGCCATTGCCGCCAAGGTGCAGGATCGCCTCTGGGCGATTGGCGCCTCGGGCGAGCTTGGCCAGTTCTTCGTGCCGGTCGCCTACCGCGACAACGTGAAGGGCCTGATCAAGTCGCCGGTCCAGTTCTTCTGGAACATTTCCGTCGATCGATAGAAACAGGACCGTGCGCCGGCCGCCCCGAAGCCCGGGCGGCCGGCGCGCCCTTTACCCGCCATGTTCGGTTACATCACCAGCCGCATTCTTGCGACCATCCCGGTCATGGGCGTGGTCGCGCTGTTCGTTTTTCTCATGCTGCGCCTCGCCCCCGGCGACCCGGCCGCTGTCATCGCCGGCGACTATGCCACGGCAGAGGACGTCGAGCGGATCCGCGAGAAGCTCGGGCTCAATGAATCGATCCCGGTCCAGTTCTTCACCTGGGTCGAGAGCCTGGTGCAGGGCGACCTGGGGATTTCGATCTTCACCAATCTGCCGGTCACGACCCTGATCGCCCAGCGCATCGAACCGACCATCATGCTGGCCCTGACGACGATCATCTTCACGGTCCTGGTCGCGGTGCCGCTCGGCACTCTCGCCGCCTGGCGCGCCGGCAGCCTGATCGACCGCTTCGTCATGGTCTTTTCCGTCGCCGGCTTTTCCGTCCCGGTCTTCGTGCTGGGCTACATCCTGATTTACGTGATCTCGATCGAGCTCCGCTGGCTGCCCGTCCAGGGCTACAAATCGCCCGGGGCCGGGCTCTGGCCCTTCCTGCGGCACATGATCCTGCCGACCCTGACCCTGTCGGTGATCTTTATCGCCCTGATCGCCCGCATGACCCGGGCCTCGGTCATGGAGGTCCTGCAGGAGGACTATGTGCGGACCGCCCGCGCCAAGGGACAGAGCGAGTTCAAGGTGCTGCTGCGCCATGCCCTGCGCAACGCGGCGGTGCCCATCGTCACGGTGATCGGACTGGGCATCGCGGCCTTGATCGGCGGCGTGGTGGTGACCGAGAGCGTCTACAATATCCCCGGTCTCGGCCGCCTGGTGCTGGATGCGGTCCTGGCGCGGGACTACCCGATCATCCAGGGCCTGATCCTGCTCTTCAGCTTCGCCTACATCCTGATCAATCTGGCCATCGACCTCTCCTACACGATACTCGACCCCCGGATACGCTACTGATGACCGCCCAGACCAATCCCGAGGACCTGACCGACCCCAAGAGCCTGGCCAGTGCCGAAGATCTGCCCATCATGGCGGCCGGCAGGCAGGCGGAGCCCACCCTCGCCGCGTTGCTCTGGCGGCACCCCTCGATCATGGCCGGCGGCATCCTTCTGGCCGTCATGGCGGTCATCGCCGTCTTCGGCCCCCTGGTCACCGGGGACCCGACCGCCATCCACCCGACCAACCGCCTGAAGCCCTCGACCGGCGCCAACTTCTTCGGCACCGACTATCTCGGCCGCGACAACTTCGCCCGGGTCATCTACGGCGCGCGAATCTCGCTCGTGGTCGGCCTCGCGGTATCCCTCCTGGCGGTCGCCATCGGCCTGGTGCTCGGTCTCATCGCCGGCTACGTGCGGGCCATCGACGCGGTGGTGATGCGGATCATGGACGGTCTCATGGCCATTCCCGCCATTCTGCTGGCCATCGCGCTGATTTCCCTTTCCGGGGCCACCCTGGCCACCGTCGTGGTCGCCATCGTCATCCCGGAGATCCCCCGCGTCGTGCGCCTGGTGCGCGCGGTCGTCCTCACGGTGCGCGAGGAGCCCTATGTCGAGGCGGCCATCGCCTCCGGCACCAAGCTGCCGCTGATCCTGATCCGCCATATCCTGCCCAACACCATCGCCCCGATGATTGTTCAGGCGACCTACATCTGCGGCGCGGCCATGCTGACGGAATCGATCCTCGGCTTCCTCGGCGCCGGCATCCCGCCGGAAATCCCGAGCTGGGGCAATATCATGTCCGAGGGACGCACCTACTTCCAGCTGGCGCCCTGGATCATCTTCTATCCGGGAATCGCCCTGGCGGCGACGGTGCTGGCGGTCAACGTCCTGGGCGACGGCCTGCGCGACACACTCGACCCGCGCATCGCCAGGAAGATGTAGCCGCCATGGCGCCGGCAAACCCAAGCACGACCGCTCCCGCGACTTCCAGCGGCGGCCAGCCCGTCCTGGTCCTCCAGGGACTGACCGTGGAACTGCCCAAGGATGCGGATCGGACCTATGCCATCGAGGATATTTCCTTCGAGGTCGGCCGGGGCGAGATCGTCTGCGTAGTCGGCGAATCCGGTTCCGGCAAGTCGGTCACCGCCCACACGGTCATGGGCCTGATCCCCCGGCGCGAACTGAAACCCGTGGCCGGTAGCGCCCTGCTCGACGGCGAGGACCTGCTGGCCAAACCCGAGACCGAGCTTCGGCATCTGCGCGGCCAGCGCATGGCGATGATCTTCCAGGAGCCGATGACGGCGCTGAACCCGGTCATGAAGGTCGGCGACCAGATTGCCGAGATGCTGGAGATCCACACCACCCTGAGCGCCGAGGCGCGCAGGCGCCGGGTCATCGAGGTCATGGGCGACGTGAACCTGCCCGACCCGGAACAGCTCGCCGATACCTATCCACACCAGCTTTCCGGCGGCCAGCGCCAGCGCATCATGATCGCCATGGCCCTGTCGCTGGAGCCCGGGCTCCTGATCGCCGACGAGCCGACCACGGCGCTCGACGTGACCACCCAGGCGCAGATTCTCAAGCTGATTAGGGACATCCAGCGCAGTCACGGCACCGGGGTCCTCTTCATCACCCACGACTTTGGCGTGGTCGCCGAGATCGCCGACCGGGTGGTGGTGATGCAGCACGGCCGTATCGTCGAACAGGGCCTGGTGGCCGATGTGCTGAGCGCGCCCCAGCATGCCTATACCCAGATGCTGATGGCCTCGGTGCCAAGCCTGGTGCCGCCGGAGCGCGCGGCGATCGCCCAGGACGCCCCGGCCCTCTCGGCCAAGGGCCTCGACAAGACCTATGTCTCGGGCGGCTGGTTCAGCCGCGGCCGCACCGTGCCGGCGGCGCAGAAGGTCGACCTCGTGGTTCAGCGCGGCGAGACCCTGGGGGTGGTGGGCGAGTCCGGATCCGGCAAGTCCACCGTCGCGCGCTGCATCGTGCGCCTGATCGACCCGACCGCCGGCGAGATTACCATCGGCGGACAGAATATCGCGGGGCTCGGCCAGCGCGCGCTCAGGCCCTACCGGCGCGATGTCCAGATCGTCTTTCAGGATCCTTACCGATCGCTCAATCCGCGCCGCACCGTGGGCCAATCGATCGTCGAGGGCCCGATGAACTTCGGCCTCTCCAAGGCCGAGGCCCTGGCCCGCGCCCGCGAGTTGATGAGCGTGGTCGGCCTGGCGCCGGACGCGTTGGAGCGCTTTCCGCACCAGTTCTCCGGCGGCCAGCGCCAGCGCCTCTGCATCGCCCGGGCCCTGGCCATGGAGCCCAAGGTGCTGATCGCCGACGAGGCGGTCTCGGCCCTCGACGTCTCGGTCCAGGCCCAGGTGCTGGACCTGCTCGACGACGTGCGCAAGCGCTTCGAACTGGCCATGCTCTTCATCACCCACGACCTGCGGGTCGCCGCCCAGATCTGCGACCGTATCATGGTGATGCAGCACGGCGTCGTGGTCGAGGAGGGCCCGACCGCCCGGGTCTATGCCCAGCCCGCGCACCCCTACACCCGGGCCCTGCTCGAGGCCGCGCCCGGCCGCCACACACTCTTCGGCGCCACCGCCTGACGCCGGCGCTTCGGCGGCCCGGCACATCGGCCGAAGCTCCAATCCGGCTACTCGGCGGCTTTGGGGAGCTGCAAGGCCGCCTCTTCCAGTTCCCGGAGTTCCCTGTCGAGCCGGATGCCCGCGTGGGCGCGGGGCGCCGCCAGCGGCGCGAGCAGGCTGTAGATCACAGGGATCAGGATCAGGGTAAAGAGGGTCGAGATTCCCAAGCCACCGAAGACGACCCAGCCAATCGCGTTGCGGGCCTCCGCGCCGGGACCGCCGCTGACGATCAGCGGGAGCGTGCCCAGCACGGTCGAAAGCATGGTCATCATCACCGGCCGCAGGCGGGTCATGGCGGCCATATGAATGGCCTCGCGCACCGACAGGCCGCGGTCGCGCTGCTGATCGGCGAACTCGACCACCAGTATCCCGTTCTTGGCCATGAGGCCCACCAGGATGATCAAGCCGATCTGGCTATAGATGTTCAGGGTGGAATCCGTGAACTTCAGCGCGAAGACCGCGGCGGCAAGGCCGAAGGGCACCGTCAGCACGATGACCAGGGCGCTGAGCAGGCTTTCGAACTGGGCGGAAAGGACCAGCAGGACCACCACGATGGCCACGGCGAAGGTGATCGCCACTTCATGGGAGGTATCCTGCAGGGTCGCGGCCTCGTTCAGGAAGAGCAGCCCGATACCCTTGGGCAGGACCTCCTTGGCGATGGCCTCGACCTCCGACATCGCCCGCAGCAGTCCGTAGCCAGGCGGCAAAGAGGCATCGATCTCGACGGCCCGTTTCTGGCCGGTGCGGTCCAGCTCCGCGGCGATGCCCGCCTCCTCGAGCTTGACGAAGGCCGACAGGGGCTCCAGTTCGCCCCCGGATCTGGGGACGAAAAGGTTGTGCAGGTCCGTCGGGTCGTTGATCGCGCCAGCCGCCGATTCCAGCAGCACCGGGATCGAGCGGTCGTCGACGTTGAGCTCGGCCACCTCGAACCCGCCGATCATCGCTCGCAGGGTGTCGACGATGCCCTCGATCGGGATCCCCAGGTCCTCGGCGCGCCGGCGGTCGATCTGGACGGTCAGTTGCGGCTGGGTCTGCTGGAACTCGACCTCCGGGTCGTCGAACTGCGGCAGACGGTCGCGAATGGTCTCCAGGAAATCGTCGGCCGCCGCCGCGATGTCCTTGTAGTTGGTTCCGGTCAGCGCGAACTCCACGCGGCCGCCGGTCCGCCAGATGTTCAAGCTGTTGGGCGTCCAGACCCGTGCCGTGGCGCCGGGAATCGTCTTTAACTTCGGGCGCAGCTCGGCGGCGATCTCGGCCTGGCTGCGGGTGCGCTCCAGCCAGGGGGCGAGCGGCGCGATAATGTAGACGCGGTTCAGGTCCCACCGGCCGACGATGGACAGCACGTTGGAGATCTCGCCGCGCGCCCGCAGGGGCTCCAGTATCTTCTCCGCCTGGGCCGACTGCCGGTCCATATAGTCCAGCCCGACCCCGTCCGGCCCCTGCATCGAGATGAGAATGAGGCCGCGATCTTCGCTCGGCAGCAGCTCCTCGTCGATGGTCGGATAGATCAGGAGCGCCGAAGAGGCCACCAGGACGGCGGCGGTCAGGACCAGCAGGCGGGCCGAGAGCGTGAAATCGAGAATCCGGCGATAGGCCGCCGTGCAGCCGGCGGCGAGCTTGGCCAGGACGCCGCCGGCCCCCTCGCCGCCATAGCCGGTTCCCATCGCCAGGCGCGAGGCCAGCATGGGCCCGAGCGACAGCGCGACGAAGGAGGAGATCATGACCGCGATGGCGAGCACGAAGGCGAACTCCGTGAACAGGCGCCCCGCCGTCCCGGGCAGGAAGGCGATCGGCACGAAAACCGAAACCAGGGTCGCGGTGGTGGCCAGCACCGCGAAAAAGACCTGCCGGGTGCCGACGACGGCCGCGGCCAGGGGCTTCAGGCCCTCGGCGCGCTTACGCTGGATGTTCTCCACCACCACGATGGCGTCGTCGACGATCATGCCCGTGGCCAGGACCAGGGCCAGGAGTGTCAGAATGTTGATCGAGAAGCCGAGCAGCCAGATGGCGGCGATCGTGCCGATCAGGGCGACCGGTATGGCGACGGCGGGAATCAGCGTCGGGCGCAACGCGCCCATGAAGAGGAAGATGACCGCGATCACCACGCCGACAGCGATGGCGAGACTGATAATCACCTCACGCACCGCACCCCGAATGAAACGCGCATCGTCGGAAATCTTGACCAGCTGCGCGTCCCTGAGGCGTCCGTTCAGGCGCTCGATCAGGCGGTCGACACCCGCGGATATCTCGATGCTGTTGGACTGCGCCCGGCGCACGATGCCAAGGCCCACGACCTTGCGGCCATTCAGCAGGCTGTAGCTTTCGGCATCGGCCGGCCCATAGAACGCCCGGGCCACATCGCCCAGGCGCACGTCGTCGCGCAGCTCGAGCGCTTCCATGTCGGCGGGCCGCCAGACCGAGGCATCGGCCCGCACGAGGAGCAGCTGGTCGTCGGACTTGAAGCTGCCGGCCGGCACGTCGAGGCTGGTGCTCCGCAGCACCGCCGACAGGTCGTCGATGGAAAGGCCGTAGCTGGCCAGGCGCAGGGGCTCCACCACAATGCGCAGCACCTCTTCCTGGTCGCCGAAGAGATCGACCGTGGCGACACCGGGAATGGCCGAAAGCTCGGTGGCGATCTCGTCCTCGGCCAGGCGGGTCAGGGCCTCCTGGGACAGGCGGTCGCTCACCAGGGCGAGGCGAATGATGGGCCGGGCATCCGCATCGGCCTTGACGACGGTGATGTCCTCGACCCCCTCGGGCAGTTGGCGCTCGATCCCGGCGACGGCTTCGCGGACGTCGTTGGCGGCCACGTCCAGGTCGATGTTGGTCGCGAACTCGGCACGGAGCCGGGCGTTGTTCTCCTCGCTCGCCGCGTTGATGGTCTGGACGCCGGACACCCGGGCGACCGCCCCCTCGATGACGCTGGTGACCTCGGCGTCCATGGTCTCCGGCGAGGCGCCGTCGAAGAAGGCCCGCACCGTGACCACCGGACGGTCCACGTCCGGCAGTTCGCGCACCTCGACACCCAACATGGCCCCGAGGCCGGCAATGATGATCAGCAGGTTCAAGACCACGATCAGCGTCGGCCGCCGGACCGCCAGAGAGGGCAATTCGCTGCTGCGCAGCATCACGTGGCTTCGCTCGGGCCGGCCGGCGACAGGCTGCCGAGCTGGTCGCCCGGGTAAGGTTGCGGCTCCACCTGCTGACCGTTCCGGAGCCCCTGGACGCCCTCGACCACGATCAGGTCGCCCGCCCGCAACTGGCCTTTCACCAGAACGCGCCCCTGGTCGCGGCGCACAACGGCGACAAAGACCTTCTCGGCCCGGTCCTCGACAATGCGCCACAGGTAGGCGCCGTCCCGGCTCCAAAGCACGGCCACCTCGGGAACGCTCGGATAGGAGGCCCCGGTGAACTCCAGCCGCACGTTGAAGGAGGTGCCGGGGCGGAGCGCCTCGTCGGGATTGGGGATCAAGGCCTTCACCCGCAAGGATCTGGACGCCGGATCGATGCGGCTGTCGGTTGCCGAGATGGTGCCGTAGAGCTCCTGGTCCGGGCGCGTCCAGGGGTGGACGGCGATGAGATCGCCGATCACCAGGCGGCCCGCGTACTCCTCGGGCACCGTGAAGCGGATCTGGAGCGCCGAGCGGTCATCCAGGGTGGCAATCATGGTCTCCTCCGTGACCCGGTCGCCCGGCTCGATCTCGGAAAGACCGATCACACCGTCAAAGGGCGCCGTCACCGTCCGGTCCTGCAGCGCGACCTGGGCCTGGGCCAGCCGCAGACTGGCGCTTTCGAGCTCGGCCTGGGCCGTTTGCAGGGAAACGGCCGAGACATTGCCTTTCGGAGCGAGCTTCTCGAAACGGGTCACCTGGCGGCGCGCCTCGGTCTCGGCGATTTCCGCCAAGCGCACCGCGAGACGCTGGTGCTCGTCCTCCAGACGCAATAGCGGCGCCCCCTTCGCGACCCGCTGTTCGGCCTCGAACAAGACCTTGACCACGTCGCCCGCCTCGGTGGGGTGCAGCGACGCCGATCTGAGCGCCTCGCCGGTGCCGACCGCGCGCAAGACCACCCGGTCGGCGGCCAGGGTCAGCGCCTCCACGAGGACCAGCGTGCTCGAGGACCGGGGTCCGGGCTCGCTCGACTCGGCAATCTCGGCGCGGCTGGTCAGCCATAGCCAGCCCAGCGCGAGCAGGATCGCCAAGAGCGCAATGAGGCCGATCTGTCTATGCAGAGTCATGGTCGGGGCCGTTTACTTTCCAACCGGCAGGGTAACTTGCCTGGCGCCCAAATGATCAAGCCTGGACTTCTTTGGGAACCTCTCGGATCAACCAACAATCTTAGCACACCCGAGACAAGCTCCCCTATAGACTTGTCGATCGAGGCCTTGCCCGGCATTAACCATTGATCGAACGCCACCTTTGTCTGCCACCACATTATCGTACGGCATGACAGCTTGGCGGTCGAGACGGGCCTCTGGTCCCGGCAAGAAGCGCTGTTGCAATTCAATCGCGCATCGGTCTGACTGTAGCCCGATCAAGGCCGAGGTGGTTGCATGATGTCTGCCGAGACTCCGAAAACCGAAGAGATTCCCAGTTTCTGCGCGCTCTGCATCTCCCGTTGCGGCGCCATCGCGACTGTCGAGAACGGCCGCTTCGTCGCCCTCAGGCCAGATCCATCCCATCCGACCGGCCAGGCGCTCTGCATCAAGGGAAAGGTCGCGCCGGAACTTGTCTATCACCCGGACCGGCTGCTCTACCCGATGAAGCGGACCCGGCCGAAGGGCGATGCCGATCCCGGTTGGCAACGGATTGGTTGGGATGAAGCCCTCGATGCCGTCGCCCAGAAACTGACCGCCCTGTCGGATCGGCATGGTGCCGAATGCGTCGCCTTCAACAACGCCTCGCCCTCCACCTCCGCGCTGTCGGACTCGGTCGATTGGGTCCGTCGCCTGCGACGGGCCTTTGGCAGCCCCAATCACTCCATTTCGATGGAGCTTTGCGGCTGGGGCCGCTACCTGGCCAATCAATACTCCTACGGGGCCGGGCTTCCGGCCGAGTGTATGCCCGACCTGGAGAACGCCGGCTGCATTCTGTTCTGGGGCTATAACCCGACGGTGTCCCGGATCGCCCATGCCACGGCGACCGTGGCCGCACAGAAGCGCGGCGCGCGCCTGATCGTCGTGGACCCGCGCCTGGCCGGGCTGGCGCGCAAGGCCGATCACTGGCTGCGGGTGCGGCCGGGCAGCGACGGCGCCCTGGCTCTCGGTCTGGCCCAAGTGATGATCGACCGGGGCTGGTACGATGAGGGGTTCATTCGCAATTGGACCAATGGCCCGCTGCTGGTCCGGGCCGACAACGGACGTTTTCTGCGCGAGGCGGATATTGTCCCTTCCGGTGCGGCGGAAAACTACCTTGCCTGGGACGAAACCGCGGGGCGGCCGGTGGCCTACGACCCCGGCCGCGGCAGCTATGCGGGAGACAACGGCCGACTCGCCCTGTTCGGCCATTTCGATGTCGAGACCTTGCAGGGGCCCATTACCTGCCGCCCCGCTTTCCAGCTCACGGCCGAGCTTTGCAACCGCTTCGATCCGCAGGAGGTCGAGAGGATCACCGGCGTCGAGGCGGAGCTGGTTGTTCGAACGGCGCAAACCCTATGGGAGGCGCGGCCGGTCGCCTACATGGCCTGGAGCGGATTGGAGCAGCAGTCGAACGCGACCCAGGTCGCCCGGGCAATCGGCCTGCTCTATGCCTTGACCGGAAATTTCGACGCCAGGGGCGGCAACGTCCAGTTTCCAGCGGCGCCCAGCGCCAACGTTCAGGGCGATGAATTGCTGGCGCCGGAACAGCGCGCCAAAACCCTCGGGCTTGGCGAGCGCCCCCTGGGCCTCGGACGCTTCGATCATGTCACCTCGAGCGAGATTTACCGGGCGATCCTGGACCGCCAACCCTATGCGGTCCGCGGCCTCGTCAGCTTCGGCTCGAACTTGCTCCTGGCCCACGCGGACGGCGAGCGCGGCCGCGAGGCCCTGGCCGCCCTGGATTTCCAGGTCCATGTCGATCTCTTCATGAATCCCAGCGCGGAACTGGCCGACATTGTCCTGCCGGCAACCAGCCCGTTCGAATCCGAAGGGTTGAAAATCGGCTTTGAGATCAGCGAAGCGGCCTGTTCGCTCATCCAATTGCGCCGAAAGCTGGTGGAGCCGCGCGGAGAGGCGCGCTCCGACGTCCAGATCGTGTTCGACCTTGCCTGCCGCCTTGGCCTCGGCGAGCACTTCTGGGAGGGCGACATCGAGGCGGCCTACCGTCACCAACTGGCGCCAAGCGGTGTGACGCTCGAAACCCTGCGGGAGAACCCAGCCGGCGTTTCTGTGCCGCTGGATCTCCGCCACCAGAAATATGGCGAACGCACGAATGGCGTGCCGCGCGGCTTTCTCACGCCTTCACGCAAGATCGAGTTCTATTCGGAGACCTTGTTGGAGCAGGGCTATCCCCCGCTTCCGGATTACGAGGAGCCTCTGGTCGGGCCTCATTCGAGACCCGAGCTGACGTCGAGCTACCCCTTGATCCTGACCT
Source organism: Kiloniellaceae bacterium (assembly GCA_021776195.1). Next base: position 20,894 of record JAJFGK010000090.1, on the reverse strand, counting down.
GCGCGAAGGATTCGCTCTATTGCGAGAGTCAGCACCGAGGCCTTCCCAGCCTGCGCCGCCGGGCGCCCGACCCCCAGGTCGATCTGCATCCCGACGCCGCATCCACCCGCCAAATCGCGGCCGGCGACTGGGTGACCGTCGAAACGCCCCACGGCCGGGCGCGGGCCCGGGCGCGGCTCGACGAGGCTTTGGATCCACAGGTGGTTTGTGGGCAGCACGGTTGGTGGCAGGCCTGTCCTGAAATCGGCGCCCCCGGTTTCGAGGCGTTCGGCCGGGACAGCGCCAACTTCAATCTCGTGATCGGCCACGACGCTGTCGACCCGGTGAGCGGCTCCGTCCCAATGCGCGCCTACCTCTGCGAGGTCAAGCGACTGGATTGAACCCGCGAGCTAGGCCACCGCGGCCCTCGTCCCGGCTGATTCCGTCGATTCATTCCGGACAGCCGCAACTTGGCGGCAGATCTCGCCGATATGGGCCGAATCGGTCCCGCAGCAGCCGCCCCAGACGGTGATGTGGGGAAGGCGCCGCGCCAGGTCAGCCATCTGGGCACCAAGTTCAACCGGATCGCCTTCCTCCAGGTGGCCCAATTGACAGAGCGTCCCTTTGTCGTGGGTCGCCGCGTTCGGCATGAACCCGCCGAGGCGGGCCAGCCAGTCTCCCGGCTCCAGCGCCGGCGCGAAATCGGTCGGATGGGCGCAATTGACCATGTAATAGATCGGCGTTGAATCGGTGGCCGCGTCCACCTCGGCGATGGCCTCGCGCAGCGAGGGACCGGTTGCCAGACGGCCGTTCTTTTCGACGGTGAAGGACAGGGCCACCGGCAAGCCCTGGGCCTTGGCCGCCCGGGCGATACCGATCGCCTCCTCGGTTCCGCTGAGCGTCACGCCGGACACCATGTCCACATCGGCCCGGCGGAATGTCTCGATCTGCTCGGAATGGTAATCCTCGGCCTCCGCCGCGTCGGGCAGCCGGCCGATCTTGTAGGCATCGCCTCGCGGGCCGACGACGCCGCCGATTGGCATGGGGCAGTCCGCCGTTTCGTACTCCCGGGCGAGCTCGCGATAGAACTCGATCCCTTGCAGGTTGATCTCGGCCAGGCCTTCGCGCGAATAGCCAAACAATCCGCCCCAATCCCGGCTTGCCCGATAGTGCAATCCCTCCATGAGGGTGCCAAACCCGTGCGCCAAGGCCGCTTCGGCGACCTTGCGATGATAGGTTCGCAGCGCCTCTGTCGCCTCGGGGTCGTTCAAGAGGTGAAAGAGACAAAAATGCGGTATCTCAAAGCCATCCTTGTACTGCACCGTCGTCTCCATGCCGCCCTCGGTCGTGACGTGATGGCCGTGGAGCTGTGGCAGTCGGTTGCGGTGTTTTGCCATGGTCGGGAACTCCTTATCGCATTTTCGTGGACGCGCCGGGCGACCGCCGTTCGCCCTGATACTGGAAGCGGTCGTGCGGTGCCGGTCGCCGAGAGCCTTTCCTTGCAAATCTAGCAAAGCTCGTGGCGGCCAAACGTGAAACGGCTCACAGTCTCGCCAAACCTGTTCAGACCGGGTCGCGCCTTCCCAGACCGGAGCCCGCCCACCCCACCCTCGCGAAAGGCGGGTTTGCCAGTCCTCTGGGTCCAGCACTGGCGGCGCGGTCGGTTATATGCTGAAATAGCATTGTTCCTTTGACAGACTTTCATCAAACGCCGGGCCGTTTCGTGCCCAGGTGGTAGGGTCCCTTGACTCAGACGACATCGACCATGGCCCAGACGAGCGCTCAAAGGCCACGCCTCGACAGCGAGGCGGGGCCGGACTATCGCATCGCCGTCGCGAACGTCGACACCGGCGTGTTGCGGCGCATCACCGCCATGGCCTTTGGCTATCGCTGGCGCATGGGCCTGGCGATTTTGGCGACCCTGCTGGCCGGCACCTTCCAGCTGTTCGTGCCGCAGTTTCTCGGGCGCGCCGTCGATCAGGCCCAGGGCCTGCTGGTCGGCGCGCTGCCGGGCAGCGACCGGGCAGCGGCGGAGGAGGCCTTGTTGGTCACCGCGCTGTTGCTGTTGGGGGCGGCGATACTGCGCGGGCTCTGCACCATGATGCAGAACTACCAGGGCGAAGCGGTCGGCCAGTTGATCGGCTACCAGCTGCGCCTGGCCTATTACCGCCAACTTCAGCGCCTCAGCTTCTCCTGGCACGACAGGGTGCACAGCGGCGATCTCATGACCCGCGGCATCCTCGACATCGAGGGCGTGCGCATGTGGGTCGATACCGGCATCCTACGCCTCATTCTGCTGACCGTCCTGATCGGCGGCGGCGCGGTCATCCTGTCGCGCATCGACCCGGTGCTGGCGATGGTGGCGCTCAGCTTCGTGCCGATTGTCGGGATCCGCGCCTCGATCGCCCGTCTCAAGCTGCGCGACACCTGGATGAAGCTGCAGGACGAGCTGTCGCGTCTCACCAAGGTGATGGAGGAAAACCTTGGCGGCATTCGGGTGGTGCGCTCCTTCGCCGCCCAGGCCTTCGAGATGGCCCGCTTCGATGCGATCTCCGACAGCGCCCTGGCCATGGCGCACCGGCGCATCGCGCTCTTCGTGCGCAACACCACGCAGATGACCTTTTGCTACTTCATGGCCATGGGCCTGGTTTTGCTGGTCGGCGGCCACAAGACCCTGGCCGGCGAGATCACCCTGGGCCAATTGGCCGAGTTCCTCGCCTTCCTGACCATTCTGCAGATGCCGGTGCGCCAGATCGGCTGGATGATCAACTCCATCGCCCGCACCTCGACCTGCGGCGGCCGGCTCTTCGGCGTGCTCGACCTGGAACCCTCGATCGCCGACAAGCCCGACGCCCGGGACCTGGAGCTGAGCCAAGGCGTGCTGCGCTTCGAGAATGTCGAGTTCCGCTACCCAGCCTGGGCCGAGGACGAGCGCACCCTGGAGGGGATCACCCTGGAGGCACGGCCCGGCAAGACTCTCGGCATCGTCGGCCCGCCGGGCAGCGGCAAGACCACCCTGGCGCAGTTGATCGGGCGCTACTACGACGTCTCCGGCGGTCGTATCACCCTCGACGGCCAGGACATCCGCGACGTCACCCTGGCCTCGCTGCGCCATGCCGTCACCATCGTGCAGCAGGAACCCTTTCTCTTCACCGCCTCGATCGACCACAACGTCGCTTACGGCGACCCCTGGACCGGGCGCAGCTCGATCGAGCGCTCCGCCGCGGCGGCCCAGCTCCACAACCATGTCCGCTCGCTGCCGACCGGCTACGGGACCCTGGTCGGCGAGCGCGGCGTGTCGCTATCAGGCGGCCAGCGCCAGCGGCTCTCCATCGCCCGCAGCCTGCTGGTGGAAAGCGCGATCCTGGTCTTCGACGACTCCACCGCCGCGGTCGACGCCGCGACCGAGCAGCGCATCCGCCTGGCGCTGAGGGACATCGTGAAGCAGCGCGCCGTCATCATCATTGCCCACCGCCTCTCCTCGCTGATGCATGCCGACGAGATCATCTTCCTGGAGGCCGGCCGCATCGTCGAGCGCGGCAGCCACGACGAGCTGATGGCCCTGGGCGGCCGCTACCGGGAACTCTACGAGCTCCAGACCCGGCCGGTCGACGATCGGCCGCTGCGCAGCGGCGGCGGCGCGGAGAATTCGCAAGGGGACCGGGTATGACCAGCGTGGGCCAGGCCGCCGCCCGACTGCAGGAAGACCGCCCGCCCCTGGCCGTCGTCGGCTCGCAGATCTCCCAGGACGAAGAGCTCTTCGGGCGGGTCTTCGACAAGTGGGTGGTCAGGCGCCTTGCCAGTTACCTGGCCCCCTATCGGCGGCGCATCCTGATTGCCATCGGCGCCGTGCTGGTCTTCACCATGACCCAATTGACGATCCCCTTGATCATTCGCTGGGTCATCGACAATGTCCTGACCGCCGAGAGCGGCGGCGGCACTCTGCTGGCCTGGGCGGTGGCGGTTTTCGCCCTGGTCATCACCATCAACTACATCGGCAATCACCTGCAGGAGACCATCGTCGGGCGGGTCGCCGGGCATCTTCTGTTCGACCTGCGCCGCGCCATGTACGCCCACCTGCAGTCGGTCTCGCTCTCCTTCATGGACAAGACCGAGGTCGGCCGGCTGATGTCGCGCCTCCAGGGCGACGTCTACGCGCTGCAGGAGTTTCTCGAGTCCTCGATCTTCGCCATCGGCGATATGGTCCTGCTGTTCGGCATCATCGCGGTCCTCTTGACTCTGGATCCGCGCCTCGGCGCCATGACGCTCTCGGTGGTGCCGCTGCTGTTCTTGGTGCGCATCGTCTGGCTGCCGCTGGCGCGCCGTGCCTTCCTGCGCGCGCGCGAGACCAGCAGCACGACCAACGGCGCGCTGGCCGAATCGATCAACGGCGTGCGCGCGGTCCAGGAGATGGGCCGCGAAGAGGTGAACTTCGCGCTGTTCGACGAGAAGGCGAGCGACAACCTGCGCGCCCATCTGACCGCCTCGAAGTTCACCAACGTCATGATCCCCATCGTCGACAGCCTGACCGGGGCGGCCATGGCCATCATCGTGGTCTTCGGCGGCGCCCTGGTGCTGGACGACAGCCTCGACATCGGCATCATGGTGGCCTTCCTGTTCTATGTGCAGCGCTTCTTCGACCCGATCCGTTCGCTGACCATCCAGTACTCCATCATGCAGCGGGCCATGGCCTCGGGGCAGCGCATCTTCGAGGTCATGGACGTCGCGGTCGAGGTCGAGGACAAGCCGGACGCCATCGAGCTCAGCGAAATCGACGGCGCCGTCGAGTTTCGTGACGTGACCTTCGGCTACGTGCCGGACCTGCCGATCCTGAAAAACATCACCTTTCGCGTGGAACCCGGCGAAACCGTGGCCCTGGTCGGCCCCACCGGCTCTGGCAAGACCAGCACCATGGCTCTGGTGCACCGATTTTATGACATCTGGGAGGGCCAGGTTCTGGTCGGCGGGCACGACGTTCGCGACGTCACCCAGGGTTCGCTCGGCCGTCAGGTGGCGATGGTGCTGCAGGAGCCCTTCTTGTTCTCGGATACCATCGAGGCCAACATCCGCTACGCCAAGAGCGATGCGACCCACGAACAGGTGGTCGCCGCTGCCCGGGCGGTGGGGGCTCATGACTTCATCCTGCGCCTGCCCGAGGGCTACCGGACCCAACTCGACCAGGGCGCCTCCAACCTTTCGCTCGGCCAGCGGCAACTCTTGAGCTTCGCCCGCGCATTGGTGGCCGACACCAAGATCCTGGTGCTCGACGAAGCCACCGCCTCGGTCGACAGCTACACCGAACTGGAAATACAGCGCGCCCTGGCGCACCTGTTGAAAGGCCGCACTGCCCTGGTCATCGCCCACCGCCTGGCAACGATCCGCGGGGCCGACCGGATCATCGTGCTGCAGGACGGCGGAATCATCGAAACCGGCAACCACGACCAACTGATGGCCGAAGGCGGCCTCTACAGCCGCCTCTACCGCATGAACTACGCCTCCTTTGACGACATCCCCGAGGCGGAGGTCGAGAAACTGGCGAAAGACGAGAAGCAGACCTGACGGTCACCGCCGGCCGGATGGTCACTGTCGGCCTGATCGTCACTGTCGAGCCGACGTCAGTCGGCGCACAAGGGAAGATCCCTGAGATAGCAGGGCCGATCAACTCACTGGGATGAAATAGAGAATTGCCGAGCGCGGGGAATCGCGGCCTGGTGTGGCAGCGAAGGCCGGTCAGCCCTCTCTGGTGCCCGGATCGAGGGCCGCGGGGCTAACGGGCGCGGAATCGCCTTCGGGCGAACTCCCGGGCGCCTGATTCTTGGCTTCGGCCTTTTCGGCTTTCGCCGCCGCGCGGGCCGCTTTCTTGGCTGCCTTGGCTTTTTCGCGTTCCATGCGGTCGAATTTGTAATTAGGCGTGCGCGCCATTGATCGTCCTTGATGTCATTGGGTCGTGGGTGGCGGCACCATCATGCCCTGCTTCGGGATCCGAAGGCAGGGCATGACTGTGGCCGGTCGTGCCTTTAGTCCAGAACGACCAGATTTTCCGCAGAAGACTTTCCGTTGCGGCCAGGGACGAGTTCAAACTCGACCTTTTGACCCTCGCGCAGAGTCGTCAGTCCGGCACGCTCCACGGCGGAGATGTGGACAAAGGCATCCTTGGAGCCGTCCTCCGGCTCGATGAATCCGAATCCCTTGGTCGGGTTGAACCATTTCACTGATCCAGTCGTCATAGCTAGGCCTTTCAAAGAAACATTACGACGCACGCAACCAGGCGCGGCGTCTTCAGGGTGTGGCTCACAATGTCTCGGGGTAACGCCGCGCAGCGCATAGGCGTCTATGGGGGTACGCCAGGATAATGTGTAACCGGGAGAACTATTTGATGCTTTTTCGTCCGCAAGGCAAGAAGATTCGTCGAGTCGAGTGGTTAAGAAATGATTACGATTTTGGCGCTGGCCGCCAGGGGGCCCGTGCGGCGCACCTGATACCGCCATTCCCGCGCGCCCGATTCATGGCGGCGGAAGGCCGATGGGGATTTGCGCTGGGCCGCACCGGGCCTCATAATGTTGCGCTGCAATAAGAAGAAATGCGGCGGAAGAATCCGCTGTGGGGAAATCGCAGGGACAATCTGGAAAGGACGCAAGGCATTGCAATATCACGCCTATGAACTGGCGCACGCATCGGTTTCACCCCTGCGCAACGCCGCCCAGGCCTTGCGCTTCTACCTCGACAACCCCTTCAACCCCACCGCCTGGACGGCGGCCGGGCGGTCGCTATCGGCCAGTTGCAACCTGTTCGAACAAATGACCCGGCGTTACAGCAAGCCGGCCTTCGACCTGGACCGGGTCAATGTCCGAGGGATGGAGGTCCCGGTGCAGGAGGAGGTCGCCCTGCAGACGCCCTTTTGCGACCTGCTGCACTTCGCCCGTGGCGCAACGCAGGCCGGACGCGGCGATCCAAAGGTCCTGCTGATCGCACCGCTGTCCGGGCACTACGCCACGCTCTTGCGCGGCACGGTCCGGGCCCTGCTGGGCGAGCACGACGTCTACATCACCGATTGGCGCGACGCACGCGCGGTCCCCTTGACCGCGGGGGCCTTCGATCTGCACGACTACATCGATAGCGTGATCGACTTCATCCGCTTCCTGGGTCGCGATACCCATGTGATCGCGGTCTGTCAGCCGGCGGTTCCGGCCCTGGCCGCGACCGCGATCATGGCCGCGCGCGGCGAGGCCGCCCAGCCGGCCTCGCTGACCCTCATGGGCGGACCGATCGACACCCGGCGCAACCCGACCAAGGTCAACGAGGTGGCAAAGTCGCGCTCGCTGGCCTGGTTCGAGCGCAACGTGATCTCCCAGGTGCCCTTCCCCCACGCCGGTTTCCTGCGCCGGGTCTATCCCGGCTTCCTGCAGCTAGGCGGCTTCATGACCATGAACCTGGAACGCCACGTCACCGCCCACCTGGACCACTTCAACGACCTGGTTCGTGGCGACCGGGATTCGGTGCAGCAGCATCAGGACTTCTACGAGGAGTTTCTGGCCGTCATGGACCTGCCGGCGGAATTCTATCTACAGACCGTTCGAGCGGTCTTCCAGGAGCATGCCTTGCCGGACGGGCACCTGATCCATCGCGGCGAACCGGTCGACTGCGGGGCGATCCGGCAGACCGCGCTGATGACCGTGGAGGGCGAGCGCGACGACATCTGCGGCCTCGGCCAGACCCAGGCGGCGCACGATCTCTGCACCGCGATCCCCGAGGAAGACAAGCTTCACTACGTCCAGCCGGGGGTCGGCCACTACGGCGTCTTCAACGGCACCCGCTGGCGCGCGGAGATCCAGCCGCGCATCCGCGACATGATCCGGACCACCGAGACGAAACGGCGCCGCAAACAGTAGCATCGCGAAGTCCGGCCCGCCGGCCGCCCATCAGCCGGGCAGAGCCATCAGATCGCGTTTGAAGGGCACCTCGTCCTGCGGGGAGACGCTCAGGTCGCGGGCGAAGCGGTGCCCGGAGTAGACCGCCGCGGCGATGGTGCCCGGGCCGTAGCAATCGCCGATCCGCGTCACCTGCCCGATGCCGGCGGCCGCCAGCGCGGCCGGGTCGGCCATCAGGTCGCGATAGAGCCGGTCGCGGGGCGTCATCGCGGTCACCAGGACGACCGAGGCCGCCTCGACGGAGCGAACTTTGCCCGTGAAGACGCAAGCCAGCGTTACCGCCGCGCCGTCGATCGCCTGGGCCTTGTGCAGTGCGATCACCTCGACCCCGAGCTCGAGCAGGCGGGTCTGAATGGCCGCCTGCTCCAGGGTGTAGAAGGTATAGGCCGAGGCCAGGGGCTCCGGGGTCGCCAGGGTCACATCGAGGCCCTCGCCGCGCAGCTTCTCCGCCAGGACCCCGCCCATGTAGTAGTGGTCGTCGTCATAGATCACGACCGGTCCTTGGAGCCTGGCGCCGGCCATGATGTCGTCGGGCGTAAAGACCTGGGGCCCGTCCCAACCCGGCAGGGGCTCGCGGTTGGCGCGGCCCATGCCGTCGCGGCGCCAGTCGGCGCCGGTGGCGATGGCGACCAGGGAGCAACCGGCCTCGCGCACCGTGGCGGCCTCCATCTGGCTCTCGAAGTAGAGCGTCGTGTCGGCCTGTTTTTGGATCTGACCCAGGCGGTAATCGCGCACCCGCGCCCAGGCCGCCAGACCGGGCAGGCGGGATTCGCGCGCGACCCGGCCGCCCGCCTCGCCGCCGGCCTCGGCCAGGGTCACCCGATAGCCGCGCTGGCCCATGGCCCGCGCCGCCTCGAGACCCGCCGGGCCGGCCCCGACGATTAGGACACTATCGTCGCTCTCCTTGGGCGGTATCCGCTCGGGGTGCCAGTCGCGGCGCCACTCCTCGCCCATGGTCGGGTTCTGGGTACAGCGCATCGGCACCTGGGTGTTGTTGCCGGCGACGCAGATGTTGCAGCCGATGCATTCGCGCAGGTCGTCGATCCGTCCCTCTTCGATCTTCTTGGGCAGGAAAGGGTCGGCAATCGAGGGCCGCGCCGCGCCGATGAAGTCGAGCACGCCGCGCTTGACCTGCGAGACCATGGTGTCGGGCGAGGTGAAGCGCCCGACCCCGACCACCGGCTTGGAGGTCAGGGACTTCACGAAGCCGACGTACTGTTCCTGATAGCCCTCGGGCGCGAAGCGCGAGGTCATGGAGTCGTTCTCCCAGGCCGAGACATTGACGTCCCAGAGGTCGGGAATCTCGGCCAGCAGCTCCATCACCTCGCGGCCTTCGGCGCCGGCGGTGATGCCGGCCGGGCCCATCAGTTCGTCGACCGCCAGGCGCACCGCCAGGGCGCAGCTGTCGCCGATCGCCTCCCTCGTGTCCTCGATCACCTCGCGGAACAGGCGCGCGCGGTTCTCCAGCGAGCCGCCGTACTCGTCGCCGCGCTGGTTGGTGCGCCGCGACAGGAAGAAGATGAAGAGGGTGATGTCGTGGCCGAGGTAAGTATAGATGATATCGAAGCCCGCCTGCTTGGCGAGCAGGGCCGATTTGCGGTGCCAACGCCGGAAGGCGGCGATATCGGCCTTGTCCATGGCCCGGGCGTGCATCGGGTAGGGCCCGGCCACCGGCTGCAGGGTCGGGGCCAAGGGAATCTCGCGGCTGAAGTGATTGGGCGAATAGTGGCCGTTGTGCACCAGCTCGACGGCGGCCAGGCTGCCGTGGCGATGGACCGCCTCGATCATCGGGGCGTGGGTCGGGATGTCCTTTTCGTCCCACAGCCGCATCTGGCTGCGCATGTCGGCGCTGTGGTGGATGTCGCACTGTTCGGTCGAGATCACGGCCCAGCCGCCCTCGGCCTTGACCTCGCGCATGGCCGCCGCCGTGGAGGGGTAGTTGCGCCCCGACCCGGTACAGTGCGGCACCTGGTAGAAGCGGTTCTTCGCCGTCACCGGGCCGATCTTCACCGGCTCGAAGAGGATGTCGTAGCGCGGATCCCGGGTCATGGCGCCACCGCCTTCCCGTCGGTTTCATAGCCGAAGGGGTCGTCCACCGAATGGCTCGGCTGGGTGAACCAGCGCGGCCCCTCTTCGGTCATATAAAAGTGGTCCTCGAGGCGCACGCCGAACTCGCCGTAGAGGCAGATCATGGGTTCGTTGGAAAAGCACATGCCCGGCGCCAGCGGGGTCTTGTTGTCCTTGACCAGATAGGTCCACTCGTGGACGTCGAGGCCGATGCCGTGGCCGGTCCGGTGAGGCAGGCCGGGGACCGCGTACCCGGGGCCGAGCCCGCCGGCCTCGATCACGGCGCGGGCGGCGGCGTCGACCGCCTCGCAGGGCGCGCCGACCTGGGCCGCGGCGAAGGCCGCTGCCTGGGCCGCCTTCTCCAGGTTCCAGATCTCGCGGTAGCGCGGGCTGGGTTCGCCGAAAACATAAGAGCGCGTGATGTCCGACAGGTAGCCCTCGACCGGCCCGCCGGTGTCGATCAGCACCATGTCGCCTTCTTTCAGGGTCTGCGGATAGGGCACGCCATGCGGGTAGGCGGTCGGCTCGCCGAACAGCACGATGCAGAAAGGCGGCGGCGCATCGCAGCCGAGCCGGTGATGGGCCTCGGCGATGAAGCCCTGCACCTCGGTGGTGGTGATGCCCTCGGCGAGGATGCGCGCGGCGGCCCTCTGGACCTCCAGGGTGATCGCCTTGGCGGTGGCCATCAGGGCGATCTCCGCCGGCGATTTGATCATCCGGCAGGGCGCCGTGACGAGGCTGCCGTTCACGTACTCGAAGGCGTTGCCGGCGCGGCGCAGGCCATCGAAGGTAAAGAAGGGCGTGGTCTCGTCCACCGCTATTCGACCGTGGGGATGCCCCTTGCCGCGCACCGCCTCGATGACCAGGGCGGTCGGGTCCTCATGCTCCTCCCAGGTCAGGATCTCGCCGTCGAGCTGCAGCATGGCGCGGATCTTGGCTTCCTCGAAAGCCGGGCAGATGTAGGCGATCTCGCCCTCGGCCGGGATCACCGCGCCGTGGAGCCGTTCGCTGCCGCGCAGCTTCAGGCCGGTGAAATAGAACAGGGAGGTCGAGGAATCGAGATAGAGCGCGTTGACCTCTTCCTTGCGCATCAGTGCCTGGGCCTTGGCGATGCGCCCGCGCCGCTCGGCCTCGGTAATGGCCGGCGCGGTGCCGCGCCGTGAGGTCATTGCCGCCAGTTCCGCCTCGATCGTCGAGCCGCCCACCCCGATGGTCATGCCGTTCTCCCCTCATAGCAAAGCCAGAGCCATGATCGCGACCGGCCGGCGCTTGTCAAAGGGGCTTTGCAACCGGCAGAGGGCGGCGGCGCAACGACAGGCCGGCATGGCCAAGCACCGCGATCGAGATCACCGCGCCGCCCAGCAGCGTGATGGCGCTGGGCGTTTCGCTGATGGCCAACCAGACCCAGATCGGCGCCAGCACCATTTCCAGCAGGCTGAAGAGCGTGAGTTCGGCCGCCGGCACCGAACGCGCGGCGACGGCGAAGAGCGAGTTGCAAAGAGCACTGATGCCGAAGCCCTGGAGCAGGCAGAGACCGAGGTCGCGCCAGGAGATGGCGAAGTCGGCGACCAGAGGGGTCACCGCGACCAGCGCGAAGAAGCCGGCGAGGGCCACCGCCGGTGTCATGTCGGCGCGGCGGCCGCCACGCAGGGCCACGGCATAGCCGGCCGACAATAGCGCGGCGAGCAGCGCCAGGAGGTTGCCGGCCGCACCGCCGAGGGCAACGCCCTCCAGGACCATGAGGAGGACGCCGCAAAGCGCCAGCGCCGCCGCCGCCCAGGTCCGCCAGGACACGGATTCCCGCAGCAGGGCCCAGGCCAGCAGGGCGGCGAAAAAAGGCTGGGCGGCGACGATAAAGGAGATGTTGGCGATGGTGGTGTGGTGGATCGCCTGCAGAAAGGAGATGCTCGCGGCGGCCAGGCAGAGGGCCGCGATCACCCCGGTCCAACCGACGGCGACCAGGGCCTTGGGCGCCGCCCGGCCATAGCGCCAGACCACCGCCAGGGCCGCCCCGGCGGTAACGCCGATCGAGCGATAGAAGATAATCTCCCAATCGCCCGCCGCCTCGATGGAGCGGAAGATGAGGCCTGAAAAGGACCAGACCACGGCAATCAACAGCACCAGCAGCACACCGCGTCGGTAGCCCGGATCGGACCCCTCCCGGAGCCCGGGAGGCGGCAGGTAACCGGGCTTCAAGGCCAGATTGGTCATGGCATGGCCAGCTTGCTCTTCGCGGTGAACAGGCCCGCAGTCTGCACGTCCCGCCACGGCGCCAGCAGCGAATAATCTCGATTGGCGAGATCGGGTCTGCCGATCGCCGTGGTGTCCGTGAACTGACCTGAATCAAGGAGAGGCGTGCAAATCTTGTGCTTGATCGGACGGCGCACGACCGAACGACCAAAGCGGGATTTGCAGGACTGTTCGTCTTGGGACACGGCTTGTATAATGGAACGGGATTTGGCTTTCGATGGCTATCAGCCGCAACAAACTGGGAGTTTTTGCCACCATGGCAATCGAGACGATTGATTCGAACCGAAGCAGAGGGCCCGCGCCCGCCCGGCGCCGCTGGCTGGCTGTGGCCGTCCTGCCGCTGCTGCTGGCGACCGCCGGCTGCGAGACCGGCCGCGACAAAGAGATCGGTGGCACCCTGCTCGGCGCCGCCCTGGGCGGTTTCCTGGGCTCGCAGATCGGCGGCGGGACCGGCCGGCTGGTGGCGACCGGCGCCGGCGTCTTCCTCGGCGGCTTCCTGGGCCAGCAGATCGGCAAACAGCTCGACGACAAGGACCGGCTGGAGGCCGAGCTGGCCGCCCAGCGCGCCCTGGAGACCTCGCGCGCCGGCGAGACCATCTCCTGGAACAATCCCGATAGCGGCGCCAGCGGCACCGTCACGCCGGTCAAGACCTATCAGCGCAGCGACAACCAGTACTGCCGCGAGTATCAGCAGACCGTCACCGTCGGCGGCGAGACCCAGGACGCCTACGGCACCGCCTGCCGGCAGCCCGACGGCAGCTGGAAGATCCAGTCATGACGCACCGAACTCTTGCCATGACCCTCGCGGCGGGCCTCTGGTCCGCCCTGGTCCTCCTCACACCCGCCCCCGCTCTGGCGGCCGACCCCTTCCAACAGACCGACAAGAACGGCAACGGCCTGATCGACCATGAAGAATACCGCGCCCGCATGGTCGAGACCTTCTACCTGCACGACAAGGACCGCGCCGGCTCGCTCGCCAAGAAGGACGTGAAGGGCGCCAGCGCAGCGGATTTCGCCCGCGCCGATGCCAACGGCGACGGGCGGCTCGATTTGAACGAGTTTCTGGTGGTGCGTCTGATCGGCTTCAACGCGGCCGACAAGAGCGGCGACGGCGCCATCGACCGGAACGAGGCCCGCGCGGTGGGTGGTCTGAATTAGGGTGCGCGCACCAATCGTCAGGCCGGTTGCGTTCTGTCTTTGTTGGTAGCCTCGGGAGAGACCATGCCCCTGCCCGACCCCTCTTCGCTGTTCGGCCTGAGCGGCCGTCTGGCGCTCATCACCGGGTCCAGCCAGGGCATCGGCCTTGCCCTGGCCGGCGGACTCGCCGGGGCCGGCGCCGAGGTTGTCTTGAACGGCCGCGACGATGCCAAGCTTGAAGCCGCCGCCGAGCGCCTGCGGGGGGACGGCGCGACAGTCCACGCCAGGGCCTTCGACGTGACCGACGGAACCGCGGTCCGCGACGCTGTCGACGGGATCGAGCGCGACATCGGACCGCTCGACATCCTGATCAACAACGCCGGTATCAACCACCGGGCGCCCCTGCAGGATCTGGCCGAGGAAACCTGGCAGAAGGTCCTGCGCACCAACCTGGACAGCGTCTTTCTGGTCGGCCAGGCGGTCGCGCGTCACATGATCGAACGGCGCGGCGGCAAGATCGTCAACATCTGCTCGGTGATGAGCGAGCTGGGCCGCGCCTCGACCGGCCCCTATACCGCGAGCAAGGGCGGCGTGAAGATGTTGACCAAGGCCATGTGCATCGACTGGGCCGGTTTCAACATCCAGGTCAATGGCATCGGCCCGGGCTACTTCAAGACCGAGCTGACCGAGCCCCTGGTCAAGGACGAGGCCTTCACCGCCTGGCTGGGCGGGCGCACTCCGGCGGGTCGCTGGGGTGAGCTCGACGAGCTTGTCGGCGCCGCGGTCTTCCTGGCATCGCCGGCCGCCGGCTTCGTGAACGGTCACGTCCTCTATGTCGACGGCGGCCTCACCGCCAGCGTATAGCACCGCTCCGCCGGCACACCGCCGCCCGAAATCGCGCTCAAGCCCGGACCCACCAAAGGACAAGCGTCATGATCGAAGACCCGCCGCTCCTGACCATCCGACGCAAAATCGCGCGCCCGGAAAGCGACCAGGTCGCCGCCCTCAAGGGTATCGCCACCAGCCTGCTGGTCGATCTGCTCGGCGGCGCGGGGGCGCTCGATCAGGGGATCAAGCCGATCGGCCAGGCCGACGGTCTGCCCCACAGCTTCTGCGGGCCGGCGGTCACGGCGGCCTGCGGCCCCTCGGACAATCTCGCGGTCTTCGCGGCCCTCGCCCTGGCCGCGCCCGGCGATGTGATCGTCGCCGGCACCGAGGGTTTCCTGGGGGCCGCCGTGGTCGGCGACCTGGTGCTGGGCATGGCACGGAACCGCGCGGCAGCCGGCTTCGTGACCGATGGCCTGGTGCGCGACTACGCCGGGATCCTCGATGTCGGGCTGCCGGTCGCCTGCCGCGGGATCTCTCCCAACTCGCCGGCACGTTCCGGGCCGGGCAGCGTCAACCAGCCCCTGGCCGTCGGCGGGCTGGTGGTCGAGCCCGGCGACCTGATCGCCGGGGACCGCGATGGCGTGGTTGTGGTGCCACGAGGGCGCGTGGCCGAGGTCATTGCCGGCCTGCCCGCGCTGCTGGCCGCCGAGGCGGACCAGCTGGCCAAGGTCGAGGCGGGGCTGGGCGTGCCCGACTACATCGAAGCTCTGCTGGCCTCGGACAAGGTGCGCTACCTCGATTGAGAGTCCGGTCGGCTCAAAGCAGGCCTTTACTTGCCATAGCGTTCAGTTCGGCCATGAGCGCGGCATCGCCGTAGCGTGCCGGGCCGAGCTTTGCCGCGTAGTCCGGCTGCGGCGCACCGGCCACCGCCGCCGCGCAGAGCGCCCCGGCGGCGCAGGCCGCCATGGTGCCGAAACCCGACAGGGCGCCCACCACGAAGGCCCCGGCGACGTCGGTTGCGCCGACCAGCGGCCAGTTCTCAGGGGTCATGGCGTAGAAGCCGCCGTAGTGGGTCATGGCCCTGGGCAGGCGGCCGTAATAGGTCTTGAGCCCGGGTTGCAGGCGGCTGACGCCGCGCAGCAGGATCTCGGGGAAGTTCGGGTCCAGCGCCGGGTCCTCGCAGGGCGCGGCCGCGCCGCGGTTATAGGCCCAGCCGAGCTTGACCCAGCGCCCCTGCTCGCCGCCGTCCGGCCGGCAGTGCATGCCGCCCATCATGGGTTCGGCGAGCCAGGCGGTCGCCGGATCCTCGCGCAGAAGGGCGCGCTCCTCCTCGCTCCAGTCGATGGTCTGCCCGTCGAGATCGATGGCAAAGGGCATCGCCCGGGGGATGACGCCCTCCCGGTCCTCGAAGGCGACCTTCTGTTGCAGCACCGTTTCGATCGGCAGGTCCGCCCCCAGCAATGCGGCGACCGGTCCGGCGAAGGGACCGGCGGCGTTGACCACCGCCTCCGCCCGCAGCTCCCCGGTCCCGGACTGGCCCCGGGTCTCCAGCCGAAAGCCGCCGTCATGGTCCGCTCCTATCAGGCGAACCGGCAACAGCCGGCCGCCGGCCTCGCGAATCCGCTCCAGCATGAACTGGCCCATCTGCTGGCCACTGATATCGCCGGCTCGGCGGATGTGGATGACAGTGGAGACGGTGGGATCGAATCCGGGAAAGGTCCGGCGGATCAGGTCTTGATCGCGCAGCAGGTCGACGCCGCCGGGCGCCGCCCGCCAGTCCGCCGAATCGGCTGGCCGATAGGTCGCGCCGCCGCCCTTGTCGTGTACCCGGATCAGATCCTGCGGCCCCGCTCCATAGCCGCGCTCCAGGTCCGCGAGCAACCCGTCGAGATCGGCCCGGCGGGTCGCCAGGGCGTAGCCCCGCCGGGTCATATGCAGGCGGTTGTCGCTGTCGCGGGCGATGGCCTCCATCAGATCGATGCTGAGATCGGTGAAGGCGGTCATGACCGGATGGGGCCACCAGTTGCGGTAGTTCTCGCCGGACTGCGCCGAGGTCAGGGACATGGGCGGCCGCGGGTCGAGGAGGACCAGGTCACGCTTGCCATGCTGGCAGCAGAGGTAATAGGCCGTGGCGATGCCCGCGATTCCGGCGCCGACAACGGCGATTTCAACGGCTTCGGTCACCGATCCAATCCCCCTAGAGGTCAAGAACGCTAGCGTATCAGGGCCGCCAGGCGGCGCAACATGGGGCTCTCCCGGCGCTCGGCGAGACAGATGACAAACTCGCTGGCCTCGATCGCGGCGCCGGTGATGGCCGCCGTCGCGACCCGGGCATCGGCGCCCTTCTCCGGCGCCTGGACCACCCCCAGGCCGAGGCCGGCGGCGACCGCCTCGCGCACCGCCTCGCGGCTGCCGATCTCGAGGACCCGCTGCGGCTTGACCCCGGCCCGGGTCAGGGCGGTCTCGAAGCTGCGCCGGGTCCCCGAGCCCGGCTCGCGCAGGACCATGGGCTGGTCCTCCAGCTCGGTGATGTGCACGCTGGCGCGTCCGGCCCAGGGATGCTCGGCGGCGATCAGCAGGATGATCGGATAGCTGATCGCCGAGAGCACGGCGAAGCGCTCGTCGGTGGCGCCCTCGCTCAAGACGCCGATCTCCGCTTCGTAGTCCACCAGAGCCCGGCAGACCGCAGCGGAATTGCCGATCGAGACGCTGAGGTCCAGCCCAGGCAGTTCCTCGCGGATCGCCTGGATCAGGGGGATGATGTGAAAGGGCCCGTCGGCGGCCAGCCGCAGTTGGCCGCGCACATGGCCGCCGTCGGCCTGGAGGAACTCGTGGGCCTCGCGCTCGATCTCGAAGAGGCGGCGGGTCAGATTGTGGAGTTCCTGCCCGGTCCGGGTCAGGACCACGTCGCGGCCGCGGCGATGGAACAGCTCGACCCGGTAGGCCTCCTCCATGGCCTTGACCTGGACCGTGACCGCCGGCTGGGTCAGGCCCAGGGCGCGGCCCGCCGCGGTGAAGCCGCCTTCCTGCGCCACCGCGTGGAAGGCCCTGAGCTGGGCATGGTTCATCGCCTGATCCCTCTCTCCTCTTTTCTATTAGTGTAATCTATAGTTGGCATAATTCGAATGAATTTCTCTAATGTCACTGATGCCGCTAATCTGCGCCTCTATCAACCGACGGCCCTTATCGACCGAAAGTCCAGGCCGGGGGCAAATGGAGGCCTTTCTTGACCCAATCCACCACTCGCGACGCCGAACCGCGCGCGCGTCTGACCGGTAACGGCGAGTTCCTGCTGACCCCCGGCCCGCTGACCACCTCGCTGACCGTCAAGCAGGCCATGCTGCGCGACTGGGGCAGCCGGGATAAGAAGTTCATCGCCTTGAACGCGCGGGTGCGCGAGCGGCTGGTGGCCATTGCCGGCGGCGGCGAGGACTTCGTCTGCGTGCCGGTCCAGGGCTCGGGCACCTTCGCGGTGGAGGCCACCCTGGGCACGCTGCTGCCGCGCGACGGCAAGCTGCTGGTGCTGGTGAACGGTGCCTACGGCGCGCGCATGATGAAGATCGCCACCTATCTTGGCCGCGCCGCCGTGGCGCTGGAATGCGCCGAGGACCAGTGCCCCGATCTCGCCGCGCTGGAGAGCCTGCTGGCCGGGGATCCGGCGATCAGTCATGTCGCCGCCGTCCACTGCGAGACCACCAGCGGCATCCTCAACCCCCTGAGCGAAATCGCCGCCATCGTCGCCGGCCAGGGCCGCAGTCTGCTGGTCGATGCCATGAGCGCCTTCGGCGCGCTGCCGCTCGACGCCAAGGCCCTGCCCTGTGATGCGGTCATGGCCTCTTCCAACAAGTGCCTCGAGGGCGTGCCGGGGATGGGCTACGCGGTGATCCGTCAGTCGGTGCTGGAGGCTTGCGCCGGCAACAGCCACTCCCTCGCGCTCGACCTTTACGACCAGTGGCGCGCCATGGAGGCCAACGCCCAGTGGCGCTTCACGCCGCCGACCCATGTGCTCGCCGCCTTCGATCAGGCCATGGCCGAACACGAGGCCGAGGGCGGCGTCGCGGGCCGCGGCCGGCGCTATGGGGAGAACTGCCGCATCCTGGTCGAGGGTATGCGCGCGCTGGGTTTCGCCACCCTGCTGCCGGACGAACGCCAGGCGCCGATCATCGTCACCTTCCATATGCCGGCCGATCCGCGCTTTGTCTTCGAGGACTTCTACGACCGCCTGGCGGCGCGCGGTTACGTGATCTATCCCGGCAAGCTGACCGTGGCGCCGACCTTCCGGATCGGCTGCATCGGCCAACTGGCCAAACAGGACATCGAGGACGCCCTGGCGGTGATCGCCGAGGTCATCGCCGAGATGGGCGTCACCCAGACCGGGCCGGCCGAAGCGGCCGCCTGACCAGACCGCCCAACCAACCCAACGAACCCGAGGACCAAACCCATGATCCAAGTGAACGGCCGTTCCTATACGGCGCCCAGCGCCCCCCTGGTCGTGGTCTGCATCGACGGCTCCGAGCCGGACTACATCGAAGCGGCGGTGGCCGACGGGGTCATGCCCTACATGGCGGCCATGCTGCCGCGCGGCGCGGACCTGCGGGCCGACTGCGTGGTGCCCTCCTTCACCAACCCGAACAACCTCTCGATCGTCACCGGCCGCGACCCGGCGGTCCACGGCATCTGCGGCAACTACTTCCTGAACCCCGAGAGCGGCGAGGAGGTG
Source organism: Kiloniellaceae bacterium (assembly GCA_021776195.1). The sequence goes on along the minus strand of JAJFGK010000090.1, from coordinate 1,985 downwards.
ATGATGAACGATCCCGCCTTCCTGCGCGCGCCGACGATCTTCAAGGCCTTCCAGGACCAGGGCGCGACCATCGCCATCGTCACCGCCAAGGACAAGCTGCGCCGGCTGTTGGGTCACGGCCTGACCATCGGTGAGGACGGCGGCGCGATCTGCTTTTCCTCGGAAAAGGCCGATCAGGTCAGCCTGGCCGAAAACGGCATCGAAGAGGTGGTCGGGATGGTCGGCATGGCGGTGCCCAGCGTCTATTCCGCCGAGCTGTCCGAGTTCGTCTTCGCCGCCGGGGTGAAGCTGATGGAGAGCCGCCGGCCGGCCATCACCTACCTGTCGACCACCGACTACGTCCAGCACAAGCACGCCCCCGGCAGCGCGGGCGCCAATGCCTTCTATGCCATGATGGACAAGTACCTGGCCCAGCTCGACGCCCTGGGCGCGATCCTGGTGCTGACCGCCGATCACGGCATGAACGCCAAGCACAAGGCCGACGGCAGCCCCGACGTGATCTTCCTGCAGGACGAGCTCGACGCCTGGCTCGGCGCCGGCGCGGCCCGGGTGATCTGCCCGATCACCGACCCCTACGTGGTCCACCACGGCGCACTCGGCTCCTTCGTGACGGTCTACTTGCCGGAGGACGCCGACGAGGCGGCCGTGCTGGACCGGCTGAACGGCCTGGCCGGCATCGAGTACGCGGCCAGCAAGGCCGACGCCTGCGCCCGCTTCGGCCTGCCCGAGGATCGCATGGGCGATCTGGTGGTGGTCTCGACCCGTCACGTGGTGATCGGCACCAGCGCCGACCGCCACGACCTGTCGGGCCTGGAGGTGCCGCTGCGCTCGCACGGCGGGGTCTCGGAACAGACCGTGCCGCTGATCGTGAACCGCCCGGTCGAGGGGCTGGAGGGCCGCCGCCTGCGCAACTTCGATGCCTTCGACATCGCCCTGAACCATCTCGCCCCCGCTGCCCAGAACACCACGGCCCAAACCGCAGCGGTCGCGGAATAGATTGACCCCCGATATCCCCGGAGAACCTTGACCATGAGCGTCGCCGAAGCCCAAGCCACCCTGATCCACGAGCCCATGCGCATCGCCGGCCGCAAGGTCGAGGCCGACGGCGTGATCGAGGTCCGCTATCCCTACACGAATGAAGTCATTGGCACGGTCCCGGCCGGCAAGGCCGAGCACGCCCGCCAGGCCTTCGAGATCGCCGCGGCCGCCAAGCCCAAGCTGACCCGCTACGAGCGCCAGCAGATCCTGTTCCGCGCCGCCGAGCTGATCGTCGAGCGCAAGGCCGAGCTGTCCAACGTCATCACCCTGGAGCTGGGCATCTCGATGAAGGATTCGGCCTACGAGTGCGGCCGGGCCTACGACGTCTTCACCCTGGCCGGCCAGATGTGCATCAACGACGACGGCGCGATCTTCTCCTGCGACCTGACGCCCCAGGGCAAGGCGCGCAAGATCTTCACCACCCGCGAGCCGCTGACCGCGATCTCGGCGATCACGCCCTTCAACCACCCGCTCAACATGGTGGCCCACAAGATCGCCCCCGCGGTCGCCACCAACAACTGCATGGTGGTCAAGCCGACCGAGCTGACCCCGCTGACCGCGCTGCTGCTGGCCGACATCCTCTATGACGCCGGCCTGCCGCCCGAGATGCTGTCGGTGGTGACCGGCTGGCCGGCCGACATCGGCGAGGAGATGATCGTCAACGACAAGATCGACCTGATCACCTTCACCGGCGGCGTGCCGGTCGGCAAGATGATCGCCGAGAAGGCCGGCTACCGGCGCACGGTGCTGGAGCTCGGCGGCAACGACCCGCTGATCGTCTGCGACGACCTGTCCGACGACGACCTGGAGAAGGCCGCCGAGCTGGCCATCGCCGGGGCGACCAAGAACTCGGGCCAGCGCTGCACCGCGGTCAAGCGCATCTTGTGCATGGAGGCGGTCGCCGACCGCTTCGTCGAGATCATCCTGGGCAAGGCCAAGAAGATCAA
>JAJFGK010000089.1 GCA_021776195.1 Kiloniellaceae bacterium | reverse complement strand
TCTTCGCCGCTTTCTTTGGCGCTGCCTTCTTTTTGGCGGCGGTCTTCTTTCGCGCCGGCTTCGCAGCCTTCGCTGGGGTCTTCGCTGGCATTTTCAGATCCTTTTACAGTCCAAAGGGCAACATAGTTGCGCGACATAGAACTAGCTCGTTTAGGGAGATTTGGTTAACAAATAATTACCGGGGCTATCAACACATTGAAAAATAATGAAAAACATGACGCAGTAAAACGAATCGATTTACTGCGAATCGAGAGCCGTTTCGCCTGTGACGGGCGCTTGACAGCCCCCAGGGCCTGGCCTAAAGGAAGCCCTCCTTCGCGCGTTCTCCTCCTTCCGCGCGACGAGGGCGCATAGCTCAGCGGGAGAGCGCTCGCTTCACACGCGAGAGGTCCGTGGTTCAATCCCACGTGCGCCCACCATCGCAAGCGGCACCTGGCCGTCTCCCCACGCGGCGCCGCAAATTCGGTAAATTCTTTCTCACCCCTTTTTCTTCCTTTGCGCGTGGAATCACGTATAGTTCGACGCTGGTTCTATCGGCTCTTCTTGGCCGATCCTGCGATCTCGAACAGGCTGGCTTCGATATCAGAAGCGCGAGAGGAGAAAATGAAATGACCGACCATGTTTCAAAGATGTCCGGTACCCTGAGCGGTTTGGCCCTGGGCGCTTCCCTGTTCTGCCTGTCGCTGGCAGCGTCCGGTCCCGCCGCGGCGGCCCTGACCGAGACGGCTTCGGCGCCCTTGCCGGCACTGTCCAGCACGGCGTCCGGGCCGCGATTGGCCCTGCTGATCCCGGCCCCGTCGGGACAACAGCGCACGGTGCCCTACAACACGATTGTCGATCGGCTCTCCGGCGGCAGCAACAGCAGTGAGCCCGGCGGTGGCGCCGGCAGTGGCGCCGGCGGAAACTCCGGCGGCTCGGGCGGCGGATCGGGCGGTTCCGGCGGTGGCGGTTCCGGCGGTGGCGGCGGTTCGGGCGGCTCCGGCGGCGGCGGCTGGTAGGCTATCCGGATCCGGATAGTCTCTCGGGCGGTTCGCTGCCCAGGCGACCGGAGATCTGCCCCTTCAAGGGGGCAGGCCGCATCTTACGGGCCTGAAGCGGCTGAGATGCTTGAGCCGACGACGCTTGAGCCGGCGACTGGGCTGGCCCCCGGGGCAGGAACGCGCCTGGGGGCGTCAGGCCGAGGTTTGACAAGAATGTCATCAATCGGAAGGCATGAATGACCATGGGACATCGATTGTCGAAGATCCTCATCCTTGCTTCCGCGCTTGGTCTCTTCTCCCTGGGGCCAAGCCTGGCGGCCGCGCCGGTCACCGATTGCGACAATCTGGCGGCACATCCGGCCGACCCCAACAAGGTGGCCGAAGGCGTCCAGTGGGACCTGATCGACGCGCGCAGGGCGATGAAGGCCTGCCGCTCCGCGGTATCCCGCTATCCGGACTCGGCGCGCATGAAGTTTCAGCTCGGCCGGGTCCTGGTCTTTGCCAAGCAACGCGATGAAGGGCTCAGCTATCTTTTCGAGGCGGCGAGCCAGAACTATCTGATCGCCTACTCGCTGATCGGTGGCACCTACCAATACGACATCGGCAACCTCACGGAAGCGCTCAACTGGTACAAGCGCGGCACCGCGCTCGGCGACGTCAGCGCGCAGACCCACCTGGCCGAGATGTACCTCCATGGCGTCGGTGTGGAGAAGAACCTGCAAACGGCGCTCAATCTCTTCAAGCCTTCGGCCGAGGCGGGCTACCCGCTGTCGAGCTACAAGTTGGGCGTCATCTACCGCAACGGCGGCAAAACCGTCAGACGCGACGTTCGCCAGGCGATCGCCTGGATGGAACGGGCGGCGAAGCAGGGCTTCGCGCGGGCGCAGAACGATCTTGGGCACATCTACGAGACCGGCGACGGCGTGCCGCGCAATCCGATCAAGGCCCTCAGTTGGTACCGTCTGGCGGCCGACCAGGGCTGGTCCTTGGCTCAGGTAAATCTGGGACGGGTCTACGAGCGCGGTATCGGCATTTCACGGGACCGCAAGGAGGCCTTTTACTGGTACCGGCTGGCGAGCTCCGCCAGGGCATCGGATATCCAGCAGGATGCCCGTGCCGGGGTCAACCGGCTGCGCAACCGGATCCAGACCGCCGAGCTCCAGGAGGTCGACAGGCGAATCAACAGCTGGCGTTCCCTATCGGCGGAGGAATCGGCGGCCTCGACGGAACTGGCGGCGCTGGTCGACCCGACCTACACGCCGCCGCAAACCACCCAGACCGCCAGTAGTACCACGGCCGGCACCGGCGCCGATCCAGCCTATGTACCCCCCGCCAGCAACACCGCGACCAACAGCGGGGCGTCGACTTCGGCGGGAACAACGACCACGGTCGACAACAGCTATGTCCCCCCCGCCCCCACGACAACGACCCAGACCACAACGACGCAAACCGCGGCCATTCAACAGAACAGCGGGCAACAGAACAGCGGGCAACAGACGGCGACCCAGGGGACCAGCGCCGGCGCCGCGATGCCCAGTATCTCGCCGCGCTATGGCCGCTATATGGCGAAATCCAACGTCAACGTGCGTGCCGCCCCGAACCGTTCGGGCCAGGTCATCGCCACCCTGCGCAAGGGCGAAGATGTCATTTCGCTCGGCCAGGTGATCGGGTCGGACTGGTTGATGGTGAACCTGGCAAGCGGCGCCATGGGCTATGTGGCTTCGGATTTCGTCGTCGCCCTGGACGGCACCGCGACCACCGGGACCACCGCCGTGGCCCAGGCCGGAACGGACCAGACCCAGCAGGCAACGACCGAAGCGGGCTTCAATTCGGTCGAGTTCGGGAGCTACTACGCCCTGGTCATCGGCAACAACAACTACCAGTCGCTTCCCAAACTGGACACCGCGGTGAACGACGCCCTGCGGGTCAGCGAGGTGCTTCGGGACTTCTACAATTTCAACGTCCAGACCTTGATCAACGCGACCCGCGCCGACATCGTCGTGGCATTGGATCATCTGCGCACCAAGTTGAAGAAAGAGGACAACCTGCTGATCTACTACGGCGGCCACGGTATTCTCGACGTTTCGGCCGAGCGCGGCTATTGGCTGCCGGTCGATGCCACCACCGATACCCAGGTCAGTTGGGTCTCCAACGCGACCATCACCGACACGATCAAGGCCATGGAGGCCAACCACGTCATGCTGGTGGTGGATAGCTGCTACTCCGGCACCTTGACCCGTTCGATCGGCTCGACGCTGCAGAGCCCGAGCTACTATCAGAAAATGATCAGCAAGCGCGCCAGAGTGGCGCTCACCTCGGGCGGGCTCGAGCCGGTGATGGACGGCGGCGGCGGCGGTCACTCGGTCTTTGCCAAGGCCTTCATCGATGCGCTGTTGAGCAACCAGGGGCTCATGGACGGGTCGGAACTGTTCCAAAAGGTTCGCCGGCCGGTGGTGCTGAACGCCAGCCAGACGCCGGAGTTCTCGGACGTGCGCTTCGCCGGTCACGACGGCGGCGACTTCATCTTTCTGCGGCGCAGTCTCTAGCACCCTTCGACCGATATGCGGGTCGAGGCCAATGGTTTCCAGACAGAGGTGCTTGTCGAGGGCGAAGGGCCGCCGCTGACCCTCGTCCACGGCATGGCCTCCGGCCTGGAGAGCTGGGACCGGGTCGCCCAGGTCCTGCGCCGCCGTTTCCAGGTGATCCGCTACGATCTGCGCGGCCACGGCCATTCCGACCGGCTCCCCGGTTCCTATGCCATCGAAGACTTTGCCGCCGACCTGCGCGCCATCTTGTCTCAACTCGGCATCACAAGAACCCATCTGGCCGGGTTCTCGCTTGGCGGCCTGATCGTCCAGTCTTTTGCGCTCAACCATGCCCAACAGACCGACAAGATCGTGATCATGAGCGCGGTCGCCAACAAGTCGCCGGAAATTCTGGCCCGCTTGAAAAAGCGCGCCGACGATATCGAAAAGAACGGCGCCGCCTCGACCATGGATGCGGCCCTGGAGCGCTGGTTCACGCCAGAGTTTCGCCAGGCGCATCCCGATCTCGTCCAGCAGCGTATTGACCGCTACAGGCAGACCGACCCGAAGACCTTCGCCGCCGCCTATCGGACCTTCGCCGAAGGGGATCTGGGGGATCAGCTCCACCGCATCGCAGCGCCCACGCTGGTCATGACCGGAGAGCACGATCCCGGCTCCAGCGCCGCGATGGCGAAGTTCATGCACGGCCAGATCGAGGGCTCACAGCTCTTTATCGTTCCCCGCTTGCGGCACAACCTGTTGCTGGAAGGCGCGGACATCGTCGCCGAATCGATCGACACCTTCCTGGGCTGACCAAGCGGTTATCCCGCACGGACAGGCGCAAGCGGTGTATCGGTCCGCGGCACAGGTGAATAGGTTTGCACCATGCTCAAACGCTTCATCTTTGCGCGCGAAGAACGGCCGGATAAAGCCTGGTTGGCCCGTTTCAACGCCGGACGCGAGGAGTCGGAACGCTGGTATCTCGGCCAAGGACGCGCGCGCCCGCCGACCGCGGAGGAATGCCGCGCGGCTCTTGGCCATCACATGCCCGAGCTCTTGCCGCACTACGACCGGGTTTGCGCCCTGGTCGGTGACGACGACTTGGCCCACCGGCTCCTGAGCCATTTTCGGCCACCGCCCCATGTCGCCGGGTGCAGCCAGGCAGTTTGGCTCGGGGACGGAGGGCCGGCGCTGATCCGCAACTACGACTTCTCCCTCGACATCGTCTCCGACCGCTTCGAGGCGACCTCCTGGTCCGGGCGTGAGGTAATCGCCAAGGCGCAAAGGCCGTGGGGCGGCTGCCTGGACGGCATGAACGAGGACGGGCTGGTCGCCAGTCTGACATTCGTTGGGGATGGCGTTGGGGATGGCGTTGGGGATGGTGTTGGGGATGGTGTTGGGGTTGGGCAGTCCGACGGGGCAAAGCGCCCGGGACCCGGGTTCTCGGTAATCCTGCTGTTGCGATATGTGCTGGAGACCTGTCGGCAAGTCGATCAGGCAGTCGCGGCACTGTGTCGGATTCCCATAGCGATGGCCCATAACGTGACCTTGCTCGACAGGTCGGGGGCCTACGCGACCCTCTTCCTCGGACCCGACCGGGCCCCGGTCGTTTCGACCCTTCGGGCCTGCACCAACCATCAGGACAGGTCCGGTCCGATGACAGATTCGATACGACGCCAGCGGGTCCTCCTGGACGCCCTGGACGACCCGGCCACGACATTGACGAAACTGGTCGCACGGTTTCTCGAGCCGCCACTTTACTGCCGGCAGGTAGGGGCTGCGACAGTCTACACAGCCCTCTACCGCCCCTCCGAGAGACGGGTCGACTACCTCTGGCCCGGGGAAAGCCGGTGCCAAACCATCGGCCGCTTCGAGCCCGGAGAATACACGCACGACTATGGCGAGCTCAGCTCTTAGCCTGAAGAACCCTGAGAGGGTCCGAAACGGCGACGGGGCACCGCGGAAAGCGGCGCCCCGTTGTTTCTTCTAAAAGGTCCGGGTTAAAGCGCGGAGAGCATCTCGCTGCGCTTGCGGCGATGCTCGGTCGGCGAAATGAGCTGTGCCGACAGAAGGGCGTCGATCAAGACCAGTCCGTCTTCGACCGCCATCTCGCCCGGATTGATGATGCCGAGGATCTCCGCCCGCTTGGCCACGAAGGCGTCGGCGCTGAGCGCGCCGTTGCGGAACTTCTCGTTGGCATCGCGCAATCGGTCGGCAATGCCGGTCGGCGCCGGGCCACCGCCGATCTCGCGCTTCTTCATCTCGAACTCCTCGTCCGAGATCAGGCCTGAATTGTGGAGCTGCTCGAGCCGCGCCAACCGGGCGGCGGGATCATCGGACTCGGTGGACTGCTGGGTTTGCGTCGCTGTCGTGGCCGGAATGGCGGCCTGCTGCGTCGTGGCCGGCGCCGCCGGCTGACTGGTGGTCTCCACGACCGAGCGGGTGATGCCACCCTCGCCGCCGGTCACGGCGGACTCGGGAATGAAACCCTGAACATCGCCGGCCATGGCGATCTCGTACCAGTAGACGCCATCGTTCTCGATCTGATCCAAGATCTGAACCGGCTCGTTGGCCGGAACCATCGCGATCAACGGCGCGGCACTATGAGGAAAGCGCCTGACCCCCGTGGTGTCGAGCACGGAAAGAGACGTACCGGCAACCGACGACGGCGTGGGCGAGCGCGTTGCGACGAAGCCCTCGACACCCGAGACGCTGGCCAGGGTGCATTCGACCTCGGCGACGTTGGAGTCCCGATAGGTCCAATAGACCGGAAACTTGAGCTCCGGCGAATAGTAGGACACCAGGTTGGCCGAATAGAGATCGACCCAGCGCGATTCCGCGACCGAGATCACATCCAGATCGCCCACGTCAGGAACGAAGAGCGACTCCTGCCCAACCACCGAGACACTGTAGTTCCACTCCAGCCGGGTGTGCGGGTTGTCGCGCACTTCCGTAGCCCAGGCCTTGACCTTGGTGCCGACCCCGAGACCGGCCAGGGAACGGAACTCGGAGGGTATCTTGGTAAACTCGCTCTGTCGGCCAAACAGGGTCTGGCGCTCATAAAGGGTCGTGTTCAGCAGATAGACCGGCTTCTCGTAGACATTGCTCGAAGCCCCATCGTTGACCTGCACGCGCAGCATGTCGCCGCTGACCGACACGACCTCATAGGTCTCGGTGTAGTTGGAGCGAATACTGGAATTGCACGCAAATGAATAGGTCGCCCCGACCGGCGGCGGCGTGGACTGCGCGAGAGCCGAACCGACGGGCACGGCAAGCGTGGCGGCCAAGACAGCGACAGTGAGGAGTGCGGATCTCGAAGTCATTGATAGGGTCCCCTGTTTCACCGAGTGGTATGACTATACCTAACTGCCACGGGCAAGAGAAAGGAAAGGGGTTGGGTATTTGCAAACTTTCTTCAACAATCGGGCGGTCGGCAAACTGGCAATTCTGGCTCGACGACGGAAAACAACGGCCAAGATCGGTGACAGATACGGCCGAAACGGGTAGCCTGCGGTCGCAATGCTTGAATTGAAAGACATCGCCAGGAACGGCATCCGCCTGATCTTAGGCGTCTGGCTTTTCCTGGCACCGGCGCCGGGCGAGGCCGCGACCGATGAGGACCTGGCCGAGACCTGGCGCCGGGCCCACGTCAGCTTGCCCGCGATCGCCAGTAATCCGGCGCCGGTGATCGGTCGCTGGAGTGACAAGCGGGTCCAGAGGGTTACCGGAAGCCTGACGGCCGACAGCCAGATTCCGGCGGTCATTTATCTGCACGGCTGCAGCGGCATCGGATCCGAGGAAGAATCCGGCAAGCTCTTTCTTGTCGAACGCGGCTTTGCCGTCTTTCTGCCGGACTCCTTTGCCCGGACGTCGCGCCGCTCCAATTGCAACACCAATACCCTGGCCCGGTCCCTGGCGCCGGAATCCCACAGCCTGAGGCTCGAGGAGCTGCGATTTGCGGTCGATCGGGTCCGCGCCCTGCCCTGGATCGATCCGCGGCGCATCTATGTCGTGGGCTTCAGCGAAGGCGGTCTCGCGGCCGCCCGCTACGATCGCGACGATGTTGCCGGCGTCGCGATCATGTCCTGGCACTGCGATGGCACGCCACCCTTCCGGGGTCTGCGGATTCCCAGCAGCGTCCCCATACTTGCCGTGTTGGGCACGGACGATCCCTGGTACCGGGCGAAGGCCGGCAAACACTGCGGAGAGTATTTCGGCGAAAGGCCGCTCAGCCGGTCGCTGCTGATCGAAGGCAATGGCCATTCCATGATCACCTCGCCGAGCTTGGCCAACGCCGAACTGGCAAAGCGCGCCCTCTTGGCATTCCTGAACGGATCGATCGCCAACTGACCGCGGCGTGCCCGGCCCCCCTACTCGCAGGGAAAGGCCTCGGCCAGCCCCTGGGCGATGGCGACCGATCCAGGGATCTGGGGATCGTCGCGGTAACTGTCGAGGTAATCCTTGACGAGGCGAATGATCTCACCCCGTTCGGCCATGCCGTCACCAAGCGGCGGACAGGCGGCAAAGCCAGAGACGGTGTTTCCAGTGAGCAGAATCTCGCCGACCGCGGCAATGAAGCCCCAGCAGAGGCCTTCTGCCTTTTCCTTCAGGTCCCCCTGAAAGACGCCGTCGCCAAAGCACATGTCGCGCAGCTCGCCGACCGGTTGGATCTGCGCCCGCATGGGACCGGGTGACAAAACCGCGGCCAGAACGGACAAGCCAAAGAGCGCCGATATCAGCCCACGTCGCAACCTACATGACATCCTTCACAATCAAGCCCGGCGACGGCAGGCCCCCTTGGCACCGTTCGATGGGCGCCTCGAGGGCTTGCGAGTTTGGGACCGACGCTCCAGCGGCTAGTTGTCGGCCGCTGTCAGCACCTTCTCGCCACGCGCGATGCGCTGACGGCGGTCTTCGAGCAGGTCGTCGAGCCAGTCCGGATCCATCTCCGGCACCGACGACAAGAGCAGGTCGGTATAATCGTGATGGGGCGGATTCAACACTTCGCTCTTCTTGCCATGCTCGACCACCCGGCCCTGCAGCATCACGACGATCTCATCGGAAATGGCCCGAACGGTCGCCAGATCGTGGGTAATGAAGAGGTAGGTGATTCCCAATTCGTCCTGGAGGCGCTGAAGAAGCTTCAGAATTTCCTCTGCCACAAGCTGATCCAGGGCCGAGGTCACCTCGTCGCAGATGATAAGCTCCGGTTCCGCTGCCAGGGCGCGGGCGATACAGATCCGCTGCTTTTGACCGCCGGACAGCTCGCTGGGAAGCCGCTCGCCATAGGCTTCCGGCAACTCGATCATGTCGAGCAGTTCGGCGACCCTGTCGTTGCGTTCCTGACCGTGCAGTCCCAGATAAAAGGACAGCGGCCGGCCGATGATATCCTTGACCTTCTGCCGCGGATTCACCGCCACATCGGGGAGCTGATAGATCATCTGCAAACGCCGCAGCTGCTGACGGTCGCGTTTCTTGTAGGACCGGGCCCAAACTTCGCCTTCATAGGAGATCGTGCCGCTGATGGGCGGCAGCAGGCCGGTGACGACACGAGCCAATGTGCTCTTGCCACTACCCGACTCGCCAACCACCGCCACGGTTTTCTGCCGATGAATTTCCAGGTTGATGTCCTGCAGCACCAGGACCTTGCCGCCGCCATAGGCCGCCGTAACGTCCTTGACCTCGAGCAGCGGCGCCTCGCCCTCTTCCGGAACCGCCTCCTCCTTGATGAAGGTCCGCACCGAGAGCAACTGCTGGGTGTACTCCATCTGCGGCCGCTCGACCATCTGGCGGGTTTCACCCTCCTCGACCACGTTGCCGTAGCGCAACACCATGATGCGGTCGGAAACCTGGGACACCACCGCCAGATCATGGGTGATGTAGATTGCCGCGGTGTTGAACTGACGCACCACGTCCTTGATGGCCGCCAGGACTTCAATCTGGGTCGTCACATCCAACGCCGTGGTCGGCTCGTCGAACACGATCAGATCGGGCTTGCAGGCCATGGCCATGGCCACCATGGCGCGCTGCAGCTGGCCGCCGGAGACCTGGTGCGGATAGCGGTTGCCGATGTTCTCCGGGTCGGGCAGTTGCAGGCGGCGATAAAGATCGACCGCATCCCGGTCGGCTTCTGCTTTGCTCAACACCCCGTGCTGGGTCGCGGCTTCACCGTATTGGTCGATCAGCTTATGAGCGGGATTGAAGCAAGCCGCCGCGGATTGCGCGACATAGGAGATGCGCCGGCCGCGATAGTTCCGCTTTTCCTCCTCGGTCAGCGTCATCAAATCCACGCCATCGAACTCAATGGTGCCGGCGGTAATCCGACAGCCCGGTCGGGCGAAGGCCATCGCGGCGATCCCGATTGTCGACTTGCCGGCTCCCGACTCACCGATCAGACCCAGCACCTCGCCGCGATGCAGTGTGACATCGACGCCGTGGACGATCTCCATCCAACGCTCTTCGGACTGTCCTTCAATGCGCAGGCCGCGCATTTTCAGGAGGACATCGCCCTTTTGGGCCGTGTTGCTGCTATCAATGCTCATCGCGCAGTCCACTTGTCAGATAGAGGAACCAATCGACGACGAAGTTCACCGCCACGGTCAAAAGGGCGATCGAGGCCGCCGGTAAGAGCGGCGTAATGTCGCCGTAGGTAATCAGGGTCGCGTTATCGCGCACCATGCTCCCCCAGTCCGCCAGCGGCGGCTGGATGCCCAGGCCGAGAAAGCTGAGGGCCGAGAGAAACAGGAATACGAAACAGAACCGCAGCCCGAACTCCGCCGACAGCGGCGGAAGCGAGTTCGGCAGCACCTCGCGGGTGATAATCCACCAAAGTCCCTCGCCGCGCAGCTTGGCGACCTCGACGAAATCCAACACCACGACGTTCATTCCCACCGCGCGTGCCAGACGGTAGACCGGCGAGGCATAGAGCACGGCGATGACGCCCACGACGTAAACCAGCTCCGTGCCCAGGATGGTCAGGACCAGCAGCGCGAAGATCAGCGAGGGGATCGACATGAAGATATCGACGATACGGCTGAGAATCTGGTCGACCCATCCGCCCAGCGAAGCTGCCAACAGACCGAGCAGGCTGCCCATGAAGAAGGCCAGGCCGGTCGCCAGAAAGGCGATGCCGATTGTGTTCCGGGCCCCATAGAAGAGCCGGGTCAACATATCGCGCCCCAGGTTGTCGGTGCCGAGGATAAAGGGATCGCCCCAAACTTCGAACTGATCGCCGACAATTTGCGACTCGCCGTAGGGCGCCAAGGCCGGTGCGAAGATGGCGATGATCGCATTGGCCAGGATCACGAGGATCCCGAACTTCGCGCTCAAGGGCGCCTTTCGCATGATGATCTTGTGGGCCTCGGGGAGCCACATAAAGACCTGGATGATCCAACTGGGGATCATCAGGAGGGCGGATATATTCTGCGAGATCACCAGCAAGACCAACAAGGTCACGGCGGTCTTCAGTGTGGTCTCAATGGAACCCGCGCCCCACTGTGTGACGATCAGGACCAGAATAAAGAACCAGAAGAAACCGTGATGCAACAGGTTCGACAGGCGTGAACTAAGTGACTTTTTCATGCTCCCCCCCTTACTTCGGATGCATGAGCCGCGGATTGCTCACGATCGAGAGCACGTCGGCGGTCAGGTTGAGTAGAATATAGGTTCCCGCGAAGATCATACAGCTCGCCTGAACCACCGGGATGTCACGCTTGGACACCGAGTCGACCAGCAACTGGCCCAGGCCCGGGTAGACGAAGACCACCTCGACCACGACCACGCCGACGATCAGATAGGCGAGATTGAGGACGATCACGTTGATGATCGGCGCCAGGGCGTTCGGCAGAGCGTGGTGGACGATGATCCGCGATTTGCTGAGGCCCTTCAAATTCGCCATCTCGATATAGGGGCTGGCCAGAAGGTTGATGATCGCCGCGCGGGTCATGCGCATCATATGCGCGATAACCACCAGGGTCAGGGTCAAGGCTGGCAAAGACACACGATAGACTCGGTCCCAGAAGGGCATGTCGAAGGTGACGTTCGAAAGCGAGGGGAACATCCCCGCATTCACCGCCAGCAGAAGGATCAAGATGTAGGAGACGAAAAATTCCGGGAAGGAGATCGTACTCAAGGTGAACACGTTCACCGCACGGTCATAGAGCGTGTTGCGATAGAGCGCCGCCAGGACGCCTAGCACAATGGAAATGGGCACCGACACGCAGGCCGCGAAGAGGGCAAGGAAGAGCGTATTGGCCAGGCGCACGCCGATCAACTCGGAGATCTCGCGCCCGTTGGCAAGGGACTTGCCCATGTCGCCCTGGAGAATGCCCGCCAGCCAACCGAGATAGCGCTCGTGGGCCGGCAGATCCAGCTTCAGCTCCCGCCTGAAGGCCGCCACCGTTTCCTCCGTGGCGGCCTGACCGAGGATCGCCTCGGCCAAATCGCCCGGCAGGAGTTCAACGCTCGAAAAGATGATCAAGGAGACGATGAACAGTGTAATCAAACCCAACCCCAAGCGCTGGGCGATCATCTTGAATATTTTACCCATTTTCTTACCCCCTCTGGCGTAGCGCGCCCAAGATCAGGCGAACCACCAGCGTTCGGCCAATCTGTTTCCGTCGAGTTCACCGGTGGCCGACATTTGCGGATCGTGCGCAATTTTGTTCGAGGTCGCAAACACGTAGTTGTTGAACATCGGCACCACCACGCCGCCCTCGTCGCTGAGGATGCGCTGCATTTCGAAATACATCTCCCGGCGCTTCGTCTCGTCGAGCTGGCCGCGGGCCTCCACCAGCAGCTTGTTGAACTGCTCGTGCTCCCAAAAGGTGTCGTTCCAATCGGCGCCCGACGCATAGGCCGTCGAGAACATCCAATCTTCGGTCGGCCGGCCGCCCCAGTAGCACATGCACCAAGGCTTGTTCATCCATACATTCGACCAGTAGCCGTCATTCGGCTCGCGCACGACATCGATGTTGATGTTGGCCTTGGCCGCATGCTCCTTGTAGAGCACGGCCGCGTCGAGAGCCCCGCCAAAGGCCGCATCGGCCGCGTGGAGTGGTACGGTCAAACTGTCGAGACCAGCCTGTTTCAGGTGGAACTTCGACTTGTCCGGATCGTACTGCCTCTGGGGAAGATCCGCGGCGTGATAGCGGTTTGCCGTGCTGATCGGATGGTCATTCCCGATGACGCCGTGGCCGCGCAGGACCGTCTTCAAGAGAGCCTCTCGATCGAGCCCGTACTTCAAGGCCAAGCGCACGTTGTTGTCGTCAAAGGGCGCCGTGTCCGTGCGCATCGGGATCGTGTAGTGCGCGTAGCCGGTGGTTTCCTCGATTACAATGTCCTGGTTGCGCTTCAGCAGATGCAGCGTCTTGATGTCGCAGCGATCCATCGCGTGGATCTCGCCGGTGACCAGCGCATTGGTTCGTGCAGCCACGTCGACAATCGACAACAGCTCGAACGCATCGAAATGTGCCCGGCCTTCGCGCCAATAGTTGGGCGCGCGTTCGGTCACGGCGCGCACGCCAGGCTCGAATTCCTTAAGGGCATAGCCACCGATCCCCACGCCCGACTCCCATTCGACCGTGCCATCGTCCTTGCTCGGCAGGATCGCCAGATGATAGTCGCTCATGATAAAGGGGAAGTCCGCGTCGCCGCCCTTCAAGCTGAAGACCACGGTGTCGTCGCCGTCCGCCTTGATGTCCTCCACCGCCGCGACAATCGGCTTGGCGGCGGACTTGGTGTCCTCTCCGCGGTGGTGATTGATCGAGGCGACCACATCGGCCGCGGTCATGGTCTTGCCGTTGTGGAATTCGATCCCCTTGCGCAGCTTGATTGTCCAGGTCGCGGCGTCGGCCGAGGCCTCCCAGCCCTCTGCCAACTGGGGAATCAACTCGCCCTCGTTGCTGGTTTCTGTCAGGTGACCGTGGAGGGCATAACCGAGATCGGCCATAAAGCCGTTTTCATAGGTGGCCGGATTCAGCGAGTCGGTGGTCGAGCCGTGACCCACGCCAGTTATGAGGCGACCGCCCTTCTTCGGGGTCGCCGCCTGCAAGGCCTGACCGGCAAGGCTCGTGGCCAGGGCCGCGCTAAAGCCAAGCGCCGCCGCACGGCCCATGAATTCACGGCGCGTGATCTTTCCCCGGCTCAGAAGGGATTCATAGTGTTTAAGCTGATGCATTCCGACGTCTCCCCGTTATTTTCTCGGCTCTTGCCGATCATTGTTGAACGCCCGTTCTTGGAGCGGTTGTTCTGTTCATAGCAAAAAGCGGAACCCAGGTCACCCCACTCGCGACTGATTCACAACAATTCTTTTTGTTGACAGCATAACGACTTGGTGAGTTCGGCCCGGAACGACAGGCGTCGAGATCCTGCCGCCAGGCGTTTTTTCAGGAAGGTCTATCCGATGCCGCCGTCGACCTCGTCCCGGCCGTGCGGGAGGCTCGCTCCATCGGATCAAGGCCGCAGAACCTTCCACGCCGCCTCGGACAGATCGGACGCGTAGTCCGACAGAGGACGGTCCAGCCGGCCGTAAACAACGGACACCGCGGCTTGAAGAACCAGGCCGAAAACCATGGCGGCGGCCAACTCCGCATTTGCCGATGGGATCTGCCCGCGGTCCATGGCCAAGGCAATGCGATCTCGGAGCACGGTCACCGGACTCTGCGCGTCCGACGCCCGGCGGCGCAGATGGACATGTTGGGACAACAGCAGATAACTGAACTGAACCCAGTCCTGGTCGAAGGCCCGGCAGGCGTAGACCACCATCTCGCCCAGCGCGCCCCGCAACTCGTCCTGGGCGCCCGCCAATGCCGCGAGGTCCTTGGCGAAATCCTCGTACCCGCTGCTGAAAAGCGCCTCCGCCAAAGCGTCCTTGCTCGGGTAGTGGCGATAAAGCGTGCCTTCGGCCACCTTTGCCGCCCCGGCGATATCGCGCACCGTCGTCTCCCGGATGCCTTTTTCGACAAACAGTTCCAGTGCCTTGCGCTCGATCAGCGCCTTGGTGCCCTTGGCCATTGGCAGCTCGCAAGAATTGTGAACGCTCGCTCACAAATGACGCCGGCGTGCCCGACTGTCAAGGGCGCAGCGGCGTCATCCCGGATTTAACTTGCCAGCCTGAACCAAGGCCGCAACCGGACCCCGACGAAGGTCCCGACCAGGGCCGCCACCAACCAGAGCCAGCCATGCAGACTGCCCGACGCGATACCGCTGAAGTAGGCGCCGACGTTGCAGCCAAAGGCGAGCCGGGCGCCATAGCCCATCAGCAGGCCGCCAAGGACCGCCGCCAGAGCCGGACGCCAGTTGATGGCAACCCCAGGCGCAAAGCGGCCGGCCAGTCCCGCCGCGAGGAAGGCGCCGACAAGGATCCCGAAGTTCATCACCGAGGTGGTATTGGCAAAGACCGACCCCGCCAGGGCCCGGCTCGGATAGCGCCAGGTCCAAAAGGTCCAGTCGGTCAAATCCAGACCCGCCGCGGACGCCAGTTTGGCGCCCCATAGGGTGTAGCCGAAGCTGATGGTCCAGGGGTGGCCGGCCAATGCCAGGGTGACGCCATTCAGCAGCGCCAGCGCCAGGGCGCCGGCGAGCAGCGGCCAGGGTCCTTGCAGCAGCCGTCGGCAAGCCCCGGCCGGCGGAACGACCGGGCTGGCCTTTCTCCGTGGCGCCAGGCGGCGCTCCACGACCAACGTCATGAGCGCGACCGCGGCGAAGACGGTCAGTTGAAGAACCAAGGCCGGCAGGAGCCCGAGACGATCCGGCAACGACACCGATCCGAGACTGGGAAGTGCCAGCCACCAGGGAAGATGGGCCGAACCGATCACCGAACCGACCATGAAAAACACCAGGACGATGACCATTCGGGTCGATCCGCCACCGACCGTGTAGAGCGTACCGGAGGCGCAGGCACCGGCCAGTTGCATGCCGATACCAAAGACAAAGGCGCCCGCCGCCACCGAGATTCCCACCGGCGCGACCGCGCCGGCGACCGGGCGGCCCAGCACGGCGCCCGACGACAAGATCGGAAAGAACACCAGCGTGGCGACACCCAACATGAGCATCTGCGCGCGCAGGCCATCGCCCTCTCCATTGGCAACCAGGCGGCGCCAGCCGGACGCGAACCCGAAGGCGGCGTGATAGAGCACCAGGCCGAAGAGGGCGCCAAGACCATATAGCACGGCCAGCCTCGCGCCCTGCCCTTGCCAGATCGCCAGGCCGCCGCCCACCAGCAACAAGAGAGCCGTGCCGACCAGGACGGTCGAGGGCGGCGGTGGCGCGGTTCCGTCTTGCGCTGGGGCTGGATCGGCTGTTTCCGCGACCATGCGACAGGCCTAGTTTCCGCCCGGGACGACAGGCAGCCGGCGCTGGGACGCCCAATCCGCCATGGAGCCGTCGTAAAGCCGGGTCTGTTTCAGCCCCAGGACCTCACTGCCCAGGAACCAGCCGAGCGAGGCCCAATGGCCGGAGTTGCAAAAGGCGATGATCGAGTCCTGGTGGGCCAGACCGGCGACCCGCAAAAGCGCGCCGGCGGCCTCGGCCGAAACGAAGCGGCCGTCCGGCGCGAGCAAGGAGCTTTCCGGCAGGTTGACGGCGCCCGGGATGGTCCCTGCACGAGCCACCACGGCGCTCTTCACTTCGCCGCGATAAAAAGCCGGCGGGCGAAGGTCCGCCAGCCCCACAGTGGGGCCGGTCCTGGTGGGATCGGCCAGGGCGGCCTCCACCGCCGCCCGGGCCGCGACCAGTTCCCAGCGCGGTACGGCGACGAATTTCCGACGCGATGGTGTCGCCGCGCCGGTTTCCAGGGGCGCGGTGCTATCTCGGACATAGGCGCGATGTCCGCCGTCGAGAATGGAGACCGCGTCGTGGCCCAGGACCTTGAAGGTCCAATAGATCCGGGTCGCGCTGGCCATGTCGACGGCACTGACGCCGCCGGCCACGACAACCACATGATGGCTGTTGCCGATCCCCAGACCGCCGATCAGGCGCTCCAGGGCGTCGACCGGCGGCAGCATGCCGGGGACGCCATCGCGGATCGTGCGCCAGCCGTCGCGGCCGTAGTCGCTATAGACCGCTCCGGGAATGTGGGCCGCCTTGTAGGTCTCCCGGTCGGCGCCGGCGGCCGCGCCGCGCACATCCAGGATCACGAGACCCGGCTGTCCCAAATTCGCCCGCAGCCAGGCCGCATCCACCAGGGGTGCCGCCGCGACGGGGCCAGAGCAAACGACGATGGCCAGGACCATCAGGGCTCGGATTGAACTCATGGGTTTCTCCCGGACCGCCATGGTCCGCGTCCGAAACCTACCAAGCAACGTCGCGCGGACCAACGCGGCCCGGGGCCAATTGGACCGCGCTCACGCAGTCTTGATTGGGTGGCCAGGGTGCCTGGAGCCTTCGGCCCTACGGCCGGTTTTAGTAAAATGGTAAGATTCGTCGGGTTAACTGAGCGGCTCGGCAACGCAGTCGAGGCACGTCCAGGTAGGGCCGCCATGAGTGATTTTTACCGCGATGAGACCGACAAGCGGACTCCGCTTGCACCGAGCGACGACCTGGTTCCCTTTCAGCGGCCGGAGCCTTGCGACTTGGCGTCGCACTACAGCCCCGAGATCACCTTGTTCCTGTCATTGAACTGTCCCCGCTGCGGACAGCTCGCGATCCTCGACCAAGCCCGGGAATCCCAGCCCTGCCTTGCAGAGTTCCGCGGTGTCTCGCAGTTCATGCTGTCCGGCGGCCACCACGACCATCGGCAGTAACCTCTTCGCGTCCCTGCGCATTCGTTGCCCCTGAGAGGCGGTCAGGGCAAGACCGGCGGCCGACGCCGACGTAGCCCGCTGACGGCATTGCCGCAGATCGCCAGAACCACCAACGCACCGCCCATCAAGGTGCTCTCGCTCGGCACCTCGCCCAGGAACAGCCAGGGCCAGATCGGCCCCAACAGCACCTCCGTCATCGCCAGAAGGGCCAGTTCGGCGGCTGGCAGGCGGCGCGCGCCGGCGGTGTAGATGGCCATTCCCAGTCCCAGTTGGACCACCCCCAGACAAGCGGTGAGCCCGAGGTCGCGGAGCGGCACGGCGAAGCCCTCGCCGGTGGTCAGACAGGCCGCCCCGGCCACGATGGCGGCAAAGAACCCGCCCAGGCAAAGCGCCGGCAGCAGGTCTTTCGCCTTGTTCCACCGCAAGGCAACCGTGAACCCGGCGAACCCCAGGGCCGAAAGCAGCGCGGCGGCATTGCCCAGGACCCGGTCGGCGGCCAGGCCGCCCGCTACCATGATGCCGACCCCGGCCATCGCCAGCGTCATGGCGACCCACGTGGCGCGCCGCACCGACTCGCCCAGGATGAGAAGCCCGAGACCGGCCGCCAGGAAGGGTGCGGACGCGAAAAGGAACATCGCATTGGCCACGGTGGTGTGGACCAGGGAAAAAATCGAACCGGCGAAGGCCACAACCAGACAAAGAGCCGCCACGACCGAGCCCCAACCGGCTTCGGCAAAGGCGCCGCGCAGATCCCCGCGGCGGCGCAGCGCGATCACCGCGAGCAGCGTCAAGCAAAGAAAGACCGACCGGTAGAAGAGGATCTGCCAGGCCGATGCCTCCTCGATCAGCCGGATCACGATTCCGACCATCGACCAGAGCGCGCCGGCGGTCATGCACAAGACGATGCCGATGCGATAGGATCGGTCGACCGGCCCCTGGGCAAGTGCCTCGGTCATATCTTAGAACAGGCTCCCCTGGCGCGGTTCGCCCGGACCCTCCGGTGCCACCGCCTCGTCCGGCGGCTCCCAGGGCTGCAGCAGGCTGGGGTCGTCATTGGCCACCTTGCCGACCTCGGGCGACACCCGGTGAAACGTCATGGCCGCCGGATCGTAGGGCACCAGAAGGGTCTGCAGGGCGGCGACCGGCGGATCGACCGCCAGCCAGGTCTCCTGGGCCTCGGCCGGCAGGATGACCGGCATGCGGTGATGGATTGCAGCCAACAGGTCGTTCGCCTCGGTGGTCACGATGCTGCAGGTCTCCAGCCCGTCCCCCGTCGCCGGATCGCGCCAGCGTTCCCAGATCCCAGCGAAGGCGAAGGGCGCACGATCCTGCAGTCCTATCAGATAGGGCTGCTTGCGCCCGGCTTCGGTCTTCCACTCGTAAAAGCCGTCTGCCAGGATCAGACAGCGGCGCTGGCGATAGGCCTCGCGGAAGGCCGGCTTCGTGGCCAGGGTCTCGGCCCGGGCGTTGATCATCCGGGCCGCCATGGCGCGGTCCTTGGCCCAGCGTGGCAGGAGGCCCCAGCGAAGCGTGACCAGATGCCGCGCGCCGTCGCTATCGAGCCGGACGGCCGCCACCTCCTGGGTCGGCGCGATGTTGTGGCGCGGCGCCAGGTTGGTCTGCTCGACGAAGTCGAAGACCTGGCGCAGGCCTTCCAGCGGGGTGGTCAGAGTGTAGCGGCCGCACACGCGCTCTGCTCCTATGCTCTTGCGGCGGACAAGCGCGCCAGGGGTTTTTCGTCGATCGGAAGATGTATGAGCGCCGCGGCGAAGCCCAGCGCCACGCCGACCCACCAGACAATGTCGTAGCTGCCGCTGCGGTCGTAGAGATAGCCGCCCAGCCAGATGCCGAGGAAGGACCCCAGTTGATGGCTGAAAAAGGCCACGCCGAAGAGAGTGGCCATGTAGCGCAGTCCAAAGACCTGGGCCACGATCCCCGTGGTCAGCGGCACCGTCGAAAGCCACAGCAGCCCCATGGCCGCGGCGAAGAGATAGATCGTCAGTTCGGTCTTGGGTGCCAGCAGCAACAGCCAGATCACGATGGCCCGCGAGAAGTAGATCGCGCTGAGGCCGCACTTCTTGCTCCAGCGCTGCCCGGCCAGCCCGGCCAGGATCGATCCGGCGATGTTGAACAGCCCGACCAGGGCGATGGCGTAGGCCCCGACGAGGGGATCCAGGCCCAGGTCCCGTACATAGGCCGGAAAGTGCACGGCGATAAAGGCGACGTGGAAGCCACAGACGAAGAAGCCCACGGTCAGCAGGGTGAAACCGGAATGCCCCGCCGCCTCGCGCAACGCCTGCCGCAAGGTCTGGTTCTGCGCCACCTCGCCCTTTGCCGCGCTGCTCTTGGGCAAGAGAAAGGCCAGGGGAAGGATGATCAGCCCGGTCATCCCCAGGATGGTCAGGGCCGATTGCCAGCCGTAGCTATCGATGAAACCCTGCCCGATCGGCGAAAAGAGGACCTGGCCGGCCGAGCCCGCGGCCGTGCCCAATCCGAGTGTCAGGGACCGGCGCTCCGGCCCCACCACCCGGGCCATGGCGGCCATGGCGATGGAAAAGGACGTAAAGGCAACGCCCAGGCCGACCAGAATCCCGCCGAAGAGATGAAGGGCCGAGGTCGTCTCCGCGCCGGCGAAACCGATGACACCGGCGCAATAGACCAGCGCGCCCACCACGAGGACCCGCGTCGGCCCGAAGCGGTCGGCAAAGGCACCGGCCACCGGTACCCCGGCCCCCCAGAGCAGATTTTGGATCGCCATGGCCAGGGCGAAGGTCTCGCGGTCCCAGCCCCGCGCAACTGTCATGGGCTCGAGGAATATTCCGAAGCTGGAGCGGACGCCGAACCCAACCAAAGCGATGGCACAGCCGGCGGCGATGACCACCAGCGGTGTCTGCCAGGCCGGGCCGGCCATCGACCCGTTCTCACGGTCGCTCAAAGCAGATCCTCCAGGGCCCCGAACAGTCGATCGATGTCGCTCGCGTCGTTCCACAGATGCGGCGAAATCCGCAGGCTGCTGCCGCGCTGGCTGAGATAGACGCTCTTCTCCTGGAGCGCCTCGACCAGGCCCTCCGGCACGCCCTCGCGAAAGCGCAGACCGAGGAAGTGCGGCGCGCGCAGAGCCGGCGGTGTCGGGTCCAGCCCCAGGGCGGCGGCGCGGGTCGCGATCTCCTCGACGATGGCGGTCTGGGTTTCGGCAATCGCCTCCACGCCCCAGGCGGCGATCTGCTCGAGCCCGGCGATGGCCATGGGAATGGAGATGTAGTTGCCCCGCTCGCCCATGTCGTAGCGCCGGGCATCGGGCAGGAGATCGTCTTGATAGTCGGTCAGGCCGGCGGAATTGCCACCCCCTACGCGGGCCATGAAGGTCTGCTCCAGCCCGACGCCGTTCTGGCGCCGCGGTGCGGCGTAGAGCAGCGCGTAATTGTAAGGCCCGAGAAGCCATTTGTAGCAAACCGACACCATGAAATCCGGGTCGATCTTGGCGACGTCAAAAGGCACCGCGCCCAGGGATTGGCTGAGATCCAGGACCAGCGCCGCGCCGACTGCGCGAGCGGCCCGGGAAACCCGTTCCAGATCGATGCACGCGCCATCGGTCCAATGAAACCCCGGCAAGGCCACGACGGCACAGTTTTCGTCGATCGCCTCCAGGACCAGGGCGGTCCAGCCCTCGCTGCCGGGATCGGGACGCGCGACCGTGACGATGGACCCGCCATCGCGGGCGACGGCCTCGCGCCAAGGATAGACATGGGAGGGGAACTGCTCGGCCAAGACCACCACGTGGCGGCCCTCCCCGATGCGCAGATTGTTGGCCGCGATGGTCAGACCGTAGCTGGCCGAGGGGACCAGCGCGATGTCCTGACCTTGGGCGCCAATCAGGCCGGCGGCCAGATCGCGCAGCCGCCCCACGTCCGCCACATACTGCTGCGGTCCCAGGGTCCAGGGGTGGCGTTTGCGGGCGAGGCCGGCGCGGCCCGCCGCCTCGACGCTGCGCAAGGCCGGCGAATGCTGGGCGCAGTTCAACCAGGTGACCTCGGCCGGGATGTCGAAGAGGGATTTCTGGCTCGGAAGCTTCATCGCTAAACCTCGAACGCGGCCGGTGCCGCTTTTCTGCCTAAATCTGACCGCAAAGTCTGTCATAATAGCCGCAATGAAAAGCCCACCTGCCCTGTCGGAGGAGAAATCTTTCATGCCCCTGCGCCTTGCCGTTCTGCGCCCTGTTGTCTTCCTCCTCGCCACAATGCCGCTTTGCGCGCCGGTTCTGGCCGTCGAAATCGAGGCGAACGCGCCGATCACGGCGGTCACGGTCTTTCCCGACCGGGCCCAGGTGACCCGCAGCCTGGAGGTCGAGGTGCCGGCCGGCGAACACAGCCTGCTGATCGGCGATCTGCCCACCAGCCTGTTCCCGGACAGCCTCAGGGTCGAGGGCGAGGGCCTGCCCGGCCTTCAGATCGGCTCGGTCGAAACCAGGACGCGCTTCGCCGAGGAGGTCGTGCGCGATGCCGAGCGGCGCCTGCGGCAAGAACTGGACGACCTGCGCGACAAGCAGCGGGCCCAGGATGACGCGATCCATGTGGCCCGGATCGAGCTCGATTTCATCACCGCGCTGGGCCGCGAGGTTCCGCGCCACGAGAACGAGGCGATCCAGCGCGGACAGGTCGACCCCGCCACCTGGCAGGCCGCCTGGCAGGGCTTGGGCCAAGGCGCCGCCGAGGTGCTGGGACGGATCCGGGCCGCCGAGATGGAAAAGCGCGACCTTCAGAACAAGATCCAAAAGGTCGAACGGGAGTTGGGTCAGATCCGCACCGACCGCAAGGCGAGCCTGGATGCGCTGGTCAAGGTCAGCGCGCCGGCCCAGGGCAAGGTCCGTCTCAGCCTGGACTACCAGCTTCACGGCGCCTCCTGGCGGCCGCTCTACGATGCCCGGCTGGACAGCGAGAACGGCCAACTCAAGCTCGTGCAGCTTGGCGAGGTCCGCCAGGGCACCGGCGAGGATTGGCGCGATGTCCAGCTCAGCCTGTCCACCGCCCGGCCCAGCCAAGGCGCCCAACCGCCGGTGATCGACAGTTGGTTCGTCGACTTCGCCCGGCCGACACCCGCCATGGCACAGACCCGGCAGTTGAAAACCGTCGGTCAGGTCATGACCTTGAACGAGGCGGCTGACTCGGCCGTCCCGCCGCCGCCCCAGCCCGAGGAAATGGTCGCCGCGGCGCCGGTGACGGCGACCGTCGAGGCCAGCGGGTTCGCGGCGCTCTACCGCATCCCCGGCGAGGCCACGGTGAGCGCGGACAATGCACCGCAGACCTTTGTCATGGTCCAACGCGACCTGGAGACGAAACTGCGCGTTGAAACCGTGCCCAAGATCCGCCCCGAGGCCTTTCTCATGGGAGAGATCGCTCACGAGGGCGAAGATCCCCTGCTGCCCGGGCCGGTCGCGGTCTTCCGCGACGGCGCCTTCGTCGGCCGCAGCGGATTGGAGTTGACCCGTCCTGGCGAGACCTTCGATCTGGCCTTCGGCGCCGACGACCGGGTCAAGGTGGAGTTCCGCCTGGTCAAGGGCGAACGCTCCGAGGAAGGCCTGATCAACAAGGACCAGCGCCACGAGAGGCGCTACCGCATCGAGGTGACCAACCACCACAGCAGGGACTTCGAGGTCACCGTTCTGGACCAGGTTCCGGTCGCCCGCGACGAGCGGATCGAAATCAAGCTGCTGCGCAACGCGACCAAGCCGGACGCACAAAACTACCAAGGCCGCAGCGGCGTCCTGGCCTGGAGCTCGACCTACGAACCGGATGAAATGAAGACCATCGACTTCGGTTACGAGATCACCTTCCCGCAGGAGGAAACCGTCCCGGGGTTCTAAGGCTGTGCATCACCCCGGACGGTCCCCGGCGATCAGCCGGGGACCGTCCGGGGTCTGGTTCAGAACCCCGTTCGGCTCAAGATCCCGGATAAGGCCGCCGGCCTTTCCGGGATGATGAATTCTCGACCTTGCCTCGCGACCCGCCCTTGCCTGTTGACAAGGGCCGTCAATCGGCCTTGAAACGTCACTGCACGCGCCAACGATCTGGGGCTCTTTCCCGCCGTGACCGAACCTTACGTTCTGCTGGACAATAGCCTCGATCCGAACGGGCGGTCCTTTCTCTTCGAATCCCCGGTCGAGACCGTCATTTGCCATGGAGCCGAGGACCTGGCCCCTGCCCTGGCCCGCCTCGAGCAAGCCCAAACCGAGGGCCTGACGGCGGCCGGTTACATCGGCTACGAACTGGGCTACCTGCTGGAGCCCAAGCTGGCACCGCTCTTTCGCCACCATCCCAGCGCGCCGATCCTCTGGATGGGCCTGTTCGAGCGCGGCCGCGAGCTGGACAGCCGCGGCGTGAAGGATTGGATCGCGGCGCGGACCAGCGGCGCCTTCACCGTCGAAAGCCTGGGGCTGAGCTGTTCGAAGGCGGACTATCTGGCCGCCTATGGGCGGGTGAAGGACTATATCGCCGCCGGCGATGTCTATCAGATCAACCTGACCTTCAAGCAACGCCTGCGCGTGACCGGCGATCGTTTGGCGCTCTACCGCGACTTGACCCGCAAACAGCGGGTGCGCTACGGCGCGATCGTCGAGACCGGCCAGGCGACCCTGCTTTCGCTGTCGCCCGAGCTTTTCTTGTCGGTCGAGAAAGGCCAGGCCCAGGCCCGCCCGATGAAGGGCACCGCCAAGCGCGGCCGCACCACCGAAGAGGACCAGGCCTTCGCCGAGTGGCTGGCCACCGACCCCAAGTCGCGCGCCGAAAACCTGATGATCGTCGACCTACTGCGCAACGATCTGGGGCGCGCGGCGCTGATCGGGACGGTGACGGTCACCGACCTCTACAGCGTCGAGCCCTACCCGACCCTGCATCAGATGACTTCGGGTATCACCGCGCGGCTGCACCCGGGCGTCACCATCACGAACCTGCTGCAGAGCCTGTTTCCCTGCGGCTCGATCACCGGTGCGCCCAAGGTGCGCGCCATGGAGGTGATCCACGAGCTGGAGCCGGCGGCGCGCGGCCCCTACACCGGCTCGATCGGGATGATTCGCCCGGACGGCGATCTGGCCTTCAACGTCGCGATCCGCACCTTGCTGTTGGACCGCGACGGCAACGGCGAATTGGGCATCGGCAGCGGCCTGGTCCATGACAGCGAAGGCGAGGCCGAGTTCGACGAATGCCTCTTGAAGGCGGAGTTTCTGAACCGCCCCTATGAACCGTTCCAGCTCATCGAGACCCTGCGCTGGCAAGGCGGCTACGATCTGCTGGATCGCCACCTGGCCCGTCTGGCACGTTCCGCCCGGCGGTTTCACTTCGCCTGCGATCTCGATGCCCTGCGCAGCGCCCTGGACCAGGAGGCCCGAGGCTTCTCGGCGCCGGCCTACCGGGTCCGCCTGCTGCTCGACGAGGCCGGGGCGATCACCATTACCTCCGTGGCCATTTCGGTCGCACCGTCCGGCGAACCCTGGCGCTACGCGATCGCCGAGACCCCGCTCGATAGCGCCAATCCCTTCCTCTACCACAAGACCACCAAGCGCGCCTTCTACGACGAGACCCGGGAGGCCAAGAAAGCCGAGACCGGCTGCGACGAGGTCATTTTCCAGAACGAGCGCGGCGAGCTCACCGAGGGCAGCATCACCACGCTCTTCATCGAAAAAGACGGCGAACTCCTGACCCCGCCGATCTCGAGCGGACTGCTGCCGGGGACCTTGCGCGAGGACCTTCTGGCCGACCCGGCGCGCCGGGTGCGCGAGGCGGTGCTGTACCCAGCCGACCTGGAGGATGCCGAAGCGGTCTACCTGGGCAATTCGGTGCGCGGGCTTCTGCCGGCCGTCGCGCAGGACAAGCGTTTCGAGACTCCCTGCAAGGCCGCGGCCGAACCGTGAGCGACCCCGCCGGACCAAGCCGAAGGCCCACGATCCTCCCGCTGGCCGAACGGCCCCAGGCAATCCCCCAGACCGCCGCCTGGCTGAACGCGGAATGGGGCGCAGCCGAGGGCCACTCCCTGCAAGAAACCCGTGAGTGGGTGGAGGAGATCGTCTCACAGGAGGACAGGCAAACCGCGCTGGGTGCATTCGCCGGGCCCGATCTACTGGGCGTCGCCTTGCTGGTCGATTGCGATCTGCCGCGGCGGGCCGACCTGACGCCCTGGCTGTCAGGCCTCTACGTGGCGCCGGCCGCCCGGGGCCAGGGCGTCGGCGCGCGCTTGACCGATGCCGTCGCCGAGGCGGCAGCGGGCTTCGGCTTTTCCCGTTTCTATCTCTACACGCCGATCGCCGGTTTCTACGACCGCCTCGGCTGGCTGACGATCGAAGAGTTCGACCTCAATGGCAGGCCCTTCGTCGTGATGGAGAAAAAGCTTGAAAGCTAAAGCCGCAGGGTAAAGTCGTTGGCGCCGCTGGGGTCGCCGCCGCGCATCAGGAACAGCGTGCGGTCGGATTGATCGACCAGGCCCTTTCGCTGCCCCATCTCCCTGGAGAGGGCGCGGTCGAAGACCGAGGTCGTCGGCATGAAACGCATGGTCATGCCACGGCGTGGTTTGGGCGAACGATTGGCCTCCGACCCGTGCAGCATGAAAATGTCGTGCAACGACATCTGGCCGGGCTCCAGGACCAGATCGACCGCCTCGCTCTCGTCGAACTGATCGGCCCGCAGCTCCTGGTTCAAGGTGACGTCCGGGCTGTCGGTGGTCTCGTGCACGCGCAGGCGGCGGTCCCGGTGGGAGCCGCGGATCAGCCGCAGGCAGCCGTTCTCGCGGGTCGCCGCGTCGACCGCCAGCCAGACCGTGCAGGTCGCCAGCGGCCGGATCGGCCAGTACTCCCCGTCCTGGTGCCAGGGCGTGCGCTTGCCGTCGTTGGCGGGCTTGGCGAAGAAGCTGGAGTTCCACAGCGCGAAGTCGGCCCCCAGGATTTGCCCGACCATGTCGAGAATTTCCGGGTCGCGGATATAGTTGAGAAAGCCCAGGTCGTAACGCAAAAGGGTCGGGCAGTAGTCGCGAAATTCGGGGTGGCGGGCCAGCAGACGCGCGTGGTCGGCACGAATATCCTCAAGCACGGCTTCCGGCAGGCGGTAGTCCGGGATGACGTAGCCGTCCTGGTGATAACGGGCGACCTGTTCCTCGCTCAGCATGGTCTTCGTGCCCCCTCCCCGTTGCTGCCGCTTCCCATTGTTGCGCCGCTTCTCATCATTGCAAGGCCCGCCGGGCTGTGCGATCCCTCTTGCCATGAGCTACATTGTCAATCCACCCGACGTCCACAGCCTTGCCATCCAAGGCCTGGACAGCCGTTTTCCGGTCCGCCGCATCTACTGCGTCGGGCGGAACTATGCCGAACACGCCCGCGAAATGGGCAGCGATCCGAACCGCAGTTCGCCGTTCTTCTTCATGAAGCCGGCCGACTGCATCGTCGAAGACGGCGGTGTCGCGCCCTACCCGCCCCAGACCGCCGATCTGCATCACGAGGTGGAGCTGGTCCTGGCCCTGGGCAAGGACGGCACCGACATTGCCGAGGCCGATGCCTTGGACCACATTCTGGGTTACGGCGTGGGGATCGATCTGACCCGCCGCGACCTGCAGGCGGCGGCCAAGGAGAAGCGCCATCCCTGGGACGCCGGCAAGGGCTTCCGGCATTCCGCGCCGATGAGCACCCTGGCCCTGGCGTCGGATATCGGCCATCCCGACCGGGGCGCCATCCGCCTGTGGGTCGGCGAGACCCTGCGCCAGCAGGGCGACCTCAATCAGATGATCTGGTCGGCCCCGGAGATCGTCGCCTTCCTGTCCCGCCTCTTTCCCCTGGAGGCCGGCGACCTGATCATGACCGGAACCCCGTCCGGCGTCGCCGCCGTTGGCCCGGGCGACGCCTTGCGCTGCGAAATCGAAGGCGTCGGGAGCCTCGCGGTCACGATTGGCTGAGGGGGACGTCTTCGTCGTCCTGCCGGGCAAGGCGCAGCCTTGAGCCGGGATCTCGTGGGGGAAGAGCGTCGGCCCGAGACCCCGGCTCGACCCCCGGCCGCGGGCCGGCGTCCGTCCGGGGTGACGCGCTGTCGTATTTTGCGAGTGCCGAGTTAAGACGGCAGGCGAATCTCGCCGCCTAAGTGTCCTGTCTTCACGTAGATCAGCGCGCCCTCCTCGCTGAAGGGGTGGTGATGGCTGCCCGGCGGGTTGCGCAGCCAGGTGCCCTTGGGGTAGCGGCCCTCCTCGTCGGCGAAGACCCCTTCGAGCACGAAGATCTCCTCGCCGCCGGGATGGCCGTGCGGCTGGAAGACGGTGCCGGGCTGCCAGCGCACCAAGGCCACCTGCTCGGTCCCCCAGCTGTGCAGTGGCAGGACCTCGAGCCCCGGCACCAGACCGGGCGACCAGGCAGCGGCGCGGGTGTCCAACCGCACGAAGTTCTGGTCCGCGTCGTCCATCTGCCAAAGCTTGACCAGGATCGTGCAGCCCTTCTCGCTGTAGGGCTGATGGCTGGAGCCAACCGGATTGCGGATGTAACTGCCGGGCCCGTAGTCCCCATGCTCGTCGGAAAAGACCCCTTCCAGCACCAGGAATTCCTCGCCGCCGCCGTGGCTATGGGGCGAGAAGGCGCTGCCCGGGGCATAGCGCACCAGGCTGGTGGCCCGGGCCACCTCGTCGCCGATGCGGTCCAGCAGGCGTCGCTCGACGCCCGGCAGGGGCGAGGCCAACCAGGCCTCCTGCTCGCTGAAGACCACCGCCCGCTGATCGAATTCGGCATTCAGTTCCATCGACTCGGTCTCCTTGGGCGCCGACAGGTCCTGCCGGCCCGCCAACTCTGCGGGCATCATCCGCTTTAGCCAACTTCATTGAATAGATAGGGGCCCTCTCGCCGGATCGCAAAGGGTTCTCTCCCGTGCGATGCTGGGCCATCTGGTGATGGCAGGGCGAGCCCGGCGTGTTAGGCTCGTTCGATGCCATGGCACGCCCCCGCGACTCGACCGCTCTCGGCCCTGACCCTGCTGCTGTGTCTCTTCGTCACGCTATGGGGTGGCGACAGTGCGCGCGCCGCCGAACCCGAGTTCCTGGAAGGCCAACTGCTGATCGCCACGCCCGAGATGCCCGACGGCGGCTTTGCCGAGACCGTGATCTACATGGTTCAGCACGATGCCCGCGGGGCGCTGGGTCTGATCGTCAACCAGCCCGCTGGGCGGATGCCCCTCGCCGCCCTGTTCGAACGCCTGGGCCTGGAGGGGGAAGACCTTTCCGGCGACGTCCTGGCCTACCGCGGCGGCCCGGTCGAGCCCGGCGTGGTCTTCATCCTGCACAGCGACGACTACGCGAGCGCCGAGACCACGGCCCTGGGCCAGGGGCTCGCCCTCACGACGCATCCCAAGCTTCTGGCCGACAGCGCGGCCGGACAGGGCCCGGCGAAATCGCTTTTCATCCTGGGCTATGCCGGCTGGGGACCGGGACAGTTGGAATTCGAGCTGGAGCGCGGCGGCTGGATCAGCGCGCCCTATGACGAAGCCCTGGTTTTCGACAAGGCCGACGAAATGAAGTGGGAGGCCGCGATCGCACTCTACTCGATCGATCTGTAGCGCGCCGCGCTTGACAGCCATGTCGAATATGCGTTTCATGCGATTTGCAGCGCCGATTTGTTTCCGATTGCGGGCGCTTTAGAAATGCGGCTAAAGAGAGTTTGGGAACCGCCCGGCCCTCGTCATAGCCGCGGCGGTATTTTTTGTGGGCGCCTCCCGGTCGAGGGACGGCCCAGGGTGGTCTGGTTTGCCACGCGAGGAGAACGAACCCGCGGCGATTTGAGGGGCAGCTTGCTCCGCGTCAACAAAAGCTAAAGAGCCACTCCCGCAGTGGAAGCCCCTCGTCCAGACCCCGCCCGCTCTCTCGCCCGAGAGAAAGGGCAGCACCGCGACGATGGAAAAGGAGCTAGAGACCATGAGCAACGACAGCAAGCACCCGGAAACCCAGGTTCTCCACACCGGCTATCGCGCCGACCCGGCAACCGGGGCCGTGGCGGTGCCGATCTACCAGACCACCTCCTACCAGTTCAACTCCACCGAACACGCGGCCAATCTCTTCGGCCTGCAGGAACTCGGCAACATCTACAGCCGGATCATGAACCCGACCTGCGACGTGCTGGAACAGCGGGT
Organism: Kiloniellaceae bacterium; assembly: GCA_021776195.1. Next base: position 10,057 of record JAJFGK010000089.1, on the reverse strand, counting down.
CACCGCCCTGGAGGGCGGGGCCGCCGCCCTGGCGGTCTCCTCGGGCCAGGCCGCCTCGGCGATCGCGGTACAGAACATTGCCCAGGCCGGCGACAATATCGTCAGCTCGACCGACCTCTACGGCGGTACCTGGAACCTCTTTGCCAACACCTTCAAGACCATGGGCATCGAGGTCCGCTTCGTCGATCCCGACGATCCCGACAGCTTTGCCCGGGCCACCGACAAGCGCACCAAGGCCTACTACGCCGAGAGCCTGCCCAACCCCAAGCTCACGACCTTCCCGATCCAAGAGGTCGGCGATCTGGCCCGGGTCGTCGGCGTGCCCCTGATCGTCGACAACACGGCGGCGCCGATCCTCTGCCAGCCGCTGGCCCATGGCGCGCACATCGTCGTGCACTCCTCGACCAAGTACATCGGCGGGCACGGCAACTCCATCGGCGGGCTGATCGTCGATGGCGGTACCTTCGACTGGGAAAAGCACGCCGAGCGTTTCCCCGCGCTCAATCTGCCCGACCCGAGCTACCACGGCGCGGTCTGGACCCAGGCCGCCAAACCCCTGGGCCCGATTGCCTACATCCTGAAGGCCCGGGTCACCCTGTTGCGCGACCTTGGCTCGGCCATGAGCCCCTTCAATGCCTTCCTCTTCCTCCAGGGGCTCGAGACCCTGCCCTTGCGGATGCGCGCCCACTGCGAGAACGCCGCGGCGGCGGCGACCTATCTGAAGGCGCACCCGACGGTCTCCAAGGTGATCTACCCGAGCCTGCTGGAAGGCGCCGCCAAGGAGCGGGCCCAGCACTACCTCAATGGCGGGTTCGGCGGTCTGCTGGGGATCGAACTGAAGGGCGGCAAGGAAGCCGGACGGGCCTTCATCGATGCCCTAGAGCTGTTCTACCACGTGGCCAACATCGGCGATTCGCGGTCCCTGGCCATTCACCCCGCCACCACGACCCACTCGCAACTGACCGGCGAGGAGCAGCAGGCGGCGGGCGTGACCGACGGCTACGTGCGCCTCTCCATCGGTATCGAGCACATCGACGACATCCTCGCCGACCTCGACCGCGGCCTGGCCGCCGCGACCGGCCTGCAGACGGCGGCGGAGTAGCCGCCAAATGACGTGGGACAAGAGGCGCACCGGGCGGCGGTGCGTCTCTTGTCCCGACAATCCGACAGGGCGTAGACTGCTCACTCGCGGCGACGCTCGGGAGTCGAGACGGCGCCCAAAGAGGATACCGCGCTCATGACCACAGCCAAAGCCGCCGTTAACCCCTTCCTGCGCGAAAAGTGCCTGACCGAGCCCCTGGCCGATCCAGCGGCGCTGGGTGCCTATCCGCGGGTCCGGCTGCGGCGCAATCGCAAGGCGGAGTGGTCGCGGCGGCTGGTGCGCGAGAACCAGCTTTCGGTGGACGATTTCATCTGGCCGGTCTTCGTGCAGAGCGCCGCGGGCCAAACCGATGTCGCCTCGATGCCCGGCATCAAGCGCCACGGGCTCGACTGCCTGGTCGATGCCATCGGCGAAGGGGTGGATCTCGGCCTGTCCGCCGTCGAGCTTTTCCCCATGATCGACGACGAGTTGAAAACCCCGGACGGCCTGGAGGCGATCAACCCGGACAATCTGGTCTGCCGTGCCATCCGCGCGGTCAAGGCTGCCTTCCCCGACCTCGGCGTCATGTGCGATGTGGCGCTGGACCCCTTCAACAGCGACGGCCACGACGGCATCCTGCGCGACGGCGAGATCCTGAACGACGAGTCGGTGGAAATCCTCTGCCAGCAGGCCTTGGTCCAGGCCGAGGCCGGCTGCGACATCAACGCCCCCTCGGACATGATGGACGGGCGCATCGGCGCCATTCGCGAACGGCTCGACGCCGCCGGCTTTCAGTCGGTCCAGCTGGTGTCCTATGCGGCCAAGTTCGCCAGCGCCTTCTACAACCCCTTCCGCGACGCCATCGGCTCGGGCGGTTTCCTCAAGGGCGACAAGAAGACCTATCAGCTCGACCCGGCCAACAGCGACGAGGCGCTGCGGGAGACCGCCCTCGACATCGCCGAGGGCGCCGACATGGTGATGGTCAAGCCCGGCCTGCCCTACCTCGACATCGTGCGCCAGGTGAAGGACGCCTTTGCCCTGCCCACGGTGGTCTACCAGGTCAGCGGCGAGTTCTCGATGCTGAAGGCCGCCGCCGCGAACGGCTGGCTCGACAACGACCGGGTCGTGTTGGAGACCCTCATGGCCTTCAAGCGCGCCGGGGCCGATGCGATCCTCACCTACGCGGCGCCCGAGGCCGCCCGACTGCTGAAAAAGGGCTGACGTCCTTCGGCCCATAGCGCGACCGTCTTCTGACTATCTCAACAAACCGGAGCAAATTTGACGGAAGGATCCGGATGGTCGCTTGCCGCCCCTTTCCGTGGAAAACCGGAAAACGTCGTCATGCCGGAAAAGACGGAGCCTTTATCCGGCATCTGGTGGGGATTGGGCCGGACGGCACGAGACCCCGGCTCGGCCTCCGGCCTTTGGCCGAAGGCCGTCCAGGGTGACAACCTGGAGGCTGTACAAATGCTGATTGGTGCTGGAGCCGGCTTTGCTTGTTGAATTCCCCTCGATCTGGTTCGCCCTGACCTCGGCCCTGCTCTTTGCCTTCGGGGTGCAGTTTCAGAACCTCGGGGTCGCGAGCGTTCCCGGCCGCAGCGGCGCCTTGATCTCGACCGGCAGCTCGACGCTCTTCTCCTGGCTGCTGGCGCCCTTCTTGCTGGACAGCGCCTATTGGGTGCACCCCTCGATCTGGATCTTCGTCCTGGTCGGGCTGTTTCGCCCCTCGGTCTCGTCCAATCTCGCGGTCGCCGCGGTGCGCCATCTGGGGCCGACCCTCTCCAGCACGCTGGCCTCCACCTCGCCCCTGTTCGGCGCCTTCTTCGGCGTGCTTCTACTGGGCGAGAGCCTTTCCTGGACCACCGCCTTGGGGACCCTGGGCATCGTCTCCGCCGTTGTCATGCTGGCCAGGCGCGACTCCCGGGTCGTGGCGACCTGGCCGATCTGGGCCCTGGGCCTGCCGGTCGGCGCCGCGGCCATTCGCTCGGTCGGGCACGTCCTGACGAAGGTCGGCATGGAGGGCATTCCCGATCCCTACTTCGCCGGGCTGGTGAGCTTCAGCGTATCGGCCCTGGTCATGCTGGCGCTGCACCGGCTGCGCCCCGACGCGCGGGCGGTGGCGTGGCGAACCAGGGGCCCCTACTGGTTCGTCGCCGCCGGCGTGACTATGGCGATTGCAGTCCTGTCGCTGAACCACGCCCTGATCCAGGGTCAGATCGTCACGGTGGTCCCCATCGTCGCCTGCTCGCCGGTCTTCACCATGCTCTTGAGCATCGTATTGTTCCGGCGCGAGAAGCTGTCGCTGCGCATCGTCCTGGCGGTGCTGATCGTGGTCCCCTCGGTCATCGGGATCGCCCTGGGATTCTAAGGGGTCAGGAAACCGAGGCGCTACTGCGGCGTGGCGATGATGGCCCGCCAGACACGCCCATGTCATAACGAGCGCAGCGCTCTCAACATCGGATCGTGTGATGTCCTCTTCTCTTGCCACTCTCGACGCCCTGCCGTCGATCGCGGATTTCTACGCAAGCTACTGGAACAAACGGCCGGTCCTTGTGCGGGGCGCCATCGATCGAGACGTGATGGACGGGCTGATCACGCCGGATGAGCTTGCGGGGCTGTCCATGGAAGAGACCGCGAGCGCCCGCATGGTCGCGCGGAAAGACTGGACCTGCCGATTTGGGCCCTTCACCGAAGAGGATTTCAACACCGCCGGAAAGCCGCCCTGGAGCCTGCTCGTCCAAGACGTCGAGCAGTTTCACCCGGACACCGCCACGTTGCTGCGCGCGTTCAATTTCGCGCCCCGCTGGTTGATGGACGACATCATGGCCAGTTTCTCCACCGCGGGAGGCACCATCGGCGGTCACGTCGACAGCTACCATGTCTTTCTTGTCCAAGGCCAAGGCGTGCGCCGCTGGACCGTCGGTCGTGAGCCCGTCGTCGATGAAGAGTACATCGACGGCCTGGACCTCAAAATCCTCAGGGACCCCGTTGACGGCAATGCTGTCGAGGTGACCTCGGGCGACGTCCTCTACATCCCTCCCCATTTCGCCCACGAAGGCATCACGCTTGACGACGCCTTGACCTTTTCCGTTGGTTTCCTCGGCCCGAAATTGTCCGATCTTTTGGGCGCCTATGGGCAGCACCTCGCCAACCGCGATGCGCTCGATCTCCGCTACAGGGGCGAGGGGTTGAGCGCGGACAGCGCGGGTTTCATTCTCTCCAACGATGCCGTTGAGACACTGCGCGATCATCTTGGCCACTCGCTGAGGACGCCCGCGTTCGGTGAGTGGCTGGCCGCGTTTTTCACCGGCTCAGCCAGCGCGGACACCCCACAGCACAGCGAACGCGACGACACTCTCAGCCTGGCGGCCTTCACGGAAGCCCTGCGGGCAAGAGCCGGCCTGATCAAACCCGCCTACGTAAAGTTCGCGCTCATCCCATCGCCCAAGGGCAGCTATAGCCTTGGCTTTGATGGCAAGGCTTTCGACATCGACGATGACGCCCTGACCGTCATCTTGAGCCTGATGAAGGAAGATGCCCTCACCACGATGGACACGCCCGCGCTGCTCGATCACCTCGACCTCTTGTTGACGCTCTATAACCACCAGGCGTTGGAGTTTGTCGACGGGGCAGTGTAAGCCACCTGGCTAATCGCAAGAGCCCTTTATTGTCATGCGCAACCTTTTAACAAAGAAGGACTCCAGGACACAGCCAGGGTCAACCGAACTGCTCCTCGAAGAAGGCCAGAATACGCTGATCGTGCCAGGGGACCCGCGAACCTTGACCGTGGAAGCCGACATGGCCGCCGCCGGAACTGAGCGCCAGGCGTACCGCCGGCAGCTTGCTCCAGTCGATCGCGCGGTAGCACGACAGCGGGATCCAAGGGTCGTCGCCGGCGTGAATCGCCAGGCTGGGGACCTTGATATCGGGCAGAAAGCGGGTCGCCGAGCACCGCTCGTAGTAGACGGCGGCGTTCTCGAACCCGTTGAGCGGCGCCACCGCTTCGTCGTAGTCCAGGATCGAGCGCAGGCTGAACATGGCGCGACGCAGCGCCTCGTCGGGTACCGGACCGGCCAGGCGTTCCCGGCGCATGCGCTTCAACAGGTAGGCCTGGTAGACCCGGTTGCGTGGCGCCATCAGGCGCTCCTGACAGGTCTTCAGGTCGAGCGGTGCCGAGACCGCCACGGCCGCCCTCACCCCGTCGGGCAGGTCGGCCTCGCCCATCATCTTCAACAGCACATTGCCGCCCAGGGAATAGCCCACCAGAACCACACCCGGCGCGGTCAATCGGGGATGGCGCGCCAGGACCGCGGTTACCGCGTCGCGCAGGTCCTCGCTGCGCCCGGCATGATAAAGGCTCCGCGCCATCGGCCGTCCAGGGCCGGCGCCGCGCTGGTTCAGGCGCAAAACGGGGTAGCCGTGGGACAGAAGATGGCGGGACGTGGTCCGCAGATAGCCGCTGTCCTCGCTGCCGGTCAGACCGTGAACCAGAATCGCCAGGGGCCGGCCGGCCTCGACCGCCGTGCGATGCAGCCGCGCCGCCAGGCGGTCGCCGCTGCCGTCGCTCAGGGCGATTTCCAGGCGCTCGCCTGGCCAGGCCGCCAGGTCTGGCCGGCCGCCGGGCCGCAGGCGATAGCGTAGGGTCTGGAGGTCGGCGCCGATCCAGGGGAAGCGGGCACGAAAAGGCTGCGGTTCGATGCTCACGGGGTCTTCAGTCTCCATTGTGGCCCGGTCACGGCGGCCGGTCACTGTGCCGCCAGCCAGTCGCGCACCAATCCGACCTGGTGGTCGTCCATCAGCCAGGGGGCGTGGCCGACATCGGCGACCTCGGTCACCGCGCAACCCGGCCCGCGGCCGCGCATTTCCACAACCGTTTCGGCCAAAAGCAGCGGCGAGTTGGCCCCGCGAATGACCATGACCGGGCAGGTAATGGCGTCCCACCAGGGCCAGAGCACGACATCGCTGCCCGCCAGTTGGGCGAAAGGCGCGGCGATTTTCGGGTCGTAATGCAGTCGGTAAAGGTCGCCGTCCCGGCGGACCGATTGCCGGGCGACGTGTCCCCAGAGGGCATCCGACAGGGGCCCGAAGCGCGCGCCATAGTTCTCACGCAGATAGCTTTCGACGCTGGCCAGATCGGGCCAGGACGGATCGGCCCCGACATAGCCGGCGATTTCCGCGATCGCGGCGGCGGGGATGACCGGCCCGACGTCGTTCAGCAGCAGGCTGCGGATATTCTTCTGGCCCTTGGCCAGAAGCGCCATGCCGATCATGCCGCCCATCGAGGTGCCGATCCAATCGACCGGTCCCTCCCCCAGTCCCTCCAGCAGCCGTTCCATGTCGGCGAGGTACTGCGGAATGCCGTAGAGACTGCCGTCCTCCAGCCAGTCGCTGGCGCCGCGCCCGATCACATCGACGGAGACCAGCCTGAGCCCCTCGCCGCCCAGGGTCGCGCCCAGCACGTCGAAGTCGCTGGCATTGCGCGACAGGCCGTGGACGCAGACCACCGTCTGCCGGGCCTCCTCGGGGCCCCAGACCCGGCAGGCCATGCGATGGGCGCCCAAGGGCGATTGGCAGGCCACCTCAAGAGGCCGGAATGCGGTCAGATCCGGCAGGGCAGTCTCGAACAATCCGGCGGCCTCCCTACCTAGTGGATAGAATCCAACATATGGCACCCCTACGACGGCTTGCCGCGTTCATTCGGCAAGACGCGTGGGGCGCGGTGATGCGTGTATCACAAGCCTCGCGGAACGCCGCCGATGAGCGCGACAAGCCGCCCAGTGGGTCGCGTATCCTGGCTTCTCAGCGCGTAGAGCCCCCTTGACGGTGCTTTGGCATCGCCCGCAGGGCCTCTCCATCTGAGAAACCAGGATACGCGATCGTAGGGGTGCCATATGTTGGATTTTATCCACTAACGGGCTCTTGCGGGTTTTCCTCGACCTCGACAAAGGTCTCCGGGAAGAAACCGTTGAAGTGGGTCGCGTTGGAGTTTGAATAGGCCCCTACGCGGAAAATTTCAATCCAGTCGCCTTCCCGGGCGTCGGCCGGCAGGTCGAAGGTGCCGGGCAGCACGTCCAGGGAATCGCAGGTCGGGCCGTTCAGGATAAAGGCCTTGGTCGCCTTGGCGGTCTTGGACTTGCCGCCCCGTATCAGGCGGGCCGGCAGGGTGATCCCGGCGGCGACCATCTCCGACAGGCTGCCGTAGATGCCATCGTTGATGTAAAGCTGATCGTCCTTGCGCAATTGGATTTGGGTCAGGAGCGAGCAGCCTTCGGCGACCAGGGCCCGGCCCGGCTCGCTGAAGACCTGAACCGTGGGCGAGAGCGCGATTTCCTTCAGGCCGTCGCGGATCGCCGCCATGAAGTCCTCCAGCGGTGGTGCATCCTGGCCCGGATAGTCCGTGGGAAAGCCGCCGCCGACATCGAGCAGGGAGATCTTGACGCCGGACTGCGCCAGTACCTGGCCGACGATGGAGATCGCCTTGTGATAGGCGCCGGGCGCGCGGCACTGAGAGCCGACGTGGAAGGCCAGCCCCGTGGCGCAGCCAGCCTCGGCGGCGCGGCGCAGCAGCAGCGCCGCATCCTCCGGCAAGGCGCCGAACTTGGCCGAGAGGTGATAAAGGGTCTTGTCGGCGGGCGGCGTGGTCAGGCGCACCACCACGGTGATCCCGGTGCCGCCGGTTTCCTCCAGCACCTTGGTCAGTTCGTTCTCATGATCGACCACGAAATGGGTGATGCCGAAGACCTGATGGGCCGCCTTTATCACCGCCCGGCTCTTGACCGGATGCATGAAGTAGGCCGAGGCGTCGTCGAACAGCTCGGCGACCTGGGCGATTTCCGGCAGGGAGGCGGTGTCGAAGTGGCGAAATCCGCCGCGGTGGAGCGCTTTCAGCACCAGGGGATGGGGATTGCACTTGACCGCGTAGAGAGCGGTTCCCGGGAAGAGCGAAAGAAAACGCCGGGCGGTCGCCTCCAACAGCCGGGGACGCAGGCAGTAGACAGGATAGCTCGGCTCGAGGCGCGCGACGACATCTTCGACGCATTCGAAGACCTTGGGGCCGGATAGCGGGGCACCGGAATCTTGGGGGCTTGCGACCTTGCGTCCGGAAACCTTGGCTACGGCGACCCTGGCTAAGTCGCTCAAGGCAACCTCCTGACTGATCGGGGAAGGAATGGCCTCTTCTACGCCCCGCCTCGCGGAAAGCAAGGCTCGTGACAGAAAGCCGTAGAAGGCTCGATAACAGCCGATCGTCGGGGCGAAAGTAAGGCAGAATCCTGAAAATTTCGTGACACTGGGATCCGTTGACAAGTGGGGTCATCCCGGAGGCGACTTTTCTCCAAATCTTCGATTTGGGAAGGAAAGTCAGTGATCCGGGATCTTGGCGGAAATGAGGTCAGGCGTCGGCCTGAGATTCCGGATACCTCGGTTCGCCTGCCAAATCGAAGATTTGGGCCGAACCGGGTTCCGGAATGACGTTCCCTAGGCAGCAAGTGTCAACAGAACCTACCGCTCCAGCCAGAGCGGTCCGCCCTCCAGAGTGACGACATCGACGTTGTCGCCCGGCCCGCCGCGGTCGACCACGAGGAAGTCGGTTTCGACCTCCAGCGCCAGCACCGGGTGGTGCCAGACCCCCTTGGCGTAGTTCACGCCCTGCCCCGCTTGGGCGAGGAAGGCCCGTAGATCTGTTGGGTCCGGCCGGGTCTCGGGGGCCGCGACCACCACCAGGAAGGGCCGTGCCTCCAGCGGCACGAAGGCCTGGCTGCCGAGCGGGTGACGCTCCATCATCGCGATGGCAATGGGCAGGGCGAGTGGCTGGGCGCGAAAGACGTTGATCAAGGCGCGACCGCCGCCGGATTCCACATCGACCCGGGCCAGATCGTGAAAGCGCTCGGTGTTGCCCTCGTTGATGGTGAAATGCTCGGCGCCCGCCGTTTCAATGACATCGCCGAAGGGCGCGAAGGTGGCCCGGGTCAGAGGCTGGGGCGTCAGCTTGGTCATCGTGCCTAGCCCAGCTCGGGACGGCCGAAAACCCGGAGGCGGCTGACTCCGCCGTCCGGGTGAATGTTCAGCCGCAGATGACTGACCGGACCGAGATCGGCAAGTTCGGCGGCGAAGAGGTGCTCGCTATCGGCGGTCAGCTTGCTGTCGGGCAAAAGCTCCTGCCAGAAGATCGACTGCGAGACCATGGATTGCAGCGTGCCGCCGGTGACCAGGCCAGCGTTGACCGAGCAACTGTCGGGAAAATTGCCCTTGTTGTGCAGCGTGTCGACCAGCAGGCGCTCGATGCGCCCGGGGTGGCCGAGCGCAACGATGATCCACTCGTAGCCCGGCTGCCGCCGGCGCGCCGTCTCCCAACCGTCGCCCATGTTGATACCGCGCCCGGGCGCCAGGATCGCGTTGGGATCGCCGTAATGGGCATTGCTCCAGGTCAGGGCGCGGCCCCCGTTCTCCTGCGCCGCCAGATCGATCGCCTGATCGGGATCCGCCGCCGACCAGTCTCTGTGGACTTCGCCGTAAACCCGCAGTCGGGCGACGCCGCCGTCGGGGTAGATGTTGAGCCGCAGGTGGGTGAGCACTCGCCCGTCGTCGAGCTCCACCACATGGTGCGCATTGCCCTCGAGACTGCGGGCAGGCAGCAGCTCCCACCAGTCGGCCTCCGCGCCGGGATGCTCGGCGTCGCTGAAGCAGGCGTCGATGGAAGCCGCCGGCGCGTAGTTGCCGGTGAAGTGACTGGTGTCGATATCGAGCAGACGGACCCGCCCCGGCACGCCGAGGCGCAGCACCGCATGGTCGTAGTCCGCCGCGCGCTTGCGCCGGCTTTCCCATCCGTCCATCCACTTTCCATTGTCGTCATACCGGTCGTGAACGAAGACCGGCGGGGCCGGATCGATCAACCGATCCATCGCGGCAAAAAAATCGTCGGTCGTGTAGACCATGCGCGAACCCAGGCGCGGCTGTGCCAGGTCGATCAGGCCCACG
>JAJFGK010000088.1 GCA_021776195.1 Kiloniellaceae bacterium | reverse complement strand
TTTTTCGCGCACCAACTTCACGACCTCGGTGACGATCTCATCGTGGCCCCGCTCGACACCGGCATTGAGGACAAGGAACCCCAGCGGTAGTTGCCCTTTGAGCTGATCGGCAACTCCCAGGACCGCGCATTCGGCAACGTCGGGATGGGACGCGAGCACGTCCTCCATGCCGCCCGTGGACAGGCGGTGCCCGGCGACGTTGATGATGTCGTCGGTGCGCGCCATGACATGGAGATAGCCGTCCTCGTCGATCATCCCGGCATCGCCCGACAGATAGTAGCCTGGGTACTCGCTGAGGTAGGCCTCGATGAAGCGCTTGTCGGCGTTCCACAGGGTCGGCAGGCAGGACGGCGGCAGCGGCAGCTTGGCGACCAGGGCGCCGATCTCGCCGGGCGCGACCTCCTCGCCGGCCGCATCCAGAACCCGCATGTCCCAGCCCGGACAGGGCCGCGCCGGCGAGCCGGGTTTCACCGGCAGAACCTCGATGCCCATGCAGTTGGAACAGATCGCCCAGCCGGTCTCGGTCTGCCACCAGTGGTCGATCACCGGCACGCCGAGCTTCTCCTCGGCCCAGTGCAGGGTGTCGGGGTCGCAGCGCTCGCCGGCCAGGAAAAGGATGCGGAAATGCGACAGGTCGTACTTGGCGATCTGGGCGCCTTCCGGGTCTTGCTGGCGGATCGCGCGAAAGGCGGTCGGCGCGGTGAACATGACCGGCACCTTGTTTTCGGCGATGACCCGCCAGAAGGCGCCGGGATCGGGGGTGCCGACCGGCTTGCCCTCGTAGATCACCGTGGTGCAGCCGTGCAGCAGCGGCGCGTAGACGATGTAGGAATGACCGACCACCCAGCCCACGTCCGAGGCCGCCCAGAAGGCCTCGCCCGGCTCGACGTCATAGATGTTTTTCATCGACCACTTGAGCGCCACGGCGTGGCCGCCGTTGTCGCGCACGATGCCCTTGGGCTGGCCGGTGGTGCCCGAGGTGTAGAGGATGTAGAGCGGGTCGGTCGCCGCCACGGTCACGCAAGGGTGCGGCTCGCCTTCCGCCTCGGCGGCCAGCCAGTCGAGATCGCGCCCGGCGGTCATGGCCGCTTCTGCCATGGAGCGCTGCAGGATCAGGCAGTTCGCCGGCTTGTGGCGCGCCAGATCGATGGCCTGGTCGAGCAGCGGCTTGTAGACGACCACCCGGCCGGGTTCGATGCCGCAGGAGGCCGAGAGCATCATCTTGGGCTGGGCGTCGTCGATGCGGGTCGCCAGTTCGACCGCGGCAAAGCCGCCGAAGACCACGGAATGGATCGCGCCCAGGCGGGCGCAGGCCAGCATGCCGATGGCCGCCTCGGGGATCATCGGCATATAGAGGATGACGCGGTCGCCCTTGGTCACGCCGCGCGCCGCCATGGCCCCGGCCAGCTTGGCCACACGGGTCTGCAGCTCGCGGTAGGTGATCTTGGTCTTGGTCTCGGTGACCGGGCTGTCGTAGGAGATCGCCACCTGATCGGCACGGCCGCGCTCGACATGACGGTCGACGCAGTTGTAGCAGGTGTTGAGCTCGGCCCCGGCGAACCAGCGATAGAAGGGCGGGTTGGAGTCGTCCAGCACCCGGTCCCACGTTTTCACCCAATCGATGCCCTCGGCGGCCTCGGCCCAGAAGCCCTCCGGGTCGGCCAGCGAGCGCGCGTGAATCTCATCGGACAGGCCCATGCTCTCCCCCTTGCCGGCACACCGCCGGCCGTCTGCCGGAATGCCCTCTTGCACCTCGCATTCGGGACGCGAAAAGGGCACGAATGTAGGCGCGAGTCTGCCGGAAAGGCCCCCCCAAGTCCAATGACTTGGATCAAGGGCAGGGGCTTGGTTTGAATTTGTTCGACAACGGCCGACCCTGACGGGCCGGTCTTAAGACGCTCACGCTTCAGAACTTGCCGTTTTCGTTTTTCCACTCGCTTCGCGGCGCGATCTTCTCCGTCGTGTCCCAATGTTCGACAATTTTCTCGTCAGCGACGCGAAAGAGATCATAGAAGGCGGAATGAACGCCACCGCGCCTGCCCTCGCTGACGCAAAGTACGAAATCCCCTTCGGCCAGAACACGATGGATGCGCTGATAGTCGATGTTCCTGCGGCCCTTGTCTTGGGCTTCCAATGCGGCCCGGAACGCGGATTGGCCATCGCCCAGCCGCGGATTGTGTTCGGCGTAGGCGCCTTCTTCGATAAAGTCCGCCAGGCGGTCGGGTTGCCCGCCCACGAGCGCGGTTTCGACGAAGGTTCGAACGATGGCACGGCTGCTTTCCGTCAGCTCGAGATCGGTGGCCTCGGTTGGCCCGTCCACCATACTGCGCCCCGAAATGTTCGGACCCTGTCTTTCCTGGATATTGTCCCAGTGCTCCACCGCGCGACCGTCTTCAAAGCGGAAGACTTCAAAGCCGATTTTCCGGCTCGCGAAATCGTACTCGGTATGGGCAAAGACGAAATCGCCATCTTCGAAGGCCCGCACGACATTCACCCGGGGTTCGGTCTTGGACAGCCGTTTGAAGAGGGCCGCCAGGCCCTCGCTGCCTTCGTGGGTCTGAGGATTGTGCTGAATGTACTTCGCCTCGTCGACCACGGCGAGGGGTCCGGAATCGCCGGTCTCGATGCTTTTCAGCAAGGCCCTGATCTGATCTTTCTTCGCTAAGGCCATGGTCTTCACCACCTGACGGGATGTGTCGCCTACTGTGCGTCCGGAACCCACGGAAACGGCCCCATCCAAAGGTCGGTCATTAAACGCAGGGTGTTCATTTCCAGCCACGCCTCATAGCCCACCCAATGCGCATACTGCGGCAGCCTGACGGCTTTGGGGATCTCCATAAAGCCCGTTCCTTTTTGGAACTCGGCCAGAATTGCCTTGCGCAGATCGCGGATGAATTGGCGTTCCTCTTCGACATGGGTGCGCGTGCAACCGTTCATCGCCTCTTCTCTCGGGAGCTCATTATGCGAGCAGACGGCAATGTCGAAGCTCAAGTCCAGAATTTCGCCGAGGCTGCGCTCCCATTCGCCGATGTTGAAGTCCGGCACCACCGCGAACATGACACGATTCGGAGTGACCAGATCGGCGATATAGGCGGCGCGGCGCTCGGGGATGGTGAAAATCGTCAGGCCCAGTCCGTGATTGAGGCCAAGATAGCGCATGCTTACGGTGAAATCGCCCACGGCGACATCCTTGCGATCGCCGGACCATGTCATTTCGGGCAAGGCGGTATCGCTTCCGGGATTGTGAAGGGTTGTCGGACACCTGCCGTGGCAAGGTGTCAGCGGCGTTCGGCGTTGATCGGCAGGTGTCCGAGAAGCCTTCACAATTCCTGTCGCTGCCCCCGGCTGGTCCTCAAGGCCGCTCTGGGGTTAAAAGCGGTCCTAGCCTGGGCGCACTGCGTATGTCCGGCGTCGGGCGTGGCGCGGTCGTTGAACGAGGTCGTCGCAACCCTCCGCTTGGGACCCGCAGGCGTTCGAACGACTGAACGTAGGTCTCGCCCCAATCGCGAAGAGCCAGCAGGATGGCCCCCAAGACCCGACCCTCCTCGCTCAAGCTGAATTCGACCCGAGGCGGGACGACCGGGAAGACCTTGCGAACGATCCTGGTGGATAGAACCGAAGCTCATGAAACCGCCATGACATAAACTATGTGCCTAGCGCACAAAAACTATGTGCCTAGCGCACAAAACTGTGCGTACTTGCGAATTCGGACCTTTGGCCATATCTCGCCTGCCGTGACAGGACACGGCGGCAAGAGATGGCAAAGTTCAACTGAGCGCTTCCCATATCGCAGCCTTCACGCTGGATGAAATGACGCAAGTGGCATGACTCTTTTGTTTAATGGAGATACCCGATGAAAGCCGTCGCTCTGACGCAGTACCTGGCGATCGACCTGCCCGAATCCTTTCTCGATGTCGGTCTGCCCAAGCCGGCGCCCAGCGGGCGCGACCTCCTGATCGCCGTGGCGGCGGTCGCCGTCAATCCGGTCGATACGAAAGTCCGTGCCGGCCGGGGCAAAGAGGGCGTGACGGAGGATCCGCCGCGGGTCATCGGCTGGGATGCCAGCGGCCGCGTCGAGGCCGTCGGTGACGAGGTGACGCTTTTCAAGCCGGGCGATGAAGTCTGGTACGCCGGCGATATCACCCGCGCGGGCTGCAATGCGGAGTTTCAGCTCGTCGATGAGCGTATCGTCGGCCGCAAGCCGACCTCTCTGAGCCATGCCGAGGCCGCGGCCCTGCCTCTCACCACGATCACCGCCTACGAGGCCTTCTTCGACCGTCTGGGCATTGACCGGGACGGCGCGGACAAGGGCCAGTCGATCCTGATCGTCGGGGCCAGCGGCGGCGTGGGCTCGATCGGCATCCAGCTGGCCAAGCATGCCGGGCTGGTGGTGATCGCCACCGCGTCACGCCCCGAGACGGTGGCATGGGTGAAAGAGCTGGGGGCGGATCATGTGGTCAGCCATCGCGAAGATATGGTCCGGCAGGTGCGCGACCTCGGCTTTGCGCACCTCGATCACATCGCGATCTTCAACGACATGCGCCACTGGGACGCCGCCGTGGAGCTCGTCCGGCCGCAAGGCGGCATCGTCTCGATCGACGACACCGACCTGCCGATGCCGATGGCAGGGATGAAATCGAAAGCGGCCAGCTTTCATTGGGAGTTCATGTTCGCCAGATCGATGCACCAGACCCCGGACATGATCGAACAGCACAGGTTGTTGACCTGGGTGGCGGCCGAGATCGACGCTGGCCGTATTCGCACGACCCTCGATCAAGTCCTCTCGCCGATCAACGCGGCCAATCTGCGCGAGGCCCATCGCCTGATCGAAACGGGTCAGGCCAAAGGCAAGATTGTCATCGAACGGTTCTGACGATTAACCTCTCGGCGTCTCACGCCACCAGGGAGATTCTCATGGCACTCTACGAACTGCGCCAATACAAGGTCCGCGACGGGCAGATGTCCGCCTGGCTGGACCTCATGGAGGGTGAGATCATTCCCTACGCGGTCAAGAACGGCATGGTCTTCACCGCCAGTTTCTGCGCCGAGGACGATCCCTCGGTCTACATCTGGATTCGCCGTTTCGAAGACGAGGCCGCCCGCGCGCGGATCTGTGCGAGGGTTTATGAAAGCGAGCACTGGAAAGCCGACCTGTCGCCGAGGATCGGTGAACTGCTCATCCGTGAAGAGTCCGTCATTCACCGGCTCGTTCCGACAAGGCTGTCACCGCTGCAATAGTCTCCTGTCGCACATCGCCGGAACGGCTCGGGTACCGTCAACCCGGCGGATCCTTCGCCGCCGGTCCGTGGTGCAGCGGCTCGCTGCCCGCCACGAAGCCCTCATGTCTCGGCAGGTTGTCGACGACGTCGAACCAGGAGATGCGCTCCGGGTAAAAAGAGTGGCCGGTTGGCGGCAGGGCCTCCGGATTGTCGAAACCGCTGATGTGTATAGCGCAGATGGCCCCCTCATCGCCCAAGACCGTTTCCCAGGTCAACGACGTCCCACAGTTGGCGCAAAAGGCCCGGGCAACCCCCGGCGCCGAGGCATAGGCCTTGCGCTCCTCGCCGCTGAAATCGACCTGATCGGCCTTGAACACCGCCAGGGTCGCCATCGGCGCGCCGGTATGGCTGCGACAGCTTTGGCAATGGCAGTGCAGCACCCGGCTCGGTGCGGCCCTTGTCTCGTAGCGCACCGCGCCGCACATACACCCGCCGGTCGATTTCAAAGCCGTCTCTGGCATGACTTCTTCTCCGCTCTCGCATCCTGGTCCAACGCCTAGGATTAAGAGCAGAGTTGCAGTTTGAAGTCGACCGCCAGCAGTCGACCCAGGGCGGCTGGTCGCCTAACCGCCAGTCCCGGAGGAACAAAGTCAGCCAGCAAGAGACTTCGACACAAAACTCTGCTAGGGCAGGAAGGAGAAACACGAATGACGCGGCACGACGAGGAACACCCGAATGAAGGCTCATATCGTTCTGGCTCACCCGGAGGCAAAGTCTTTCAACGCGCATCTGGCCAGCATCTCGCAACGGGTACTCGGCGCCGCCGGATGGCAGCACACGCTGTCTGATCTCTACGCCATGGACTTCGACCCACGCGAGGGGCCGCAGCACTACAGGTCGCGCAAGGACCCGGCGGTGTTTCACACGCAAACCGAACAGCGTTTCAACGCGGAAAATGAAACCACGCCCGCGGATGTGAAGCTGGAAGAACAACGCCTGCTCGACTGCGATCTATTGGTGGTTCATTTCCCGCTCTGGTGGTTCGGCATGCCCGCCATCCTCAAAGGCTGGATCGACCGGGTTTTCGTCTATGGCCGGATGTATCGGAGCAGCATGCGTTACGACAGGGGAGTTTGCTCTGGAAAGAAGATGATTGCCTGCGTCACCACGGGCGCGAGCGAAGACTCCTGCTCTCATAGCGGCCGAGAGGGGGACACGCGGCTTCACCTCTGGCCGATCCTTTTCTCCTTCAGATATCTGGGCTTCGATGTCTACGAATCAGAGATCTTTCACGGCGTCGGCGGTGTCGCCTTCATAGAAGGCCACGAAAGCGGCCTGAGCACTCTGGATACCTACACCAATCGCTGGGCGGCAGCGCTGGAGAATCTCTCTTCGAGACCTCTGGTCCCCTACAACCGCGACCACGACTTCGATGAAACGAAAAGGCTGGTATCGGGCGCTCCCGTCTACTCGCCGTTCGTTCGGCACAAGCCAGACGTAGAATCGCGATAGTGCTATCTCAAACACGACCTGGCGGTCGTGGCCGAGTCCAGGCATTCAGGATCAAACTGAAACACTCCAGGCCCCGCGAACGGGTTTGTCGCCGCGCGGGACTCTGATCTAGTCTGTCCTTCAGATCGTCGCTAGACTTTTTGGCCGGCAAACCCCCTTGGCGTGGCACGACAGGAACCAGACCCATTCATGGCCGCATCACCCCGCCGGAACCTGCAGGAATTCTTCGACGACCCCGTCGTCCAGGGCGCACGTTACGGTCTGAGCGCGTCGGCGGCGGAGCCGGTCGGCATGGAAGAACTGCTGGCGCTGGAGCCCGGCGCGGGCGAGGAGCTGACCCGGATCGGGTTGGACTATCCGCAGCGCTACGCCCCGGCCGCGCTTCGTGAGGCGGTCGCCGAGAAGTACGCGGGGATTGGGTCCGAGGGGGGGATCGGGTCCGAGGGCGTGCTGATCACCAGCGGGGTCGACGAGGCCCTGGGCCTGCTCTTCGTCAGCCTGGTCGAGGCCGGCGACCGGGTGGTGGTGCTGACCCCCTGTTACCCGCCGCACCTGGGCCTGCCGCGCTGGCGCGGCGCCGAGGCGGTGCCCTGGCCGGCGCGCGAGGAGAACGACTGGGTTCCCGATCTCGAGGAGCTGCGCCGCCTGACGGCCGAGAAAACCAAGCTGGTGGTCGCCACCTTCCCGCAGAACCCGACCGGCTTCATGCCGGACGCGGCCTACCTGGCGGAATTCACCGAGATCCTGCGCGGCTGCGGCGCGCGGCTGCTCTCCGACGAGATCTATGCCGGCCTGCCGGTCGGCGATCTGCCGGGCGGTGGGCCGGCGTCGCCCGAACTCGCCTGCCGTTACGAGGGCGCCTTTTCCCTGCACGGTCTGTCGAAGACCTGCGGCCTGCCCGGCCTGCGGGTCGGCTGGCTGGCGTCGCGCGACGAGGCCGCGATGGCCAAGCTCAAGACGGCCAAGAACTTCTTCAACTGCTATCTGCCGGGGCCGGTCGAGTTCCTGGCGGGCCTCGTCCTGCGTCACGAGGCGGCGCTGCTGGCGCGCAACGATGCCTTGCTTGCAAAGGGCCTGGGTGCCGCCGAGGCCTTCTTCGCGCGCCACGACAACCTCTTCGCCTGGACCCCGCCCCAGGCCGGGGTGATGGCCTTTCCGCGCTGGCAGGGCCCCGGCGGCACCCAGGCCCTGAGCGACCGCCTGCTGGCGGAGGCCTCGGTGGCGCTGGCCCCGAGCCTCTGTTTCGATGCCGGCGACCGACACTTCCGTCTCGGCCTCTGCCGCAAATCCTTCCCCGAGGGATTGGCCCGTTTCGACGAATTCCTGACAACGATGCTTTAGGCGTCTTCCCTGTCGTTTCGGCTTGGTCCCAAACTCAATCCGCCAGCGGCACCGCGAGGCCGACTTTGGTGCGGTCCATCACGACCGAGGTACGGAAGCGCTTGATGTTGGCGTCGTCGAAGAAGAACCGCTGGGTCAGGCTCTCGAAGTCCTGCATGTCCTTCGCCAGCACGATCAGGGCGAAATCCGCCTCGCCGGTGATGTAGTAGCATTGCTGGATCTGCGGCTCGGCCCGCGCCTTGCGGCGGAAGGCGTCGAGCTGGTCGAGCCGTTCGCGCTCCAGCTCCACCAGGATCAGGAAGGTCATGGGATAGCCCGCGGCATCGGGCGCGATCAGCGCGACCTCGCCGGCAATCGCCCCGGCCGCCTTCAGGGCCTTGATGCGGCGCTGCACCGTGGCGACCGAAAGGCCCGTCTCCGATGCCATGGCCTCGAGCCGGGCGCGGGCGTTGGACTGGAGCAGGCGCAGTATCGTCCGGTCGTTCGGGTCCAGCATCATCATGACGTATCTCCATCAAAGATCCTTATAAACTTGCAAATATTTCTCGTATTGTTTCAGATTTTGTTGTGACGACAGCAGACCGTGCGTCTATTTTGCGCTGATGACACATCATAATCAACCTCGCTCAGATCACCCCGCGCCGCGGCTCTTTCGCGCCGATGCCGCCCGTCCGCTGGCCCTGCTCCGGCATTGCCCCGCCTATGCGCCCACGCCGCTCCGGGATATGACGGCCCTGGCCGCCGAGCTGGGGGTCGCGTCCCTGCAGCTGAAGGACGAGACCCGGCGCATGGGGCTGGGCAGCTTCAAGGCCCTGGGCGGCGCCTTTGCGGTGGCCCAGATGATCGCCGATGCCGCCGGTACGGCGGAGTTCATGGGCGATGAGGCCAAGGCGGTTGCCGCGACCATGACCTTCATCACCGCCAGCGCCGGCAACCACGGCCTCTCGGTGGCGGCCGGCGCCAGGGTCTTCGGCGCCAAGGCCGCGATCGTCCTGTCGGCTTCGGTGCCGGAAGGCTTCGCCAACCGGATCCGCGCCCTGGGGGCCGAGGTTCTGCGCGTCGAGGGGACCTATGAGGACTCGGTCAGCCACGCCATGGCGACCGCCGAGGCGAAAGACTGGCTGCTGCTGGCCGACGGATCCTGGGACGGCTACATCGAACGGCCGGCCCTGGTGATGGAGGGCTATGGCGTGCTGGCCGAGGAGTGCCGCGCGCACTTTGCCGCCGGCGGGGACTGGCCGACCCACCTTTTCCTCCAGGCCGGGGTCGGCGGTCTGGCGGCGGCGGTGGCGGCCCACTGTCGCGACCGCTGGGCCGGGCAACCGACCATCGTCGTGGTCGAGCCCGAGGCCGCGCCCTGCCTGATGGCCAGCGTCAAGGCCGGGCGCCTGACCCGGGCCGACGGGGAGGTCTCGAACATGGGACGGCTCGACTGCAAGGACGCCTCCCTGATCGCCTTCCAGTCGCTGTGCCGGGACGCGGATTTTTTCGTCACGGTCTCCGACGACGCGGCCCAGGCGGCGACCGCCCTGCTGGCCCACCACGGTATCGCCTCCACCCCCAGCGGCGCGGCGGGTCTCGCAGCCTTGCAAGCCCTGGGTCTCGGCGCCGATAGTCGCTGCCTGGTGATCGCCTCGGAAGGACCGGAGGGAGACTGACGATGTTCGCAACGCGCATGGACCGCCTGCGGGACCGGCTCGCCGAGGCCGAGATCGATGTCGCGCTGATCACCGACGACGACAGCGTCTACTACTTCACCGGCTACTACGACTATCTGCATATGGAGTTCGGCCGGCCGACCATTCTGGTCGTGCCCCGGGACGGGCCGAGCCTGTTGATCACCCCGTCCATGGAACTGGACATGGCCGAGGCGGCGGCGGTGGTCGACCGCATCGAAGCCTGGAACGACGGCCTGGGCAAGGAGTGGCGCGAGGCCCTGCCCGGCGCGCTGGACGGCGCGGGTCGGGTCGCCATCGAGCCCGACCGGATGCCGCCCCTGGTGCGTAACTACATCGATTCCCTCGTCGAGGCCGCCCGCCTGACCGACGTCATGCCGACTGTCGCGGCCATGCGGATGATCAAGTCGGCCGAGGAACTGCAACTGGCACGCCATGCCGGCGCCGTCGCCAATGCCATGATGAGCGCGGGGCGCGGGGCCATCGGCGCGGGGGTGCCCGAGTTCGAGGTCGCCCTGGCCACCTCGGCGGCGGGCACGCGCAGCGCCGCCGCGCTGCTGGAGGCACATTACCAGGACGCGCGCATGTCGCCCAACACGCACTTCCTGCAGATCATGGCCTCTGGCCGGGACATCACCATGCCGCACCACCGGGCGACCACCCGGGTCATGCGGCGCGGCGACCCGGTATTCCTCTGCTTCTGCGGCATGACCAATTTCCACCGCTTTAAACTCGGCTTCGACCGGACCTTCTGGATCGGCGAGGTCGCCGAGCGGTCGCAGGAGGCGGTCTACCAGGTGGCCCTGGACAGCCAGGCCGCGGCGCTCGAGGTGCTGCGCCCAGGGGTCCCTGCCGAGGAGGTCCACGCGGCCTACGCCGAGGTGATCCAGGGCGCCGGCTACGACTATCCCTTCCGCTGCGGCCGCGCCACGGGCTACAGCTTTCTCGAGAAGCCCCAGCTCGTCTTCGGCGACAAGACGGTGCTGGAACCCGGCATGGTGCTGGCGGTCGACGGCTCGGTCAGCGTGGCCAAGACCTTCCGCGCCCAGGTCGGCGACAGCTTCATCGTCACCGAGGACGGCCACGAGGCCCTGACCGACCACCCCAAGACACTGGAAGACGTCATTCTGTAAGGCCCCGGTTACTGGTAAGAGCCGACAGCGTTCAAATCACGCGAGAGGGTGGTCTCCAGTCCACGCGAGATCGAGGCCCTGACGGGAAAGCCGGAGATCACCAGCTACCAGGCCCAGATGTGGAACTGCCCGCGGCGTGAGCCGCGTGCCAAAAATGTTACGCTGACGGAAGGAAATCGCCGGTTTACAGCTTGCCTCAATGCGCCCTCAATAGGCGGCTGCACTCGCCGCTTGTGAATATTCGGGGATGCGACGAGAGAAAGCTGCCGACCGACAATAACTTCCAACGCGCGACGAACCGGGAGACGACATTCATGCACGAGTTCGAGAGGTTGCAGCGCCGCTTTGCCGGAGGCCGCATCGGCCGCCGGGACTTCATCAACCGGGCGACAGCCCTGGGCCTGGCGGCGGCGCTGCCGGCCGCCCTGATTGCCGAAGAGGCGCGCGCCGCGGCACCCAAGCGCGGCGGCAAGCTGCGCCAGGCGCTGCGCGGCGGCACGAACGCGGACACCCTCTTCGGCGTGCTCGGCGGCGGCGACACCCACCAGGTCAACACCCAGTGGCAGATTCTCAGCAACCTCACCGAGGTGAGCCCCGATGGCGAGGTGGTGGGCGAGCTGGCGGAAAGCTGGGAGGTCGCGGACAACGCCACGAGGTGGGTCTTCAAGCTGCGCCAGGGCGTCGAGTTTCATAACGGCAAGACATTGGACGCCGAGGATGTCATCCACTCCATCAACGTCCATCGCGGCGAGGAGTCGAAGTCCATCGGCAAGGGCCTGGTCGCGGCCATCGAGGACATCAAGGCCGACGGCAAGAACCAGGTGGTCTTCACCCTGAAGTCGGGCAACGCGGACTTCCCCGTCGTCCTGGCCAGCTCGCGCTTTCCCATCGGGCCGGCCGGCAGTAGCGACGCCGACTGGGAAAAGGGCATCGGCACCGGGCCCTTCATCCTGACCGACTGGCAACCGGGCCTGCGCTCGGCGACCAGGCGCAATCCCAACTACTTCAAGGAGGGCAAGCCCTACTTCGACGAGGTCGAGACCATTCACGTCGCCGACGTCGCCGCCAGGACCAACGCGCTGCAGACCGGGTCGGTCGATGTCATGGACGACCCGGAGTTGAAGACCATTCACCTGCTCGAGAAGAACAAGGATCTGGTCATCCAGGAGGTCGGCGGCAACAGCCACTACACCTTCCCGATGCTGATGGACACCGCGCCCTACGACAATCTCGATGTCCGCACCGCCCTGAAGTACGCCATCGACCGCGAGGCCATGCTGCAGACCCTGCTGCGCGGCCACGGCTATCTGGGCAACGATCACCCGATCTCCAAGACCCAGCGCTTCTTCGCCGCCGAGCTGCCGCAACGCGGCTACGATCCCGACAAGGCGAGGTTCCACCTGAAGAAGGCCGGCCACGAGACTCTCGACCTGACCCTCTGGGCCAGCGAGATCTATGCCGGCGGCGTCGATTCCGCGGTGCTCTACAAGGAACACGCGGCCAAGGCCGGCATCAACCTGACGATCGAGCAGGTGCCGAGCGACGGCTACTGGACCGACATCTGGAACGTGAAGCCCTTCTGCGTCTCGACCTGGTACGGTCACCCGACCGAGGACCTGATGTTCACCCAGGCCTTCTCGCGGGAATCGGCCTGGAACGAGACTCACTGGGACCACGACCGTTTCGAGACGCTGCTGATCGAGGCCCGCGCCGAGGTCGACGCCGCCAAGCGCCGCGACATGTATGGCGAGATGCAGGCCATCGTCCGCAACGAGGGCGGTCTGGTCTGTCCGGTCTTCAAGAACTGGCTGATGGCAACCTCCACCAAGATCCGCACGCCGGAGCGGATCGCCGGCGACGCGCCGGTGGACGGCAACCGGAACGCCGAACGCTGGTGGTTCGCCTGAGCCGCAAGATCGACGAACAACAGGGTCTGGTCAGATAGTCGAAAATACGGGTAAATCACCCCGGCGCCTGCTGTCGGCGGGCGTTGCAAGTGGGGGACCCTGGGAATGATCTTGCCGTGACACGTTATTCGGCCTGGAGCGTCTTTTGGAACGGCTTGACCGGGCAAAAGGGCTGGCAGCGCCAATGGCGCGATCCGGCGCCCCAGGCCGACTACGACGCGGTCATCGTCGGCGGCGGCCTGCATGGGCTCGCCACCGCCTACTACCTGGCGCGCAATCACGGCCTGACCCGGATCGCGGTGCTGGAGAAGGGCTGGCTGGGCGGCGGCAATGCCGGGCGCAACACCACCATCGTGCGCTCGAACTACTTCATGCCGGGCAACCGCGCCTTCTACGAGCACTCCCTGAGACTCTGGGAAAACCTCAGCCACGACCTCAATTACAATGTCATGTTCAGCCAGCGCGCCCATGTGGCGCTGCTGCACAGCCCGGCCGCCATCGACGACACCGCCCGGCGCTACAACACCCTGCTGCTGACCGACAGCGATGCCGAGATCTGGAGCCTTGAGCAACTGAAGGCGACCATCCCGCACCTGAACTACAGCCCCACGGCCCGCTTCCCGATTACCGGGGCGGCGGTGCAGAAGCGCGCCGGTACCGCGCGGCACGACGCGGTGGCCTGGGGTTTCGCCCGTGCCGCGGACAGCCACGGCGTCGATATCATCCAGAACTGCGAAGTCCTGGGCGTCACCCGCGATCGGGGCCGCGTCACCGGCCTGGAGACCTCGCGCGGGACGATCCGGGGCCAGAAGGTCGGCTTTGCCGTGGCCGGCAACACCTCGCGGCTCTGGACCATGGCCGGGCTCGGCACCCTGCCGATCGAAACCCATAAGCTGCAGGCCTTCGTCACCGAGCCGCTGAAGCCGCTGCTGGACCAGGTCGTGGTCTTCGGTGTCGGCGGCACGCACTTTTACATCTCGCAGTCCGACAAGGGCGGCATGGTCTTCGGCGGCGACCTGGACTGGTACAAGTCCTATGCCCAGCGCGGCAATCTGCCCATCGTCCAGGATGTCTCGGAATGCGCGGTCTCGATCCTGCCCTGCCTCGGGCGCGTGCGGCTGTTGCGGCACTGGTCCGGGGTGATGGACATGTCCATGGATGGCTCGCACTTCATCTGCAAGACGCCCCTGGACAATCTCTATCTGAACGCCGGCTGGAACTACGGCGGCTTCAAGGCCAGCCCGGCGTCGGGCTGGTACTTCGCCGATCTGATCGCCAACGACCGCCCGCACCCGGTGGTCGCCGACCATGACCTGACCCGCTTCGAGCGCGGCATCAACATCGACGAGCGCGGGGCCGGTCCGGACCCCAAACTGCATGGTTGAGGCAAAGCCGTCATGATCCGAATTCCCTGTCCCCACTGCGGCGAGCGCGATCACAGCGAGTTCACCTACGGCGGCGATGGCTCGATCGTCTATCCCGCCCTGGATGCCCCCATGGCGGACTGGCTGAAGGCGGTCTTCCAGCGCGAGAACCCTCGCGGCCGCCAGACCGAGAGTTGGCACCACGTCAATGGCTGTCGCCAGTGGCTGCTGGTCGAGCGCGACACCATGACCCACGAGATCTACACCGTCCGGCTGGCCCACGGTGACACGGCCCGCGCGCTGGAGGGTGACAAGTGAGCGCGCGGCGTCTCCCCTCCGGCGGGCGCATCGACCGCGCCACGGCCCTGCGCTTCGACTGGGACGGCCGCGCGCTGAGCGGCCACCCCGGCGACAGCCTGGCCTCGGCGCTGATGGCCAACGGCGAGACCGTTCTCGGGCGCTCGTTCAAGTATCACCGGCCGCGCGGCATCATGGCGGCGGGGGTCGAGGAGTCCGGCGCCATCGTCACCCTTGGCGCCGGTCCGCGCAGCGACCCCAACGTCAAGGCCTCCACCCAGGAACTCTATGACGGTCTCGCGGCGCGCGGTCAGAACGCCTGGCCCAACGTGCGCTTCGACCTGGGGGCGGTCTCGAACCTCTTCAGCCGCTTCTTCGCCGCCGGCTTCTACTACAAGACCTTCATGGGCCTGCCGCCCTTCGAGTGGGGCAGCGGCACCGGGATCTGGATGCTCTACGAGAAGCTGATCCGCCGGGCCGCCGGCATGGGCGAGGCCTCGCGCGCGCCGGATCCCGACCGCTACGAGCAGGCCCACGGTCACTGCGACCTGCTGGTGGTCGGCGCCGGGCCGGCCGGGCTGGCCGCCGCGCTGGTCGCCGCCCAGGCCGGGCTGGAGGTCATCCTGGTCGAGCAGGACTTCGCCCTCGGCGGCGATCTGCTGAACCGGGACGTCGAGGAGAGCGAGGCCCGGCGCCGCGAACTGGTGGCGGCGCTGGAGGCGGCCGGGGTCCGCATCATGACCCGGACCACCGCTTTCGGGCTCTACGACCACGGGACCGTGGGTCTGCTGGAGCGGGTCACCGATCATCTGGCCGATCCCGGCGCGGACCTGCCGCGCCAGCGCTTCTGGACCCTGCGGACCCGGCAGACGATCCTGGCCACCGGCGCCCTGGAGCGGTCCATCGCCTTTGGCAACAACGACCGCCCAGGCATCATGGCGGTCTCCGCCGCCGGCGCCTATCTCCACCGCTTCGGTGTCTTGCCGGGTCAGGAGATCGTCGTCGCCACCAACAACGACTCCGCCTATGACACCGCCCTCGATCTGGCCAAGGCGGGTGCCGCGGTCAGCCTGCTCGACGCCCGTCCCGTCATCCCACCGGCCCTGGCCGACCGGGCCGGGGCCGCCGGTATCGTCCTGCGGGCCGGGGCCGCGCCCCTCCAGGCTCACGGCGCAAGACGCGTCCACGGCCTGGAGATCGCCACCCGGGACGGACCGGCCTGGACCCAGGGCGGCTATCAGAATTGCGACGTCCTGCTGGTTTCCGGCGGTTGGTCGCCGGTGGTCCATCTGCAGTCCCACCGCGGCATCAAGCCGGTCTGGGACGCGGAGAACGCCTGCTTCGTGCCGGGCGAAGGCGGCGATCCGATCCAGGTGGCCGGCGCCGCGGCGGGCATCTGGCGGTTGGACGATTGCGCGGTCTCCGGCCGGGCCGCCGGCGCGGCCGCGGCCCGGGCGCTCGGCAAGTCGGCGCCCGACGCGGCATCGCCGGCACGCGGCGGCTGGGACAATCCCATCGCGCCGCTCTACGAGATCGCGGTGCCGGGCCGCAAGCTGAAGAGCTTCGTCGATCCGCAGCATGACGTCACCGCCGAGGACGTACGCCTGGCCCACCGCGAGGGCTTCGTCTCGGTCGAGCACCTGAAGCGCTACACGACCCTCGGCATGGCGACCGACCAGGGCAAGGTGGGCAACGTCATCGGCATGGCGCTGATGGCCGAGGCCCTCGGCAAGGAGATCCCGGCGCTCGGCACCACGACCTTCCGGCCGCCCTACACCCCGATCAGCCTGGGCGCGCTGAGCGGGCGCAATGTCGGCGGCCACTTTCGCCCGCTGCGCCGGACGCCGATGCACCGCTGGAACCTCGACAAGGGCGCCACCATGATGGACGCCGGCCTGTGGCAACGGCCCTGGTACTTCGCGCGCGCCGGCGAAACCATTGCCGAGGCCTACGTACGCGAGGCCACCACCGCGCGCGGCACGGTCGCTCTCTGCGATGTGACCTCGCTCGGCAAGATCGCGATCCAGGGGCCCGACGCCACCGAGTTTCTCAACCGCGTCTACAGCAACGCCTTCGCCAAGCTGGCCATCGGCAAGGCGCGCTACGGCATCATGCTGCGCGACGACGGCTACGTCATGGACGACGGCACCACCTGGCGCCTGGGCGAGACCGAATACTTCATGACCACCACCACGGCCCACGCGGCCAAGGTCATGGTCTGGCTGGAAGAGCTGCTGCAGCTGCGCTGGTCCGACCTCAAGGTTCACGTGACCTCGGTCTCGGAACAGTGGGCCGGCTGCGCGGTGGCCGGGCCCCTGTCCCGCAAGCTGTTGGCGGCCTGCGTCGCCGACCCGGCGGACCTGTCCAACGAAGCCTTCCCCTTCATGGGTGTCATCGAAACCGAACTCGCCAATGGTATCGCCTGCCGCATCGCCAGGATCAGCTTTTCCGGCGAGCTGGCCTACGAGGTCTATGTCCCTTCCGACTTTGGCCCCGCCATGATGGATCTGCTCTGGGCCGCCGCCCAGCCGCTGGACGGTTGCCTCTACGGTCTGGAGGCCCTGGGCGCGCTGCGCATCGAGAAGGGGCACGTCACCGGGGCCGAGCTCGACGGCCGCGTGACCATCGATGACGCCGGGCTCGGCAAGATGGCCTCGACCAAGAAATCCTACATCGGCTCGGTGCTGCGCCAACGCCCGGAGTTGCTGCGCGAGGATCGTCCCCGGCTGGTCGGCATCTTCCCGAAGGATCGCGGCCAGACCTTCAACGGCGGTGCGCTGCTTTGCAAAGAAGACGCCGTCGCGGGCCACGGCGAGGGCTGGATCACCGGCGTCACCTACTCGCCGGCGCTCGGCCACTGGATCGGCATCGGCTTCATCGCCGGCGGGCACGAATCCTGGGCCGGGCAGACCGTGGTGGCCGCCGATCCGGTGCGCCAGGGCAACGTCGAGGTCGAGATCGTCTCGCCCCATATGGTCGATCCCAGCGGGGAGCGGATGTATGGCTGACGCCACACGGGTTTCCGCCCTCGAGGGCCACTACAGCCAGGGCCGCTTCGGCGCTGCCGGCGAGCCTGGCGTGACCCTGCGCGAGGTGCGCGACTTGACGCTCCACCAGATCGCCGCCTGGCCGGACACCTTGAGCACCGTCGGTGCCGCCAGTGCCACGTCGATCGGGGCGGAAATCGTGCCGGGTCCGGGCCAGGCCTCTGTCGGCCAGGCCGCGGCCCTGTTGCGCATCGAGCCCTTGAAGTTCTGGATCATCGGCGTGGCCCCAACGCCACTCGCCGCCGACCAGGGCGCCACCCTCGAGCTGTCCCACTCGCGGACCCATCTGCGGCTCGCCGGGCCCCAGGCCGCGACGCTGCTGAACCGCTTCCTGCCGCTCGACCTGCGCGACAGTGCCTTTCCCGTCGGGTCGGTCGCCTCCACGGCCTTTCACCACGTCGGCGTCACCCTCTGGCGTTCCGCGGACGGCTTCGAGATCTTCCTGCCGCGCGGCTTTGCCCTGTCGCTCTGGGAGATGCTGCTGGAGGGCGCCGCGCAGTTCGGCGGCGAGGTGCTGTAGGCCGATCAGGGCCGCGCGGCGCGACGTGCCCCCTGAATGGCGTGGGCGAGAACCGCCACGAGGATGACGACACCCCCGACGAGGCTCGCCGTGGGCGGCAGCTCCGCCAGGATGAGCCAGGCGAAGAAGATCGCAAAGGGCGTCTCGGCCGATCCGACCAGACCCGACTCGGCGGCGGAAATCTTGCGGGTTCCCTCGGTCCAGAGAATGACCGCCAGCGCAAAGGCCAGGCCGAACAGGCCCAGCAGCCAGGCATCCCTTGCCGAGACCGCCAGCGGATCGACGACGAACCAGCCGATGACGAAAAGCTGCAGCGCGGACAGGCCGCCGGCGAGAACGACCGGGCTGTCGCGGAAGGCCCGGATCAGGACCATGTAGAGCGCGTTGCCGAGGGTCATCAGGAAGGCCACGGCGTCGCCCAGCAGGTTGCCCGATCCGAGGCCGCCCGAGACCATGATGAGCACCCCGCTGAGCGAGACCAGGGCGGCGATCATGGTCGAGCGCCGGGACCCTTCCCGCATTACCAGCCAGGTCAGGGCCGCGGCGAGGAAGGGAGCGGTCGCATACATCAAGGTCACGTTGGCCACGTAGGTCAGCTTGAAGGCGAAGATGAAGGCGAGGCTGGCCAAGCTGCCAACGGTCGCCAGCAGCCAGCCCCGCCAGCCGAGACGAAAGGTTTCAGTCGACTCCTGGCCCCGCTGCCGCCAGAGGACATAGAGCGTGATCAGCAGACCGCCGACGAGACCGCGCCAACAGGCGATGGTCCAGGCGTCGCTTGCGATCATTTTGGTCAACACCCCGGCCAGGCTGAAGAGGAGAGCCGAGGCCGTCACCAGGGCGAGGCCCATAAGCCGCGCCTGTCCGCCCGTGCCTTTATCATCCACGACAGGGGTGTCCTCTCCACGTGCGTTTGACCGGGAGGACCTTAAACGGGCGCTACCGACAGCCGGGTGTCAGGAGTATTTGCTAGGCGGTGACCGTGACCGAGGGGATCCAGTTTCGCTGTCGCCGCTCCAGGCGGCTTGCCGTGGTCTCGCCGTCGAAATCGGCGGCGGCCCGCTTGAAGCAGGCCGGATCGATGCCCTCGAAGCTGTTCACGTTCACCACGGCGTAGAGAGTAGCGTCGATCAGGCTGGTCACGAAGGGCACCACGCCGCAGCGCGTGCAGAGGTAAAAATCCGCCGTGGCCGTGCCGAACCGGTAGCGCGAGACCAGGCCTTCGTCATGAAGGACCGCCTCTAACGCGGCCTCGCGGTGCGACGTGTAGACCCCGCCGTGCTTGACGCAGAAGCTACAACCGCAGGCGCGGACGGGAATCTCGCCGCCCTCGCCGGGCCAGTGAAACAGGTAGCTTATGGCGCCGCAGTGGCACTTGCCTTCGATCCGCATGTCCGGTTCCTTCTTCACGGAGGAGAGGTGCCGAGCGGCCATTCGTCGGCCGTCAGAGGGTCTCCCGTAGCAGCCTCTCGAACAGATCTCTGGAGCCACCGTTGTCCTGGCCCGCGAGGAAATTCATCGCGGTCCGGGCAGGGTCGGCGCCCTTGTCCTGGGCCAACTTGGCGATCCCGCTGACACGGGTCACCCTGATCCGGAAGCCCATAATGCCGGGCAGGAACTTTCCGATCCGCGGGTCGTCGGGGTCGAGCGAGAATCTCTGTCCGGGGCCGCCGAACGTTTCCGTGGACTCGATCAGCAACGCGCGCAGCGACGGCCCCTCCGGCAGCTCCGAGATGACGCCGTCCCCCTGGACCGCCACATAGAGCCAGCCCGGCAGTTGCGGGTCCCCATAGAGGTCCGGCGAGGCATAGCTGTCGGGGCCGGAAAAGTGGAACGACACCGGGGCATCGACCTTAAGTTCCGCCGCATGGGCATTGTTGCGGTCCAGGTGCCCCGACAGGACGATTTGATCGCTATTGTCCTGTTCGACAAGCAGGGGAATGAGTGTCATCGCGGCGCTACCCGCGGCGCCGCAGATCACCGTCGCCAGGGGATAGGCGCGCATGACCGCGCAAAGCGTCGGCCGGTTTTCGATTCGGAAGGGGGCGAGCGGGTAGGCGTCCTTCACCGGGATATCACCTGTTTAGTGGCTCCGAAGATCGAGATGCTGGCACAGACCGATCAGCCCGGCAAACCCGGTGGCCGTGGTCCGCCCAGGCCGAGATAGCCAAGGACAGCCACGCCGGTGAACCCGGCGATGGTCAGGGCCATCGGCCAGGCGGAGCCGTCGTGAAAGGTACCGACCAGCAGGCCGGCCAGACTGGCCGCCGCCAGCTGCAGCGAGCCGGCCAGGGCGGAGGCCGAGCCGCTTGGGCCGTCGCCGGCGCTGTCGAGCAGACAACCGGGGGCGCTTGCCAGGACCAACCCATTGCCGAAGGACGAGAGCGCCATGCCGAGCAAAATCGCCGCAAGGCTTTCGTGGCCGGCAAGGAGCGGCGCCACCAGCACCATGCTCCCCAGGACCGCGAAGAGCAGGGCACCGCGCACCAGGAGGTCGGCGGGCACGCGCCCCGCCAGGCGGGTCACCGTCAGGCTGCCGGCCATGAAGGCCAGGACCAGCAGTCCATAATAGAGACCATAGTCTTGCGTCGCCACGCCCAAGCGGTCGATCAGCAGGAAGGGACCAGCGGTGACGAAGGCAAAGAAGGCACCGAACATCAGGGTCAGGGGGAAGAGGTAGCGAAGATAGGCCCGCCGTCGGAGAAGACCCAGATAGCCCCATGCCATCTGCCGGGGCCGAAGGGCATCGCGCTCCCTGGTGCCGGTTTCCGGCAGGAGCCAGGCCACCAGAAAAAAGACCCCGCCTGCGAGCACGGCCAGCAGCAGAAAGTTCACCCGCCAGCCCGCCAGGACATAGACATAGCCGCCAATCAAGGGTCCGAGAGCCGGGGTCACGCCCAGCGCCAGGCCGTAGTAGCCCATGATCCGAACCGCCCGGTCCTTATCGAACAGCTCGCGGATGATCAAGATCACGACCACGGAGGACACGCTGGCGAAAAGGCCCTGGACGATGCGTCCGGCCAGCAGGCCGTCGATGGTCTGCGCGGCGGCACAGAACAGGCTCGCGATCAGGAAGCCGACCATGCCGACCAGGAGAAGCCGTCGCCGGCCGAAGCGGTCGGCCAGAGGGCCATGCAATAGCTGCGCGAAGGCATAGGCAGCCAGATTGAGACTGACGGTCAGCTGGACCCTTTCCGCGTCGCTGGCGAGCAGGCCCGGCAGATGGGGCAGACTCGGCGTGAAGAGATCGGTCGAGAGGATGCTGACGCTGGTGCAGGCGACCAGCACGGCGGGAATGACCCAGGAGGCGCGTTCGGCGGATTGGCTGCGTGAAAGCGTCAAAGCGTCTCCTTGATCGCCAGGCCGTCGAGGAGCGCGCGGCGCGGGGCGGGCGGCGCGGGTGATAGCACCCTTCCCTCAGAGAACCAAGCCAGGAGCGGACCTTCTCCCAGAAGCGCCCTTGCCGCGGCCATCGCGGTTTCCCAGAATAGGCGCCGGCCGGGCATTGCGGCCACGGACAGCGTGAGGCGGGCGACCCATGAACCCATTCGAAACCGATCTCGGACAGAACGCGGCGAACTATCAGACCTTGAGTCCGCTTTCCTTCCTGCCGCGCACGGCAGCCGTCCATCCCGACCGGATCGCGTTGCTCCACGGCGACCTCGCGGTCACCTGGTCCGAGGCCTATCGGCGCTGCCGACAGTTGGCCTCGGCCCTGGAGGGTATCGGCATCGGCCCGGGCGACTGCGTCGCCGCCATGCTGCCCAATACGCCGGCCATGTGGGAGGCGCATCACGGGGTGCCGGCCACGGGCGCGGTCCTGAACGCGCTCAACTATCGGCTCGACGCCGCCGCCATCGCCTTCATTCTGGCGCACGGCGAGGCCAAGGTCCTGATCACCGACAAGGCCTTTTCAGCCACCGTCAAGCCGGCCCTGGCGCAGCTCGGCCGGGACATCGTCCTGATCGAGGTCGACGACCCGGTCGGCGCGGCGGAGGGTGGCGAGCTGCTCGGCGGCCAGCCCTACGAGGCGTTCCTCGCCGGCGGCGATCCCGCGCACCCCTGGCGCCTGCCCGACGACGAGTGGCAGGCGATTTCGCTGAACTACACCTCGGGTACCACCGGCAACCCCAAGGGCGTGGTCTATCACCACCGCGGCGCCGATTTGAACGCCATCGGCAATATCGTGACCTGGTCCATGGGCCAGCACCCGGTCTGCCTCTGGACCCTGCCGATGTTCCACTGCAACGGCTGGTGCTTCCCGTGGTCGGTGGTGATCATGGCCGGGACCCATGTCTGCCTGCGCGCGGTCCGGGCCGGGCCGATCTACGATGCCATCGCCGATCACGGCGTTACCCATCTC
>JAJFGK010000087.1 GCA_021776195.1 Kiloniellaceae bacterium | reverse complement strand
GGCCTCCGGTGGGGAAAATCAGTCCCAGGGGTGCGTTCCGGCGCTTGCCCGATGCGATGGCATCGCGCCGCACACCGCGCCTTCCCCTGGGACTGATTTTCTCCCATCCTATGGGTTCCTATTCACGCTCATTGGTATAAGCCTTCGGGGGGATTGCCAGATGCTGCGGATCGTCGATCTGGTCAAGCACTACAAAACCGGGGACCGGGCGCTGAAGGGCGTCACGCTGGAGGTCCCGGACGGTCAGGTCATGGCGTTGATCGGGCCCTCGGGGGCTGGCAAGTCGACCCTGATCCGCTGCGTCAACCGGCTGGTCGAGCCGACCGGCGGCCAGGTCTTCCTGAACGAGCTCGAGTTGACCCACATCGGCCAGGGCGCCCTGCGCCGGGCGCGCCGGCGCATGGGCATGATCTTCCAGGAGTACGCCCTGGTCGAGCGCTTGTCCGTGATGGAGAACGTGCTTTCCGGGCGGCTCGGCTACGTCGGCTTCTGGCGCAGCTATCTGCGGCGCTACCCGCAGTCCGACATCGACGCCGCCTTCCACCTGCTGTCCCGGGTCGGGCTCGATCACATGGTCGACAAGCGGGCCGACGAACTCTCCGGCGGACAGCGTCAGCGGGTCGGTATCTGCCGGGCGCTGATCCAAAATCCCGAGCTGCTGCTGGTCGACGAGCCGACCGCCAGTCTCGACCCCAAGACCTCGCGCCAGATCATGCGGCTGATCCGCGAGCTCTGCGCCGAGCGTCGGTTGTCGGCCATCATCAACATTCATGATGTCCTGCTGGCGCAGATGTTCGCCGAGCGGATTGTCGGCCTGCGGCTCGGCGAGATCGTCTACGACGGCCCGCCCGACGGTCTGACGGCCGAGGTCCTGACCGAGATCTACGGCGAGGAGGACTGGGCCGAGACGATCCGCAAGGTCGACGAGGATGAGGACGAGGGCGCGGCGGAAATCGTCGTCGAGCACGCGCCGCCGCAGATCGACCGCGACCGCCTCGCCGGCTTGACGTGAGCCGCCCGTCGTGACCGCGACCTCCATCCCACCGGGATCGCGCCGCTGGAAAAAGCCGCCCTTCATCAAACGGCCGTGGCTGCGCTGGGGCCTGGGCCTGGCCGCCGGGATCTATCTGGCGTTGGCCTTTGGCACCATGGAGGTCAACTGGGCCCGGGTCGCCGACGGCCTGCCGCGGGGCGCCAAGTTTCTCGCCGCTTTTTTTCCGCCCGATTTCTTCACCCGCTCCGACGCCATTCTCGATGGCATCTACGAATCGCTCTGGATGACCGTGACCTCGACGGTGGTGGGGATCGCGATTTCGATTCCGGTCGGACTCGGCGCCGCGCGCAATCTGGCGCCCAAGCCCGTGTACCTCTTTTGCCGGGGCATTCTGACCGTCAGCCGCTCGTTCCAGGAGATCATCCTGGCGATCTTCTTCGTCAAGCTCTTCGGCTTCGGGCCCTTCGCCGGCTTCATTACCCTTTCGGTCGCCACCGTCGGCTTCTATGGCAAGCTGCTGGCCGAGGATATCGAGAACATGGACCCGGCCCAGGCCGAGGCGGTGCGGGCGACCGGCGCCTCCTGGCTGCAGCGGCTGAACTATGCGGTCCAGCCCCAGGTCATGCCGCGCATGATCGGGCTCGGGCTCTACCGTTTCGACATCAACTTTCGGGAATCGGCGGTGGTCGGCATCGTCGGCGGCGGCGGTATCGGCGCCACCCTGAACACCGCCTTCGACCGCTACGAGTTCGATTCGGCGGCGGCCATTCTGCTGATCATCATCGCCATCGTCATGGCCGTCGAGTATACCTCGGGCTATGTGCGCAAGTGGGTGCAGTGATGCCGGTGCGCGAGGCCTCCGGGACCAAGGTCTGGCAGCGCCGCGCGCGCGGCCAGCAGTTCGCCATCTGGGCCGGCTGGCTGATCGCCACGGCGATTTTCGTCTACTGCTGGCAGCTGATTTCCGACCGCACCACCTGGTTTTTCGTGCTCGATGCGCATACCCAGGCCGCGGACCTGGGTCGGCGCATGGTGCCGCCGAAATTCTCCGCCCTGGACAAGCTCTGGGCCCCGCTGTGGGACACCATCAATATCGCCACACTGGGCACGGTGATCTCCCTGGTCCTGGCCGTCCCGGTGGCCTTCTGCGCGGCGCGCAACACGACGCCGAGCCGCGC
Organism: Kiloniellaceae bacterium; assembly: GCA_021776195.1. The sequence continues at coordinate 6,225 of JAJFGK010000087.1, read as the reverse complement.
CTTCGTGCGGCCCGTGGCGCTCTTCATCATCGTTTCCTCGCGCTCGATCAATTCGCTGATCTGGGCCCTGATGCTGGTCGCCATCGTCGGCCCCGGGGTTTTCGCCGGGGTCATCGCCATCGGCCTCCGGTCGATCGGCTTTTGCGCCAAGCTGCTCTACGAGGCGATCGAGGAGATCGACGAAAACCAGGTCGAGGCGGTGACCGCGACCGGCGCGAGCCGGGCCCAGGTCATCGCCTATGGCATCGTGCCCCAGGTCCTGCCGGCCTTTGCCGGCATTTCCGTCTTCCGCTGGGACATCAACATTCGCGAATCCACGGTCCTGGGCCTGGTTGGCGCCGGCGGCATCGGCATCCAGTTGAACGCGGCGATTTCCAACCTCGCCTGGACCGAGGTCTCGCTGATCCTGTTGGCCATCATCGCCACCGTCGTGGTCAGCGAATGGGTCTCGGCCAAGGTGCGCCACGCGATAATTTAGAACTCTCCTATTCGAGATCGCCGGCGCAGCGGAATCCGACCATGTCCAGGCCGATGCCGGGCGGGTTGCCGTGGCGATAGGAGACCCGCAGGCAGAAGGGGTTGTTGCCCCAGCCGCCGCCACGCAGGGTGACCTCCGCCGCGTCCGGCGGGTAGGGCGAGGCGGTCCATTCCCAGACGTTGCCGGCCATGTCCAGCAGTCCGAAGGGCGAGGCGCCTTGCGGGTAGGATCCGACCGGGGCCGTGGTGCGATAACCGTCGCTGTCGTTGCTGGCGCAGCAGGCCAGGGTGCCGAAATTGGCGAGCCGGCTGCCGTCGCCGGCCTCGGGCAGGCTGTCGCCCCAGGGAAAGGTCCGGTCGTCGCGGCCGCGCGCGGCATACTCCCATTCTGCATCGCGCGGCAGCCGTAGGTCGTACCAGGCGCAAAAGGCGGCCGCGTCGCGCTGCGAGATCTGCACCACGGGATGGTCGCCGCGGTCGGCAATGGAGGTGTCGAGCCCATGCGGCCGGCGCCAGTCGACACCCTGCACCTGGCGCCAGGTGCCGGGCCAGACCCAACCCCAGCCCTTGCGCTCGGGATCGGTGACATGGCCGCTCGCGGCCACGAAGACCGCGAACTGATCGTTGGTGACCTCGTGGCGCATGATGGCGAAGGACGCGAGAGAGACGGTCCGAACCACCTCGTCGGCCGCGCCGGCCGGGTCGCCCTGGCGCAGCTGACCGGCCGGGACGGCGATCAGGTCGTCGCGCGGGTCGCCGGCGAGAGAAGGGCCCGCCAGGGTCATCAAGACCAGCAAGGCCGCCAGGGTTCTCATCGGTCTTCGGTATCGAGCCAGATGGTCACGGGACCGTCGTTGACCAGGGAGACCTTCATCTCGGCGCCGAAGCGCCCGCGCTCGACAACGATGTTCTGGCCCTTGAGTTCGTCGCAAAAGTAATCGTAGAGCCGCTCGCCCTCCTGGGGCGCGGCGGCGCGGATGAAGCTCGGCCGGTTGCCCTTGCGCCAGTCGGCCGCCAGGGTGAACTGGCTGACCGCCAGCGCCGCGCCGCCGACATCGCGCAGGGCCAGGTTCATCTTGCCGTCGGCGTCGGCGAAGATTCTGAGCTTGGCGATCTTCTGGGCCAGGAAGGCCGCCTCGACCTCGCCGTCGCCCTCGACGGCGCAGAGCAGGACCAGGAGGCCGGAATCGATCGCACCGACCGTCTCGCCTTCAACGGTCACGCTTGCCCCGGCCACGCGTTGCAGCAATGCTCTCATGCGAATGGCACCCTCAGTTTTCGGGCTTTGTTGATGGAACTCTACAGCATCGGCCACTCCAACCACAGTCAAGAGACCTTGATCGCCCTGTTGCGCGCCGCCGGCATCGCGGTCCTGGCCGATGTGCGGGCCTGGCCGCGCTCGCGGCGCAATCCGCAGTTCAATGACGACGCCTTGGCGGTGGCGCTGGCGGCCGCCGGGATCGCCTATCGCCACTTCGAGACCTTCGGCGGCAAGCGCGGCGATCCGGGCCTGCCCGGCGGCTCGCCCAACGGTCACTGGCGCGAGGACGCCTTTCGCCACTACGCCGACTACGCCTTGACGCCGCCCTTCGCGGCCGCGCTCGACGGCCTGGTGGCCCAAGCCGAACAAGGCCCGCTGGCGGTCATGTGCGCCGAGGCCGACTGGCGTCACTGTCACCGCCAGATCATCGCCGACCACCTGATCGCGCGCGGCCACGGCGTGGTGCACCTGCTGTCCGATGGCGGGCGCGAAGCCGCGCGGCTCAACCCGGCCGGGGTGGCGCGCGAAGACCGGGCGGTCGTCTACCCGCCGCGGCAGGCGAGCTTGTTCTAAGCGCCCAGCCGGGTCATCAGGAAGCGCGCGGTCATGAGGTCCAGGTGACCGCCGCCGGCGTTCTTGAAGAGGGTGATTTCCTGGTCGCCGCCGCGGCCGGGGCAGGCGCCCTGGGCGAGGTCGAAGAGATCGCCGACGATGTCGCCCGGGGCGAGCGCGCCGGAGGCAAGCGGCAGGCAGATGTCGCCGCAGTGGGCGATCCCTTCGCGGATGTCGCCGTAGACCCGGGCGCGCCGCACCGCCTCGTCGTCGGCCTCGCGCATGGTCGGGGTGAAACCGCCGATCAGGTCCAGATGACAGCCGGGCTTCAGCCACCGGCCCTGGATCAGGGCGTCGTTCGCCATGGTCGCGCAGGCGATCACGTCGGCCTGGCGAGCCGCGCCCTCCAGGTCCTCGGTCGCGGTCATGGAAACGCCGGGCAGGGCCAGGTCCTGGGCCAGCGCCGTGGCGCGCGCCGCCGTGCGGTTCCAGACCAGCACCCGCTCGATCCCGGGCCGGGCCGCCAGATGGGCCTGGATGACATGGGGGCCGAGTGCGCCGGCGCCCACCATCAAGAGCACCCGGCAGTCCTCGCGGGCCAGGAACGAGCTTCCCAGGCCCGAATCGGCGGCTGTCTTGCGCAGGGTCAGGACGGTGCCGTCGATGCAGGCCAGAGGCTCGCCGTTCTCGCCGTCGAACAGCAGGTAGACCGCCTGCACCGACGGCAGCGGGCCGCCGGCCGTCAGATTGTCGGGGAAGACCGTCACCACCTTGATGCCCAGGGCTTGGCCATGTTGCCAGGCCGGCAGGGCGAGGAAGGAGTTTTCGCTGATGCCCGGCGCGGCCTGGGTCAGCAGGTGCGACTCGACCGCGTCGACCGCTGTCTTGTGACCCTCGCGCAGGGCCTCGATCAGGCTGGGATAGTCGAGCAGGGCATGGACCTGCTCGCCGTCGATCATCTGCATGGACGGACCTCGCTTGGATAGTTCTGTCGGCGGAAAAGACTCTAGCTGCCCACCCGGGCAATGGTGAAAGTGCCGCTGCAGCCCGGATTGGTGGCGGAAATGCGCGGTGTCTCCCAAACGCCCTTGACCGAGTTGCCCACCACGCGGCCGTCGAAGCGGGTCACCGACCACTTGCTGGCCGCCATGTCGACACGGCCGTTCACGTCGACCGTGCCGGCCAGGCCGACCTCGTCGCCCTCGGTCAGGACCATGCGTCCGTCGGCACGCCCGCCGGCGATGCGGAAGTCGAGAAAGAAGCGCGCCTTGCAGCGCCCGTTGGACATGTTGGCGTGACCCTTCCAGTGGCCGTCGTACTGGCCGTTGGCGGCGACCACGACGTTTTGCGACGACCCGGCGAGGCCGGTGATGCCCTGGGTGATGCCACCGATAAAACCGAAGAGACCGCCGCCGTCGTCGCCGCTCTCGGCACTCGCGGCGGGCTGTTGTTGCGGTTGTGGGTTCTCCGGGGCCTTAAAGGGCCCGCTCACCCGGTCGCGCTCGATGAAGCCCTCGCGCCCGCTTTCCAGGGCGACCCGCATCCAATTCCCGCCCAGGACCTCTCCGGTCACGGTCACCTCGCGGCCGGCCGGCAGTTGGCCGATCTTGGCCGACGACGCGTTCGGCGCGCTCATCACCCTGGCGGCCTTGAGCATGAAACGCTGGTCGAGTAGCGCCTTGATCTTATAGGACGATTGAGCCTCGGGTGTGGGCGGCAGGGCGGCCGTCTGGGTCTGGGTCTGGTTCTGGGTGAGGGTCTGGACCTGGCTACCGCTCTGTGCCGGCTGTCCCGAGAGACCGCGATTCAGCTTGTCGATCTTCAACTGGGCCAGGCTGATAAAGGTGCCGTTGGGGAACTGGTCCAGGTAGGCCTGATAGGCCGCGGGATCGTCGCTGTCCTTCACCGCGTTCCAGAAGGCGAGGTCGAGGGAACGGTCGTTCTGTCCGGCCGTGCCGCTGGGCGGCGGCGCCAGTGCCGTGGCGGCGTCGCCGAGCGAAGCCAGTTGGAAGACGAAGTCGCCGTTATCGAAGCGCGGGTCGCGCAGCTTGCCGAAGCGTGGCGTCTGTTGGTTCTGCGTGTAGTTCGAGATCGAGTCCGTCAAAAACAGACCCAGCTCGCTGCTGGTCAGGTAGCCGTCGTTGTTGGCGTCGGACCGGCGCTTGCCCTCCAGCGCCTCGATGAAGAGTTGGCGAAAGGTGCCGTCGTCGGAGACCTGCTGATCGGCATCGCCCGACGACAGGAAGGCGCGTACCGGCAGGATCGTGGCCCGGGTGATGGCGGGCGGCGGCGCCGAGCGCGCGCCCTCGAAAATGGTGCCGGCAAAGCAGGAATCGAACACCGAAAAGGCGTGCTTGGACTCGGCCAGCCGCACGTATTCGCCGAACCGGCGCATGGACAGGGCCTTGCGCCGAAAGGTCGTGCCTTCGCTCGGCAGGGGCGCGTCGGCCGGCACCAGGAACCCCTCCTGGTTTTGCGTGTGGCCGTGGCCGGCATACCAGACGAAGAGCCGGGCCTCGGGGTCGGCGCCCTTTTCGATGAAGAAGGCCTCGAAGGCGTCTTCCAACTGATCGGCGTCGAGGTCGAGGGCCAGTTGGACCTCGAAGCCGCGGGCCTGCAGGGCCTCGCCGACCAGCCGGGCGTCCTTGATTGCATTGGACAGGCGCGGCCAGCCGCCGGTGTAGTTGTCGATGCCGATGACCAGCGCATAGGAGGCGCCGTAGAGCTTGACGCTCTCTCCGGTCGGCGCGTTGGCCTGCTCGCTCTGTTTCAGGGTGACCACGAGGCCGCGGCTGCCCTCGGTGGCGGCGGCGGCCCGGGATGCGAGTCCGCCCTGGGCCGTGTAAGCAGCCAGCAATGCCAAGCCTAGGAAGAGGGGCCTTAGTAGCCCGGTCATGGTTGTCATCCAATGCGAAGGTTCGATCCAATTCTTGGTGATGATACGAGAGACTCGGCACCGGAGTCCAACCTCCCCGGTGATCGGGATCACACCCGGCGCCAATAATCCCGCCGAAGCGGCAAAAAGGGCGGCCAGCGAGGTGCGCTTGGCGTTATAGTGACCTGCCATGCCATCAACTCACGCGATCCCTCCACCGCGAGCGGCGCCCACCCGTGCCGGCCCCGCCACGCGCCGGCTCGGGCTGGCCGCGTTGCTCCTTTTCTGGTTTGCACCGCTGCCGACGCTTGCCGAAGCGGTGCTTTCGCAAGACGAGCTGGTCGAACTGGAAGAGCTGCTCGAGACCCTGGACTTCGCGCCGGGCGCGGTCGATGGGGTGGTGGACGCCAAAACCAGGGCCGCCATCGGCCGCTACCACGAGTTCGCCTTCCTCTCCGGCCAGGCGCAGGCGCCCAGCCGCGACCTGCTGGAGGAGCTGCGTGGGGTGGCCGGCCGCATAGCGGCGATCGAGGCGGGCGAGCGGGTGGTCGAGCCCGACAATCTACTGGCGCTTGGCGGCGGCACGGCGCCCGACGCGCCCCAAAGCACCGAGACGCCGACGTCACCGAGCGATACGCCGAGCGATGCCGTTTTGGCGGGACCGACGGCGACGACCGAGCCGGATGAGGAGCCCGCCCCGCCGGCGGACGGCGGCCCCGCCGATCCAACCGATGGGTCCCTGCCCGACATCGAGCCGTCGGAATCGCTGCGCGCCGCCCTGCCGCCGCCACCGCCGCCGGCCCCGGAAACCGCGCCCACAAAACCCCAGGCGACAACGGCTCCGGCTGACCGCGGCGGCCCGGCCGAGGAGTTTCTCGACGACGCCCTGGTCTCGCTCCAGGCCGGCGAGGTGGAACGGGCCGTGGCCTTGCTGACCGCCGCGCTGTCCTTCGACCCTGACAACGTGGTGGCCTATCAGCTGCGCGGATCGGCGCTGACCTTCAAGGGCGACTTTGCCAGCGCGATCCGCGACTTCGACAAGGCCGCCGAGCTCGACCCG
>JAJFGK010000086.1 GCA_021776195.1 Kiloniellaceae bacterium | reverse complement strand
CCACGCCCTTGGCCCACATCAAGACGTCGCCGTCGGCGCAGGACAGCCAGAAGCGGTCCTCGGCCAGGCAGAGCATGACCGGGTCGTTCAGGATGCCGCCGGCCCGATCGGTGATCAGCAGATAGCGGCAGAGCCCGGGCTCGACCGTGGCGAGACTGCGCGGCGTCAGCCGGTCGAGGAAGCGCCGCGCGTCTGGCCCGGCGATCTCGACGATCCGCTGGCAGGTCACGTCCCACAGGGTGACGTCCTCGATCAGGTGGCGGAACTCCTCCTCCATGGTGGCGTAGCCGCCGGGCAGGTAGGTCTTGTTGTAGACCGACAGCGTGGTGGCGCCGGCCGCGATGGTCCGCTCGTAGAAGGGGGACTTGCGCAGGCGCGCCGTGACATAGATCTTCGGCTCCATGATCTTCGGTTCCATGATCTTCGGTTCCATGATCTTCGGTTCCATCGTCGTCAGCTTCGTGAAAGGTCAGGTTGGTGAAAACCCATGGGTCCCATGTTTGAACGCGCCGACCCCGCCGAGCTCGGGTTTTGCCCCCGGCGCCTGGCGCGTATCGACGCCTGGATGGCACGCTACATCGATGCTGGCAAGATCCCCGGCGGGCTGACCCTGGTCGCGCGCGACGGCCAGCTCGCCTACCTGGCATGCCGCGGCCAGCGCGACCGCGAGGCGGGCCTGCCGCTGCTGGAAGACACCATCTTCCGCTTCTACTCCATGACCAAGCCGATCACCGCCGTGGCCGTCATGATGCTCTACGAAGAAGGCCTGATCCGGCTCGACGATCCGCTGGCCGCCTCCCTGCCCGAGTTCACCGAGATGTCGGTCTATCGGTCGGGAGAGGGGGCTGGCATGGAGACCGAGCCGGCGGCGGGCCCGATCACGATCCATCACCTGCTGCAGCACACCTCGGGGCTGACCTACGGCTTCATGGACGATCATCCCGTGGCCCTGCTCTACCGCGCCGCCGATCTCGACTTCAACCCGCAACCGGGCGACCTGGCGGCCCGGGTGGCCCGGCTCGCCAAGCTGCCGCTGCGCCACCAGCCGGGTTCGGCCTGGGCCTACAGCGTGTCCTTCGATGTACTGGGCCGGGTGGTGGAGGCGGTGACCGGCGAGCCGCTCGACCGGTTCTTCTCCAAGCGCATCTTTCAGCCGCTCGGCATGAGCGACACGGCCTTCCATCTGCCGGCGGTCAAGCTCGACCGTCTGGCCGCGCTTTACGGCCCGGCCGCCGGGGATCGAGAGGGCGACACGCGGGGGATCGGGGCCTCAATCGGGACGGGGCCCGGTCTCACGCTGCTCGAGGCGCCGGCCGCGAGCAAGTACCTGGGCCCGGTCGGGTGCTTTTCCGGCGGCGGCGGGCTGCTTTCGACCGCGGCCGACTACCTGCGCTTTGCCGAGATGCTGCGGCGCGGCGGCGAGCTGGAGGGCCAGCGCCTGCTGGGCCCGCGCACGGTCGACTTCATGACCCGCAATCATCTGCCCGGCGGCTGCGACCTGGCGGCCATGGGCCAGTCGCGTTTCAGCGAGACCTCCTACCGCGGCATCGGATTCGGTCTGGGTATGTCGGTCGTCCTCGACCCCGGCCAGTCTCACCAGTTGTCGTCGCCCGGGGAGTACGCCTGGGGCGGGGCCGCCAGCACGTGTTTCTGGGTCGACCCGCTGGAGGGCATCGTGGCGATCTTCCTCACCCAGCTGCTGCCCTCGGACAGCTACCCTCTGCGCCAGGAGCTGCGCACTCTGGTCTATCAAGCCCTGCTGGACTGACACCACGGGCCACAAAGAGTGACCGTTGAGCGCTCACGCGCCGCTAGAGCACTTACCCTTGCCAAAGGACCATGAGTCAATCTCATGGGCTCCTGGTTTCAGTTCCCGAGCAGACCCTTGAGGAGATCCTTTGCCGGGTCTTTCTTTTGCGCCGGCGCAGGCTGTTCCTGGGTCGTCGTGGGCGCCGGTCCGCTGGCCTCGGGCGCGGGGTCTTCGGCCGCCGGGGCCTGCTGGGTCTGGCCGCCGCCCAGGAGATTGTTGATCAGGCCGCCGGCCGCCCCGCCTTCGGTGGCGCCGCCTTCCGCCGCGCCGCCTTCGGTCCCGCCCTTGGTCCCGCCGCCAAGCACGCCCTCGATCAGGCCCGCCGCGCCGCCCTCGGCACCCTCGCCACTGATGATGCCCTTCAGGTTATCCGGGTTGACCGCCGCGCCGGTGACCAGGGAGGCGAAGTCGATCTTGTAGTCGACCTTGTCCCAGGGACCGAAGATATGCACCGGTACGGGAATGCCGGCCAGCGGGTCCTTGCTGCCCTGGCCCTCCAGCGAGGCGACCAGTTTGGCCTCGGAGCGATAGTCGACCGTGCGCGCCGGCAGGGGTACGTCGCCGGCGCCGGTGACCCGCACCAGCGGGGCCAGCATCTGGAGATCGGGATTGTTCAACAGCCCGTTCCTGATGGTGTAGGTGCCGGTCAGCTCGGTGAAGTCGGTCTTCGGCTTCTCGCCACCTTCCTGGCCGAGCTTGCCCAGGTTGCGCAGCGTGCCGGCCAGGTCGACACCCTCGACCGCGCCGTCGAGGAAGGAAAAGGCGCCGTCGCCGTTCAGCGAACCGACCAGTTGTTTCTGGTTGGCGCCCACGGCGGCACCCTGGGTCTCGTAGTTCAGTTTACCCGACAGCCAGTCGATATCAGCGAAGGACAACAGGAAGGGCTTGGACTCGATACCCTTCAGCGAGACCGCGTAGCTGGCCGACAGAACGTCGCCCGAGGAGCCGTCCAGGGTGGCCTTGGCCGTGACCGCGCCGGGGTTGAACTGGACCTGGCTCACGTCGGCATTCAGGACGCCGCCGGCCAGGGTGACATTGGCCGTGGCCTGGGTCACCTCAACCTCCTTGTAGAGCACGTTGGCCAGGGTCACCGCCAGGGTGCCCTCGGCCTGGCGCAGGCCGCTGGCGTCGATCGGCTCTTCGCTCCAGCCCTGGGCGCCGCCGCCCGTGGCCGCCTGGGGCTCTTCTTCTTCCGCCTTCTTGGAGGGCGGCAGATAGGCGTTGAGGTCGAGCTTGGCGACGTCGAGCCGGCCCTCGAACTTGGCGATCTCGCCGGTTCCGTCGAAGGACCCGCTGGCCGAGGCCTGGGCCGCCTTGCCGGTGATGTCGGCCTTGGTGATCGCCACCTTGCCGCCATCGGCGGCCATCACCGCCGACACCTTGAGCGGGCCGGGGTCGGGCTGATCGGCCGGCAGGGGCTGACCGAGCCAGGCGGCCAGCTCGCCGACCGAGGCGATGTCCAGCTCCAGCGTGCCGTCGAGGCCCGGCACAGGATCCTGCTGCACCGTGCCGTCGACCGACAGGTTGATGCGCTGCGAGGCCATGGCGATCTTCAAGGCGAAGGGGTTGCCCGCCAGGGCCTTTTGCGGTGAGTCGATGGTGAAGCTTTCCGTGAGGGGCTCGCCGTTCAGGGTCAGGGCGATCTCGCCGGTCACCGCCTTGTCGAGGCCGGGGATCGAGATCTTGCCGTTCAGATCGCCGATCGCCACGTCGGGCAGGGCGGCCAGGGCGGCGTCGCGCAGTTGCAGATCGAGATTGGTCACCAGGGCGCCGACCAGGGCGCGCGGCGACGCGCCTTGGGTTTGCGCGGTCAGCTTGGCCGTCAGGATGCCTTCGGCCGGGGCCGGGTCTTGGCCCGCAGCCCGGGCCAGATCGCCCAGGTTCAGGGTCGTCACCGCCAGGTCGCTAGCCGCCAGGAGGCTGTCGCTCGATCCGTCGAGGTCGAGGCTGCCCTTGATCTGGCCGCCGTAGAGCGCGAGTTCGTTGATCGCGACCGCCAGCTTGCCGCCCTTGAGGGTGATCCCCAGGTTGGTCGCGCCGAGGGCGAAACCGCTGGCCTTCAGGCCGTCCAGGGCGACCGAGATATCGGCCTCGGTGCCGCGCAGGCCGGCCAGGTCGATCGGCTCGTCGGGGATGGCATCGAGCGGGTTGCCGCCGGCCGGTGCGCTGGCGGCGCTGGCCTCGCTTTCGGGCGCGGCCGCGGGTGCCTCGGCCGCGGGAGCCGGCGGCGGCAGATAGCGGTCGATATCGAGCATGCCGGCCTTCAGGTCGAGCTTGATCTTATTGACCTCGCCGCTGATGTCGACCGAGCCGCTGGCCGAGGCCTGCAGGGCCTCGCCTTCGATGGTCGCGCTCTCCAGCACCGCCGCCTCGCCGGCGGCCTTCAGCACCGCGGCGATCTTCAGCGGGCCGGGATCGGGCTGGTCGGCGGGCAGGGGCTGTCCCAGCCAGGCCGCCAGTTTGCCGACTGAGACCGACTCCAGCTTGATCGTTCCGTCGAGACCGGGCAGGGGCTGTTGCTGCACGTCGCCGTCGTAGCCGAATTTGACCAGTTCGGAATCGATCTTGGCCGTTAGCGCGAAGGTCTCGCCGGCCAGGACCTGGTCGATCGGGTCGAGGCCGATGTCGAGCTCCACCTTGCGTTTGTTGTAGATCACCGTGCCCTTGACGCTGGGCGATTGCGACAGGCCGGGCAGATCGACCGCGAGGTCGACCCCGGAGAGCGCCCCGGCCGCCGCGTTCTTCACGTCGAGCTTGCCGAGCTTGAAGACCAGGGCGGCCTGCAGGGCCTGAACCAGGGCGCGCGGGCTCTCGCCGACGGCCTTGGCGGTCAGGCTGCCCGAGGCGATGCCGGCGATCGGCGCCTCGCCCTCGGCGCCGACCGCGGCCAGCTTGCCGAGGTCGACCTGGTCGAGCTTGATGTCGCTGGTCACGCCCAGTTCGGCGGTGGTGGCGTCGAGCCCGACCACGCCGGTGACCTGGCCGCCATAGAGCGCCAGCTCCTCGAGGTTGGCCTGCAGCTTGCCGTCGGCCACGGTGGTGGTGAAGGCGATCTTGCCGATCTCGTAGCCCGAGGCCTTGATGCCGCCCATGGCGATCTTGATGTCGGCCTCCAGGTCGCGCAGGGCCGACAGGTCGATGGCCTCGTCGGGCACCGCGTCCAGGGGATGGCCGCGCGGCTTGTCGGCCATACCCTCAGACTTGGTGGCCACGGCCGGGGCGGCGCCCGGCTTGGGCGGCGGCAGGTAGCGGTCGATATCGAGCTCGCCGCTCTCGACCTGCAGCGCCACCTTGGTCTTGCCGTCGAGCGACTCGAGGCTGCCGCTGGCCCGCAGGTCCAGCGCCGCGCCCTTCAGGACGACCTCCTGGAGCACGACCTTGTCGCCCTGGGTCTCGAACTTGGCATCGAACTTGACCGGGCCCGGGTCCGGCTGATCGGCGGGCAGGGGCTGGCCGAGCCAGTCGAGCAGGGCGCCGACCGAGCCGATTTCCAGGCTGGTCGCGCCGTCGACCGCGGGCTGCGGCTTCTGGGCCAGGGCGATCTGGGTGTTGAGATTGATCAGCTCGGAGGTCACGGCGGTCACCAGATTGGCGGGCTCGCCGCTCAGCAGGGCCTCTGGGCTCTGGATCGTGGTCTTGAGTGTCACCGGCTTGTCGTTGAGCGACATCTGGCCGTCCAGCGCCAACGTGCCGGCGAGGTTCGGCAGGGCCGCCTGAAAGGCGATATCGCGCGCCTCGACGACCTGTCCGGTGGTCTGGTCGATGTAGGAGAAGATGGCGTTTTCGATTTTCACGTCGGCGAGCCGCAGGTCGGACAGGGGAAGGCCGCCGTCGCCCGCCTCGTCCCCGGCGCCCTCGTCAGCGCTGGAGGATCCCGAGGCCGCCCCGGCCGGCGCGTCGAAGACCCAGTTTGCCGCGCCCTGGCCGTTCTTCTCGAGGAAGATCGCCACGTCGCTGATCACCAGACGGTCGACCATGACCGCCTTGCCGATCAGCGGGAAGAGCTGCAGGTCCAGGTCGAGCCGCCCCAGGGTCACCATCTCGGGGGTCGACATGTCGGCGCCGTTGGCCAGGGTCAGATCGCTAATGCCGAGCGATATGGAGGGCAGGACCGAGACGCTGAGATCGCCGATTGTCACCTCGCGGCCGGTCGCCTCGCGCACCGCCTCGACCACCTGGGACTTGACCAGGGAGTTGCCGATGAGCGGCGGCACGGCGAAGAGCGCCCCCACCACGATGATCAGGAGAACGACGATGCCGACGAGGAGTTTTTTCATAACGCCTGGTTCCATTTTTTCGTTGAGGGCGGCTCGCGGCCGAGTGGCCCGTCTCCCCTTAAAGGGTGGCAAGTCTCGGCGCGAATTTTGCCCTAGATTGTAGTCAGATTAACCCGTCAGCGCGAGTCCCACGATTGGGGAAAACCCGTAGAAATTCCAGGCCCTAAACAACGTTGGAGAGTCATTCCAAAGGACCTTGAATTTCATTCATGGGCCTTTGGCAAGCGCAATCGCGCGCCCGCAGCGAAAGCGAGGATAGCCCCAGCGGCGAGTGAGCGTCCAACTACCATTCTTCATGACCGCTGGTATCACTCCGCCCGCAGGGTCTCGATGTAGGCGATCACGTCGTCGAGGTCCAGTATCGTGATCTCGAAAGGCTCGATCGGCGCCGGCAGGTCGGTCCAGGGCACGGCGCCCTCCATCTTGACGAAGGCCGGGTGCGGGCGGCGCTCGAAAAAGGTCGAAAAGCGCTCCTGGTAGTCCGCCAACTTGGCCAGCAGGAAAAACGAGGGCGTCGAGCCGATCCCGGCGTAGCGCGTCTCTTCGCTCACCACATGACAGCGCACGCAGTTGCTCTCGGAAAAAGCCCTGCCCTTGCTCGCCGACCCCTCGGCCAGGGCCGGCCCGGCGGTGGTGATGGCGGCGAAGATGGCGGCTGGCAGAAGAGACCTGATCTGCATGACCCGCCGACCTTAACGCCCCGTTTCGCCCCGCGTCCAGACCCGGTACTGTTGCAGATGGAGATCAGCGGCGGCACGATAGCCGAAGGCAAGATGCTGAAAGACCCGGACGTGAAGGTCGCCTCCGATGAAGCCGCCCCGGCCCAAGCCGTGAAGCGTGACGTGATTGCCCCGCGCAGGGCCGCGGGCCAATTCCCAGAACAGATGGCCGAACTTCCGGGCAGAAGGCAAAACAATGCTTCACGGCTCAAAAGCGTGTGTAGCGAGCTGTCACAATGGCTGGCCAAAGTCGAAGAGCGCGCGCGGGTGCTGTTTTTCGATTTTTTCGGCGTTGTGTATATTGGCACGGATTGACGATGCGCGGTCGGGCGGAGCGCCGCGACATCGGTGGATGGAATCGATAGCGGTCAGCGTTTCGCGTGTGCACTGCTAAATGGGGAAACGGTAGGCCTATGAATTCGGTATTGGACGCGGGGAGGGACGAGGTCCGCATGGGATCGTTCAGCTACATGGCGGCGTCGGCGGAGCCATCGCTCTATCGCAACGGCAAGGTGTTCACGCGCCGCGACCGGGACGGAAGCGATGCCGGTTGGGTGGGCGTGGATCGGGAACCTCGGCCGATGCCCGTTCATGATGCACGGCGTTTGCAGAGGTCGAAGCGGCGGACACTGTCCCAGAACGGCTTCGAAGTTCTTGCCCATTCCTTGGCGAACCCGGATATCGACTTTCTCGACCATGCGCGAGTCGTGCGTGACTACTATCCCCAGTGCGCCGAGATCGTTCGCGAAGCGAGCGGCGCGACCTTCGTCGCGGCGTTCGACCACAATGTACGCTCCGCCGCGGGCAAGGAGAGCAAGCGCCGCATCGAGGGCGGCCAGCAGGTGCA
>JAJFGK010000085.1 GCA_021776195.1 Kiloniellaceae bacterium | reverse complement strand
CTTCGTCACCGGCGTCGTGCGCCTGAAGCTCTACAAGGGCAACGTCATCGTCATGGGCCGCAAGTCACCCCACTCGCTCTACTCCATGGAGCACGTCACCTTCGAGGAAGACACGGTCTACGACCAGCGCGACGCCGAGGGTTTCATCAAGCTGAACGCCCTGCGCCTGCGCCTGCTCAACCGCCAGGGGCGGTGAGGGGCGCCGGTTCTTCCTTCTCCCACCCTCTCTTCACGTCGTCCCGGGCTTGATCCGGGACCCATCCCGCAGGCGGAGAAATGGATCCCGGATAAGACCTGTCGGTCTTTCCGGAACGACGATTGAAAGCGAAAGAAACTCAGGCCCCGCCGTCCAGCACCGCCAACAGGCGCTCCAGGTCCTCCCGGTTGTTCCACCAGCCGACCGAGGCGCGCAGCCAGCCTCTCGTTGGCAGCGTGCGGATCACGACGCCGGCCTCTTCCATGCGCTGATTGAGGGCATCGGGATCGCCCTGGGGATCGAAGGACACCAGGGTCGCGCCGTCGGGATGGTCGATCAGTTGGCCGCGGGCGCGCAGGTCCTGGCGCAGGCTGTCGGCGAGCGCCGCGGCGCGCCGGTACCGGTCGGGCCCGGCCGCTTCGATCACCTCCAGGGCGGCCTGCCAGGCCTCCAGGTTGGGCCGCGGGACCGGACCGGGATCGAAACGCCGCGCGCCCTCGCGCGGAATGTCGTCGCCCTCGGCGGGCACGATGTGGCCGAAGGAGGAGGGCAGGGGAATGCGCAGGGACTGCTGCCAGTCCTCGCGCAAATAAAGCCCGCCGGTCGCATCGGGCCCGAGCAGCCATTTCTGGCCGGGAAAGACCATGGCGGCGCAGTCCAGCGCCTTCACGTCGACCGGGATGGCGCCGACGCTCTGGGCCGCGTCGAGCAGCACCGGCGGTCCGAGCCGGCAGATCTCGGCCGCCGGCAGCACCTGGCCGGTGGTCCAGATGACGTGCGACAGGGCGATCAGCCGGGTCTTGCCGGAGATCGCGGCCTTGATCGCCGCGACAACGGCCTCGGCCGGCTGGCCGGCAAGGGCCAGTTTCTTGACCTGGGCGCCGCTGCTGACCAGCGACGTGACAAAGGCGTGGTGCTCCTCGTCGCTGGTGATGATCTCGTCGTCGGGCCCGAGCGGCAGGGCATTGACCAGGATGTTGGTGCCCTCGGTGGTCGCCCGCGCCAGGGAGATGTCGCCGGGCTGGGCGCCGATCATGCCGGCGAGCGTGGCGCGGATCTCGTCGCGCAGGGCGTGGACCGCCTGGTGGCCGCCGATGCGGCAGCGTCCCTCGGCCAGGTCCTCGCCCGCCGCCCTGCTCATCGCGTTCATGGCCGCGCCGGGCAGGGGCCCGTAAGTGCCGGTGTTCAGGTAGGCCTTGGTCTTCAGAACGGGGAAGGCGCCCCGCAGGTCTTCTGGGGTCATGATGGCATTCCTGCTTGCTTGTCGGCCCTGCGGTCTTGGTTCCTGGGTGGGCGGCTCAGTTCGAACTCGCTGCCTCGAGGGGCGCCTGGGTCAGCCGCTCGTAGTTCTCGTCGGTGAAGGGCAGGGCGGCCTGGCTCTCGGGGTCGAAGAGCGTGCGCTCGATCTTGCTCAGCGGCCCCAGGTAGATATGCAGCCCCAGACAGGCCTCGCCGTCGGCCGGGCGGACCGAATGGATGCCCTGGGGGCCGAGCGCCATGACGTCGCCGGGCTCCAGTGTCCTGGTCTTGACCAGTTCGAGGCCCTCGGCGCCGCGGCGGTAGAGCTTGTTGATCTCGCGGCCCTGGTAGACGCCGATATAGGCGGTGATCCGGTGATCGTGCGGCGGGACCTCCACGGCCGGGTCGAAGCGGCACCACCAGACCGAAACGGTGTCGTCTTCGTAGAGCGGCACGTCTTCGGGCGGCGGCGTGACGATGGCCCGGGCCAGGGCCTGGGGGTCGGCGAAGGTCTCGGCCATCAGGGCCATGACCGCCTTGCCCGGGGGCTCCGCCGCGGCGGCCTGGCGCGCCTGCTGCACGAAGCGGTCGAGATCGAATGTCATGGATGCTCCCCTTTGGACCCTGTTTTCCCGTTTCGGGGGCACCTTAGCCGCGCGCCCGCCGTCAGGGAAGGCCGTTCAGGATCGCCAGGGGATCGACCCCGATGACGAAGCGATGGGCCGCCAGCAGCGCGGCATAGAGCCCGATGCCGGCGACCGGACGCCAGGGTCCGATGCCGCGCCAGTCGACCCGGCCGCGACCGGTCAGGGCGGCGGCGAAGGGGATCGCGCTGGTGGTCAGCTTGATCGGGCCCCAGGCCGCGCCCAGCTCGCGCTCGCGGCGCTGGTCGATATGCCACATGCCGCCCAGGCTGAGGACCACTATGGCGCTGAACAGGATCATGCTGGCCAGATCGCCGCGCACCGCCAGATGACCGACGGCCCAGAGCGTGGTGCCCCACAGAAAGGGGTGCCGGGTGATGGTGGTGGCCCCTTCGGCGCCGGTTCCGGGACGGGCGTCGACCAGCGCCTCGCCGCCGATCCCGGTCGGGCTGGACCCGGCCAGCCCCAGCACCAGCAAGACGCTGGCCAGCGGCATGGTGAGCAGCGGCACCCAGGCGGTCCAGAGCGGCGGGAACCAAAGGCTGTAGTAAGGCGCCCGCCCGTACGCCATGACCATCCAGGTCAAGGCCACCACCATGGCGATGGCGTAGACGAGGCGAAAGGGCCGGAGCTGGATGGCACCGACAAGCGGATCGCGCAGCGGCGCGCTGGAAAGCAGAAAATGACCGCCGACGAAGACCGCGACGGCGGCCAGAAGTTCATTGTAGGCCGCAATGTTCATAGCGGGCAATATGGGGCCGGCCCGGAGTCGCGTCCAGGGTCGGCCAGCAACAATCAGGTCGGCGACAATCAGGAGGGTTCATGGCTTGCGCTCGGCTCGTTAAGAGATTACGAGCCACGGTGAACCAGGAGATGCGGGCATGGACGTCAAGAACCGAACAAATCAATCGCTCGACCCTCTGGCCGAAGCGATCCTATCCGACCTGGCGGCGCTGCCCGCCGGGGCCAGCCTGGATCCCCAGGACGTCGCCCGGAACTACGCCAGTTTCAGGGCCAAGAAGGGCGATCCGCCCGACCTCTGGCGGCGTTACCTGCCGGCGGCGCGCCAGCAGGCCCTGTTCCTGGCCCGCCGCGGCGACATCGTCCTGCTGCGCAAGGGCAAGCCCGTCGCCGACCCCAGCGGCCCGGTCAAGGGCGTGATCCGCATGGTGCTGCCGAACGAGGCAGAACCGCCGACCTAAACCGGCCCCCCCTTCAGTAGTCCGGTTCGGCGATTCCCGCCTGGCGGCAGGCGGCGGTGACGCTGTTGGCCAGCAGGCAGGCGATGGTCATGGGCCCGACGCCGCCCGGCACCGGGGTGATGGCGCCGGCCACCTCCATGGCCTCGGCGGTGGCGACGTCGCCCACCAGCTTGCCCTTGACCGCGCCGTCCGGGCCCTCGACCTCGATACGGTTGATGCCGACATCGATCACCGTGGCGCCGGGTTTGACCCAGTCGCCCTTGATCATTTCGGGGCGGCCGACGGCGGCGACCAGGATATCGGCGCTGCGGCAGAGCCCGGGCAGGTCCCGGGTCCGGCTGTGCGCGGTGGTGACGGTGCAGCTCTCGCCGATCAGCAATTGGGCCATGGGCTTGCCGACGATGTTGGAGCGCCCGACCACCACGGCATTGAGGCCGGAAAGGTCGTCCAACTCGTCGCGCAGCATCATCAGGCAGCCGAGCGGCGTACAGGGCACCATGGGCGCCTGATCGCCCTTGCCGCCGGTCATCAGGCGGCCGGCGTTGATCACGTGAAAGCCGTCGACGTCCTTGGCCGGGTCGATGGCGTTGATGATCGCGTGGTCGTCGATCTGGTCGGGCACCGGCAATTGCACCAGGATGCCGTGGACGGCGGGGTCGGCGTTCAGCTCCGCGACCTTGGCCAGCAAGGCGTCCTGGCTGGTGCTGGACGGCATCTTGTGCTCGAAGGAGTTCATGCCGACCTCTAGGGTCTGCTTGCCCTTGTTGCGGACATAGACCTCGCTGGCCGGGTTCTCGCCGACCAGGACGACCGCCAGGCCCGGGATCAGGCCGTGCTGGTCCTTCAGGGTTTGAACGACTCCCGTGAGCCTGGTCCTGAGACCGGCGGCAAAGGCTTTTCCATCGATGATCTTGGCGCGGGCCATCCTGTGCGTTCCTTCCTCGCGAACATTAACGGGCTCTATCCTCGCCACCAGCCCGCCGGGCGCATTGGCCCAGGCGACCCCGCCTGTGGTCCAGGCGACCTCGCCAGTGGCCAGGCGACCTCGCCTGTTCCTGACAGGAAGGAGACGAGTCCTGGCAAGGCTCTAAACCCAGCTGTCGACACGGCGGGCGAGCGCCGCCGGGTCGCCCTCGATCGCCAGCGTCTTGCGCCGATCGGTGGCGCCGCCGGCGATGGCGATGGCCGATTTGGGCGCGCCCAGGGCCTTGGCCAGCAGCTTGATCAGGGCGGCGTTGGCCTTGCCCTTTTCCGGCGCCGCCGTCACCCGGACCCTGAGGACCGTCGCGCCGTCGTCCAGCCTGACGCTGCCCTCGATCCGGTTGGCGCTGGCGCCCGGCTGCAAACGGACGAAAAGCACAAGGCCGGTTGGCGTTCGACGGTAGGGGAAAGTCGCGGCTGCCGCGCCGCCAGACCCCGGATCGACCATCAAGCCCGGTTATCCGAAGACCAGCTGGTTGTGCAGGTTGGTCAGCACCATCTGGGCGAAGAGGATCAAGAGCCACAGGACGATGGGCGAGATGTCCATGCCGCCGAAGGCGGGCAGGAAACGCCGGATGCGCCGCAGCACCGGATCGGTGATGCGCACCAGGAACTCCCAGACCATGTGAACGAACTGGTTTTGCAGGTTGATGACCCGAAAGTTCACCAGCCAGCCCATGATGACATAGGCAAAGACGATCCAGAGATAAACGTTGAGAGCGATGATGGTGACCTGAATCAGAGGTCCGACAACGATCATGGGGCGACTCCGGCTGGCAGCGACTCGGGTGGAGGATGGACGGGTGGCGTAACCTAGCCGCGCGCCGAAGCCGCGACAAGCGATCCGCGCGGCCCGCCGAACTGCAACTTAGCGAACCCTGGTTAGACAGATCTTAACGGTCCTGGGCAATGGTCGCCGGGCCGCTTGACAGGGGCCGGGGCGGCTCTCATATTCCGCGCCGGAACCCGGGCGGTTTGCCCGGTTGATTCCCCAGTTGTATCCCTGGGGGGCCGTAGCTCAGTTGGGAGAGCGTCGCGTTCGCAATGCGAAGGTCAGGGGTTCGAATCCCCTCGGCTCCACCAAATTTTTCAATGGCTTAGCAAATGTTTGCTGAGCCATTTTTTCATCCAGCAATCAAATAGCAATCACGGCGCACAGGTTCGTGGCTGTTTCGTGTCTGCTGGCGCTGTAGCGCGGCGAAAGGTTTTGCAGGGCGGTGTCAGAGCAAACTGGCTTGAGCCGGGGAGGGGCGGACCGTAACTTCTGGGGATGCGCAATCCGCTCCGCTACTTCAACAGCTCGCCCGAGGTGATACGCCTCGCGGTGATGCCGTATATCCGCAATCCGTTGTCGTTGCGCCAGGTTGCAGATATCCTGTTCGAGCGCGGCATCGATATCTGCCATGAGACGGTGCGTTTCTGGTGGAACCGTTTCGGTCCGATTTTCGCCGCGGGGATCCGCGAGCGCCGCGTTGATCACCGGTGCTATTCGTGTTGGCGCTGGCATCTTGATGAGGTGTTCGTTCGTAGCAACGGCAAGACCCACTATCTGTGGCGCGCCGTTGATCACGAAGGCGAAGTGCTCGAGGTTTTCGCGACCAAACGCCGGGATCGCAGGGCGGCGCATGAGTTTCTGAAGCGTGCGATGAAGCGGTATGGTCAGCCAGACGTAATTGTGACGGACCGGCTTCGGTCGTATCGAGCAGCGATGAATGTGATCGGTAATGGCGCCGATCAGGAGTGCGGACGCTGGCACAATAATCGAGCCGAAAACTCACACCAACCGTTCCGGCGACGAAAAGGGGCGATGTCGAAATTCCGAGACATCAAGACCCGGCAAAAGTTTGCCGCCGTCCACGCCTCGATTCACAATCATTTCAACCACGACCGCCATCTCAACCGCCGCGATCTCTTCAAACAATACCGAGCCGAAGCGATTGCTCAGTGGCGCCAAGTCGCTGCGTGAAAGTCTTGACCGTTTCAGATCAGACGGATCGAGCACAGCTAATCTGACAAAGCCGCCTTGGTCATTCCTCTCTCCTTGATTTGCGTCTGCGCCCCTCGGCCCAGGCGTCGATTGCGATGTGCTCGCGTCGGAACGGCAGGTCTGGATCGGCCGGCGGGTCATCCAGTTCCCGCGCCACCCGGTGGCCGTCGTAGACCGCCGCCGCGATGGTCGAGGGCGCGTCGCAGTCCCCGATCGCCCGGACCGAGGCGATGCCCGCTTCGGCGAGCGTTTGCGCGTCGCGAGTCAGGTCGAGATGGAGTTCGTTGTTCGGCTGGCGCGAGGTGACCAAGACCACGGAAGCCGCCGCGATGGTCCGGCGCCGATCGGTGTAGAGGCAAGCAAGCTCGACCTCGGCTGCCCCAACGCGGGCGAGATTGTGCTTGGCGATGACCTCGATTCCGAGCTCCAGGATACGGGTCTGAATGCGGTGCTGCTCCAGGGTGTGGGACGTCCAGGCCGAGACTGTCGGCTCGGTCGTAACCAGGGTGACTTGACCACCCTCGCTGCGGAGTTTTTCCGCGATCAGGCCGCCGAGATAGAAGTTGTCGTCATCGAAGATCACGACGGGACCGGTGATCTGGGTGCCGGCGTAGATGTCCTCCGGCACATAGACTCGTGCCTGGTCCGAGACCGGCACTGGCCAGGGGTTGGTGACACCCACACCGTCCTTTCGCCAGACCGCACCTGTCGCAATGAGCACCTGGTCGAACCCGAACTCGACCACCTCGCTGGCAACGAGCTTGCTGTCCAAATAGACTTCGATGTTCGCCATCTCCCTGATGCGGCCAACCCGCCAGTCGCGAACCCGCGCCCAGGCGCCGAGACCCGGCAGGGCGCTCTCCTGGCTCACGCGGCCGCCGAGTTCCTTGCCGGCCTCGGCGAGCGTAACCCGGTAGCCGCGCTGGCCGAGGGCCCGCGCTGCCTCGAGCCCCGCGGGGCCCGCCCCGACGACCAGAACCTTGCTGTCCGACCCCTTCGGCGCGATGCGTTCCGGGTGCCAGTCTCGGCGCCATTCTTCACCAATCGAGGGGTTCTGGGTGCAACGCATGGGGGTATAGGTGTGCTGGCCGGCGACGCAGATGTTGCAGCCTATGCATTCACGGATCTCGTCGAGGCGGCCGCTCTCGATCTTCTTGGGCAGGAAGGGGTCGGCGATCGAGGGCCGCGCCGCGCCGATCATGTCGAGTACGCCGCGCTTGATCTGGCTGACCATGCTATCCGGCGAGGTGAACCGGCCGACACCGACCACCGGCTTGGTCGTGACCTGCTTGACGAAGGCGACATAGGGTTCTTGCCGTCCTTCTTCACCGAAGCGGGAGGTCACCGAATCGTTCTCCCAATCGCTCAGGTTGACGTCCCAGAGGTCCGGCAGTTCGGCAAGCATTTCGACAATCTCTCGTCCTTCGCTCTCGGCAGTGATGCCGTCCGGCCCCAAGAGTTCATCGACCGCCAGGCGCACTGCCACGGCGCAACGGTCGCCGACCGCATCCTTGGTTTCTTCCAGCACTTCGCGAAACAAACGCACCCGGTTCTCCAGCGAACCGCCGTATTCGTCGGTCCGCTGATTGCGGCGACGCTGCAGGAAATGCATCAGGAGTGTCGAATCGTGGCCGGCATAGACATAGACGATGTCCGCCTCGGCTTGCCTGGCGCGCAGTGCCGCTTTGCGGTGCCAACGGCGAAAGTCCTTGATGTCGAATTTGTCCATGCCGCGCGTTTGGGTCGGCACGCCAATGACGCCTGATCGGTGGTTGGGCCCCAACGGTTTGAAGCGCGTGTAGAGATTTTGTGCGCCGACGCCATTGTGGGCCAGTTGCACACCGGCAAGCGCATCGTGGCTGTGAACCGCATCGACCATCAGTGCCAAATATTTGATGTCCTGGTCATCCCACAACCGCGCCTGGGGCTCGGGCGAATAGTCGGACGAGGGGTGGATCATGCACTCTTCGGTACAGACCACGGCCCAGCCGCCTTCGGCCTTCATTTCGCGCATCTTGGCGTGGGTCTGGGG
>JAJFGK010000084.1 GCA_021776195.1 Kiloniellaceae bacterium | reverse complement strand
TGGTGGGCGCACAAGGACTCGAACCTTGGACCCGCTGATTAAGAGTCAGCTGCTCTGCCAACTGAGCTATGCGCCCACCGGGTCCACCTTTCCGGCGAAGCGCGGGGGATAGCAAATCCCCGGGGCTTTGTCGAGGGCTCGCGCCAAGAAAGGCGCGCAATCGCCTCAGCCGCGCTCGCGGCGGTGCATGAAGGCGAGGCGCTCGAACAGGTGAATGTCCTGCTCGCTCTTCAGAAGCGCGCCGTAGAGCGGCGGAATGAGCGAGCCCTTGTCGTCGCTCCTGAGCGCCTCGGGCGGCAGCTTCTCGGCCAATAAAAGTTTCAGCCAGTCGAGCAGCTCCGAGGTCGTGGGCTTCTTCTTCAGGCCCGGCACCTCGCGAATTTCGTAGAACAGGGTGAGCGCCTCGCGGACCAGGCGGTCTTCGATATCGGGATAGTGGACGGCGACGATCTCGGCCATGGTCTGGGGATCGGGAAAGGCGATGTAGTGGAAGAAACAGCGGCGCAGGAAGGCGTCGGGCAGTTCCTTTTCGTTGTTCGAGGTGATGATCACCACCGGCCGTTGCCTGGCGGTGACGGTCTGGCGCGTCTCGTAGACGTCGAAGGTCATGCGGTCGAGTTCCTGCAGCAGGTCGTTGGGGAACTCGATGTCGGCCTTGTCGATCTCGTCGATCAGCAGCACCGGCCGGGTCTCGGCGGTGAAGGCCTGCCAGAGCTTGCCGGGGACGATGTAGTTGGCGATCTCCTGGACCCGCTCTTCGCCGAGCTGGCCGTCGCGCAGCCGCGCCACCGCGTCGTATTCGTATAGACCGTGCTGGGCCTTGGTGGTCGACTTGATCGACCACTCGATCAACGGCGCACCCAGCGCCTGGGCGATCTCGGCGGCCAGCACGGTCTTGCCGGTGCCGGGCTCGCCCTTGACCAGCAGGGGCCGCTCCAGGGTGATCGCGGCGTTGACGCCGATCCGCAGATCCTCGGTCGCGATATAGCGTTCGGTGCCTTCGAAGCGCATGGCTGGCCAACTCCGTGGTGGGGTCCGGCGATCATCGTCAAGACGCGCGGGAGGTCAAGCGCAAGAGCGCGGCCGGGAGATTCGAAAGGCCGGGAGAATCGAGAGGTCGAGAGAATCGAAAGGTTTTCTGCAAACCTTCGGGCAGACCTTCGAATTGCCCGTGGCCGGCCTGGCCCTAGTTCGCCGGGCAGGCCTTGTCGATCGCTTGATGGGCCTTGGTGAAGCCCTTCAGGGAGTACCGGTCGGTGGTCAGGGTGCCGCGCGCCGAGGAGCCCTGGACCGTCATCTTCGAGCCCTTGACCATCTGCTTGACCACGGACTGGTCGGTCTCCTTGTCGGCGGCCCAGGCGGTGTCGCCCTGGGTGAAGAGTTTGGTGGTCTTGGAGCCGATCTTGACCTGGACCGTGCTGTCGGTCTTGTGGGTGTAGCCGGCGACGAAACTGACCTCGTCGCGGCGCCCCTCGGCGGGCCGGTGGGTCACCAGGGCAAAGACGTCGCCGCGCTTCTTGTAGTCGCCTTCCGACTTCTTGGGCTGGCTCGCCATGTAGCAGGCCGGCTTGCCGTCTTCGAAGAATTTAAAGGCGCTCCAGTCGCCGAAATCGCCCAGGCGCTCGGTGCCCTGGGCCCGCGCGGCGGCGGGGTTGAGCAGGCTGACCGCGAGCCCGAGAAACAGGACCGGCAGCAGGGATCGGAAAAAACGAATCGCTTTCATGGCGCGCATTATATCCAGCGGTTGCGGGCCGGCCAGCCCCGGAATTGAGGAAATTTCAAGGCAATGCAAAAAAACTTGCCGGCCGGGCCGAGGCCGCGCGCCTCGCACTTTATCCATTGTCGCGGGATCAGTCCCGGTCGGCCGGCTTGCGACGGATCTTCTGGGGCCCTTGAACGTGGCCGGGCGGGTCTTCGGCCGGCGCGCGGCTGTTGACCGGACGGCGCGCGAAGCGGCCGAGCGAGATCAGCCGGTCGTACATCACGATGGCGCCGGCGACGCCAACGTTGACGCAAAACTTGGTGGGAATCTTGACGACCAGATCGCAGCGCGCCTGGGTTTCGGCCGAGAGGCTGCCGCGTTCCGGCCCCAGCAGGTAGGCCGCGGCCAGGGGATGGCGAAAGCTCGGCAGCTCGACCGCCTCGTCGGTCAGCTCGATGCCGACAAGCTGACAGCCGCGTGGCAACTGCAGGTCGGACAGCGCGTCGTGATGGTAGAGCGGCAGGTGCCGGGCCGCGTCGGAGGTGTCCGACAGGGCGACTTCCCTGGCCTCGAAGGTCGGGTTGATGGTGAAGAAGAAACTGGCGCCGAAGGCGTGGGCCGAGCGCAGCAGGCTGCCCAGGTTCATGGGTTTGCTGATCCCCTCGGCGCCCATGGCGAAGTAGCCGCGCATCGCTGTTCCCGTTTCCCGTTCCTGGCCGCCCGTCGCCTGCCGCCCGTCGCCCGCAATGAGGCAAGGCTTGCACGTCGGGGCACGAGGGAGCAAGTTCCCGCCTCGTCGTCAAGAGCTGAAAAAGAGGGTTCGGTGAGCGAGAATCAACCGCTTCTGGTCGAGGTGACCCGCGGCGCCATGGTGGAGAGCCGCCACCGGGTGAGCTTCGCGGTCTGCGATGTCGAGGGCAAGGTTCTGCTGTCCGGCGGGCCGGTCGAGGCGCCGATCTACGGCCGCTCGGCGATCAAGCCGCTGCAGGCCCTGGCGCTGGTCGAGAGCGGCGCCGCCGAGGCCTTCGGGTTGAGCGACGCCGAGGTCGCCCTGGCCTGCGCCAGCCATGACGGCGAACCCGGCCACGTCGAAGGCGTGGCGGCCTGGCTGGCGCGCATCGGCCTGTCCGAGGCCGATTTGGAGTGCGGCGCGCATCTGCCCTACCACGAGCCGTCCATGGTGGCCCTGGTGGAGAGCGGGGCGCGGCCGAGCCAACTGCACAACAACTGTTCGGGCAAGCACGCCGGCTTCCTGACCCTGGCCCGCCACCTCGGGGTGCCGACCGAGGGCTACATCGAGTACGGCCATCCGGTGCAGCAGCGCGTGCTGGGCGCGCTGGAGGGCATGACGGGGCTCGATCTGGGCGCGGCGCCGCGCGGCATCGACGGCTGCGGCATTCCGGTGATCGGCACGCCGCTCGGCAATCTGGCCCTGGCCATGGCCCGGCTCGCCGACCCCTCGGACCAGCCCGAAGCGCGCCAGGCGGCGGCGCGGCGGATCTGCCATGCCATGGCCGCCGAGCCCTTCATGGTGGCCGGCAGCAACCGCTTCTGCACCAAGGTCATGCGCCTGACCGGGACCAAGGCGGTGATCAAGGTCGGTGCCGAGGGTGTCTACTGCGGCGCCCTGCCGGACCTGGGTCTCGGCATCGCGCTGAAGGCCGAGGACGGCGGCGGCCGCGCGGCCGAACAGGCCATGGCGCGGCTGCTGCTGCGCCTGGGCGCGCTGGAGGGCACCGAAGAGGCCCTGCTGTCCGACCTGGTGGCGCCGGTTCTGCGCAACCGCGCCGGCACCGTGACCGGCGCGCTGGGCCGGCCGGCGGACAGCCCCTTCTGACCGCCCAGCGAAGGAGGCCAGCGATGCGCGCCATGCTCTGTCACGCGTTCGGCGGTCCCGAGGATCTGCGGCTCGAGGATATCGAGCCGCCCCGGCCGGGACCGGGCCAGGTCGCCGTCGAGGTGGCGGCGGCCGGCCTCAACTTCGCCGACACCCTGATGATCGCCGGCAAGTACCAGGAAAAGCCAGCCTTTCCCTTCGCCCCGGGTCTCGAGGCCGCCGGGACGGTCTGCGCCCTCGGCGAGGGCATCGAGGGCCTGGCCCTTGGCGACCGGGTCATGGCCCTGACCAGCCACGGCGCCTTCGCCCAGGTCGCCCTGGCCCGCGCCGGCGACCTTTACAAGATCCCCGACGGTCTCGACTTCGTCACCGCGGCGGGCTTTCCCATCACCTACGGCACGGCCCACGGCGCGCTCACCTGGCACGCCGACCTGCAACCCGGCGAGACCCTGCTGGTCCACGGCGCGGCGGGCGGCGTCGGCCTGGCGGCGATCGAGGTCGGCAAGGCCCTGGGCGCCCGGGTCATCGCCACGGCGGGCGGGCCGGACAAGCTCGCCGTGGCCCGGGCCCACGGCGCCGACGAGCTGATCGACTACCGTGCCGAGGACATCCGCCAGCGGGTCAAGGAGTTGACCGACCAGCGCGGCGTGGACGTGGTCTTCGACCCGGTCGGCGGCAAGGTGTTCGATGCTTCGCTGCGCTGCACCGCCTGGGGCGGGCGCCTGCTGGTGATCGGATTCGCCGGCGGCCAGGTCCAGCAGATCCCGGCCAACCTGGTGCTGGTCAAGAACGTGTCGGTCATGGGGGTCTACTGGGGCTCGAACCGCAAGATGGCGCCGGCCCGGGTCCAGGCCCAGTTCGCCGAGCTGTTCCAGTGGCACGCGGCCGGCAAGCTGAAGCCCCTGGTCTCCCAGACCCACGATCTGGCCGAGGCGGCGCTGGCCCTGCGGTCGCTCACCGAGCGCACGGCCACCGGCAAGGTGGTGCTGACCATGGACGCTGTCGGGCCGTGAGCCGCCAGCAGGACGGCCGGCCACCGGGCGACCCGGCGCTGCGGGCGCAGTACGAGGCCTATCCCTATCCGGCCCGCGACCCGGCCGAGGAGAGCCGCCGTCTGGTGCTGGGGTCGCCCAGCAACCTCGCCGAGGTCAATCACTACCTCTTTGCCGGACGGCGCGACTTCACCCGGCCCTTCCGCGCCCTGGTGGCCGGCGGTGGCACCGGCGACGCCACCATCATGCTGGCTCAGCAACTGGCGGAGGAGGGCTGCCCGGCCGAGGTCGTCCATCTCGACCTGTCGGAGGCTTCGCTGGAGACGGCCCGCGCGCGGGCCGCGCTGCGCGGTCTGGCCAACATCGACTTTCGCCAGGCCTCGCTGCTCGATCTGGCGGCGCTCGACCTCGGGCTGTTCGACTACATCGACTGCTGCGGCGTGCTGCATCACCTGGCCGATCCGGCGGCGGGCCTGGCGGCACTTCGCGGTGTCCTGGCACCGGGCGGCGGCATGGGGCTGATGCTCTACGGTGAGCTCGGCCGCCGCGGTGTCTACGAGACCCAGGCCCTGCTGCGCGGTCTGACCGCGGGCGAACCGCTCGAGGCGGCGATCGCCACGGCGCGCCGCCTGCTGGCCTCCCTGCCGCCCTCGCACTGGCTGAAACGCAACCCCATGATCGGCGACCACGAGCGCGCCGATGCCGAGCTGGTCGACCTCTTGCTGCACAGCCGGGACCGGGCCTTCGCGGTCGAGGAGATCGGCGCCCTGATCGCCGGCGCCGGCCTGCGGCTGGTCACCTTTGTCGAGCCGGCGCTCTACGAGCCGGCCACGTTTTTGCGCGACCAGACCCTGCTGGCCCGGATCGAGGGCCTGTCGCTCCTGGAGCGCGCGGCCTTCGCGGAAAAACTGCTGGGCAGTCTGAAGACCCACGTCTGCTACGTAACCTCGCAAGGGCCGGACGGCCTGCCCGGCGAGCGCGCCACCATGGCCCGGCTCGAGGGCGCCGCGACGATCCCGGTTCTGCCGCTGGTCCAGGGCAGCCGCCTGGCCGAAACCGTGCAAAAGGGCGCGGAGGGGGCGCAGGGCGGGTCTCTGGCCATCACCCTGGGCGGCCTGTCGACCTCGGTCGCGCTGCCGCCCTTGGCCGGCCGGATCCTCGCGCGGGTTGACGGGCGGCGTGACCTGGCGGCCATTCACACGGCGTTGCAGGCGCAGGAGCCCGGGCTTGCCTGGGACGACTTCTTCACCGCCTTTCGCCAGCTTTACGGCCGCCTCGGGCCGCTCAACATCCTGCTGCTCAGGCAACCTTGAGGAAATAGACCAGGTCGAGCGGCGGCGGTTCCGCGCCGGCCTCTTTCAGCAGCGCGTGGATCTGACCGCGATGGTGAGTCTGGTGATTGAAGAGGTGCGTCAGCACCAGGGTCATGGGTGTCTTGTTGGCCTCGCCCTGGGTGTTGCGGTAGGCCAGTGTGCGGTCGTAGTCGGCCGGGCGCAGGCGGTCGACCAGGCCCATGATGCGGCGGTCCTCGTCGGTCCGCGCCTCCTTCAAGTCCGGGAAATGGGGGTAGACCAGCTCGTCGAGCCGGGGTGCCGCCGCCTGGCGGTGCTCGATACGATCGAGCCAGATACGGTCGCCCACCAGAATGTGGTTCAAGGTCCCGAGAATCGAGCCGAAATAGGCCGCCGGCCGCTCAAGGATCAGCTCGACCCCCGGCAGCCGTTCGCAGACCGTGTAGAGCCGATGATTGGCCCAGGCGTTGTAGCGGGCGAGGATCTGAAAATGTTCCTGCATGGCCTGGCTCCCCGGTCGACGATCCGGAAATCAGCCTGCGGCGATTCGCCGGGCCGCGCAAGCGCGGGCGCCAACCGTCGGGTGAGCCTCCCATAGCTGCGTGGTTCCCTGACCGGCGGCAGGTGGTACCCTGCGCAGGGGACGACGATGGGAATCGGGCTCGATCCCGCAAAGACCGACGGAAACGGCCTCAGCAGTGGCCGCGGTCGACGCCGATGTCGCGCAGCTGGGCAAAGTCGAGGTGGCGCAGGGCCTGCTCGCGGCGGATCGCCTGGCGTTCCTCGGCGACCTCGCGCAGGGCCTCGCGCCAACTCAGGCGAAAGGCCCGCCAGGCCTGGGCGATGCGATGGTGGAGACGGGGGGTGTGGTGATAGGAGCCATTCAGGCCCTCGGGCAGTGCAATATGGGCCATGGCCCCAATCCTTTGTTCTTCGCAAGCAGCGTACCTGCCGCCACGGCAAGTGATAACGAGCGTGTGACTTATGCTTCTGCGCGCGTAACCACTAATGTCGATTCAGCAGGAGTCCTCTGCAAAAATCGCATAGCTTTGTTCATGATTAGATAACGACTCATGGGGGCTTATAGATGCCCTTCTGTCGCGCCCACAGAGCCGGATTTCCGTTCCTTCCGCCTCAGGCGAAATAGGGTTCGATGCGCGCCAGGGCTTCGGCCAGGCGGGCCGGGTCGGTGGCGAAGCAAAGGCGCAGATGACCCTCGCCGCCGGGCCCGAATGCCGAGCCCGGTGCCAGGCCGACGCCGGTCTCCTCCAGCAGGGTCTTGCAGAGACCGAAGGAGTTCGCCAACCCCTCGACGGCGAAGAAGGCGTAGAACGACCCGGCCGGGCGCGCGATGCGGATTCTCGGCATGGCCGCCAGGCGCTGAAAGACCATCTCGGCGCTCTGCCGGTTCCGGTCGATATAGCCAGTCACCCAGGCCTCGCCGGCCTCGCTGAGCCCGGCCAGGGCGGCCTTGTGGATGAAGGCCTGCGAGCCCGAGGTGTTGAACTCGATCAGGTCGTTCAGCACCGGGCCGAGCGCCGCCGGGTGGGTCAACCAGCCGAGCCGCCAGCCGGTCATGGCCCAGGCCTTGGAGAAGGAGTTGACGACGAAAAGCGGGTCGTCCTGCCGGGCCGCCTGGAGGCAGGAGGGCGCCACCGCCCGGCCGTCGAAGACGAAGCGGTGGTAGACTTCGTCGGCGATCAGCCAGATCCCCTCGCGGCGGCAGAAGTCGAGGATCGCCGCCTGCTCCTCGGGGGAGACGATCCAGCCGGTCGGGTTGCTCGGCGAGACCAGGAAGATCGCCTTGGCGGCCATCTCGCGGCAGCGCGCGAAGAGCGCCTCCAGATCCAGGGTGAAGCGCCCGTCGCCCAGCGGGTCCATGGCGACCGGCACCGGCTCGGCGCCGAGGATCCGCGCGGCGCCGAATATGTTGGGCCAGCAGGGCGTCACCACCGCCAGCCGGTCGCCCTGGGAGAGGGTGGCCTGCAGCGCCAGCATGATGGCGTTCATCCCCGCGGTGGTCACGGTGATGCGCGCGTCGTCCAGGGCGATCTCGAAATGGCGGTTCATGTAGGCGGCCAGGGCCGCGCGCAGCTCGGGCAGGCCGCGCTTGGGCGAATAGAAGGTGTGGCCCTCCAGCATCGCCTGGTGCGCCGCGTCGCAGATCAGCCGCGGCGTCGGCGTGTCGCCCTCGCCGATGTAGAGCGGGATCAGGTCCGCCCGTCCCAGACCGGCCTGCCACAGGGCCACGATCTGCGAGGTCTCGACCCCGGCCAGGGTGTCGCGCGGCGGCGGCAGGGTGGCGGGGAACGGGACCGCCGCGCCGCTCACGTCGCCAGCTCCGGGCGTCCCGCGAAGTGGGCCAGGGCCTCGGGGTTGGCCAGGGCCTCCTGGTTTTTGACCGGGCGGCCGTGGACGATGTCGCGCACCGCCAGCTCGGTGATCTTGCCCGATTTGGTGCGCGGGATGTCGGCGACCTGCAGGATCTTGGCCGGGACATGGCGCGGGGTGCAGCCGTTGCGGATCTGGGTCTTGATCGCCGTGGTCAGATCCTCGTCCAGGGTCAGGCCCGGCCGGAGCTTGACGAAGAGCACGACGCGCACGTCGTCGTCCCAGGTCTGGCCGATCACGATGGATTCCTCGACCGCTGGCAACTGCTCGACCTGGCGGTAGATCTCGGCGGTGCCGATGCGCACCCCGCCGGGATTGAGCGTCGCATCGGAGCGGCCATAGACGATCAGGCCGTCATGGTCCGTCAGCTCGACATAGTCGCCGTGATGCCAGACGCCGGGGAAGGTCTCGAAATAGGCGGCGCGGTAGCGCGCGCCGTCGGGGTCGTCCCAGAAGCCGACCGGCATGGAGGGGAAAGGTTTGGTGCAGACCAGCTCGCCCTTCTCGCCGCGCAGCGGCCGGCCCCGGTCGTCGAAGACCTCGACCGCCATGGCCAGATGGCGCGCCTGGATCTCGCCGCGCCAGACCGGGCCGATCGGATTGCCGCCCATGAAGCAGCCAATGATGTCGGTGCCGCCGGCGATGGAGGACAGACAGACGTCGGCCTTGATCCGCTGGTAGACGGTGTCGAAGCCTTCCGGCGCCAGGGGCGAGCCGGTCGAGGCGATGGTCCTGAGGGCCGACAGGTCGTGGCTTTCGATCGGCTTCAGGCCGGTATTGCCCAGGGCGTCGATGTACTTGGCCGAGGTGCCGAAGAGAGTCGCCTTCTCGGCCTGGGCATAGTCGAAGAGGATGTTGCCGGAAGGATGAAAGGGCGCGCCGTCAAAGAGCAGCAGCGTGGCGCCGCAGGCCAGCGCCGAGACCAGCCAGTTCCACATCATCCAGCCGCAGGTGGTGAAGTAGAAGACCCGGTCGCCCGGCTTGACGTCGCACTGGAGCTGCAACTCCTTCAGGTGCTGGATCAAGGTGCCGCCGATGCCGTGGACGATGCACTTGGGCTTCCCCGTGGTGCCCGAGGAATACATGATGAAGAGCGGGTCGTTGAAGGCCATGCGCCGATAGGCGATCTCGCCGGCAGGTCCCTTTCCCAGGTATTGCTCCCAGGTTACGGCGCGTTCGATGTCCGCGACGGCGGGGCCTTGGGTGATGTAGGGAAAAACGACGATGCGCCTCAGGCTCGGCAGATCGGCGCTGAAGGTCTTGACCCGCTCCAGCGAGTCGTGGGTCTTGCCGTTGTAGTGATAGCCATCGGGGCAGAGCAGCACCTTGGGCTCGATCTGGCCGAAGCGGTCGAGCACGCCCTGGACCCCGAAGTCCGGCGAGCAGGACGACCAGACCGCGCCCAGGCTGGCGGTCGCCAGCATGCCGATGACGGCCTCGGGGCCGTTCGGCACGAAGCCCGCCACCCGGTCGCCGGGCGCCACCCCGTCGGCGGCCAGAGCCCGGGCCAGGCGCGCCACCTGATCGTGGAGCTCGGCCCAGGTCAGGCGGCGCTTAACCTGGTCCTCGCCCCAGAAAACGATGGCGTCATCGTCGGGGTGGGTCGCCCGGCGGGCCAGCAGATTCTCCGCGTGGTTCACCCGGGCCTCGGGAAAGAAGCGGGCACCGGGCATCTTGTCGGCCTCGACCAGGACCGGCCCCGCGCCGCGTTCGCCGATCACCCCGCCGAAATCCCAGACGGTCTCCCAGAAGCCCGCCATGTCGCGGAGCGACCAATCGTAGAGCTCGCCATAGGAGGCGAGCTCCAGGCCCTGCTCCCGGTTCACCCGGTCGATGAAGCGGCTGGTGACGGCGTCGGCGCGGCGCGCGGCGCTGGGTTGCCAAAGCGGAGCATCGGTCGTGGTCATTTATTTCTCCCCCTCTGCGGCGCGGCTGTCGAAAGCGTGGGCAACTTACGATCCGCGGCGCGCGCTGCCAACAGGTCCTTGCCCCGGAACGCAGGGCAGGGTCCCGCGCGGAGCCCTGGCTCTTTGCCGCCAGGCCTTCTAGTGTCGCGTCAGCATGGCCTTTCCCGAGTCTCTCGCCGCACGCTTCGATTCGATCTCCGCCCCGGTTCAGGGGGCGCTTTTCATGACCTTCGCGGCGGCCTGCTTCGCCGTGATGAACTTTCTGGTGCGCGAGGTGTCGGCCGGCATCCACCCCCTGGAAGCGGCATTCTTTCGCAACTTCTTCGCGCTGCTCTGCATCCTGCCCTGGCTGATGAAGGTGGGGGTCGGGGGTCTGAAGACGGAACGCCTCGCGCTGCACCTTTGGCGCGCGGTGATCGGCATCATCGCCATGGCGCTGTGGTTCACCGCGGTCACCCTGGTGCCCCTGGGCGAGGCCGTGGCACTGAATTTCACCCTGCCGCTCTTCGCCACCGCGGGTGCCGCCTTCTTCCTGCGCGAGCAGGTCGGGATCAGGCGCTGGAGCGCCACGGCGGTCGGCTTTCTCGGCATGCTGGTGATCTTGCGCCCGGGCTTCGCCGAGGTCACGGGCGCCACTCTGCTGCCGATCATCGCCGCCGTCTTCATGGCGGTTTCCGTGCTGGTCGTGAAGACCCTGTCGCGCAGCGAGAACCCCAACGCCATCGTGTTCTACATGAGCCTTCTGATGACCCCGCTGTCCCTGGTGCCGGCCCTCTTCGTCTGGACCTGGCCGAGCTGGTGGGAGCTCTTTTTGATGTTTCTGTTGGGGCTTGTCGCCATGGTCGCCCACTTGGCGATCAACCGCTCCTTTCAGCGCGCCGATGCCTCGGCGATCATGCCCTTCGACTATATGCGCCTGCCCTTCGTGGCCGCGATCGCCTTCGCGGCCTACGGCGAGTTGCCCGACATCTGGACCTGGCTCGGCGCCGCGATCATCGCCGGCTCGGCGATCTATATCGCCCGGCGCGAAGCCAAGGTGGCGCGCGAGCGCAAGGTAACCCCGGTCGCCAGCCATCAGGTCAAGGGGCGCTAGGCCTGCTGCGATAGTCGCTGTTCTCGGGGATCAGATGTCCGCCGGATCCTTGCCCAGGATCTCGGCCAGGACCAGCCGGGCCTTTTCCCGGTGGTGCGGTTTGATGTTGCCGGCGAAGATGTTGAGCACCATCAGCAGAACCGCGGCGTCGTCGGAAAAGCCAAGACCGGCGATGAAGTCGGGGATCAGGTCGGTTGGCACCACGAAGTAGGTCAGGGCGGCCAGCAAGGTCGCCTTGGCGACGCGCGGCGTGCCCGGATCCCGGGCGCAGTAGAAGGCGGCAACCGCATCGCCGGCGAAGGGAATGCGCGCCGCGACCCGGGTCAGCTTGGGCCAGAAATCGCGGGCCACCCGGCTTTCGTTGCGCGGGTCGCCGACCGGCACCAGCGGCACGAGAGATTTCTCGGTCATGACACTTATATAGGCGAGCCCCCGCGCCGGCTCAAGAGAGGGTGCCGTGCCCCGAGGCCGCCCGCCTTTGACTCTCGCCTTGGCCTCTCGTCAGGGCCCCCTCGCCAGGACCCGCCCGGTTTGCTATAGGAGCGCGTCGCGCTGCCCGGCGGGCGGCGGCGGTTCGAACAAGCGACGGGAAAAAAGGGGCAAAGCATGGACGTCAAGGGACAGGCTGCAATCGTGACCGGTGGCGGATCGGGGCTGGGCGAGGCCACGGCCCGGGCGCTGGCGGCGGCAGGCGCCAAGGTCGCCGTGCTCGATCTCAACGAAGCGGCGGCCCAGGCGGTCGCCGGCGAGATCGGCGGGCTCGGACTGGCCTGCGACGTGGCCAGCGCCGCCGAGGGCGAGGCCGCCACGGCGGCGGCGCGCGAGGCGCACGGCCCCTGCCGGGTCCTGGTCAACTGCGCCGGGATCGCCCCGGCCAAGCGCATCGTCGGGCGCGACGGGCCGATGCCCCTGGAGGCCTTCGAGCAGGTCATCAAGGTCAATCTGATCGGCTCCTTCAACATGCTGCGCCTTGCCGCCGCCGACATGGTCAACGCCGATCCGCTGGAGGACTCCAATGGCGATGGCGAACGCGGGGTGATCGTCTCGACCTCCTCGATCGCCGGGGTCGAGGGTCAACTGGGCCAGGTCGCCTACGCCGCCTCCAAGGCCGGTATCACCGGGATGATGCTGCCGGCAGCCCGGGAATTCGCCAAAAAGGGTGTACGCGTCCTGACCATCGCCCCGGGTCTGATCGGCACGCCGCTGCTGCTCAACATGCCCCAGGAGGTCCAGGACAACCTCGCCGGCCAGGTGCCCTTCCCGCACCGTTTCGGCCAGCCCGAGGAGTTCTCCCGCCTGGTCATGCATATGGTCGAGAACGTCATGCTGAACGCCGACTGCGTCCGGCTCGACGGCGCCATGCGTATGCAGTGATGTGATACGGGGCCGGATTCAGGCCTGGCCGGCGGCCTTGTCGATAAAGCGGGCGAGCTTCACGTCGCGTTCGGACAGGCCGTCGCAGTCGTGGGTCGTCAGGGTGATCTCGACCCGGTTGTAGACGTTGAACCACTCGGGGTGGTGATCCTGCTTTTCCGCCGCCAGGGCGACCCGGTTCATGAAGCCCCAGGCCTGGTTGAAGGTCTTGAAGACGAGCCGGCGGCAGATCGCGTCGCGGCCCTCGACCGGGCTCCAGTCGGGCAGGGCGGCCAGGGCTTCGGCGCGGCCCTCGGCGCTCAGTTTTTCGACCATGGCATCCTCTCTCGGCAAGATTTCCGGGTCTCCGCGAGCCGCCCCCAAGCAGCCCGCAAGGAGCCGACGCCAAGGGTGGCCGGGCTTGGCGGCGGGGTCAAGGCAGGCTAGGGTCGTTGGCCAGGAAACCCGGAGAACCCTATGGCCCGCAGGCACGATATCGGCCGTTTTGCCACCCCGCCTGACATCGAAGACCTCGAGGCGCTCTCGCGCGAGGGCCTGGCGACGATCCCGCAGGCACTGCGCCGGGTGCTGGGCAATCTGGTGATCCAGGTCGAGGAGTTTCCCGACGACGATACCCTGGAGGAGCTCGACTGCGAGACGCCCTTCGACCTGCTCGGGCTCTACCGCGGCATCGGGTTGCCGCACAAGACCTCCCAGGATCTGCCCGAGGGCGCCGATTTGGTCTTCCTCTACCGCCGGCCGATCCTCGACTACTGGTGCGAGACCGGCGAGGATCTGGCCGACATCGTGCGCCACGTCCTGATCCACGAAATCGGCCACCACTTCGGCTTCTCCGACGACGACATGGAGCGCCTGGAGCAGGAGGCGCACTGACGCGGCGGAGAGGCCCGCGGCGGTCCCCAGAGAGCCCGAACACCGGACCATTAAAACGACACCGTAGAGGCGACATACAGGCACCATTCAGACGGCAGGAAGGAGGGCGAAACGGCATGACAGCGGATCACGGGCAGGGCCACGGTCACGACCAGGACCACGGGCAGGGCCACGGGCAGGGCCACGGCCACAACCACGAACACCTCTCCACCCTTCAGCTTCGGGTGCGGGCATTGGAATCGCTACTGGTGGAAAAGGGGCTGGTCGACCCAGCCGCCCTCGACGTCCTGATCGAGACCTACGAGAGCAAGGTCGGCCCGCGCAACGGGGCCGGCGTGGTGGCGCGGGCCTGGTGCGACCCCGACTACAAGGCCCGGCTTCTGGAAGACGCCTCGGAGGCCATTGCCTCGCTCGGCTACACCGGGCGCCAGGGCGAGGACATGGTGATCCTGGAGAACACCCCCCAGGTCCACAACATGGTGGTCTGCACGCTCTGTTCTTGTTACCCCTGGCCGGTCCTGGGCCTGCCGCCGGTCTGGTACAAGTCGGCGCCCTACCGGGCCCGGGCGGTCAGCGAACCGCGCGCCGTGCTGGCCGGGTTCGGCGTCACCCTGCCCGAAGACGTGGAGATCCGGGTCTGGGACTCGACCGCCGAGATGCGCTACCTGGTCCTGCCCCAGCGCCCGGCCGGCACCGAGGACATGAGCGAGGCCGCCCTGGCCGACCTGGTGACCCGGGATTCGATGATCGGAGTCGGCCTGGCCCTGAGCCCGGCCGGCGCATGACCCGGCTCACGGAACCCGCGATGCCCGCGAAGCCCGCGAAGGAGGAACGATCATGAACGGCGGCCACGATCTTGGCGGCATGCACGGCCTGGGGCCGATCGACCCGGAGCAAAACGAGCCGGTGTTTCACGGCGACTGGGAAAGGCGCGTCTTCGCCCTGACCCTGGCCATGGGCGCGCACGGCGAGTGGACCATCGACCAGGGCCGCTTCGCCCGCGAGAACCAGCACCCGGCCGCCTATCTGGAGAGCAGCTATTACGAGATCTGGCTCAAAGCCCTGCTGGTCCTGCTGGAAGAGCGCGGCCATGTGAGCCCAGCCGAGTTGGCCGCTCGCGTCGCCGAACTGGAAGCCGCAAAAGGGGAGGCCGGCTGATGGGCACCCTGACCGCGGAGAAGGTCGCCGAGGTGCTGGCCCGGGGCGGCTCGGCCCGCCTGGATGTCGACCTGGCGGCCCGCTTCAAGCCCGGCGACAAGGTCGTCGCCAAGGTGATCCACCCGCGCGGCCACACCCGCCTGCCGCGCTATGCCCGCGGCCGCACCGGCACGGTGGTGCGCGACCACGGGGTCTTCGTCTACCCCGACGCCAGCGGCGCCGCGGGGCCGGGCAAGGGCCCGGCCGAGCCGCAGCGGCTTTATGCCGTGCGCTTCGAGGCGCGCGCGCTCTGGGGGCCCGAGGGCGCGGCCCGGGAGGCGGTCTACATCGACCTCTTCGAGCCCTACCTGGATCCGCTGGGGGCGGCGGGATGATTTATGTGCCCTCACGCGCCGGGCAAGCTGTCCTCGCTTGCGCTGCGGGCGCGCACTTGCGCTTGCCTCCTCGCAATCGAACAGAAGTGTTCGTTCGATCGTCGGACCAGAAGTCGGCTGATGGATAGCAAATGACAGAGGGTACGGATAGCAAGTTGGCCGCGCTGCCCGAGCTGCCGCGCGACGCCGAGGGGCCGGTCTTCGCCGAGCCCTGGCAGGCCCAGGCTTTCGCCATGACCCTGCGGCTGCATGCCGGCGGCTGTTTTACCTGGTCCGAATGGGCGGCCTGCCTGGCGGGCGAGATCAAGGCGGCCCAGGCGGCGGGCGACCCGGACCTGGGCGACACCTACTACCACCACTGGCTGGCCGCCCTGGAGCGCCTGGTGGTCGACAAGGGCCTGGTGGCCGGCCCCGCCCTGGAGTCCTGCCGTGAGGCCTGGACCGCGGCCAGCGAGGCCACCCCCCACGGCCAGCCGATCCGCCTGCCCGAAGGCCTGCTGGCGCGCCTGGCGGAGTAGGGGGACGGCAGCCCCGGGAGGCCTTCTCGACCCTCTCCCCCGGTGTACTAGGGTAGAGTTCTGGAAACAGAACGATGTCTGAGGACATAATACTCAACTGACGTATCTTAGCCTGCTTGAAATGACAAACGGGCAGAGTTGGTCCATGAGATAAGTATTGTGTCCCCAGAACTCTGCGAGAACTCCCAGAACTCTGCGACGCGATTACGGCCATGTCCCTTGTCATTCGTGTCCCGAGAACCTGCCGAGTCCCCAGAAATCGCCAGAACTCGGAAGGCGCGGAGGGGCCGCGCCGCCGTGGTTCCGGCCCCTTGACCGAAAGCCTGGCAGCGCCCGGGCCTCTCATGTCGATGCACCTGACGGCAGTTGCCAGGAAGGCACTGGTAAAGGCGCCTCAGCGAACCAATATGCTGTTGAACGCCCCGCAGAACTCTCCGCCTCGGACACGCCGGCGACCTTAGGGTCTGTGGTTGTCCCTGCCTGGGGCTCCGGAGTTGGTTGCGAGGCCGGAGCGGGCCACCCCTGATTCCGCCATCACCGTTTTGCCCAAGAGGAAGTCGATCGAAATGTTCGAGCAAGCCCGCCGTATCGCCACCTGGACCGCCTTTGCCGCGGTCGTCGCCTTGGGCCTCGCGGGGCCCGCCAATGCGGATCCCCTCGCGGATCAGTTCGCGGATCACCAGGGCGAGCTCATTATCGAGAAGGTCCGGCTGATGACCGCGACCGAAGGAGGCTGGAGCACGCTCCGGCTTCGGATCACCAACGAAAGCCGTGATCCCGCGCATCTCCTCGGCGTCGAGACCAAGCTTGCGCCGGATGCGCGGATCGTTGGGCGGATCGACGATCATCAGACGACGACGCTGGAGTCGATCGGGGTTCGTGCCGACAGCGTCCTGGACCTCACCTCCGACCATCTCTGGATCGAGCTCGGGCCCTTGAACCTGGCGGTCAAGCCCGGCGAGACGATCCCCCTCGTTCTGGTCTTCGCCCGCGGTCGCGTGCGCGTCCAAGCCCGGGTGCAGGGCATCGACGGTTGAGCCGAGCCCTCGGCTGGAGGGCAGGGGCTCCGCGGTCGCGGCTTTCGCCGCGGCTGCTTTGCGCTAGAGCCTTTCTTTGTCATACGGAAGCATTTGACCGGGATTGTTTTGTCTTCTGGCAAGGCGCGCTTCGAAGAGCGATACGTGTATCGGTCGAGGAGCGGAACGCGGCCAGAAGGCAAAAGAACCCGGCCTTCGGTGGGCCATAGACGAACCCCCTCTCCCAATGGGGGTGCGTTCCGCTGCTTGCCAGATGCCCAATCTCCAAGACCGGGGGCATCGCGCCGCACAGCGCGCCTTCCCGAATGATCGCCTATGACCCATCAAATGATTCCCTATGACAAAGAAAGGCTCTAGCACCGGCCGCCCCGCGGTCCAGATGAGCGAGCGCCGGCCGGATCCCGTGCCACGAAGAACCCCGCGCAGGGCAAGTGCGAAATTGCAGGCGGATTTTCAATCTTTCATCGGGTGTTAACCACTCGGGACAAATGATGGGGCCCGCGAGGGATCACAGCTGGATTGCCGCCCGGCCGGCGGCAGTCCCGCCTGGTCCCAGGCCAACTCATGCAAGGATTGAATCCGTCCGTGTCGACCGCCGACCAGCCGATCCTTCCGGGCCATCCGGGTCATCCTGACCATCCGGACCGCCGGGTCTTGCCCGGGACCGCAAAGGAACCACGGGGCCTCAAGGTGCCTTTGCCGCTCCTGTTCATGCTCCTGATGCTGTTGGTTATCTTGGCGGTTTTCGACATCTTGCGGAAATCCCAAGATGTCCACGAAGAGGCCAACCTTCGGGTGGCCAAGGCGGCGCTTGAAATTGCCCTGGCGCGTACTCACACCGGCCTTAACGGCATCGCGGCCCGCCTCGCGGCCGACCAGAGGGTCGTCGACGGTCCCTTGCCGGAGGTGTACTTCACCAGTGAGGCGCCAGCGGTGGAGAACCTCGCGGAGCGGACACTTATTCTTTCCTTCAGTGGTGACGGCACGCTTGCCGCCGCGCGGGTTGGGCAGCGCCAGCTCAATGGAGCGGCGGTTCGCGAACTTGCCGCCCAACAGGCGCTGTCGCGCCCCTTTGCGCCGTCGGCCGGTGCCAGGCAACAAGCCAACCCGCCCATGGTTCTGGTGGAGGGGGTCCCCTTCATTCTCTCCGATCCCCAATCCGTGGCGGGAAGCGGACCTGGTTCTCGTGTGACCCATATCGCGGTTGCCCTGCCGGCGCGGGACCTGCTGTTCGATGAACTGAAAAAGTACGAAGTCTTCGGGAGTGGGCAGCTCAAGCGCCTTCTCGAACAGGAAATCGACCTTTCCGGCCTCGCCGATATGATCGTGGGCCTGCAGAAGAAGGACTACGCCCAGTTCCACTTCAGTGCCGTTGCTCAAATCGTGATCGTGCTCGCCGCCTTCGTCATCGCGGTCATGATCGGTCACCATATCGACCGCAGTAACGATGCCTTGCGGCAGTCGCGCGATGCGATCTCGGATCGGGAGCGCGAAGCCCAGCGCCTGCGGCTTGAGGCCGAGCAGGCGAGCGAGTCCAAGAGCCTGTTCATTCAGAACATGAGCCACGAGCTGCGCACGCCGCTCAACGCCGTCATCGGATTTTCCGAGATCATCGCCGATCAAAAGCTCGGTCATGTGCCCAGTGCGTATCACGACTGCGCCCGGGAGATTAACACCTCGGGCAAGAGCCTGCTGACGCTGATCAACGATATTCTCGACCTTTCGCGGATCGAATCGGGATCGGAGATTCCGGTCGAAGAGGAAATCGAAATCCGGCGGTTGATCGAGGAAGTCGCCCAGGGCGCGCAAACCGAGGCGGTGCGGGCGGGTGTCGCGCTGCAGGTGAAGGTTCCCAATGGGTTGCCAAGCCTGTACAGCGATAGCCACCGGGTGATGCAGGTCATGGCGCATCTGGTGGACAATGCCGTCAAGTTCACCGAGGCGGGCGGCCAGGTCACTGTCTCCGTTCTGCGAGACCCTTCGGGCGGGCTCCGCTTCGAGGTTGTCGATACCGGCGTTGGCATGGCACCGGAGGATTTGTCGCAGGCCTTTGCTCTCTTCGGCCAGGTGGATGGCAAACACAATCGTCGGCACGAAGGCAGCGGCCTGGGGCTGCCGCTGGCCAAGTCCAATATCGAACTGCTGGGCGGATCCCTCGAGCTGCAAAGCGAAGCCGGTGTCGGGACAAGAGTGACAGTCGTCCTGCCAGTCCGGGCCGGCGGCGCGAAATCCGCCGCCTGATACCTCCGCGCCATGGAAGAGCGATCTTGCTGTCGCCTTTGGCCTGGTCTATGCCCTCGCGAGAGGTGCGGCGCCCAATCGCGGCCGCGGGAGAACCGACCATGGCCAAGGGACCGGCATGATGGAGGCCAGCGGCGTTGACTTCGTTGGCCGCCTCCTGGAGGTGATCGAGGCCGACATCGTGCCGCGTATCGCGCGGGGCGTGGGCCAGGGAGACAAGGTCTTCGGTGCGGCGGTGCTTCGCAAGTCGGACTGGTCGCTGGTCACCGCCGGTGCGAACCACGAGACCGGCAATCCGCTTTGGCACGGCGAGATTCATACGCTGCAGGCCTTCTATGAGCTGCCGGGCGATGATCGTCCGGCGACGAAGGATTGCCTGTTTCTCTCGACCCACGAGCCCTGCTCGCTATGCCTCTCGGCCATCACCTGGGCCGGTTTCGACAATTTTTACTACTACTTCAGCTACGCCGAGACGGCAGACAGCTTCAACATTCCCCATGACCTGAAAATCTTGCAAGAGGTGTTCGGCGTCGAGAAGGGTGCCTACCGCCGGGACAACCACTATTGGCGAAGTCATGATCTGCAAGCGCTGGCGCGGGCGCTCCCGGCGCCGGACCGCTCCCGGCTCGCGGCACGCCAAGCCAAGATTGAAAACGACTTTGCGGATCTTTCCGACCGCTATCAGGCGACCAAGGGCGGGACCGGGATTCCGCTCGCCTGATCCCCTGTCCGATCTGGCGGGACTTCCAAAAGAACCCGAGACCGTGCTATTTTTGGCGCCGATCCGCGGAGCGCGCCCGTGTTAATTTTGTCGACCCTATCCAGATGGTTCGCAATAAGCTTGGCCTTTTGCCTCGGGCCAATTGGTGGAACCGTGATCTTTGCCGTCATGACCGGGGCGCTGGTGTCCCGCTTGGAATGGTTCGGCCTGGCCATGGCGGGCATGATCGGTCTGATGGTCTCATCGCGCCTGACCGCCGGCGAGGAGGGCGGATATGGCGGCCACGGGGTCGCGTCGCTGGGGCTCTATTGGCGGGCCCGCGAAGCCCGCGCCCGCGAGACCCGCGAACACCGCGCCGCGCGTCTGGCCGCCGCCGATCACCGGCGCGAGGCTCACAGTTTCGCCAACACGGCGAGCCTGGCGATGGTCGTTGTCGGACTTGTGATGTTCCTGGCTCAGGTCTTGTGACCGGCGCGCGGTCGTTGGCGCCCGGTCGTTGGCGCCGGGGGGGGTGCCCTGGGGCGCCGGGGCGCTAGCGACAATCAATTGAGCGCGTTGTCGGCGCCTTCCGTGAAGGACTGAATGTAGCCGAGATCGAACAGCAGACAGGCTTTCTTCATCAGCCGCGACGGATATCCGGAATCCTTGTAGAGCGAACACTTGAAGGCCGCCGAGGTCGGCAAGAAGAGCATGCTGCTACAGGACTTCAGGTCGGCCATGCCACGGCGACCGTCGTAGACCTCCAACTGACAGGCAGCGGCCTCCACGTCTGCCTGGCTTGCCGCCGCGACGCTGGCACTGGCTGGCGTGGTCGCCGCGTAGCCGAGCAGGAGAACGAACACCATGGCGGTCACTC
Source organism: Kiloniellaceae bacterium (assembly GCA_021776195.1). The sequence goes on along the minus strand of JAJFGK010000084.1, from coordinate 32,446 downwards.
CAGCCCAGAAGATTTTCCAGGATTCCCGTTTCCGCTGTGCGCATTCCTGCTGCCAAGGTGTCATAGTCCTATCCTCCTGATCTTTGGTGTGGCATCGATCCGTCTATTCCTTAATGGACCGGCCCGGCACAAGCTCAAACAATTAACAAACGATTAACATAAAATCCGATCTATGTCATGGTTAAAATACTGGCGGGCAGCTGTCGCGGGTATATGGTTAAGAAAGCACGGTTCTTGGAGAGAAGTACTTGGAATTTCAGATATGAAGTAAATTTGTTGGCGATTTTGAGATTGAAAGAGTGTTTGGAACAGTACAGTCATATTAAACAGGACTGACCTTCGTCTTTATTATTGCATTTTCCATGAGTTCGGCTTCAAGGCCGGTCTCAGGCCGCCTAATGGGGGGCTGCCGCGCGGTCGGCCGCGCGATTGGCGGCCAGGGCGGCGAAGAGAGCCGCGACCATGGCCAGCGCCGAAACAAAAAAGACCCAGCTCGGCAGTTCGTTGTCGATCATCCAGCCGAAAAAGACAGGGGCCATGGCGGCGCCGACGTTCATGCCCACGGTGACGAACCCGAAGACCTTGCCCTCCGACCCTGCCGGCACGACCTTGCGAACCATCATATCGCGCGAGGGACGAATGGCGCCATTGGCCAGCCCATTGAGCGCCACCGCGGCGATCACAGCCGTCAGGCTGAGCCACAGCGAGCCAACCGCGACCAGAACCAAAGCGCCGCTGACAAAACCGACCACCAGGACCAGTTCGTGACGCTTGGTCCAGTCGGCCAGTTGGCCGCCCAGTAGCACGCCCACCGCGCTGCAGGTGAGAAAGGCGGTCAGCGCCAGGTTGGCGGTGGTCAGGGGGGCGTCGTAAAGCGCGACCAGGGCCGCCACGGTGAAGCCATTGAGGCCACCGGTGGCGATGGCGGCCATCACCATATAGAGAAAGAAAAGAAGCATCGGCCTGGACAACAGCAGCCCGATGCCCGTCCGCGGCGGCGGGGTTCGGGCCTGCGGCGAACGCCCGCTTGGCCGAGGGCTGGGGTGGGGGGGCGACTCGGTGTCGAGCAGGCTGCCGAAGCCGGCCATGACCGCTGTCGCCGCAAGGCCGGCGGCTCCGGCGCAGATCAAGGCCCAGTGCCAGGACGAGACAGCGGTGATGGCGATGATAATGCCAGGTGCCACGGCCCAGCCGAGATGGCCGGCAAAGGTGTGAACCGAGAAGGCCCGGCCCAGCCGCCGCGTCGCGATGCAGCGCGACATGATGGCGTAGTCGGCTGGGTGAAAGACGGCGTTGCCCACGCCGGCCAGCACCATGAGGGCCAAGAGGGCCCAATAGCTCGCGACCAGGCCGGCCAGCAAGACCGCCAGGCTCATGGTGGCGAGACCGAAAATCAAGACCCGGCGCGCGCCCAGGCGATCGACCAGAAACCCGACCGGAACCTGGACACAGGTGGTCGCCAGGTTCTCCGCCATCAGGATCGCGCCGAGAGCCGCATAGGTTACGCCCAGATCCTCGACCAGAAGCGGGAACAGCGGTGGCAGTACGATAATGAAGAAGTGCGAGAAGAAATGACCGAGACTGACCAGGGACAGGACCTTGGCGTCGCGCTTGAGGGCAGACTGCGGCAGGGCGGTATCGGCAGCCAAGAGATCGGTCCTCGGGTTGAAGGCGGCGCGGCCTGATCGGCAGCAATCCTTAGCCCGCGAGCCCTATCGGGAAAAGGATTTCCTTTTTCTGCCGGATCTTGTCCGACTAGTGTTGTGATGATCGTCCGGTCCTGTAAGGGCAATCACGAGGTCCCTGCGACGGCTCCGGTCGCGGCAGGCGCAAACAGCGGGAGTGACGAGCAAGATGACGGTAGCCGACAGAGTATTGGCGATCGACCAGGGGACGACCTCGAGCCGGGCGATGGTGTTCGATGCGGCCGGGCGCTCGATGGCCGTGGCTCAGCGGGAGTTTGCCCAGCACTTCCCGGCGGACGGCTGGGTCGAGCACGACCCCGAGGACATCTGGCGCGATAGCCTGGCAGTGGCCCAGGGCGTCCTGGCCAAGGGCGCCAACGGTCCCACGGCGGTGGCCGCCATCGGGATCGCCAATCAGCGTGAAACCACGGTGGTCTGGGATCGCGCCAGCGGCGAGGCCGTTCATCCTGCTATCGTATGGCAGGACCGGCGAACCGCCGACCACTGCGCCAGGCTTCGGCGCGAAGGCCAGGAAGCCGCCGTCAGCGCCAAAACGGGACTGCTGCTGGACCCCTATTTCTCGGCGACGAAGATTGCCTGGATTCTCGACCAGGTGCCGGATGCCCGGGCCCGGGCCGAGCGCGGCGATCTGGCCTTTGGCACGATCGACAGCTTCCTTTTGTGGCGCCTGACCGGCGGCGCGGTCCACGCCACCGATGCGACCAACGCGTCGCGGACACTGCTGTTCAATATTCACGACCAGGACTGGGACGACGAGTTGCTGGAGTTGTTCCGCGTGCCGCGGCAACTGCTGCCGCGGGTCATGGACTGCTCGGCCGAGTTCGGCTCCACGCCGAGCGCGCTCTTTGGCCGCCCTTTGCCGATTCTTGGCATGGCTGGCGATCAGCAGGCGGCCGCTTTCGGTCAGTGCTGTTTTGTCCCCGGGATGATGAAATCGACCTACGGGACGGGGTGTTTCGCATTGTTCAATACGGGGACCGAGGCCGTCGCCTCGAACAACCGGTTGCTGACCACCGTGGCCTATAGATTGGCGGGGGAAGTCGCCTATGCCTTGGAGGGCAGCATTTTTGTAGCCGGGGCGGCCGTTCAGTGGCTGCGCGACGGTTTGGGGATCATCGCATCGGCCGCGGAGACCGAGGCGATGGCAGGGGACGCGGATGTGGATCAGGCCGTCTACCTGGTGCCGGCCTTCACCGGACTGGGCGCGCCTTACTGGGACAGCGAGGCACGCGGCGGCCTGTTCGGCCTGACCCGGGCCACCGGACCCAAGGAGATCGCCCGGGCCGCCCTGGAGGCCGTGTGCTACCAGACCCGCGATCTCCTGGAAGCCATTCAGGCGGACGGCGCGGCCGGTCTCGATACGATCCGGGTGGATGGCGGGATGGTGGCCAACAACTGGGTTCTACAGCGTCTGGCCGACATCCTAGGGGTCGCCGTCGAGCGCCCGTCGGTGCCCGAGACCACGGCGCTTGGCGCGGCCTATCTGGCCGGGCTGATGTGCGGTGTCTATGGCGGTGGCGAAGACCGATTGGCCGCCCTAGGCCAGTCCTGGCAATGCGAAGCCCGATTCGAGCCGAAAATCGGTCCCGAGGCCTCGGCCGTCGGTTATGCCGGTTGGAAGAACGCGGTGGCGCGGGTCCGGCAATCCGGCGAATCGTGACATCTGGCCGAAACGGGGGCGCGAAGTCGCCAGCGGTCGGTGCAGCGCTCCGGCCCCGCCTTTCGTCAATAATAATAATGAATATCGAGTTATGATATGTTCTCTCGATAGACCGGATGACAGCCCCGAAAGGAATTGGATCTTAGGACTTGGGTGAAAATCTCTCCCGCCTCATGGAGATTGATCCGATCAGATCAATAAACTGTCCAATTTCAATCTGCTAAGAAACTTTTCGTTAAAGATACCGCGTCGATCGCTGGCCGGATGCGGTCGCGCAAATCCTTGAAAGATTTGTGCAAAAGTCGTGGCGCCTTTGCGTGGTCAAGAATTGCTTAACCAGAACGCGAAACCAAGCTTTCAGACATGTTGTGCCATATTTCGGGTGGCCAATGGGACAGCGTGCCCGGCCCGCCTTCGAACGGAATGTCGTTAACGCCCTGCGGCCGAGCCGACAGGTGGCCGGGTGCCGGGACGGAAACGACTGAGGATCCAGACGGCGGATCGATGGCCAGGAAGGACGAGTTGGCGTGCTGATCGACATGCGGTCAAAATCGGCCCGAAGCAAAAAAGCCAAGGCGGAAGCGCAAGGCGCGGACGTCAAAGCCTTTTCCTTTCCGCTCGACGAGGCCCTGGCCGAACGTGGTCTGATGTTGCGTGACGGCAGCGAGGACTATTCGATCACCGTCGAAGACATGCCGCCGGGCGCCCGCCTGTCCAACGGCCGTAACAAGGGCGATTGCAGCTGGTCCCTGACGCCCTATCAAACCGACGAACTCCAGCTGATGTTTCCGGCCGACAGCTCGCCGGAAGATTCCTATGACCTGACCATCCGCGTGCTCAAGGTCGATGAGGAAGCCCATAACATCGCCACGACGGTGGCACTGTTCGATATCGCCGTGACCCTGGTGACTCCGGAGGCGCTGCAGGAGTCGGTTCTTGGCGAGCGGGTCAAGGAGGCCTTGCTGGTCGCGCGCAAAGCCTGGGAAGCCGAACTCGAAGAAAAGCTGCAGGCTTCTCTGGCCGGCGCCGAGACCCAATGGCATGAGCAGGAGGCCGAGCGTCTCGCCAAGATCGAGGCGCGCTGGCGGGCCGAGAGCAAGAGCCAGCGCGCGGAACTCGAGGTGTCGCTTCGCGCCGAAGCGGAAGAGCGCCTTTCCAAAGAGGTGACCGCCTGGCAGACCAAGGAAACCCAGCGGCTGGCCCAGCTGGAGGAAGTCCACAAGAGCGAAATGCACAACCGGCTGGCGGCCGCCCGCTCGGTTTGGGAGGCCGAGGTCGAAGAACGGCTGGCGCGGCGTGAAGCCAGCCTGCGCGCCGAAATCGCCGACGACCTTTCGCGGGTCGAAACGGCCTGGCAGGACGCCGAGCGAACCCGCGCCGAGGCGACCGAGGAATCCCGTGCGGCGGTCATCGAGCAACGCATCGAAGAAGCGCGCGAGCGCTGGCTGATCGAGGAAGAAGAGCGGCTGGCGGCGCGGGAGTCCCAGTGGTCCCTGGAGGCCGACCGGCGGCTCAACAGCGCGCGGCGCGAATGGCAGGAAGAATCCCGCGCCACTCTGGCGCAGACGGAATCGGCCTGGCGTGCCGAAGCCGATCGCCAGTTGTCCGAGGCGCGTCAGGACTGGAAGCGTCAAGCCGACGACCAATTGGCGAATGCCAGGCGCGAGTGGGAGAGAGCGTCCGAGCGCGGACTGGCCGAGGTCAAGGCTGCCGAGCAGGCCGCCGCCGACCAACGCATGGCCGAGGCCGATGCCGCCTGGTCCGAAGACAGCAAGCGTAAACTCGAAGAGGCAAAGCAGGAGTGGCGCCGGGAGGGCGAGCGTCGCATCGCCGAGTCCGTGACCGCGGTCAAGCGCGAGAGCGAGCAGAAGCTGGAGAAGTCGCGCGCGCTTTGGGAGGACGAACTCGAAGCCAAGCTGCTGCGCGCCGAGGCGACCTGGTCCGAAGCGGAAGCCGAGCGGCTGCTCGACCAGGAGGCCGTTTGGCAGACCGAGGCTGAAGATCGGCTGCGGGAAAGCGAGGAAAGCTGGAAGGCAAAGACCGAGCTGAAACTGGCCGAGAGCCGCAAGCAGTTCGAAGTGGAAGCCAACCGCCGCCTGGAGCTGGAACGGGGCCGTTGGGACGAAGAGGCCGACAAGCGGACCGCGAGCGCCATCGACGCGGTCAAGCGCGCGGCGGAGGACCGCCTTGCCGAGGCGCGCTCCACATGGCTTCAGGAAACCGAGGATCGTATCCAGGCCCTCGAGGCCGAGGCCGAGTGCCGCCGCGAAGAGGCGATCGAACAGGCCAAGGGCACGTGGGCGCGGCAAACCGAACGCCGGGTCGCCGCCCTGCGCCGCGACCAGGAAGCCGAACTTGCCCGGCGCCTGGAAGAAGCCCGCAAGGGCTGGCTAGAGGAGTTTGCCCAGCAGGCCGAAGCCGCTGATCTGCCGGCCGATGCCGCCGGTCTCGCGGCGGTCACGGAAGCTCGAGTTCAGCACCGTCTGGAAGCGGCCCGCGCCGAATGGGCAGCCGAGCATGCGCTGGAACTCGAGGCGCTCGAACAGCGCCTGACCGAAGAGGCGGAGGGCAGTCTCGCCACGGCCCGGGAGACCTGGGAAGAGGAAACCAGCGCGCAGATCGCCAAAACCGAAGCGGACTGGCGGGAGCGTCAGCAGTTGGCCCTGACGGAAGCGGAGGGCCGCCATGCCGAGGCCTTCCGGTCCTTGGATTCCGATCATCGCAAGACGCTAGCGGAGATCGAAAAGACCTGGCAGGAGAGACTCGTCCGAGAGGTCGAGCTGGCCGCCCAGCACGCGTCTCTGGAATCCGAGGCGCGCCTTTCGCAGCTCCGCGACACCTGGCGCCGCGACTCGGAGCAGGAACTTTCAAAAGCCGAATCCCGCTGGCAGAACCAAGTCTCGAAGCAGGCCGCGGACAAGGATCAAGAGTGGCAGCGCCGACTCGACGAGCAACGCGCCGGGGAGCGCGAGAGGCTGCAGGAGGCAAAGGTCGCCTGGGAGACCGAAACCTCCCGGCGCCTGGCAGAGGCCGAAGGCAGTCTGAAGAGCCAAACGATCAGGGAAGTGAATGCCGTCGAAGAGCGCTGGCGTAGCGACACCGAAAAGCGGCTGATCGAGGTCGAGAACAGCTGGCAAGCCAAGCGCCAGGCCACGACGGCGGAACTGCAGTCGAAGTTCGTGACCGAGCTCAATCAGCGCCTGACCGCCAATGACGAGATGTGGCGCGAGCGGCTGGACGAGATTCGTGACGACAGTGTCGACCGCCGCAAGTCCATGGAAGAGCGTCTCCTCCAGGCCGAATCCGCCTCCAAGGGCGAGAGTGCGCGCCGGGAGATGGCCGAGGCCGCTTTGCGCGAGTCGCAGCAGCAGAACCATCGCCTGCAAGAGCAGTTATCCGCCCTGGCCGACCAGTTGAAAGACATCAAGATGGTGACCGGCAAGGACGGCCAGGCGACGGGTGCCCTGGAGGACCAGGAACTGGCCTTGCTGCGCAACTTCCTGGCCTCGGCACAAGGCGACGGCGAAACGGCTGCCCAGGCGGCGCCGAGCTCGGTCGAGGAGATCACGAAGCGGAACGCGGACGCCTTTCATCAGCGTTTGCGCGACGCCGAGGCGGAGCGCGAAGCCGACACCGAGGTCGAAGAAGAGAACGCAAGCCCCGCGGAGCGCGCCGATGCGGCGCAGCGGCGGGCTGTGGAGATCGCCACCTGGCGGGCCGAACAGGCTGAAAAAGAGGCCTTGGAACTGGCCCGCGCGGCCGAAGAACGCCGCGCGCGTGAAAACGAAGCGCGCGAGAAGGCCGAAGAACGCCAGAAACTCAGCCGGCAATCCGTGCGGTCCCTGCGTGAAAACCTGCAGAGCGACGGTGCGAAACGCGTGCTGCGCGCCTCCGTCGTGATTCTGCTCGCCGGCCATCTCACGCTCCAGGGCGCACCAATCTCTCATGACTCGAATGCGGAGCAGGCTGTTCATGCGCAGCCACTGCAGGTCCAGAGCCTGGAGGGCCGCTAAAATGAGAAGGATCAAGGGCGATGAGTTTCGGCAACGTGAAAAAGCAAGAGATTGCTTCTGGGCCCGCACCCGGGAACGGGTTGAGCCTGGATTCCCTCGGAGACAGGATGCTCGCTATGAATGAGATAAAGAGCGGCGATTCTCAGTTCGGACTCCCTCCGGAAGACATAGGTCTCACGGCTGGAGCGGAAAGTGGCCAGGGGATCGAGGCAGGGGCTGCCACGGTCATCGAGGGCCAGGCCATCGAAGGAGAGCCTGTCGTGGCGGATGAAGGGACCGCCGCCGCGATACCGGAACGCCGACGCTATGAGCGGGCCACTGTGCTCTGGACGAGCCGAATTCTGTTCGACGACAAGGCCGTCGACTGCGTGATCATCAACATATCGGCCGAGGGGGCGATGGTTCAGGCCTCCGAGAGCCTCGAAGTTGGCGACTCGGCGATCATCAAGAACGAGCGCATCGGCGCCTTTGCCGGCAAGGTGGTGTGGAAAACGGAAACCCAGATCGGATTGAGTTTCTTCGACGATCCGGCGGAGATCGCGCTCGCACTAGGACGGGTGCTGACCTGACGGGTTCCCTCCTGGCGCGGGGTCTGTGCCGTCAAACAGAAAAACGCGCCCCCTCGCCGAGGGGGCGCGTTGGTTCTTGGCCCAGCGGCGCTCAGCGCATCAAGCGCTCTTGACGGCGCGCGCAGCCTCAAGTCGGCGGCAGGCGCCCTGGAATTGAGCGCCGCTTTCGATCTCCAGGGTCTCATGCAGAATATCGCCAATCACATTGGCGGTCTTGCGTACGGAGACTTTGGGGGATTCGACCTGACCCTTGATCGTGCCGCTGATCACAACGGCCTGGGCGAAGATCGATCCCTCGATTTCCGCCCCGGGTGACACGGTAACTCCCCGGCTGCGAATATCGCCCTTGACCCGGCCATCGATCTGAATGTCTCCGGCGCTCTTCAAATCGCCTTCGACCAGAAGGTCGGCCGAAATAACCGAGGCCTTATCGGACCCGGACGCCGTCGCCGGCGCGACCACCGCTGTCGGGGTGCTGTCGCCGCTTGCCTTATCGCCTTTCGCGAACATCGTATTCTCCCTCTCGACAAATTCTCAACCGCGGGCTCCAACCCGGGTTCGACCGATTCCGGCTTCCCTTTTTTTATCCAGGAATACTTTCAGCGGTTTCGCCGTACCCACCACGACCTATGACCGAGGCAGAGGGTATCTTTTCCGCCCCGCAAGTCCAGCCGAATTTCTAGTTTGTGGGCGGCTTCTCGGCGCCAAATCGGAGATCGTGCGGTGGCGCCGGCGCGGCAAGGCGACCCGGCCATAAAAAATTGCCCCGCGTCGGGATTGAAACGCGGGGCAAGTTGACAGGGAGAAAGTAAGCTACGTACGCTATCCGTAGTTCCCAGCTTACGCGAAACCACTGTATCTTGATAGGCTTAAATAGTTAATGAAACATTAACACAAATTACCGAAAAAGAAATACAACTGAAATAATAGATTTCCAGATCACTTTACCTACGAGCAATCGCTTGGCCGCGATCGATGGCGCACGGCCCCGGCCGCGGCGGGCGCGCCCTTCGGTGGATTGTTGGCCGCGGGTTTGCTATGGACTGCGCAGGCTTGGCACATAGAAAAACGGGAATGGACGAGAGATGGCGCAAGGCCAGGGGGATATCCGCCAAGCGCTGGACGAAGCGCTGCGCTGTCAGCGCGCCGGCGATTTCGCCGCGGCCGAGGCGCTCTATCACAGGGTCCTCCAGGACGCGCCCGATTGGCCGGTCGCTCTGCACTACGCGGGTGTTCTAGCCTATCAGAAAGGCGACCTGCCGCGGGCCCGGGCGCTGTTGCAACGGGCATTGGACGGCGATGACAGCCGGGCCGATTTCCACTGCAATTTCGCCAACCTGCTGAATGCCGAGGGACAGCCGGAGGCAGCGGTGTCGGCCTACCGCCAGGCCCTGGCGCGCAAGCCCGATCATGGCCCTGCGCTGACCAATCTGGGCGCCGTGCTGGCGGTTCTTGGCCGCGAAACGGAGGCCGAGGCGGCCTTTCGCCAAGCAGCCGCGGTCAACCCGAACAACCTGCGCGCGCGAATCGGCCTCGGCGAGGCTTGGCGGCGCCAGGGACTGTTCGCCCAGGCCATCGAGGCCCACAGGGCAGCCGTCGTACTATCGCCCCGGGATCCCAACGCCCACTATACCCTGGGGCTTGCCCTGGAGGCCGGCGGACAGCTCGACGAGGCGCGCCAGGCTTATCGCGCGGCGCTGAATTTGAACCCGGAACAGGTCGATGCGCTGGTTCGCTTGGTCCGGGTTCTACTGGAGCAGCGCGCCAGGGGCGAGGCCGCCCGGCTGCTGGAGGCGGCGCTGGCACGGCGGCCCGACGACTTCCGCCTGGCGACGTTGCGCGCCGAAATCGATAATGCCGACGGCCGCTTTGGGGAGGCCAGAGCCCGGCTTGAGCGCCTGGTGGCGGACGATCCCGACAATGCGCCGGCCTGGGAAGGCCTGGGGCGCAGCCTCTGGGCACTGGGCCGGCCGGTCGAGGCGCAAGAGGCGTCGCGCCGGGCGCTGGCGATCGATGACACGCGTTTCAATGCCCGCTTCGATCTGGCGGTCGCGCTGTTCGACGACAGCGCCCCGCAGGCCTCCGCCGTCGAGTTCGAACGCCTGGTCGCGTCCCACCCCGACAGCGGCGCGGCGCGCTTTTATCTCGGCATGCTCTGCGAGATGATGGGCGACAAGGCCGAGGCGGGCCGGCACTTCAGGACTCTGCTCGAGGCGGCGCCGGACCTCGCCTTTCTGGTCGAGGGCTGGTCCTACGTCCAGACCGCGCGGGACCCGGAGACCCGCCTGGAGGCGTGCCAGTTCAAGACCTTGGAGCACGCCCTTGCTCGGGCCCCGGCGCTGGGGCTGACCCTGGAGTTTGGCGTCTACGCCGGCAATACCTTGAACTTCATCGCGGCCCGCAGCGATGCCCTGGTGCACGGCTTCGATTCCTTCCAGGGCATTCCCGAAGATTGGGGCCTGAACCCGGCCGGCAGTTACTCCATGGCGGGCCGCTTGCCGGCAGTGGCGGACAACGTGCGCCTCCACGTCGGCTGGTTCGAGGACACGATCAGGCCGTTCCTCGCCGAACAGGCCGGGGCTCTGCGCTTTGCCAATATCGATTGCGATCTCTACAGCTCGACCAGAACGGTTCTCGAGGGGTTGGCGGGGCGCGTCCAGCCGGGGTCGGTTCTGGTCTTCGACGAATACATCTTCAATGGCCGCTGGAAGCTCGATGAGCACCGGGCCTTTCTGGAGGCCGTCGAGCGCTTCGGCTGGCGCTATCGCTACCTGGCTTTCAATCCCTTCTCCAAGCAGGCCGCCGTGCGCCTGGAGTGAGGCACGATTCAGAGGCTCGATTCAGGGCGCGACCTTGAGCGGGAGGCATTCCTGGTCGCGCGCCATCAGGCGTTCACAGAGGGCGTTGGCCTCCCTGCGGTCGCGGATGATGTCCGTGCGGATGCGGTAAAAGGTCCCGTAGCCCTCGATTTCGGCAGCGACCACCTGCAGGGAATGGGTTCCCAGAAGGTCGGCGTGATCCTGCGCCAGGCGCAGGCGCTCTGTGTCGGTTCGGCGCGGATTGCGCCCGGCGAAGAGCTGAAGCCAGTAACCGGACCCGCTCAAGATCGTCTGATCGGGCTTGCGGGCCGGGGTCGGCGGCGGGGCCGCGATCGCGGTCGCGGAAACCTGACCGAGCGCGGCCGGCTTGGCCGGCTTGGCCAGGCCGGTGGGGTCGAAGGCCGCGAGCTCCTCGGTGACCGCCACTTGCCGGGGCACGGCGGGATCTCGCCGGCCGCTGGGCAGCGATACGACAGCGGGCACGTGAACCTTGCCGGCGCGCCCGGCCTCTCGATCCGAGGCCGTCGGCGGGAGCAGCGCCTGTGCCTCCTGAACTGGAGCCGCCTGGGTTGGGGCCGGCAGGTTTGCGATGGCTGGGGCCCGCGTCTCGATCTCCGACGGTGTGCGGCCGACCGATGGCCCGTCGCGGCCCGCCGCCAGCCAAACGCCGATCGCCAGAACGATCGCCGCCGCGATCGCGGCGGCCAGACCCGAGCCCGATCGTATCCAGGAGGGCGGCACGGCAGCGGGTTCCGTGACAGCCGATTCGGACGCCGTGACGAGCAGTTCTTGAACCGCCTTGGCCCCGACCGGCTCGGCCCCGACCGGCTCGACCCGCTGCAGCGCAAACTCGACCAGGCTTCCGGTGCCGCTCGGATCCTCCTCGAGCGGCAGGCCTTCTTCGAAGGGCAGTAGCGCCGCGGGCGCTTCCTTTGGGCGGCGGGTCAGTCGAATGACGCGCCCCGGGGCGCCTGCCGACGCACCTTCGCTATCCATGCGAACCCTGCGTTCCGACGTCGCGAGCGCGGTTGGGCGCGCGGCTCCCTTTTCGGCGAAAAGCGCCGTGGCGGCGAGATCCTTTCTCGACATAGCGGTCAGACCGCCACTTGTTCGGAGGGGTAGAGGGGGTTGACCAAGGGGGCCTGGATCGGGGCATCGATTGCCGCGGCCTTGGCCAGCCGAAGGCTCTCCAGGCGCACCGCGATATCCTGCCAGAGGGTCCTGACCTCCTGGCTGGCCTTGCAGCGCGACTTGGTTTCCAGGACCGTCAGGCCGCCGACCATGCCCGAGGCCAGGTCGACGCGGTTATAGATAAAGGCCGGAGACAGTGGACCGAACTCCTTGAGGATCGCCGCGCTCTCGGCGGTCATGCGGGCCCGCCAGGGCGCGCCGTTCAGCACGAAGACGTAGGGCTTCCCGAGCGATTCGACCTGGCTCACGGTCGCGCCGACCGCGCGCAGATCGTGCGGGCTCGGGCGACAGGGAATCAGCACCAGGTCGGCCAGGGCGATCACCTTGTCGAGGGTCTTGCTGTAGACCGGCGGCGTGTCGATGAAGAGCAGATTCAATCCGGCATCGGCCAGACGCGCGTGGTCCTCGGGCAGGCGGTCGATCGTGCTGCGCAGGTAGAAGGGTTCTTCCTGTCCCCGCTCGTTCCACCAGTGGGCGAGGCTGCCCTGGGGGTCGAGATCCATCAATGCCGCCGGACCCTTGCGGTTCAAGCCCGCCGCGACCGCCAGGTGGGCTGTCAGCGTGGTCTTTCCGGAGCCCCCTTTGCGGGAGGCAACAACGAGTGTTTGCACCGCCGATCCCCTAGTGCCTAACTCTACATTTGGGTTGTCTTTGAATGAAACATACAAAATAAGGGAATAGAAAGAAAGGGCTTTGGCCCGAAGAAGGACCTTGACGGCGTCGATTTTTCGGTGTCGTCCGGTGCGGCAGCGAGCGAGGGGACGTCATGGAAGACAAGACGACAGGCGGCCGATTGCAAGGCAAGGTCGCGATGGTGGTGGGTGCCGGGTCGAGCGGACCGGGCTGGGGCAACGGCAAGGCGGCCGCGGTACTTTTCGCGCGCGAGGGCGCCCGGGTCTTTTGCATCGACCTGCGGATGGAGGCGGCGGAGGAGACCGCGTCGATCATCCTGAACGAAGGCGGGGAGGCGGTGGCGCACCGCGCCGACGTGTCGCTCAAGGCCGAAGTCGAGGCGGCGGTGGCGGCCTGCTATGGGACCTATGGCGGCATCGACCTGCTCGACAACAACGTCGGCATCCTCGACGTCGGCGGCCCGGTCGAGCTCTCGGAGGCCTCCTGGGACCGGCAGATCGCGGTCAACCTGAAGTCCATGTACCTGACCTGCGGCGCGGTCATTCCGGTAATGCTGGCACGCGGCGGCGGCGCCATCGTCAACATCTCCTCGATCGCCGGGCTGCGCTACTTGGGTGTCCCCTACATTGCCTATGCGGCGACCAAGGGGGCAATCATGCCCTTCACCCGCGCCATCGCCCTGCAGTACGCGAACCAGGGCATTCGCGCCAACTGCGTTGCGCCGGGTCTGATGGACACACCGATGATCCGCGCGCCCCTGCAGGACGCCTACGGAAAGGGCGGCGTCGACAACATGCTGGCGGCGCGCAACAAGAGCTGCCCCATGGGCTTCATGGGCGATGCCTGGGATGTCGCCCGCGCCGCGCTTTTCCTGCTGTCCGACGAGGCCCGCTACATCACCGCGACCGAACTGGTGGTCGACGGCGGCTTGACGGCACGTGCGACCTGAGGCGCGGTGGGAGGTGGCCGACCTTCGCCACCTGGCCCTTCGCCACCTTGGGGGAGCAGGAGGCCGTCCCGGCCTCACCCCTCGACGGAAACGACCCGCCTGATCTCGTGGCTCTGGAAGCCGATGGCCATGGGTCGGGGCGCCCTACTGAGACACCCGCTCCACCAGCCGCGTCATGAAGCGCTCGCAGAGGGCGAGCTGTTCCAGGCTGCAGAACTCGTCGGGCTTGTGGGCCTGCTCGATCGAGCCGGGCCCGCAGACCACCGTGGGAATGCCGTTCTGCTGGAACAGGCCGGCCTCGGTGCCGAAGGCGACTTTTCCGGTGTCGTTGCTGCCCGCCAGACTCTTGGCGAGGCTGACCACCTCGGCATCGCTGTCGATGTCGAGGCCGGGGTAGGCGCCGACTTCTTCCCAGGTGATGCCGGTCTCCGGCGCAATGGCCTGCATTTTGGGCTCCAGCTCGTCGCGGGCATAGGCCTCGACCTCGGCCACCAGGGCGCGCGGGTCGTCCTGGGCCAGGTTGCGGACCTCGTACTCGAAGGAACAGTGGCCGGGCACGATGTTGAGCTGGGTGCCGCCGCTGATCAGGCCGGTGTGCAGGGTGGTGTGGGGCACGTCGAAGGCGTGGTCGAAGGGTCCCTCCGCGGCCTTGCGCGCGGCGAGATCCTCGATGAAGCCGATCAGCCGGGCGGCATAGTTGATCGCGTTGACCCCCTGGGGCGCCAGGGAGGAGTGGGCCTCGTGGCCGCGCAGGTGGCAGATCTTGTCGATCTTGCCCTTGTGGGCGGTGATCACCCTCATGGAGGTAGGCTCGCCGACGATACAGAGCGCCGGCTTGACCGGCCGCTGGGCGAGGTCGGCCAGCATGTGCGGCACGCCGAGGCAGCCGACCTCCTCGTCGAAGGAAAAGCAGTAGTGGATCGGCGTTTTCAGACCGCTCTCCAGGAACTTCGGCGCGAAGGCGAGGGCGGCGCCGATGAAGCCCTTCATATCGCAGGTGCCGCGGCCGTAGAGGCGCTGGTCCTTCTCGATCACCGCGAAGGGGTCGCTCGACCAGTCCTGGCCGTCGACCGGCACCACGTCGGTGTGGCCGGAGAGCGCGATGCCGGGCCGGTCGGTCGGGCCCAGGGTGGCATAGAGATTGGCCTTGGTGCGCTCCTCGTTGAAGGTCAGAGAGGCCTCGACCCCAAGCTCGCCCAGGTAGTCGCGAATCGCCGCGATGATCTCCAGGTTCGAGTTGCGCGAGGTGGTGTCGAAGCCGATCAGGCGTTCGATCCAGGCGCGGCTTTCCGCCCCCAGGCTGTTGGTGTGATCTTCGCTGCTGTCCGACACGGCTTTGTCTCCCCCTACGGCTTGTTGGCCACTTCGGCTTGTTGGCGTCATCCTGCTTTTGCCCGGCTTTGGCGGCCGGTCGGCAGGATCAGCTGTTTTTCGCCGGTTTTCGCCGCCTCTTCAAGCAGCCAGTCGCGGAAATGGCGCACCTTGGGCAGATCGGTGCTGCGGGCCGGGGCCACCATGTAATAGGCGAAGTGAGCGTCCAGCACGGGACCGAAGGGGCAGATCAAGTGGCCGGCGACGATATCGTCGGCGGCCAGGGAAAGCCGCCCCAAGGCGATCCCCTGGCCGTCGATTGCCGCCGAAAGAACCATGCTGAGGTGGCTGAAGGCGGGCCCCTTGGAATGGTCGATGCCCTTGATCCCGGCTAGCTTCAGCCAATGACCCCATTCCTGCATGGTTTCGTTCTCGCGCCCCATATTGTCGTGCAGCAGGGTGTGATGCTTCAGGTCCGCCGGCTCGCGTAGCGGCTTGTCGCCCTCGAGCAGGCGCGGCGAGCAGACCGGGAAGACCTTGTCGGGGAGAATCAGGTCGGTGGTGAGCTGCGGATAGTTGCCGGCCCCATAGCGCAGCGCCAGGTCGAAGTCGTCGCGGGCGAAGTCGATGGTGTCGTCCGAGCCCGAAATCAGCACGTTGATCTCGGGATGGCGCTGGGCGAAACCGGCGAGCCGCGGCATCAGCCATTTGATGGCGAAGGAATGGAGCACCGATATCTTGAGATTGCGGTCCTCGCCACTGGGCGTCAGGCGCCGCGTCGCCAGGTCGATCTGATCGAAGGCATCGCGCAGGCTGGGCAGGTAGGCTTGGCCGGCCTCGGTCAACTCCAGGCGACGGTTGAAGCGTCGAAAAAGTTTGGTGCCCAGGTGCTGTTCCAGCGCCTTGACCTGATGGCTGATCGCCGCCTGGGTGACGAAAAGCTCTTCGGCCGCCTTGGTGAAGGAGAGCTGCCGGGCGGCCGATTCGAAGGCGCGCAAGGCGTTCAGCGGGGGTAGGCGGCGGACCATGTTTGCCTCTCACTTCCGATCCAACTCGTGATCTGCCCAGTCATGAGCAAATCTTATCCGATAGATGAATTATCATCGTTTGCGAATTAAGGAAACATCATTATTTTCGTTGTACAACAACTTGCTATGGAAAAATCTGCTCCAGATCCCAGGAGCCATGTCGAATTAGGAGACCTGCTATGACTTTCTTGCATGCCACGGAGACTTTTCGCCCCTCATTGCCGTCGTCCCACAAGCGGGAAGAGACCCGGCGTGGCCTCGCGCTGTTTCTCTCCTTCTTCGATACTCTCCTGGTCTGGGGTGCCCGCATTCGCCAGCGCGAGCAGCTTGCCGGCATGGACGAGCACATGCTGAAAGATGTCGGAGTCAGCCGGGTCGACGCCAGGATGGAAGCCAACAAACCTTTCTGGCGCGCCTGAGCCCGACAGGGCCGGCCGATCGTGATACACAGCCCCGAGGCCCCGCCGGTCTCGGGGCTTTTCTTTTGAACGGCCGCCATCACGGGGCCGCCAATACGGGGCCGCCATCAGGGGGACTCCATCAAGGCAAAGGAGCGGACCATGCGGGTCTATGGCGATCTGAAGAGCGGCAACTGCCTGAAGGTCAAGTACACCGCCGACCTGCTGGGGCTGGCCTATGAGTGGATTCCTACGGACATTCTGAAGGGCGAGAGCCGCACGCCGGCCTTCCTCGCGATCAATCCGGCCGGACAGGTGCCGACCCTGGTGCTGGACGATGGCCGCGCCCTGGCCCAGTCGAATGCCATAATCGCCCATCTGGCCGAGGGGTCGGATCTGGTGCCGAGGGAACCCTATGACCGGGCCAAGGTCTGGGAGTGGCTCTTCTGGGAACAGTACAGCCACGAACCCACCGTCGCGGTCTGCCGCTTTCAGATGGTTTACCTTGGCCGCCAGGCCAGCGACCGCGATCCGGAAAGGGTAACGCGCGGCGAACAGGCCCTAAATCTGATGGACCGCTATTTGGCGGATCGCCCCTACCTTGTCGGAGTCCGTCTGACGATCGCCGATATCGCGCTGATTGCCTACACCCGCGTGGCCCCCGAAGGCGGCTTCGATCTGACACCCTATGCGGCGCTGCGTGGCTGGATTGCCCGGGTCGAGGCCGACCTCGGTCTTGAGTCCAATGGTCCGTGAGCCAGGCTCTCGACCATTGGCAAGCGCGACCGCGCGTCCGCAGCGTCAGCGAGGATAGCCCCAGCGGCGCATGAGCGCCTATCGGTCATTCTTCATGACCGATAGGATCAAGATTCAGCCGACGAACTGTTCCTTGAGGATACGGTCCTCGAGGCCGTGGTCGGGATCGAACAGCAATTTCAGGCTCGTCGAGGGGTCGTCGCGGACCAGGACCTGGACCACGTCGCGAACCTCGGTGAAGTCGGCCGTGGCCCCGACCGGCCGCTTGCCGGCGTCATGCACCTTCAAGCCGATCTCGACGCTGTTGCGCAGCAGCGCGCCGCGCCAGCGCCGCGGGCGGAAGGCGCTGATCGGAGTCAGCGCCAAAACCGAACTGCCGAGCGGTAGGATGGGGCCGTGGGCGGAAAGATTGTAGGCCGTGCTGCCGGCCGGGGTTGCCACCAGGGTGCCGTCGCAGATCAGCTCTTCGATCATGGTGACCCCGTCGATCGTGATCTCCAGTTTGGCCGCCTGGCGGGTCTCGCGAAACAGCGCCACCTCGTTGATGGCCAGGGCCTCGGTCACGTTGCCGCGAGCGTCGGTGGCGGTCATGCGCAAGGGAGAGAGGACCTGCATCTCGGCCGCGGCGAGGCGGGCCGGCAGGTCATCTTCGCTGTACTCGTTCATGAGGAATCCCACGGTGCCGCAGTTCATGCCGTAGATCGGGATATCCCGGTCGAGGAAGCGGTGCAGGCTCTCCAGCATGAAACCGTCGCCGCCCAGTGCCATCACGACCGCGGCTTGGTCCGGCGGCACGGTCTCGTAGCGTGCCTCCAGGGCGGCCTTGGCTGCCTCGGCCTCCGGGGTATCGCTGGCGACGATCGCCATGGAAAGGGGCCGCGTCGCGGGCGCTGGCTTGGCCTTCAAGGGCTCGGCGAGGTCGGTCATGGCGTTCCAATCGCAAGTCGGGCCATTCTCAAGTCGGGCCATTCGCAAGACGGGCCATTCGCAAGACGGGCCTCTAGCGCCCGGCAAGCCAGTATAACGCTGCCGTGCCGGACCGCCAGAGCGCCAAGACGGTTGATCGCGGACCAAATCCGCCTCAGGCTAGCGCCAAGACGCGCGACATCGCCCCGGACCCCTCGTCCTTCTCATGACCTAGGATCTCCACCATGCCCCTTGACCGCCTCGCGCCCGCCGCGGCTCTTTGTCTTCTGCTTCTCGCTCTTGCGGTGCCACAAGAGGCGGCGCGCGCGGCGGACCGCCACGCCGGCTACTACTATCCGCCCTTGAGCGGTCCGGTGGAGGTCTATGACGCGCGCGCGCAGACCATGCTGGATGCCGGGCGGACGACCCGAATCGCCTTCGTGACCGGGATCGCCAACCAGAACCGCAAGCTGCCCTATCCGCCGCCGGCGACGATGTTCGCCAAGGGCCAGGAGGCACAAAAGCTGATCATCGTGGCCCTGCAGGACGGGCGCATCGATACGATCTACCGGGCTCGCGCCCTTTTCGCCGATATGACCGCCCAGGCCCGGGTGCTGCCGATCTTCAAGGAGCTCGGCGTGGCCGACTACTTCACCTTTTTCGATCTATGCAAGATGCTGGGCTTCGAGGTCCTGACCATTACCAACGGCCGGGACTTCACCCATCAGGTGGAACTGCGTTAGCCCGACTGTTGTCAGCCGCCGGTCACCGACATGTGGCGGCCCACCGACTTGGCGCTGTGGCGGCGGTCGATGATGAAGTCGTGGCCCTTGGGTTTGCGGCCGATGGCCTCGTCGATGGCGCCGTCGAGCAGCTGGTCGCCTTCGCTCTGGCGCAGGGGCTTGCGCAGGTCGGCGGCGTCGTCCTGGCCGAGGCACATGTAGAGCGTCCCGGTGCAGGTCAAGCGAACCCGGTTGCAGCTTTCGCAGAAGTTATGGGTCAGCGGCGTTATGAAGCCGATACGTCCGCCGGTCTCCTTGACCCGCACGTAGCGCGCCGGCCCGCCGGTCTTGTAGTCGATGTCTTCCAGCGTCCAGCTCTCCTTCAGCTTGGCGCGCAGCAGGGAGAGCGGCAGGTACTGGTCGAGCCGGGTTTCGCCGCCGATGTCGCCCATCGGCATGACCTCGATGAAGGTCAGGTCGAAGCCCTCCTCGCCGCACCAGGCCACCATGCGGTCGAACTCGTCGTCGTTGACGCCCTTCAGCGCCACCGCGTTCAGCTTGATCTGCAGCCCGGCCGCCTTGGCCGCCTCGAGGCCGGCCATGACCTTGTCGAACTTGCCCCAGCGGGTGATGGCCTTGAACTTCGCCGCGTCCAGGGTGTCGATCGAGACATTGATGCGCTTGACCCCGCAGTCGGCCAGTTCCTGGGCGAAGCGGGTCAACTGACTGCCGTTCGTCGTCAGGGTCAGCTCTTCCAGGTCGCCGGTCTCGAGATGGCGCGACAGCGAGCGGAAGAGGCTCATGATGTTGCGCCGGACAAGGGGCTCGCCGCCGGTCATGCGCAGCTTTTTCACGCCCTTGCGCACGAAGGCGCTGCAGACCCGGTCGAGCTCTTCGAGGGTCAGAACCTCGGCCTTGGGCAGGAAGGTCATGTCTTCGGACATGCAGTAGACACAGCGGAAATCGCAGCGGTCCGTCACCGAAACCCGGAGATAGGAGACCTCTCGCCCGAAGGGGTCGATCATCGCAACCATATGCTAAAGTCCCTGCCGTACCGCCTTTACCCGCTTTGAGGACTTACTATAGCGTTCGAGGCGGGTTAAGCAAGCCGGCCCCGGGGGAGAACGGGGTCGGACCGGAGGATCGGAAGACCATGAAACGTAAAGGGTTTTTAGAAAGCCGTGCGGCGCGCGGCCTGGCGCTGCTGATCTTCCTGGGCTGCGTGGGCCTGCTCGCCTGGCTGCACCGCGACGACCTCCTGCCGGCGCCGCCGGAAGACCGGCGCGCCGCCGACGATCCGGTGGCGCTCTGCCTGGCCGAGCGCAGCCCGGCGATCGACCGCATGGTCGGCGACGGGCTGATCGACGAGGCCAGGGCGAGCCTTTTCAAGGACCGGGCCGAGGCGCTTTGCGAGGCCCAGGTCGGCGGCATCGGTGCCCCGCCGCCGCCTCAGTGAGATCAAAAGGGGGTGAAAAAACCGCCTCGTCGAGACATCCGCGTCAGAAAAGTCAGACAACCCGCCGCCGGCTGCGAAAGCCGACCCCGTTGGCGGCCAGCAGGCGGGCCTCCTGGTGGCGCCAGGGCTCGATGGCGACGGCCATGTGATGGGCGTTGGCGTGGAGGATCTCTTCCTCGTCGAGGGCGATGGCGATATGGCCGCGGCAGAAGATCAGATCGCCCCGCTTCAAGGTCTTGCCGCCTGCCGGCCAGGGCAGGGGCTCGCCGATCGCGCTTTCCTGTTGATCGCTGTCGCGCGGCACGCGGAGTCCGGCCATGGCCAGGCTGAGCTGCAGCAGGGTCGAGCAGTCGAGGCCGAGGCTGGAGCGGCCGCCCCAGAGGTAGGGCACATCGAGGAAGCGCAGCGCGGTCGCGACGAAGTCCGGCTCGGTCTCCTTGGCCGCGGCCAGGTGCCGGGCAAAGATCCAGTTGCCGTCGGCCAAACGGGCAAAGCCCTTGTCGCGGTCGATCACGCGCAGGCTCGACGACAGGGTCAGCACATCGATCACCGGAAGTTTCAGGTCCGGCTTGGGATAGAGAAAACTGCGCAGGGCAGTCACCCGGTGGGTCGGTTCCTCGTCCTTTTCTCCGTCGCGCAGGCCGGCGGCCGGACAGTAGCCGACATAGCCGTCGGTCTCGTTCTGGACCCAGGCCCAGCCGCCCTTCTCGTCGAAGACCCGGACCCGCTCGCCATAGAGAAGTTCGCTGGCGAGCCCGGCAGGTCCCTCGGGACGCAGCCGCAGCGGGATCGTCCCGCGGCCGACCCGTGCCGGGCGGCCGGCGGTGAAACGCGCGGCCTCGACCTGGCCTTCAAGCCGGGTATCGGCGAGATCGGGGCGATAGGCGTGCTGGCGCGGGTCGAGATCGGGCATCGGGCTCCGGTCATGGCGGGCGGTGGAGCGTCATTGAAACGGTTATAGCTTAAGAGGCGGTGAAGCGGGAGGCCGCCTGCGCGCCGCCCCTTATCCCTTGTTTTCGCCGCCGTTCTCGTCCCCACCACCTTCGGCGGCGCGCTCGGCCAGCAGCTTGGCGCGGGCCTCCTCGATCTCGCGCTCGCGCAGGTCGTCGTCGGTGGTGCGCAGCACCGGGCGCGTTCCCATGGCCATCGGCATGTCCTTGTCCTCGAACTGCACCACGACGCGGCAGTCCTCGCACATGCGGATACGGTCGATCTGGGTCTGGTCGGCGAACATGGAATGGCCCTCGAGCTTGGCCGCGATCCGCTCGATCGACTGTTTGACCCCGAACTGCTTG
Organism: Kiloniellaceae bacterium; assembly: GCA_021776195.1. The sequence goes on along the minus strand of JAJFGK010000084.1, from coordinate 11,034 downwards.
CCGCAGCGGATGCACTCGGCCGGCTCGGCCTCGTTCAGGGTGACCTCGCTCTTGCCGGCGTCGGTGAAATTGAAACGCGGCAATAGGGTGATGACGTTTTCCGGGCAGGTGTTGCGGCAGAGGCCGCACTGCACGCAGGCCTCTTCGCGAAAGCCCAGGTGGGGCTTTTCCGGGCTGTCCAGCAGGGCGCCGGTCGGGCAGGCGCCGACGCAGGCCAGGCAGAGGGTGCAGCCGGCGGTATCGACCGCCAGGGCGCCGAAGGGCGCGCCGGCCGGCAGCGGCAGGATGTCGAGCGGCGTCGGCGCCTTGTCATGGAGATGGGCCAGCGCCAGGGTCGTGCGGGCCCGCTTGCCGCCCATGGGCAGGAAGGATCCGGCGGGCACGCCGTCGCGGCGTTCCCAGCCATAGAGCAGCGCCGCCACGGCATCGGGATCGCGCTCCTCGACCACCTGAATGCGCCCGCCGCCGTAGCCGAGGCCTTCCATCAGGGTTTCCGCGAGACCGATCTGTTGCGCCAGGCCGCTCAGTTCGCCCTGCTTTTCCGGGCCGGCCAGAATGGCGATCCCGGTGGCGCCATAGGCCAGGGCGGCGGCCAGGAAATCGAGCCCGACCTGGGTCACCTCGTTGACCGCGACGGGCAGGACCCGGGCCGGCAGGCCGCGGCCGAGCCGCGCCATCAAGGTGATCAACTCGTCGCCGTGGCGCTCGTCGTGCAGCAGCAGGAGCGGGGCCTCGCCGCCGGCCTGGCGATAGGCGGCGAGCAGGCTGCGCAGGCGGCGGAACAGCCCATCGCCCTGGGGAAAGTCGTAGGTCGCCGCCCCGGTCGGACAAACCGAGGCGCAGGAGCCGCAGCCGCCGCAGACGTAAGGGTCGATCGTCACGCCGTCGCCGCCCTCGGTCACGTTCGAGGTGATCGCCGAGGTCGGGCAGATGTCCAGGCAGCGGGTGCAGCCAGTCAGGCGGTTCCGCGCGTGGGCGCAGAGCCCGGCGTCGTAGGTGACATAGCGCGGCTTTTCGAACTGCCCGATCATGTTGGTCAGCTCGAAAAGAGCCTTCTGCACCGCGATGGGATCGCCGGGGTCGGGCCGCAGGTAGCCGTCGCGCCGCTGGTGCGCTGAAAAGAGCGGCGTGCCGCCGGTCAGATCGAGGATCAGGTCGCATTCGCTCTTGGCGCTGGCTTGCGGCGCATCGAAGACCAGGGCGCCGCGGGCCGAAGGCTTTGCCGCGGCGAAATCCTGGATATCCAGCATGAAGGCTCCCAGGTGGCCCTCGGCGCGGCGCACCCGGCCGCTGAAGATCGGGCTTTCCATGGTGCTGAGGGGCAGCAGGTCTTTGGTCTCGGTCAGCAGCAGCGTGACCTCGAGACGCCCGGCGAGCTGTTTGGCCGCCTCCAGGGCCAGGGTCCCCGGGCCGTAGATCAGGCAGATCCCGGTGGACTCCATGGCCACGGCGCGGTTCGGCTGCAGGGCTTCGGTGGCCTCGGCGATGAGCGCCGCCATCTTGGCCGGGGCGCCCGCGCCCTCGTCGGACCAGCCGGCGCGCTCGCGGATGTTGACGAAGGACAGGTCGGCGTCGGGCTGCTCCTCGCTGGCCAGCTCGCGAAACAGCGGGGCCTCCTGGGTGCAGGCGACGAGCAGAGGCTGGCCGGCGGCCAGCGCGCTTTGATAGTTGCCTAGTTGGCGCCGGCAAAGCTGGCTGTTGAGCTCCAACTCCCCCTCGGCCCCGACGGCCAGGCAAGCCTTGCCCAGCGCCTTGGCGTCGAGCGCCATGGTCTCTTCGCAGTTGCACACCAGAACGCGCTTGCCGCGCAGCTCCATCGCCATAGTCCCCACCCTGTCGGTCGTCTTGTTTTTTTGCAGGCGCACTATAACGGCCGCGGCCCGGCAATGGCGACCCCAATCTTCCCGGAAACTTTGGCCGCGCGGGAGCCGCGGGGCGGAGCCGTTGTCTTTCGGCGGAATGCGTGCAAGCTGCCCAGTAAGGACGGCAAGCCCAGGAGGACCCATGGCGGACGAGAAAGTCGCGATCATCACCGCGGGCGGCAGCGGCTTGGGGGCAAGCGCCGCGCGCAAGCTCGCGGCCGACGGGCACCGTGTCGCCATCCTGTCCCCCTCCGGCAGGGGCGAGGCACTCGCCAAGGAGCTCGGCGGGGTCGGCGTGACCGGGTCCAATCAATCCAATGACGACCTCGAAAAGCTGGTCGAGCTGACGATGAAGGAATGGGGCCGCGTCGATGTGCTGGTGAACTCCGGCGGTCAAGGGTCCAGGGCGCCGATCCTCGATCTATCCGACGAGGACTGGCACCAGGGCATGGAGGTCTACCTGTTGAACGTCGTCCGCCCGACCCGGCTGGTGACGCCGATCATGCAGCGGCAAATGTCCGGGGCGATCGTCAACATCTCCACCTATGGCGCCGTCGAGCCCGAGCCCGCCTTTCCGGTCTCCAGCGTGATACGCGCCGGCCTGGCGGCCTACACCAAGCTGTTCGCCGACAAGTACGGGCCAGACAACATCCGCATGAACAACGTGCTGCCAGGTTTTATCGACAACCGGCCGGAAAAGCAGGCCTTCCGCGACCGCATTCCCATGGGGCGCTACGGAAAGGTCGACGAGATTTCAGATGTGATCGGCTTTCTGGCTTCGCCCGCCGCGGGCTATATCACCGGGCAGAACCTGCGGATCGATGGCGGCGTCACCCGCTCGGTGTGACGGGCGATAACCGCGGTCGGGATCGATGGCGCGGGCCGCTCATAATCACAAGAGCGCCACCGCCCGGTCGAGCTCGTCGGCGGTGTTGTAGTACTGCGGCGAAAAACGCACGCCGCCGGCGCGTTTCGAGACCAGCACCCTCTGCCCCTTCAGCCGCTCCATGATGACGTCGACATCGCCCGGTGGGTGGCAGATGACGATGCCGGACGACAGTCCCGCGCCACGGGGACTTGCTACTCTGCCGCCGATGTTCCGCAGGGCCGCGCAGAGGTGATCGGTGAGAGCCAGGACCCGGCGCTCGATGGCGTCGATGCCGTAGCGGTGGATCAGGCCCAGGGTGCCGCCGAGACCCAGGATCCCCGCGCTGTTCTCCGTGCCCGGCTCGAAGCGGCGGGCATCGGGCAGGAGGTCCAGACGGTAGTGGAACCCGAAGGGGTCCTCGACACTCAGCCAGCCCAGCACCGGCGGGCGCAACCGCGCGAAGGCGCGTTCGGACAGGGCGGCGAAACCGATGCCGAAGGGCCCCATCATCCACTTGTGGGCACTGACCGCCAGCAGGTCGACCCCGAGCGATCCGGCATCGAGCGCCAGCGCGCCGACGCTTTGGGTCCCGTCGACCACGAGCAGGCAGTCTCGGGCCCGGCAGAGCGCGGCAAGGCCGGCGATATCGTTGCGCGCGCCGGTCGAGAACTGCACGGAGCTGATGGCCAGGATCCGGGTCCGCCCGTCCATGGCCGCCGCCAGCTCCGCCGGGCCGATGGGCGCAGCGCGCGGTTCGATCCGGCGGACCTCGACGCCCCGGGCCTCCAGGTTCAGCCAGGGATAGACGTTGGAGGGAAAGTCGTTGGCCGGCAGCACCAGATTGTCACCCGGGGCCCAGGGATAGCCGTTGGCCGCCAGGGACAGGCCGTGGGAGGTGTTGTCGATGAAGGCGATTCTCTCGGGCGGCACGCCGGCCAGCCGGCCGGCCAGCGCGCGCACCTGGGCGATCCTCTCGTTCTGGGCCGGCAGAGCCAACATCGCCCGGTGCAGGTGGTCGTCGGCGACCTTGACCATGGCGTCCCGGACCGGCCGGGAAATCGGCCCGGCGGCGGCGTGATCGAGGAAAACACAGGCCTCGGTAATCGGGAAATCCCGCCGCACGGCCGCCATGTCAGAAAAGGGATCGGTCACCAGGTTTCCTTCGGCCAGCGCGTCGGTTCTGGCAGAAGGTGACAAATCCGGACCCGTCGGTCCAGGGTCTGTTCTGGCCGCCTAGGCGACTTCCTGCCGGCTGGCCTTTTCGGCGTTGAGCGCCGAGAGGTAGGCCTTCACCGCCGCCTTGAAGCCCATGTGGAGCGCATCGGCGGTGATCGCGTGGCCGATCGAGACCTCGAGCAGGGCCGGGGCGCCGCGGCGCAGGGCCGGCAGATTTTCCAAGTTCAGGTCGTGACCGGCATTGACTCCCAGGCCGGCGACATGCGCTGCCTCGGCGGAACCGATCAGCTTGGCGAGTTCGCCTTCGCCCTGGTCGGTGCCATAGCTCTCGCCATAGGGCCCGGTGTAGAGTTCGACCCGGTCGGCGCCGACCGCCCGCGCCAGGGCCATGGCCTGTGGCTCGGCATCCATGAAGAGCGCGACGCGGCAGCCCACTGCCTTCAATTGGGCGATGATCGGGCGCAGGAAATCGGCCTGGGCCGGCAGGTCCCAACCGTGGTCCGAGGTCGCCTGGTCCGGCGCATCGGGGACCAGGGTCGCCTGGGTCGGTCGCACCGCCTTGACCAAGGCGATCCAATCGGGGCTCGGATAGCCCTCGATGTTGTACTCGATGCGGTGGCCATAGTGTTCCGCCAGGAAAGCGGCCAGCTCGGTCACGTCGCTGTGGCGGATATGGCGCTCGTCGGGACGCGGATGGACCGTGATGCCGTCGGCGCCGGCCTCGATCACCGCCCGGGCCGCGCCCACCACGCTGGGATAGCCGATGTCGCGCTGATTGCGCAGCAGCGCCACCTTGTTCAGATTGATCGACAGCTTCACCATGGCAACAGTCCTCGGTCTCTTGGGCTCTCGGTCTCTTGGATCCTCACGTCGTTGAAATTGTTATCATAACAATTTCTTGATATATCCTATGAATTCTAGTATCTTGAACCCCCTTCGCGAGTCAATTGTTTTATTGTGATGGTAACAATGTGGTCGCCCGCGCTCCAGGACCGAAACGCTCCGCTCTATCAGGCCATCGCCGATGCCCTGGGCGAGGATCTGCGCGCCGGCCGCCTGGCCGGCGGCGACCGGCTGCCGACCGTGCGCGCCCTGGCCGAGGGCCTGTCGGTCACGGTCGGCACGGTGCATCGCGCCTATGCCCTGGCGGAAAAGCGCGGTCTGATTTCGCGTCAGGTCGGGCGCGGCTGTTTCGTGCGCGCCGACCGGGCAGGGGCCGAGGGCGCGACGCCGGGACCGGGCGCGGCCACAACATCGACGAGAAGCGATGTCGCCTCCGGGGTCATCGATCTGACCCGCAACGAGCCGGCCAACCTGCGGGTCGGCGAGGTGCTGGGCCGCACCCTGATCGAGATGGGCCGGGAGTGCGATCTGACCGACATGCTGTCCTACGGCAACAGTCAGGGCCAGCCGCGCCACCGCGAGCTGCTGGCCTCCTGGATTGGCCGCCGCGGCCACCGCGCCGCGCCGGAGCAGGTCATCGTCACCAGCGGCGCCCAGCAGGCCCTGACCACGGCCCTGGGCGCGCTTTCCCAGCCCGGCGACATCCTGATGGTCGAACGCTTCACCTATCCCGGCATCAAGAACCTGGCGCGGATCTTCGGGCTGACCCTGGCGCCCCTGGCGATCGACGAGGGCGGCATCCTGCCGGAGTCCTTCGAGGCGGTGAGCCGCGACCCGGCGGCGCGCCTGCTCTACTGCATGCCCAGCGTGCACAACCCGACCACGGCGACCTTGAACCGCGCGCGCCGCGAGGCGATCGCGCGGACCGCCGCCGAGCGCGGCATCATCGTGATCGAGGACGACGTGAACCCGCGCGAGGACGGGGCCGGCCTGCCGGCCTTCGCCGCGCTCTATCCCGAGCGTTCGGTCTATATCTCCAGCCTGTCGAAAACCGTGGCGCCGGGCCTCAGGGTCGGCATCATCGCCTCGCCGCCGGCCCTGATGCCGGACCTGCTGGCCGCGACCCAGACCACCAACTGGATGGCGCCGCCGCTGATGGCCGAGCTCGCTTGCCGCTGGATCGAGGACGGCACCGCCGCGCAGCTCGCCCTGGAACGCGATGCCCTGACCCAGGATCTGCACGACCTGGCGGCGCGCTGTCTGGCCGGCACCGCCTTCAAGGAGGCCCGGCACACGCCCCAGGTCTGGCTGCCGCTGGCGCCGGTCTGGCGCGGCGAGGAGTTCGCCCAGCGCCTCGCCACCCGGGGCGTTCTGGTGATGCCCGGCGAGCGCTTCGCCATCGAGACTGGCCCGGTGCCGCCGGCGGTGCGGATCTGCCTGCGCGCCGACCATCGCGCCGCCCTGGAGCGCGCCCTGACCCTGATCGCCGACCTGGCCCGGGAAGGCCCCGGCCCGGTGCCCTTCCAGATGTAGGCCAGCGGCTTTGCCGGACTCCGGGACAGCCGCGACAGTGATGCCATGACCGATAGCTTGCTTTTGCGCGTCGACGCCTCCGAGGAACTCGGCATGGGCCATTTCATGCGCGGCCTGGCGCTGGCCCAGGCCTGGCGCGAGGCGACCGGCGGTCCGGTCCGGTTTCTCGCCGCGACCCTGCCGCCGGCGGCGCTGGACCGGTTGGCCGCGGAGGGCTTCGGTTGCGACCTGGTAGCCGACGAGGACGCGCTGCTGGCCCGGATCGCGGAGAGCCCGGAGGCCTGGCTGGCGATCGACGGCCGCCACTTTAGCGCCGACGAGGTCATGGGGTTGGCTATCGTCGCCTCCCGCTGTCTGATGATCGACGATCATGGCGCACTCGACCATTACGGCGTCGATTTGATCGTGAACCCCAATCTCTTTGCCGAGCCGAGGCTCTATGACGGCCGCTGCCCGGCCATGACCCAGCGGCTCTGCGGTGCGCGCTACGCCCTGCTGCGGCGCGAACTGCGCCATGCGGTCGCGGACCACGCGCCGAGACCCGATGGGCCCTTGCGGATACTCTTGACCCTGGGCGGCAGCGACCCTCATCACCTGACCATTCCCTTGGCCCGGGCAATCCTGCGGGCCAGCGGCGACCGGGCCGAGACCACGGCGGTCATCGGGCCGGGGGGCCGGGAGCCCGATCTTTCGAGCCTCGGCGCGGCGGAGCGCTCGCGCTTGACGGTCCTGCGACAGCCGCCGGACTGGCCGGCCCCTCTTGCCGCCAGCGATCTGGCCGTCTCGGCCGCCGGCACCACGCTGTTGGAGCTGGCAGCGCTTGGCGTGCCCGCCCTTTGGGTCAGCAACAACGAGGGCGAAGAGGCCGCGGCAAGCCAGGCCGAGGCCGCCGGTTGCGGCCGCTATCTCGCCCCGGTCACCGACTTGGACGACACCGCTCTGGCGGCCGGATTGAGCGCCCTGCTCGACGATCCGGACCGGCGCGCGGCCATGGCGGCGGCCGGGCGGCGCCTGGTCGACGGAGCCGGGGCGGCGCGGGTGGTCGAGGCCATGTTGTCGATGCCTTGGGCAGAGACGCCATGAACGTCCTGATCCTCAGTGCCGCCGCCAAGACGCCCCTGGTCGAGGCCTTCAAGGTTGCCGCCGGCGCGCGCGGCGGCCGGGTCCTGGGGTGCGACCTGAATCCGGCGAGCCCGGCCTTGCGGGGCTGCGATGGGATCGTCGATCTGCCGGCCAGCGACGCGCCGGACTTCGCCGCGGCCCTGATCGAAGCCTGTCGCCGCGAGGCTGTCGCCCTGGTGGTGCCGACCCGCGACGGCGAGCTCGCCGCCCTGGCCGGGGCCGCCGAGGGGCTTCGGGCGGTGGGGACCCAGGCCCTGGTTTCCGATCCGAGCGCGCTGGAGATCTGCGGCGACAAGGCGCGCTTTGCCGATTTCTGCGAGGCCCAGGGCCTGGCCGTCCCACGGCGCGCGGACCCTGAAGACGCGGCGTCCTATCCGCTGTTCGCGCGGCCGCGCCGTGGTGCGGCGGGACAAGGCGCCGGGCTGATCGCGGACCAGGCGGCGGGGCTGGCGCTGGACCGCGACGTCACGCTGTTCCAGGAAGCCATCGGCGCGCCGGAGTACTCGATCGACCTGCTGGGCGATTTTGCCGGCCGGCCGCTCCAGGCCGCGGCGCGCCGGCGCGTCCGCGTCGTTGACGGCGAGGCGCACCACACGCGGATCGAGCAGCAGGAGGCCATGACGGCGCAGGCCCTGCGCTTGGCCGGCGCCTTGGGTCTGGTCGGGCACGCGGTTCTTCAGGCTTTCCTGCATCCCCAACGCGGCGTGCTCTGGATCGAGGCCAACCCGCGCTTCGGCGGCGCCTCGATTCTCTCGATCGAGGCTGGCCTGCAATCGCCGGCGCGGCTGCTGGCGCTGATCGCCGGCGAGGAGGCCGCGCGCTTGCCCCGGCCGCTTCGCGATGGCTTAACCTTGATGCGCTATGGAGCGGAGATCCGCATCGGGCCGGCGCCCCCATGATCCCGGAGATCCCATGATAAGGGCCATCCTTTTCGACCTCGACGACACCCTCTATCCCGAGCGGGACTACGTGTTGAGCGGCTATGGCGTTGTGGCCGAGAAGGTCGCGGCAGAGGCGGGACGGCCCAGGGACGAGATCCGGCAATGGATGATCGCGCGCTTCGATGAGAAAGGCCGCGAGGGCCTGTTCGACGAACTGCTCGAGCGGGCAGGCCTGTCCGCCGATGCCGGGCGGATCGCCGAGCTGGTCGAAGCCTATCGCCGGCACGAACCGACGCTGCGGCTCGATCCGGCGGTCGCCGACTTGCTGTGGCGCCTGCGGCAGACCTATCGGCTTGGACTGGTGACCGACGGCCTGGGGATCATGCAGCGGCGCAAGGTGGCGGCCCTGGGGCTCGCTGCGCTGGTCGACCGGGTCGTCTATTGCTGGGAGCTGGACGCGCCCAAGCCCGATCCGGGCGGCTATCGCGCGGCCCTGACGGCGCTCGGTTGCGAGGCCTCCCAGGCACTTGTCGTGGGCGATCGCCCGGATCACGACCTGGCCGCCGCCGCGGCTCTGGGGATCGCGGCGGTCCGGGTCCGCACAGCGCGCTTTGCGGCGCAGGAATCCGGCCCGGCGGCGCAGCCGCTCATGACCATCGACAGTCTGTTGGATCTGGAAGGCGCGTTGGACCGGATGAGCCGGGACCGGGCGCGGCGAGGGGAGAAGGCCGATGCCTGAGCGGCAGCCAGGGGATGCGCCAACCGAGATCGCGATTGCCGGCCGGGCCATCGGGCCGGGCCAGCCACCCTATGTCATCGCCGAGATGTCGGCCAACCACAAGGGCGAGCTGGATCGGGCGCTGCGAATCATCGCCATGGCCCAGGAGGCCGGCGCCGATGCGGTCAAGCTGCAGACCTACCGCGCCGACACCATCACCATCGATCACGACGGCCCGGCCTTTCGCATCGACGAGGGACTCTGGGCGGGACGCCGGCTCTATGACCTCTACCAGGAGGCTTTTACGCCCTGGGAATGGCACGAAAGACTGTTCGACGAAGGCCGACGCCTGGGTATCACGGTCTTCTCCTCGCCCTTCGATCCGACCGCCGTCGACCTGCTCGCCGGGCTCGCCGCGCCGGCCTACAAGATCGCCTCCTTCGAGATCGTCGACCTGCCCCTGATCCAACGGGTCGCCCGCGAGGGACGTCCCACGATCATCTCGACCGGCATGGCCAGCGCGGCGGAAATCGCCGAGGCCGTCGAGGCGGCGCGGGTGGCCGGCTGCCGGGACCTGGTGCTGCTGCACTGCATCAGCGGCTATCCGACGCCGATCGGCGAGTCGAACCTCAGGACAATCACCGATCTGGCGGCGCACCATGGCTGCCTGGTGGGACTGTCCGACCACACCATGGGGATCACCGCGGCGGTGGCGGCGGTCGCCCTGGGCGCCTGCGTGATCGAAAAGCACGTGACCCTTTCGCGGGCCGAAGGCGGACACGATGCGGCCTTCTCCCTCGAGCCCGACGAGTTGAAGGCGCTGGTCGAGACCAGCCGCGCGGCCTGGCAGGCACTTGGCGCGGTGCGCTACGGCCCCAAGGACGTGGAGGCCCAGTCGCTGCGTCACCGCCGCTCGCTCTATGCCGTAGGGGACATCGCCGCGGGCGAGGCCATCGACGAGACCAAGGTGAGGTCGATCCGCCCGGCCGGCGGCCTGGCCCCCAAGCATCTGCCCCAGGTGCTGGGCCGGCGGGCGCGTCAGCCCATCGCCAAGGGCACGCCGATCAGTTGGGATCTCCTGACGGCGGACTGAAATGGTTGGCGACCCCGTTCCGGCTTTGACGGCCTCGAGACCATTGGCTATGAGTGCCGCATGACACAGAACGACATATCCGGCATCTTCGCGGTGCCGCTTTTCTCCCGCATCTGGCCCGACGCCGCGGCGGTCAATGGCGAACTGAAACGCTTGATCCTCGAGCGCGCGCCACCGCGCTCGGACCGGGCCTGGAGCAATGTCGGGGGCTGGCATTCGCCGGCCGATCTGCATAGCTGGGGCGGCCCAGCGGTGCAGCAGCTGGTGGGCTGGATCAGCGCCGCGACCAAGGAGGTGACCATGGCGACCGGCGCGCCGGGGCGTTTCGAGGGCGACTTTACCCTCTGGGCCTGGGCCAATCTGTTGCGGTCCGGCGGCTACAATATGGTCCACGACCACGCCAGGGCCGGCTGGTCCGGCGTCTACTATGTCGAACCTGGCGAGGACGATCCCGACAACCCGCTGGCCGGACAGATCGAATTCCTCGACCCGCGGAATGGCGCCTCCAGCCATCACCTTCCGGGCAAGCCCTTCGACACGCCGGTCCGGATCAAGCCCGAGGCCGGCCGGATGATGGTCTTCCCCGGCTGGCTGAAGCACTATGTCCACCCCTACGCGGGCCGGAGCGAGCGGATTTCGATCTCCTTCAACCTGATCTACCAGCCGCCCAACGAACAGGGCGTTTGATAGCCGTCTAGTCTGCCGGTTTCAGCGCCAAGATCTCGACCAGGCTGGCCACCACGAAATCGACATCCTCGTCGCGCAGGTCCGGGTAGAGCGGCAGGCTCAACACCCTGTCGTAATAGGCCTGGCAGCCCGGCGGCACCGGGCAGCCGACCCGGTCGCGGTAGAGCGGATGGAGCGGCAGCGGGATGTAGTGGACCTGGCTGCCGATATCGCGTTCGGCCAGGGCGGTCATGACCGCGGCCCGGCTTTGG
>JAJFGK010000083.1 GCA_021776195.1 Kiloniellaceae bacterium | reverse complement strand
TGAGGTCAGCCAAGGCACCATGGCCGGCTCCACCCCCTCCATCCAATCGGGCCGGGTATCGGCCAGCGCATGACCGATCACCAACCCCACCTCGGTCGCCCCTAACCGCACCACCGCATCGTGGACCGCCTCGGCTGCCGGGTTGAGCGACCGGCCCTCCAGGCTGGCCATGCGAAGATGCCGGCCCGCCGAGCCGCTGCAATCGATCAGCGTGCCAAGCGCACCATAGGTCGCCACCGCCTGGGCATTGGTCCGCGAGACCGTGCTGGCGATCTCGACCTGCCCGCCTCTCGGTGCCCTGTGCGCATGCTCGACCCTGTAGGCCCAGCCCACCAGCGCCTCGATCTCGACGCTGTCCCGTCCCACAAAGATAGATGCTCCTCTTGCGAGGGTCTGCGAGCCCCTTGCGAGGGTATAGGTCTTCATAAAACACTATCCTTTCAATCCTTTAACGAGGGTTGCGAGGGTTGCGAGGGGTACCCCGACTTAAGTCCTCTCACGCGCGCCCGCACCTATAGAGGCGCTAACTCCGGGAAACCCTCGCAACCCTCGCAACCCTCGACAACGCCTTGATCCGGCTGGCCTATTCCCTGCGAGGGTCTGCCCCCATACCCTCGCAACCCTCGCAGGGTTCGCGACCCTCGCAACCGCCCTCGCGCGCGCGCAGATCGCCGCTAATCGTAGTCGCTCTCGCTCGCGGCCGGTGGCGGCTCGTCCGTGCCGTTTGTCGCCATGGGCAGGTTTACCAACCGCATGTTCTGCCACATGCGCACCCGCAGCATGGCGCGCCGCCAGCCCTTCTCCTCCAACTCCTTGGTGAAGTTGTTCGATCCCCACGACCTCTCCCCGTTGACCTTGCACCAAGCCACGTAGGTCTCATAGAGCAACTGCGCCTGGACCTCCTCACCCGCCGCCTCGACCAAGCACTGCGCCACGAAGGCGCCCAGCGGGTCGCTCTCCTCGCGGAAAGACTCGGTCGCCGCCATCACGCTCTCCGGCACCTGCAACCCGCGCTCCAGCCAGATCCGGCAGCCATCCAGCATCCAATTGAGGATTCCCGCGCGCTCCGCCCACAGCCGCTCCTTCAGGGTCTCGTCCTGGCGCTCGGGCGGGATCGTCACGCCCCAGGGCACCAGCAGCAGCCGCCGCCAGATCGCGTGGTCGGTGCCGCGGATCACCGGCTTGTGGTTGCCCGACAACATCAACTTGAACTCGGGCTTGAACTCGAAGTAGGGCCCGTGCAGGTGGCGCACGGTCATGCGCTCGCCGCCGGTCACCTCCTTGATCGTGGCCTCGGCCAGGCGCGATCCTTTCTCCGGTTCGGCCGCGCGCACCAGCCGCCGCCCGGGCAGCCGCGCCAGGTCCGGGGTTGGCTCGCCACCACGCTTGCGCTCGTCCAGCACCAGCGAGGAGAAGGGCAGCGAGCAGGCATAGTCGCCCATGATCTCCGCCAGGGTATCGACGAAAACCGACTTGCCGTTGGCCCCGGCCCCGAAGTTGAACACCAGCACCTGCTCGCCGGTATCACCCGTCAGGCAATAGCCGGCATAGCTCTGCAGCAGTCCGCGCACCCGCGGGTCCGGCTGGACCTCTTCCAGGAAGGCCCGCCACAGCGGTGCCTGCGCCTCGGGATCGTAGGCCAGCGGCATCATCTTGGCCGCGAACTGCTCGCGCGCGTGGGGCAGCAACGCGTCGCACGCGCCATCAAGACGTAGATAGCCGTTTTCCAGGTTGAGCCCGCGCTTGTCGCAGTCCAGCGCCTCGGCCTTTACCGTCAGATAGGGTTGCGCCTCGCCGATCATCGCCGATATGCGCGAGCGGTCGCCGCTCTCGGTCGACCACTTCCAAAGCCGTTCGGCCGCGCCCAGCAGAGTCTGCGAACGCCGCTCCAGGGCGCCGCGCTCGGCGACGGGGCAACCGACCTCGGCCGCCTTCTTTTCCAGCCGCATGCCCTCGTTCCCGGCCGCCTGGCATTCGCACAGAATCTCCCGCGCCGTCATGTGGGCCATGCGGCGCAGGGGTGCCGCCCGCGCCGTCGGCCCTTCGGGCTTCCAATAGCGCCCCTCCCAGACGAACCAATCCAGCCCCTCGACATAGAGCAGATCGTCGCCATAGCGCGCGATCAGCCGCTCGGCGTTGCCAATGTCGTTCAACTCCAAAAGGGCGTTGGCTAGGTCCAAAGGCGTAGTGCCCCGCGTCCCCGCCTCGCGGGCGTCCCGGCCCTCGGCCGGCGGCAGCGTCACCACCTGGGCTGGCGCGGCGCGGATCGCGGCCTCGCCTCCCTTGTCGCCGCTCGGCGGTTTTTTATCGTCTTCCGCCATGGCCTACAGCCCCGCCAACAGGCCGCCGCCGACCTGGCGCGCCCGCGCCAGGCGGCGCTCGATATCGGCCTGGTACTGCGCCTCGCGCTCGATCAGGATGCCGCCGAAGCCCTCCAGGATCGCCGCCTCGCCGGTCGTGCCCGACCCCGCGAAGGGGTCCAGCACCACCCCGCCCGGCGGCGTCACCAGCCGCACCAGCCAGCGCATCAAGGCCACCGGCTTGACGGTTGGATGCTTCGAGCCGCAGCGGTCGGCCTTGTCCGCCTTGGCGCAGTAGAAAAACCGCGTCGGGTTGGCCGCGCCGAACCCGACAAAGGGCTGAAAGGCCTCGACCACCTCTTGCGACCCGTCGTGCAGCAGATTGGCCGGATGCCGCGATGCGGCCGTGTAGTCCACCTGTTCGCGGTCGTCGGCGCCGTAGATCGCGTTCTCGCGCGGTGCCGACTGGAAGGCCCCGTGCGCATTCTTGGCGACCGTCGCCGCGCGGTCGGAAGCGCTCGAGAAAGGCACCGCGCAGCCGTCCAGATTGACCGCCCCGGTTCCATGGGCCAGCACGTTGGCCGCCACCGACCCTTCGCCCAGCGGCTTGCGCGCCAGGCAGATCGGCTCCAGCGCCGGCTTCAGCGCCGTCCCCCAGCCCGCCCAGACCTTGGCCGCGTCTGTCTCGGGCGCGGTGATATCGCGCTCGCCATGCTCCATCCCATCGGGGGTCCAGTTCATGGCCTGCCGGTTGGTTCCCACCACCTCGCGCTCGGCGGCCTCGAAGGCCAGATCGCAGGCATCGTCCAGCGCCAACCCCGCCTTTAGTTTCAGATAGTCCTCGCGCGAAGGTATTCGCCGGCCGGTTTCGAACCACATGAAGCCGCCGCCGACCAGGCTCTCTCCCGGCCCGATAAAGCCGCAGCGCCGGGCCGCCGCCGACTGCGACAGCCGCAGCGCTTGGCGCGCCAGCTTGACCTTGCCCTGCAGCGCCGTCAGACCCGACCAATCCCGGCGCTTGTCGATCTGCTTGGAAAGGTCATGGTTCTTCGGAAAGCCCGAGCCATAGACCCAGGCCAGCATGTCGCGGATCTCAAAGCCGGCCAGTTCGATGGCCGTGGCCATGCGGTGATAGGTCCGGGTCCCCGAGAAGGCCACCAGATGCCCGCCCGGCTTCAAGAGGTCGTAGGCCAGCCGCCAGGTCGCCGGGTCGAAGGCGACCCCGCCCCACTCGTTATTGTCGTCGCCGTCCCAGGTCTGCCCCATGAAGCCCTTCGAGGCCCGCGCATAGGCGCCCGTCGCCCCCGCCGCCTTGCCCACCTTGGCCGCCGCCGCGCCCGGCCCGCCGAAGCTCTTCACGATCGAGGTCAGGTGATTGGGCGGATCGGCGGCCAGCGAGTCGACCTGCACCCCGTCTGCGGCCAATTGCGCCATGACCTCGCGGCAGTCGCCGGCTATCAAGCGGACCTCGGGTGCTCCGCTCATGCCCCCGCCCCACCGCCATAGATCAGCCGGTCGACGAAATCGATCCGCGCGCCGATCCAACCCATGACTGGCACCGGCATGGAGTTGCCGATGGACTTGTAGCGCGGGCCGTCCGGCGCGACCTTGGTGAACCAGTCTTGGCCCTCCTGCCAGGCCTTCAGATCGTGCGACAGGTAGTAGGCCGCCTCTGCCTCGGCAATCCGTCGTCGCCGCCAGTCGATCGCCGTGTGATGATCCGGCAGCCCCTGCAGCCGCTCGCACTCCAGCGGGGTCAGCCGGCGCACCTCGTCGGCGGTCTCCACCGATTGCGTCCGCGTCCGTGCCTCCAGGGTGTATCCGAGGTCTAGCTGCCATCCCTTGCCGTCTGGGCCGGACTCCGGGTTTTCCAGACCCGCACCCTCCTGGATGGCAAAGACCGCCTGGGAGTGCGGGTCGCAATCCAGCGGCCCGGCGATAAAGCCGCAGTCCGGGTCCTGCCGGGCGTTGACGACCACCGCGACCTGCCCGCCCGCATTGGCGTGGCTGCCGCCCCTCCCAGACACATGGCCCATGGCCCGCAGGGTCGGCGCGGTCGCCCCGGCATCGGCCCCATGGTCCTTGCTTGAAAAGGCGATGTAACTGCGGCTCGACCCGCCGCTGGCGGCGCGGAGATTGGCGGTATCGTGCGGTCCCTCGAAGAGCGACCCGCCCTCTCGGCCGCGCAGATCCCAAGCCTCGGCCGACGGCCCCACAGGAACCAGCGGCACCCCGCGCCCGGTGCCGTCTTCGCTGGCGTCGAATTCCTCGCCGCGCAGCGCGTGCGCGACCAGATGCGACTCGCGCCCGTCGTGGTCGCCATTCATGCGTCCGGTCAGGGTGGCGGCGGTGACGAAGGTTTTGCTTTCGCCGTCGCTGCGGCTTGCCCCGCCTTTCGCGTTAAGGCACTTCGCAACCTCTCCGGCAGGGTCTTGCCCCGCTTCTCGGCCCGGCGGAGAATCCCAGAGCAAGCCTTCGGGCTCAAGAAGTACCGCGGCGGCAGGCTGCCAGTCTCCAAGATGGAAGACAGCGAACACACGCCGCCGTCGCTGGGCCAGTCGGAAAAATTGAGCGTCAAGCTGCCGCATGACGCCACGATAGCCGCAGTCCGC
>JAJFGK010000082.1 GCA_021776195.1 Kiloniellaceae bacterium | reverse complement strand
ACGAACTGGCGCTGAAACAGCAGGAAGGCCAGCAGCAGCGGCCCCGAGGTGATCAGGGTGGCGGCGTTGATGACCGACCATTCGATGCCGGAATCGGCGGCCGAGAAGATGTTGAGGCCGACCGTGACGGGCCGGGTCTCGACCGAGTTGGTGATGATCAGCGGCCAGAGGAAGTTGTTCCAGTGGTAGCTGACCGAGACCAGCCCGTAGGCCAGATAGGTCGGCTTGGCGAGCGGGATGTAGACCCGCCAGAGCACGCCCAGGAAGGACGAACCCTCCAGCCGGGCTGCCTCGTCCAGTTCCTTGGGGATGGTCATGAAGGTCTGGCGCAGCAGGAAGATGCCAAAGCCCGAGGCGATGTAGGGAAGTCCGATGGCGACGATGGTATCCACCAGATCGAGCGCCCGCATGGTCTTGTAGTTCTCGACGATGAGAATATCGGGCATGACCAGGAGCTGGAGCAGCACCAGGGTGAAGAGGATGTTGCGCCCGGGAAAGCGAAAGCGCGCGAAGGCATAGGCGGCCAGGGTGCAGAGCACGAACTGGCCGATCAGGATCATGGTCACCAGGGCCACGGTGTTGACGAAGTAGCGCCCGAAGGGGGCCGCGTTCCAGGCCGTGACGAAGTTGTCCAGGGTCAGCGGCGCGGTCAACACGAAGCGCGCCTCGTAGGCCGCCGGGTGGATTGCGGTCCAGATCGCATAGGCCAGCGGCAGGAACCAGAGGAAGGCCAGCGACCAGGCGCCCAGCGTGTTGAGGAACCGGTCCAGGTCGAACGCCTGACGCCCCGGCAAGGCCTTTGGTCCCGGTCCGGTCATCGGTAGTGCACCCGCCGGTCGAAAAGGAAGAACTGGCCGATTGCCAGGATCGAAAGCATCACCAGCAGGACCACGGTCAGGGTCGCCGCATAGCCGGTCTCCCAATAGAGAAAGGCGGTCTCGTAGATGTAGAACAGCAGCAGGGAACTGGCGTTGTCCGGGCCGCCCTCGGTCATGACGAAGATATGGTCGACCAGGCGGAAGGAGTTGATCACCGCGTTGACCGAGACAAAGAGGGTCGTCGGCATCAGCAGCGGAAAGACCACGCGGCGGAAGAAGTACCAGCGCCCGGCCCCCTCGATCGCCGCGGCCTCGCGCAGGACCGGCGGGATCGACTGCAGCGCGGCCAGATAAAAGATCATGAAGAAGCCGGCCTCCTTCCAGATCGCGACGACAATCAGTGCCCCCAGGGCGGTGTCGGGATTGCCCAGCCAGTTGTACTGCGGCAGTTGGAACAGCCACCGGCGCAGTTGATCGATCAGGCCGAAACCGGGGGTGTAGAAGAACAGCCAGATGTTGGCGACCGCGATGAGCGGCAGAACCGTCGGGGCGAAAAAGGACATGCGCGCCAGGCCGCGCCCCCTGATCTGCCCGTTCACCCAGATCGCCATGACCAGCGCCAGGCCGATGGAGACCGGGATCGTGCCGAGGGCGAACCAGAAGTTATTCTCCAGCACCTTCCAGAAGACCGCGTCGTCCAGCAGCGCCCGGTAGTTGTCCAGGCCGAGAAACTTGGCCTCGCGCTTGCCCCGGGGGGTGGTGAAGAAGCTGTGCCAGATGGTGATGACGGCGGGGTAGTGGGTGAAGGCGAAGAGGAACAGCAGGGCCGGGCTCAGAAGCAGCCAGGCATAGACCCACTCGATTCTTCTCATGCCACTTCCCTTGGAAGGTCGTCGCGGCGGACCGCCGGCCCGCCGCGACGCGTCTACTGCCTAGCGATAGTCTTTCAGTATGGCGTCGGCCTTGCCCTGCGCTTCCTTCAGCGCCGTGGCGGCATCGGCCTGGCCGGTGATCACGGCGGCCAGCGCATCGTTGAAGATGCCGGTGATGCGCTGGTTCTGGTAGGTCGAAAGCTCGGCCACCGCGTGCTCGAGCTGATCACGGGCGACCAGGGCCGGGGGGAAGTCCTTGGTGTAGGCCTTCATGGTCTCGGTCTCCCAGGTCTCCGCCCGGGGTGCCACGTAGCCCGTGGCGATGGTCCAGCGGGCGGACTGCTCCGGCGCGGTGATCCACTTGACGAACTCGAAGGCGGCCTGCTTCTGCTCGTCGGACGAGCCCTTGAAGATATAGAAGTTACCGCCACCGGTCGGCGCGCCGCGCCGCTTGTTGGCCGGCAGCATGGCGACGCCGAAGTCGAAGGGCGCGTTGGCCCGCACGTTGGTCAGGTTGCCGGTGGTGGTCCACATCATCGCCGTGTTGCCCTCGAAGAAGGCCTTGGGCGTCGCGCCCCACTCGATGATCCCTGGCGCCATGACGCCGTGTTTCTGGTTGAGGTCGACCATGAACTGCAACGCCTCGATGACCTTGGGATCGTCGAACTGGGTCTGGTTGCCATCGCTGTTGGCCAGGACCACGTCGTTTTGCGTGGTCAGGCCCTGGAACAGCCAGTAGGGAAAGCCCGAGGAGGGAATGCGCACGCCCCAGCGGGTGACGTTGCCGTTGTCGTCCTTCTTGACCAGCTTCTGGCCGAAGGAAACCATTTCCTCCCAGCTCGCCGGCGGGACTTCGGGGTCGAGGCCGGCCTCCTTGAAGGCCGCCTTGTTCCAGTAGAGCACCGGGGTCGAGCGCTGGAAGGGGATGCCATAGGTCTTGCCGCCGGTCTGGCTGTTTTCCATGAAGGCGGGATAGAAGCCCTTGACCCATTCCTTGTCCGCATCGTTGGTGATCAGGTCGTCGAAGGGAATGATCACGTCCTCGTCGATCAGGGTGAACATGTCGACCGCCAGAATCACCGAGAGCTGGGGCGGCTTGCCGCCGCGCGCCGCGGTCAGCGCCTTGGTGACGGTTTCCTGATAGGACCCGGCATAGATCGCCTCGATGGAAACGCCGTCGTTCTGGGCGACATACTCGTTGGTCAGTTCCTCGATCGTGTCGGCGGCCTTGCCGCCGACCGCGACGGGAAAGTAGAACTGCAGTTCGACGGCCTGAGCCGATGCCCAGGCGGTGAGGGACAGCGCCGCGGCCGCGGTCGCCATGCCCAGCGATTTCATGATTCCGTTCATCTCGTTTCCTTTGCTCCTCTGTCACTTCTCCGCCATGGAGAGCGTTTGGTACCCCTTGTGCGGTACCCGGTTAGGCCCAGGTAAAGGGCCGAATCTCTTGCTCCAAACCGTCACGCCGGCGGCCGCTGCCGCTATCGAACAGGTGGACCGCCGTCGCTGCCCAGGTCAACGTGATCGTGTCTTCGACCGCCAGCGCCAGGGCGCCGCCGACGCGCACGAGAAACGGCGTCGCGCCGATGGCGCATTCGATCAGGGTGTCGGCGCCGAGGTACTCGATGCTGATGATTTTGGCCTTCAGGCCGGGTCCGTCGGTCAGGCGAACCTCCTCGGGGCGCAGGCCGACCAGGAGGCCGTCGGCCCCTGTTTCGGTCCCTGTTTCGGCCTCGGCAGCCCCGGCATCGGCCCCGGCGGCACCGGCATTGTTCTTCGCCGCGACGCCGTCGGTCATTCCGGCGGCCAGGGCCTGGGCCGGCACCAGGTTCATCGGCGGCGTGCCGATAAAGCGCGCGACGAAGGGGCTGGCCGGTGTCTCGTAGATCTGGCGCGGCGTGGCCGCCTGCTCGACCCGGCCCTCGTTCAGCAGCACCACCTGGTCGGCCATGGAGATGGCCTCGACCTGGTCATGGGTGACGTAGACCATGGTGAAGCCCAGTTTCTGCTGCAGGCCGCGAATCTCGACACGCATATCATGGCGCAGCTTGGCGTCCAGATTGGATAGCGGCTCGTCCATCAGGCAGATCGGTTTTTCGGCGATAATGGCACGCCCCAGCGCGACCCGCTGCTGTTGACCGCCGGAGAGCTGGCTGGGCTTGCGCGCCAGGAGATGGCTCAGGCCCAGCAGGTCGGCGGTACGATCGAGGCGGGCTTCGCGCTCGGCTCTGCCGACGCCGCGCACCTTGAGGCCGAAGGCGATGTTTTCCGCCACTGAGAGGTGCGGAAAGAGGGCATAGGACTGAAAGACCATGGCCAGATCGCGGCTGGCCGGCGACAGGCGGGTGACGTCGCGCTCGCCGATCAGAACCGCGCCCTCGTCGGCCGCCTCGAGCCCGGCGATGATCCGCAGGCTGGTCGACTTGCCACAGCCCGAGGGGCCGAGCAGCACGGTGAAGGACCCCGCCGCGACATCGATGCTGAGATCCTGAACCGCGGGCGTGGCGCCCCAGAACTTGGACACGCCGCGCAGTTTGATCGCTTCTCCGCGCGAGGTCATGGGCCGCTGCCCTCGCCGCAGCGGACGAATTGGGTGGCCGAGTGCCGCAAGAGAGCGCCAATGGAAGGCGGCGCGGCGGCATCGCAAAAGACCTTGGAGACTTCGCAGATATGACCGCCGCGGACATGGGCCTGACGTCCGAACTTGCTGTGATCGAGCACCAGGAAGGACTGCCTGGAATTGCCCTGGATGGCCTGGCGCGAGAGCATCTCCTCCTCGTCGAAGTCCAGCAGCGTGCCGTCCTCGTCGACCCCCGCCACGCCGAAGATGCCGATGTCGAACTTGTAGCTCGAAAAGAAGGACTGGGTCGCGTGCCCCAGAACGTCGCGGTCGCCGTGACGCAGCCGGCCGCCGACGATGGTGACTTCGAACTGGGCCGGCCCGGAGGCCGCCATCGCGACATTCAGGTTGTTGGTGAAGACCCGCAGGCCGTCGTGGTGCGACAGTGCCTGCATGACGATTTCTGGCGTGGTGCCGATGCTGAAGGCGAGAGAGGCGCCGTCGGGAACCGCCGCGGCGACGTCCTTGGCAATCTTCTGCTTGGCCGCCAGGTTCAGGATCTGGCGTGTGCGGTAGTGAATGTTGTGGGCCGGCGGCGGCAGTTCGACGCCACCGTGGGTGCGGCGCAGGATCCCGGCCTCGCAGAGCCGGTTGACGTCCCGGCGAATCGTCTGGGTGGTCACGCCGAAGCGCTCGGACAGGGTCTCCACGGATAGGAATCCCTGGGTCTGTACCAGGTCCGCGATTTCTGACTGTCGCCGCGATACGTCCATGTGCCCGATAGTCCCCCAGATCCGACCTGAACAGGGCGGCAACGTGCCCGTGTTCATATGAACACTTTATGTCGTTCATATGAACAGTCAATGACAGTTTGCCCACGGGCGACCTCGCCGGGCGTTTACGGCCTCGCCAGCCCCTGTCGCGGCTGCAATGATCCCGCGGCGGGCCGAGTTCCACTCCGGGGAGGATATGACCATGACCACGACCGTCGCAGAGGTGATTGCCGGCACGCTCAAGGCCTATGGCGTCACCCACATCTTCGGCATGAAGGATCCGATCGACATCTTTCACGCGGCCGAGGCGCTGGGCCTGCGCGCGGTCACGGTCCATGACGAAAAGCATGGCGCCATCATGGCCCACGGCCTGGCCAAGGCGACCAACCGCCCCGGGGTCTGCGCCGCGATGTGCGGGCCGGGGGCGACTAACCTGATCACCGGGCTGCTCGAGGCCAAGCAGTCGTCGATCCCGCTGGTGGTCCTGGTGGTCGATATCGCCGCCGCCCAGCGTGGCCGCCACGCCGCCAGCGAGCTCGATCACTTCGCGGCGCTCGGCCCCTTCGTGAAGTGGATCGGGCGCGTCGAAACCCCGGCACGGGCGGCCGAGATGACCCGCCATGCCTTCAGGGCGGCGACCTCCGGCCGGGGCGGGCCCGCCGTTCTGCTCTGCCCGCGCGATGTGATGGGCCAGATTGCCGACTGCGCGGTGACCGTCGAAGCCGGGTTCGACAGCTTTCCCTCCAGCCGCCCACGGGCCAGCGCCCAGAGCGTGGCCCAGGCCGCGGCCTTGTTGACCGGGGCCGAGCGCCCGGTGATCGTGGCCGGCGGCGGCGCCGTTCTATCCCTCGCCGCGCAGAGCGTGATGACCCTGGCCGAGGAGCTGTCCGCCCCGGTCGCCACCACCTTCAACGGACGCGGTGTGATTGCCGATGCACATCCGCTGAGCCTCGGGGTCCTGGGCTCGTCCACCGGCGGGCGCTACGGGCGGGGCAGGGTGGCCAACGAGATCCTCGGCGAGGCCGATGTCGCGATGATCGTCGGCTCGCGCACCGGGCAGATCTGTACCTCCGACTGGACCCTGCCGGGTCCGCGGGCAAGGCTGATCCACCTCGACGTCGATCCCCTGGAGATCGGGCGGAACTTCCCGACCGAGGTCGGCCTGGTCGGTGACGCGCGCGACAGCCTGGAGGACCTGATCGAGGTCTGCCGCGGTCTGGGCCGCCGCGCGGCCAACCCGGCGCAGGTGGCGCGGGTCGCGGCCCTGCGAGCGGACTGGCAGGACGAGGTCGAGGGGATCTTTCGCTCGCAACAGGTGCCGATCCGGCCCGAGCGCCTGCTGCACGAGATATCGACAGGGATCGCGCCCGATGCCCGGGTCGTTACCGACGCCAGCTACATCACCGGCTGGGCGATGAGTCATATCGACAGCCACGGCGGCGGCAATGTCATGTTCTCGCCGCGCGGCACCGGCGGCCTCGGTTGGGGCCTTCCCGCCGCGATCGGGGTCAAGCTCGCCGAGCCGGGACGCCAGGTGATCTGCGTCACCGGGGACGGTGGCTTCGGCTACGTTCTGGGCGAGATGGAGACCGCCGCGCGCTATGGCGTGAACATCGTGGTCGTGGTCTTCAACAACCACACCCTGGGCTTCCAGAAGCATTTTGAGGAAAAGCTGCTCGGCACCTCCTGGGAATGCGACCTGCTCGATGTGGACTACGCCGCCATCGCCCGCGCCATGCACTGGCAGGCCGAGCGGATCGTGAACCCGGAGGAGATCGGCGACAGCCTCGCGCGCGCCCTCGCCGCAGACAAGCCGGTTCTATTGGATGTGATCATCGACCCGGAAGCCATCGCCCCCATCGTCTATCTGACCAGCGACGATATGCCGTAATGCCTACGGCGTGTCTTCGTAGTTCGGCCGTTCCGGGCAGTCGGGGTCGAGCGGGTAGATCGGGCGGCGGACCTTCTTGAAGGTGAAAAGGGTATTGTCGCTGCTGGTGACGCCGACGCCGTTGCAGGGGATCTCGTGGCGGGCGATGGCGCGGAACCCGGCGCGGTAGTGAATGCGCGACTTCAAGATCAGATAGCGCTTCGCCGTGGGCTCGATCCCGACCGAGCGAAAGCAGCCCAGATCGTAGGGCTCGCTGTGCCGCGAGCAGACCACGATCTGCACCGGGCCGGCCTCCAGAACGGCGGTCTTGCCCATGGACCTGGTGGTGCCGCGCCCCATGGGCACGGTGATGACGAAATCGCCATCGGTCAGGGCGCGGACCTTGCCGGTCAACCGCAGCGGCCGGCCCTCGCGGCCGATGGTCGGCATGTCGACCTTGCCGCCGAGCTCGAGGGTGACGGCGCCGCCGACGCCGGCGGCCTCCATGGCGGCGACCGCTTGCGGGTCGCAGATGCCGAACATGGCGACATCCTCCAGCCCCGCCTCGATCACGGCTTCGAGCACCTCCGTGGTGTCCTGGGTGCCGCCGGAGGCCGAATTGTCGGCATGGTCGAGCAGGATGACCGGGCCCGCCT
The DNA here is from genome assembly GCA_021776195.1 of Kiloniellaceae bacterium. Next base: position 8,152 of record JAJFGK010000082.1, on the reverse strand, counting down.
CGCCGTCTCCGGTCGGCGCATCGCCCAGCGCCTTGGCCCGCGCGATGGTCTCGGCCAGCGGCTCGGACTGGAAGATCCATTCCGGCTTTTCCCGCCAGGCGGCGGATAGCAGCCGTTCGCTGGCGGCTTCGGCGGCCGCCTTGTTGCCGTCGGCCACCGTCACCACGGAGAGCCCGGCGTGGCTGATGTCGGCCAGGGGAAAGCCACCGAAAACACTGGCCGCGAGCAGGCCGTCGGCTTCTTCGGCGCGGGCTTGCTCGATCATCGGGCCCATGGGCCGGTCGTCGTGGCCCATGCGCAGGGTCTGGGCCAGGATCGGCCGCTGGCCCCAGGCCATGACCGGCTTCACTTCGCCCTTCAGGGCGCGCACCATGATGCGCCCCGCCTGCTGGCCGGCTTCGTACATGTCGATGTGCGGGTAGGTCTTGTAGCCGACCAGGACATCGCAATTGGCCACGATCGCCTCGGTGATGTTGGCATGCAAGTCGAGGCTGATGGCGATCGGCAGCGCGGGGGCCATCGCCCGTATCCGGGCCAGCAGCGTGCCTTCGCCATCATCGGTGGGCTCGGCCACCATGGCGCCGTGCAGGTCGAGAAAGCAGACGTCGCAACCCGCCGCGATCGCTTCGCAGATGGCGTCGCAGATGGCGTTGTAGGCCGCGGTCTCGACCGGACCGCTGGGCGCCGCGTTGGCCGCGATGGGGGTGGCGATCTCCATGCCCTCGGCCGCGGCGATATCGAGGAAGGCGCCGATGCCGGTGCCGGTCCCCTTGAAGCGGCGATAGACCTCGGCGCCCCTTGCCACATCGGGGCTGCCAAAGCGCGCGAGCGGCGTCGGCACCGGCGAGAAGGTGTTGGTCTCGTGCTCCATCATGGCGACGACGGCGCGCAGTGTCATGGTGTCCTCCCTGTTTGTTGCCGGCATGGTACCAAGCCGCCCTGCCGCGACAATCGATTTCGCCGATCCTCAGCGGTTGCCAGGCAACTCCAAGCTACGAAACCTGTGTCGTCACCCCGGACGACCCCCGGCCCTGTCGGCCGGGAGCCGAGCCGGGGTCTGTCTCGGCCATTCCCTTCGTCAACCAGGAACCGGATAAGGGCTTTGCCCTTTCCGGTACGACGACCCCTGGGCTGCGCCCCTTGTGTTCCCGCCAGTCAGGCTTGGATGCGCTAGCGATTGCGCGGCATGGGGCGCTGCAGCACGTTGCGGCGGCCGCGAATGGTCTCGCGGTAGAACACGTAGAGCCCGGCGCCGGTGATGAGCGCGATGCCGGTCCAGGTCGTCGCCACCGGCCACTCGCCCCACAGCAGAACGCTCCAGAACACCGAGAGCGGCAGGGCGATGTACTCGAAGGGCGCCACCACGGCCGCCTCCGAGATGCGGTAGCCTTGGCTGATAAGATAGCCGCCGATGGCGCTGAGGCAGCCGATACCGACCATGACAAAGGCGTCTTCGGTTGACGGCCAGATCCAGCCGCGCAGCAAAAACTCGAGCTGCGGATTCTCGCTGCCGGCGAAACGCCCGTCGCCAAAGCCCAGGCCGATGGCGCTGCTGACGATGATGAAGGTCAATTGAATGTAGAAGGCCATGGTCGAGGCCTTCTCCTTCAGGCCGAGCTTGCGGGTCATGATCTGCAAGAGCGCATAGGCCAGGGCGGCGGCGACCGGTAACAGGGCCGCCCACTGGAAGGACGCGCCGCCCGGCTGGACAATCACCACGACGCCGGCCAGGCCGATCAGGACCGCGATCCAGCGGCGCGGTCCGACCTGTTCGCCAAGCATCAGCACGGAAAGCGCGGTGATGAAGATCGGCGCGACGAAGAAGGTCGCCGTTGCCTGGGCCAGCGATAGGGAGGCCAGGCCGGTGAAGAAGGTCATGTTGGCGACGACCACCGAGAGGCCGCGCAGCATGTGCAGACCCAGCCTGTCGGTGCGCAGGATCCGCAGCCCACCCTCCAGCGGCACGAAGAGCGCCAGGGTGAAGAGGATGGCGACCGTCGCCCGGGTCAGGATGATCTGATGCAGCGGGTAGTCGCCGCTCAGCCACTTGATCGCCGAATCCTGGGAGGAAAAGACGAAAACGGCGCCGGTCACGCAGAGGATGCCGAGCAGGGGCGCGCCCTGGGACAGGGCCCCTGCCGGCGGCAAGGGTGCCGCGGTGCCACGGCCGTTTTGCGATTCTTCGCGTTCCACCAGGCGGCGTCCCCTCTGTCGTGACTCGGGTCCGACCCGGCGGTGGTCCCAGAGGGTCAATCTGTCGGACTTGACGGGGAAGGTCCAGTGCCGTGCCCGGTACGAGTTGCCGAGGTGGCAGCTCGTACCGGGCTTGGCGGCCTAGTTGATCGGCGCGAGGAGCTCGGGGGCGGTCACCAGCTGGCGGACGCCATGGGAGTGCTCTTCTTTGAAGACGTTTCCGTCTTCGGCCCATTTGTTGAGCGAGGTGACGTCGAGCTTGGCGCAGCTCGGGCGCACGCTCCAGGTCACCTGAAGCGGCGAGCAGACCGACTGGGTGTATTTGGGGCCAGTGGTCGAGCCGGCAAAAACCACCGGATCGCCGGTTCCGGTCGGCAAGGACTTCGGCTGGTGCAGCCCGTTGGCGATGTTTCCCTGGTAGGCGAAATCGCCGAAGTCCAGCGCCTTGGGGTCGTTCACGACCAGGAAGACCTGGGTTTCGACGCGCAGCTGCGGGTTGGCGCAGGCATCGCTGAGGCAGGACCCGAGGCCTTCGCCGGGTGAAACATCGCAGGAGGTGTGAACCCAGTGGACTTCGATGGTGTCGCCGGGTTTGACGCCATGAAAGGCACCGTGTCCGTGGGTCGGGTCTTCCAACTCGGCGGCGGTCAGGCTGTCGCTTTCATTGCACTGATATCCGCCGTGCTCGCCGTCGCCGGCGAAGACCGAGAATCCGGGGCCCTTGTGTTCCGCATTGGTGTGGGTGTGGATGTTGCAAAGGTTCATCTGGCTGGAATCCGGGGCCATGGTGAACAGGCGCCCGTTGGTCCCGGCGACACGCGCGATGTCTCTGGGTGTTTGCGGGCCGTAACCCTTGCAGATCTCCTGGGCTGTCGCTGCCGATGCCCCTGCCAGAGATGCTAGGACAGCAAAGGCCGCGAACTTTACGATCCAATTGGTCATTTCTTCTCCTGTCGGTCTTCCCAGGATGCCAGACGCCCCAGGGCAGCAACATATAGACCCGAGATGGACTCGTCCTCATCAATTCTCTTTACTCGCGTGACCCAAAATCTGTTATCTCAATCCTTTAGGCCAAGAGTGCGGCTCGTCGTCCCCGATCCCGGCCGGCGCATCGGCAATGTTTTTCGCGACAGTGTCGCGGGCCACGGATTTTGCATAGGTCTCCCGGGTTTCAGCGTCTACACTCGCCACAGAGACCCCGTGACCGGACTCGAGAAATGGACTTTGAGTTCCAACCCATCTTGGAGGGCGAGCACCTCAAACTCAGGCCGCTGCGCGCGGACGACTATCCTGGTCTGTTCGAGGTTGCGGCGGACCCGCTCATTTGGGAACAGCATCCAACCAGGGACCGCTACAAGGAAGAATCGTTCAATGAGTTCTTCCAGGAGGCCATCGAATGCGGCGGAACCTTGATTGCGATCGACGCCCTCGATGGTCGGGTCATCGGGTCGTCGCGGTACCGCTGTTTCGACGAAGAAAATGGTGGAATAGAAATTGGCTGGACCTTCCTGGCCAGGTCGCACTGGGGTGGGATGTACAATGGCGAAATGAAGCAGCTCATGCTGCGCCATGCCTTCAAATTCGTCAGCCGCGTCCTGTTTCTCGTCGGTCACGAGAATCTGCGCTCGCGACGGGCCATCGAAAAGATCGGCGCCGTCGCCATTGGAGAGCGGCCCGATGCCGGTGGCCGGGACAGTATCGTCTATGAAATCACCGCGGCTTCGTTCTTGAGCGGGTCCTGAATCGCCGCGGGACGCGCGGACAAGAAAGGAAGGGAATGGCGGCCGGCGACGCGGGCGATCTCTACCCCGCCATCGAGGCTTTCGATCACGGGTGGCTGGAAGTTGAGCCGCCGCATGTCCTCTATTGGGAACAGTCGGGCCGGCCCGATGGCCTGCCGGTGTTGTTCCTGCACGGCGGTCCGGGCCGGCCCTGGCCCGTGGCGGTGCGCCGTCTGTTCGATCCGGCACGCTATCGCCTGGTCGCCTTCGACCAGCGCGGGTCCTGGCGTTCGCGTCCCCTCGGCTGCCTGACGAACAACACCACGGCCCATTTGGTCGCCGATATCGAGCGACTGCGCCAATCCTTTGGCATCGAAAGCTGGTTTCTCTTCGGCGGCTCCTGGGGCAGCACCCTGGCGCTGGCCTATGCCCTCCGGCATCCCGAGCGGGTCCGCGGCATGGCCTTGTGGGGGATCTTTCTCGCCCTGGCGGCCGAGAACCGCTGGGTGAACCAGACCGTGCGCTGGCTGCGGCCCGAGGCCTGCGACCGTTTGGTCGCGTTGGTCGGCGAAAGCGAGCCGAAACACCTGCTCGAAGCCTACCGTGCGCGGCTGGAAGATCCGCGGCCCGAGATCCGGCTCCAGGCCTATCGGGTCTATGAAGCCCATCAGGATGCGCTGTCCAACATCAAGTCCTTCGACCCGGCCTTTTGGCGCGAAGAGCCGACTTTCGAGGTGGCCCTGGCGGAGTTGCGCATCGCTCTGACCTATTTCATCGAGGACTGCTTTCTGCCCGAGGGCCACATCCTGGATCGGGCCCAGCGGCTTGCCGCGATCCCCGGGGTCATCGTCCACGGCGAGGACGACCTGCTTTGCCCGCCAAGCAACGCCTATGATCTGCACCATGCCTGGCCAGGCTCGCGCTTGCATATGGTGCCCTCGGCGGGACACTTCGCCTATGAGCCGGGCATCCGCGCCCGGCTCCGCGCGACCTTCGATGAATTCGCCGACGGCTAGCCGTTAGCTTCTCTCCGCGCGCAAGCCCACGGCGGCCTCGATGGCGGCGGTATCGCGCCGCTGCCCTACCAATTCACCCGGCCGAGTTTTAGAACGGTGGCCTGGTCGTCCTTGACCTCCAGTTCGATCATCCGGCCGTCGATGCCGATTCTCACGGTATCGGCGGCCTGGGCCGCGCCGGGCCCGGCCAAGGTCATGACCACCGCCAAGGAGGCCAACAAGACCGAAAGTCCAATCTGTCGCATCCGTCACCTCCCGTCAGATTTCCGATGACCGTCCTGGCGGTTGCCGCGCGGCCGGCTGCATTCCTATGATCGATTCTTGGCCTGACCGCGCCGCCCTTGCATTGCCCGCGTGACTTTGCCAGCTTTAGCCCGCATCGGGCCGGCGTGATGGTCCGCTTTCTCAAGGGATTGTCCCATGCATTTTGGACTTTTCAATCTAATGACATTGCCTGAAGGCGATGCCACGACGGCCGGCGTCCTGGCCGACACCATGGCCCTGGTCGAACTGGCCGACGAGGCCGGCTTCGAGATCGCCTGGTTCGCCGAGCATCACTTTTCCAACTATTCGATCAGCCCCTCGCCGCTGATGATGGCGGCCCACGCCGCCGCCCGGACCAAGCGGATCCGGCTGGGCGCGGCCGTGCTGGTGCTGCCGCTCTATCATCCCCTGCGCATGGTTCAGGAGGTCGGCCTGCTCGATCTGCAGAGCGAGGGCCGGGCGGTGATCGGCCTGGGCAGCGGCTACCAGAAGTTCGAGTTCGACCGTTTCGACCAGAGCCTCGATGACCGCACCGCCGTGTCGCTGGAGGCTTGGGACATCCTGGAGCAGGCCCTGACCACGGGCGTGGTCGACTACCAGGGCAGCCACTTTTCATTTCCGCCGACGCCGATTCTGGTGCGGCCTGTGGGCGATCGCGTGCCCGAGATCTTCGTCACCGGCACGACGTCCGAGGTGCTGACGCGCTGCGCCCGGGGCGGCCACACGCCCTTCGTCACCGGCGGTTTTCGCGGCAACATCCTGATCAGCCAACTGCGCGCCCATATCGACAAGATATACGGCGAGGCCGGCGTCGATCCGCTGACCGCGCCCTTCGCGGTACAGCAGTACGTGCATGTGACCGACAGCAAGGCCGAGGCGGAGGACTTCATCGAGCGGGCCCGCTACGTGGGCCGTATCGTCGCGCAGATGCGGGCCGGCGATCCGGTCATGGAGGGCGCCTTCATCAAGGCGCCGGTCGCGCCCGACGAACCCAGCACCGAACAGATCCTGGCCAACACCATCATCGGCGACCCGCAGAGCTGTGCCGAGAAGGTGATCGAGACCATCAAGCTGTTCGGGGTGACGCATTTCAACTGTTTCATGCTGATGGCGGGCTTGCCGCGGGCCCGGGCGCTGAAGTCGCTGGAGCGTTTCGCCGGCGAGGTGATCCCCCTGGTCGAAAAGGAACTCGGGCCCCTGAAGGACTATAACTCGGCCCGCTCGCCCGAGCTCTCTCTGGCCGGCGAGTAGGGCGGGGTCATGGCCGCGGCGCGCTATTTGCCGGGTTCGCGTTTCCTGCCGACGCGAGCGCCCTTCACCCAGATCGTCGACGACGATCCCTACCTGTTTCTTGCCGGCGTGGTGGCCGCCGACCTGCCCGAGGGGGCGGCGGCCCTCGGCGACATCGAGGCCGAAACGAAAGTGGTCATGACCGCGCTGCGCGACGAACTGGCGGACCTCGGGGTCGCCATGGAGCAGGTCGTGCGGATCGATGTCCATCTGACCGATCTCGACGAGATGGACCGCATGAACGCGGTCTATGGCGCGTTCTTTCCCAACCGCGCCTTTCCGGCGCGGACCTGCGTCGAGGTGGGGCGCCTGTTCGGCGGCTCGCGGGTCGAGGTCACCTGTATCGCCAAGCGTTCCTGAAAGGCTCTTGATCTTTGTCCTTGAAAATTACCGCGATCAAGCTTTACCAGGCCGACCTGCCGCTGCACGAAGGCAATTACAACTGGTCGGGGGGCAAGTCGGTGTCGGTCTTCGATTCGACCGTCGTCGAGATCGAAACCGACGCCGGAACCACCGGCATCGGCGAGGTCTGTCCACTGGGGCCCTTCTACCTGCCCTCCTATGCGGCCGGCGCCAGGGTCGGGATTGCCGAGCTGGCGCCCGACCTGATCGGCCTCGACCCGACCGATATCGGGGTCATGAACCGGCGCATGGACGCCCTGCTGAAGGGCCACGCCTACGTCAAATCGGCGCTCGATATGGCCTGCTGGGATATCCTCGGCAAGACGACCGGGCAGCCGGTCGCCAAGCTTCTCGGCGGCTGCTCGGGCGAGGCGGTGGTGCTCTACCGGGCCATTTCGCAGGAGAGCCCCGAGGCCATGGCGGCCAAGGTGGCGGGCTACCGCGCCGAGGGCTATCGCCGCTTCCAGCTCAAGGTCGGCGGCGATCCCGACACCGATATCGAGCGCATTCACGCGGTCGCCGATCAACTGGAGCGCGGCGATGTCCTGGTCGCCGACGCCAACACCGGCTGGCTGCAGCACCAGGCCATGCGGGTGGTGCGCGCGGTGCGCGATGTCGATGTCTATATCGAGCAGCCCTGTCTGTCCTATGAGGAATGCCTTTCGATCCGCCGGCACTGCGATCATCCCTTCGTGATGGACGAGTCGGTCGACGGGGTCGAGATGCTGCTGCGGGCCCATGCCGATCAGGCCATGGATGTGGTCAACATCAAGATCTCCAAGGTCGGTGGGCTCAGCAAGGCGCGCCAGGCGCGCGATCTCTGCGCCACCCTGGGCATCGCCATGACCTTGGAAGATACCTGGGGCGGCGATGTTGTGACCGCGGCCATCGCTCACCTGGCCCACTCCTGTCCGCAAGAGCTGCGCTTCACGGCGACCGACTTCAACAGCTACGTCACGCTCTCTATCGCCGAGGGGGCGCCGCGGCGCGAGCAGGGTGCGATGAAAGCCGGCGAGGCGCCGGGCCTGGGCGTGACCCTGCGCCGCGAGGTGCTTGGCGAGCCGGTGGCGGTTTTCAGTTAACGACGGGCAAGGCGCAGATCACGCGCGGCACCGATCGAACGGCGCTAGCCCGGAAGATTCATGAAAGAGTTACCGCCGTCCCTTGTTCTGCGTTATGATTCAGGTGCTTAGACTGGATCGAGCGCAGGGAGACGGCGGTGACGGATTGTAACCTTTCAAAGATTGAATTTCCACGTTGTTGTCG